>NZ_FOJM01000025.1 GCF_900111825.1 Pedobacter suwonensis
ATCATATTGATTTTTATATCATAAATTATCCCTCAGGATGACAATCACACTTATTTAGAAATGACGACGCTGTTAAGTGAATACTGCTAACTGAAAACTGAACTACAGCTTCCTTCTCTTCAATTCTCTTTCAATCAAACCTAACTCACGACCTGTTTGTCCGGCCACCGACGTATTTTCCTGTGCTCTTCTGAACAAATAAGGCATTACCGCTTTAATCGGGCCATAAGGAACATATTTAGCCACATTATAATTCGAGTCAGCAAGATTAAAACTTAAGTTATCACTCATGCCCAATAACTGGGCGAAGTATACGTGCGGATGATTGTGCGTAATCTTTTTTTCCTCCAAAAGGTAAGTCAATAACCGGCTGCTATCCTCATTATGCGTTCCGGCAACAATGGCAATATCTTCAATATGATCCACACAATAGCGTAAAGATTCATTGTAATCGTGGTCTGATGCGGCTTTATCCGGCTGAATCGGCGAGGGATACCCCATTTCCGCAGCACGTTTACGCTCTTTTTCCATGTAAGCACCACGTACCATTTTTACGCCCAAAATAAAGCCATCCGCTTTTGCAATCAAATGATCAGCTTTCATATCGGCCAGCTTATCATGGCGGTACATCTGGTAAGTGTTGTACACAATAATGCGTTCGCGGTTATATTTACGCATCATATCCAGCGCCAGTTCATCAATGGTATCCTGAATCCAGGTTTCTTCTGCATCAATCATGATAGGCACTCCTCTATCATAAGCGGTTTTACAGATCATTTCGCAGCGTAACTTCACCTTTTCATATTCTGACTGTTCTGCTGCAGTTAGCGTCCCTTTAGCATCCAGTTTCTGTAATAGCGCAAAACGGCCGATACCTGTTATCTTAAATACCGTAATCGGAATTTTGGGATCGCCATCGGCACGCACAATGGTGCGGATAATTTCGGCACAGGTCTCATCAAAAACCCGTTCTTCCTCTTCTCCTTCCACCGAATAATCTAAAATGGTACCTACCCCACCTTTGTCCAGTTGCGCAATAGCCTTATCACATTCTGCAATGGTTTCACCGCCGCAAAACTGCTGAAAAATGGTTGCTTTAATGGCGCCCTGAATCGGCAGGCCAATATTTAAAAAGAAGTTTGTAATGGCGGGACCAACTTTCGTGAGGAAATTATTTCCGATCATTTTAAAAAGCCAGTATGCTTTTTTAAGTTCCTGGTTAGATTTTTGGCGGAATGCAATTTCCGTATTATCGAAATTTGGCAGTTTCTTGGTGGATAAATCCATTTGTTACGATATAATAAGTCAGATTGATGCAAAATTATAAAAAGCATTGGTTGTTAAAACTAAAAACCTTTAAATAATCGTATTTTTGCACAAAATGATACAATTCAAATTAGAGGGCGAATTTATTCCATTGATCCAGCTGTTAAAAGCAAGCGGATTGGTAGGTAGTGGCGGCGATGCCCAAACCGTTGTTGAAGATGGTTTAGTAAAAACCAACGGCGAGGTCGAATTCCGCAAACGTTATAAGGTTAGAGTTGGCGATATTGTTATTTTTGGCGAAAATAAAATAGAAATTATTTAATGGAACCACTTACCAGCGCAGGCCATACGCTTTATTTCGAAAGCAATTTAGACGCTTTAAAAACACTTTTAGCAAGCAATAAATACAGCAAGGTTTTTGTACTGGCTGATGAACATACCAGTGAAGTTTGCCTGCCCCTGTTTCAATCCATCTTAGACTTTTCTGAATTTGACCTGATTGAAACTTCAGCAGGTGAAGAAAATAAAAACATCGATTTCTGCATTGGCATCTGGAAAACCTTACTGGATTTTGAAGCCGACCGTAAAAGCCTGATGATCAACCTCGGTGGAGGTGTAATTACCGATATGGGTGGCTTTATTGCCTCTACCTATAAACGCGGAATCGATTTTATCAACATTCCCACCACCCTCCTTTCTCAGGTTGATGCCTCAGTTGGCGGTAAAACGGGAATTGATATCGACAATGTAAAAAACATGGTGGGTACCTTTACCCTCCCGCAAATGGTTTTTATTGAAACCGCATTTTTGAAAACACTGCCCCCGCGCGAACTTTTATCGGGCTTTGCCGAGATGATTAAACATGGTTTAATTTACGACAAAGCTTATTACGAAAAACTTAAGGTTAGTGACTATTTAACGCCCGCAGCAGCAGATATTTACCGCTCGGTCGAGATTAAAAATGAGGTGGTAACCATCGATCCGCATGAGAAAAACCTGCGGAAGATTTTAAACTTTGGACATACCATCGGCCATGCTATTGAAGGTTATTCTTTGGCAAATGACGAAAATCCGCTTACACATGGTGAAGCCATTGCCATTGGTTTTGTGTGCGAGGCAGCGCTTTCAATCAACAACAGCACATTGAGCACAGAAGAACTGGAAGATATCAGCAGATATATCTTATCGTTGTATCCCAAATATCATATTAAAAAAGAAAGCTATAACACCCTTTTGGAATTAATGAAAAGTGATAAAAAGAACGAAGACGGAAACATTCTCTTTTCACTTTTGGAAAACATAGGTAAATGCACGTTTAACTGCCGTGTAAGTACAACCGATATTTTAAGCAGTTTAGATTATTATAACAGTTTATAAAATGAAATATACCGGAAGTGATATTTCTGTTATCGGGCTTTTTAGCTTCGTAATCGTGTTAACCCTGGTTGAAATGTATTTTAGCTACCAGCACGACAGAAAATTATATACCAAACGCGATACCTGGACCAACATCTATCTGATGACTGCAGCTGTTGTGATTAATTTAGGTACCAAAACATTTACTTTTTTCTTATTGGCCTATTGTTACCAGTTCCGCTTGTTTCAGATTTCCAATGTTTGGCTCTATTGGATCGTGCTGATTTTAGCACAGGATTTTTTATACTGGTTTTTGCATACCGTAGGTCATTACGTACGCTTTTTCTGGGCAATGCATGTTACCCATCACTCTTCTGAACACTTTAACTTAACCACGGGTTTCCGTTCAACTGTTTTTGAGCCATTATACCGCGTTTTCTTTTACCTGCCCCTGGCCTTTATGGGCTTTACGGCAGTTGATATTCTTTTTGCCTACCTGGTTACCCAAATTTATGGCAACCTGGTTCACACCCAATACAATATCAGATTCCCGAAATGGTACGAGTATATCTTTGTAACGCCGTCTCATCACCGTGTACACCATGCCAGTAATGTGCGTTACCTTGATAAAAACATGGGTATGGTATTAATTCTGTGGGACAGGTGGTTTGGAACCTTCCAGGCCGAGTTACCTGAAGATAAAGTTAAATATGGCTTAACCACCCAGCCTACCGATACAGGCCCTGTAAACATTATTTTCCACGAATTTATTGCCTTAACAGCAGATGTAAAAAAGGCACCCACCTTTATGGATAAAGTGAAATACATTTTTAACCCACCGGGGTGGAGCCATGACGGAAGTACCAAAATCGCAAAGATCATGCAAAAGGAGCTGCGCGAAGAAGAACAGAAAAGACATGATGACGAGCAAAAGCAAAAAGTAAAAGCACTTAACAACCATGGCGAGCTAAGCTCTGCAGGATAAAAATAAACCAAGGTCTGTGTCTCCACAGACCTTTTTTTTTTATGATATACCACACCTAATTTTGTCACTGATTACGCTCCATCAGGCACAGTATTTGGTAATTTCTCTCTTTAAACTTAATATCTATTATACTTAGATATAATTCGTATTTTTGGTATAAAATTTACTGCTATGACCACATTAACCATACAAGTTAAAGATAACGATACTGAATTTCTGCTAGAGGTATTAAAAAGAATTAATGCAAAAGTGGTTCAGCCTTCTAAGAAAAAACTTCTGTTAAATGGTATTGCTCAGGGGATAAAAGAAGCAAAAGAAATTAAATCTGGCAAAATTGAGCCGTTATCTTTAAAAGATATCTGAAACAATGGAAATAAAGATAATCTACTCACCTATTTTTATAAAAAAAGCCAAGCAATTAAAAAAAAAACATTTATCTCTAATTAACGATTTATCCGAATTAGAATCCCAACTGCTCGAAAATCCACGAATTGGTGCCGATCTTGGCAATGGAATTTTTAAGATAAGATTAGCTGTTAAAAGTAAAGGAAAAGGAAAGAGCGGTGGTTACAGGGTAATTACTTATCTGCAGATTGAAAATGAAATCAATATGATTTACATTTATGATAAATCTGAAGAAGCTACTATCACTAAAAAAGATATTCAGAAAATAATAGAAAGCTTGTAAATTCAATTAATATCTGAGTTAAATTCTACTTTCTATATCAGCTATCTTCAGTTAAAATCGATAGTTACATATCAACTAAACAATAGATTTGAATATTATACACTCATTGCCAAAACGGTTCAAAAACAAAAAAATTAAATTTCATTAAAAATATTTTCATTTTACTATTGACAAATTAAATTTTGTTACTACATTTGGCTCAACAAAAAAAGAAATGCAAAATACAAACACATATTACTTTGGTTACTTTTACTATTTTAGTAAGAGCCGGGGCTAATATGCAAAAAGATATATAACAATATTAAAATGTATAAAAAAGTCCCGGCAACCAGCCGGGACTTTTTTGTTTTAACGCAAAAATGGAAACGACAAAACGAGTAGCAATTCAGGGTATTAAGGCATCTTTCCACGAGGAGGCCGCATACAAATTCTTTGGTAGAGACATTGAGACTGTTGAGTGTAATTCTTTTAAAGAAACCTGCGATAAATTAGAAAAAAACGAGGCAGATTTCGTCGTAATGGCGATCGAAAACTCTATCGCCGGCAGTTTATTACCAAACTATACACTGATCAGAGATTTTGGTTTTTCAGTTGTAGGCGAGGTTTACTTAGCTATCCAATTGCACTTGATGGCGCTACCAGGCGTAAAGTTTGAAGATATTAAAGTGGTTACTTCACACCCCATCGCCATCCGCCAGTGTATCGATTTCTTTTATGATTATCCACACATTAAAATCGTAGAAAGCAATGATACCGCAGCCTGTGCCAAACGCATACAGCAAGAGCAGCTAACAGACACGATGGCCATTGCAAACAACTTAGCAGCAGAACTTTACGGCTTAAACATTTTAGAACGCCGTGTAGAATCAAATAAGAAAAACTATACCCGTTTCCTGATCCTGAAAAAAGACAAAACAGACGAAGGCAAAAAAATAAACAAAGCATCTATTTGCTTTCAGGTTGGCCACAAAGCCGGTTCATTGGCAACAGTGTTAAATATCTTCGCAGAACAAGAAGTAAGCTTAACAAAAATACAATCTATGCCGGTTTTAGGTAAAAGAAACGAATATTACTTTTACGTCGACTTAGAATGGCCAAGCACCGAAAAATATGATAAGGCCATTAGAAAGGCATTAAAATATACATCGAACTTTAACATATTAGGAGAATATCAAAAGAACGATAAAGTATAAATAAGTCTGGAGTCCGAAGTCTGGGCCGAAGACAAATAATAGAATATTCAAACTTGTAATAATAAAATAATTAAAATATAATTCCTGATTTCCGACTGCGGACTAAGGACTTTAAACAAACCCTTCATCATGAAACTTAATTTAAACATTCAACCTTTAAACACCTGGTTAAACGTAAACAACGAACCACTAATCATTTCCGGTCCCTGCAGTGCAGAAACTGAAGAACAATTGTTAATTACAGCACACTTATTAGCGGCTACCGGTAAAGTATCGGTATTACGTGCAGGTATCTGGAAACCACGCACCCGTCCGGGAGAATTTGAAGGTATCGGAAGTATTGGCTTAGAGTGGTTAAAACGTGCCAAAGCGGAAACTGGTTTACCTACAGCTGTAGAGGTTGCAAATGCAAAACACGTTGAAGAGGCTTTGGCTGCTGGTGTAGATATCCTTTGGATCGGTGCACGTTCTACAGTAAATCCGTTCACCGTTCAGGAAATTGCTGATGCTTTAAAAGGCCATGATGTTCCGGTATTAATTAAAAACCCGGTTAATCCTGATTTACAGTTATGGATCGGTGCAATTGAGCGTATCAATGGTGCCGGAATTACTAAAATCGGTGCTATTCACCGTGGATTCTCATCTTTCGAGAAAAGTTCTTTCCGTAACGAACCAATGTGGGAGATGGCTATCCAGTTAAAAACTTTATGCCCTGAACTTCCCATCATTAACGATCCAAGCCATATCTGTGGTAACCGTGAGTTAATCCCTTACGTTGCTCAAAAAGCTTTGGATTTAGATATGCAAGGTTTAATGATCGAATCTCATGTAGATCCATCAGTGGCCTGGACAGATGCCAAACAACAAGTTACACCAGCAGCTTTAGCTGATTTGGTAGATCGTTTAACCGTACGTGAACCTGAAGTACCAAATGAAGCCTCTGCCGATAAATTAGCCGAACTGCGTAAATCAATTGATAAAATTGACGATATCTTGTTACAGAAATTAGGTGAGCGTATGGCTATTGTAGAAAAAATCGGTGAATTTAAACGTGATAACCAGGTAACGATTTTACAGGTAAACCGTTGGGATGCCATCATCAAAAAAGGCCATGCTTTTGCAAAAGCTTTGAAACTGGATTTAAACTTTACAGAGAAATTCCTGGAATTAATGCATGGTGAATCCATCCGTAAACAAACTGAAATTATGAATGCCGGTAAAGCCGAGAAAGGCATCGCTGCTGAGCAACATAATGAAGTTAAAGCCTAAGTAAGGTATAAGGCTGGAAGGTGTAAGGTAGAGGGGGAAACCTAACCTTAAAAAGAAATCTTCTACATATAACATTATCGATGTGGTGTCAGATGTCACCATCTGACACCTACATTTAAGTTTAAAACAGAATAAAAATGTCTAAAAATGCCTTAGTTTCTTTTAAAGGAACCAAGAATATTAATGCGGAAATCCAGTTAACAGGCTCAAAAAGCGAATGCAACAGGGCTTTAATTATAAGCGCTTTAAGTAAAAATCTGGTTAAAGTAGATAATCTTTCCAACGCCGCTGATACCGTAACATTAAATGATATCCTGAACAAGCTGGGAGTTGAGGGTAGTGATTTGAGAGTAGACGCTAACCGGAAAACGGCAAACTCCGAACTGGTTGATGTGGGGCCTGCCGGAACCGCTATGCGTTTCTTATCGGCGTATCTTTCGGCAAAAAACGGCAACTTTTTACTTACGGGGACCGAACGCATGAAGCAACGCCCGATCGGTATTTTGGCCGAAGCCTTAAAAACCATTGGTGCTGACATTTCTTATGCAGAGGCTGAAGGTTTTCCACCGCTGAATATCAATGGTCCGTTAGACCAGAAAACAAACCAGGTAAGAATTAAAGGCGATATCAGTAGTCAGTATATTTCGGCATTGTTAATGATTGCCCCTGTCCTGCCCCAAGGTTTGACTTTAGAAATTGAAGGTGAGCTTACCTCCAGGCCATATGTAGATATGACTTTGGATATGCTTGCAGAAGTTGGTATCGAACATCGCTGGAACGGGAATTCGATCACTATTGAACCCCAGGCTTTTAAACCAGGGACCCTGGTTGTAGAGCCCGATTGGAGTGCAGCATCCTATTGGTATAGCATTGCAGCTCTCGCTCATGAAGCAGAAATTAATTTACCGGCTTTAAAAGAGAAAAGTTTACAGGGCGATAGCCAGATCAAAAACATCATGAAGATTTTTGGCATTGCAACCAGTAAAACGGAAAAAGGAATTTCGATCAGCAACCTGGGACTGTCTTTAGATACCAATCAGATACTAGACCTTAAAACCTGCCCTGATTTGGCACAAACCATTATCGTTATTGCTGCAGCTTTGGGTAAAAACATGGCTTTTACGGGCCTGGAAACTTTAAAAATCAAAGAAACAGACCGCATTGCGGCCCTTCAGAACGAACTGGCAAAAATTGGCGTTACATTGGCTGAAAAAAATCTGATTTATACACTAAACACAGATAATCTTCATTTCCCGGATAAAATTACCATTGCAACCTACGAAGACCACCGTATGGCCATGGCTTTTGCACCACTGGCATTGTTGATTAACGAAGTCGAAATTGAAGACATGCAGGTGGTAGAAAAATCATATCCATATTATTGGGAAGATTTGAAAAAAGCAGGGTTTGAGGTGAAAGAGATTTGAGAAGTGAGATACCAGATGTGAGACATCAGATTAATTAAGACAAATAAATAATAAGATTTGAGGGAGAAAACTTCTCAAATCTAACCCCTAAATAATTTAAAAACTGAAGTTTAGATACGAATTTGGTTCTTCTCAAATCTCATATCTACTCTCTCTTATCTAATAAACATGGCAGGCAACTCATTCGGACAACTTTTTCGCATCACAACATTTGGCGAATCTCATGGTGTGGCTATTGGTGTAATTATCGATGGCTGTCCGGCACAATTGGATATTGATATGGATTTTATCCAATCAGAACTGGATAAACGTAAACCAGGTCAATCTAAAATCACCACGCAAAGAAAAGAAAGCGATACCGTTCAGATTCTATCGGGTGTATTTGAAGGAAAAAGTACCGGGACACCTATTGCCCTTTTAATTCCGAATGAGGACCAGCGTTCAAAAGATTACGGGCATAATGTGGATGTTTACCGCCCCAGCCACGCCGATTATGTTTACGATGCCAAATACGGAATCCGCGATCACCGCGGTGGCGGGCGCTCGTCTGCACGCGAAACCGCTGCCCGCGTAGCAGCCGGAGCAATTGCCAAATTGCTTTTAAAGCAACAGGGGATCGAAATTTTCGCCCATGTAACTTCAGTAGGTACAATTGAAGCGCCAAATTTAGAAGGCAATGACCTATCTGCTTTATTGCAAATCAGAGAAGACAATATTGTTCGCTGTGCCGATCCTGCAACTGCACACGAAATGATTGAATTTATAGATTCGGTTAGAAAAGATGGCGATACCGTTGGCGGAAAAATAAGCTGTGTAATAAAAGGTTGCCCGGCAGGTTTAGGGGAACCTGTTTTCGATAAATTGCACGCTGATTTAGGTAAAGCCATGCTCAGCATTAATGCCGTTCACGGTTTCGAATATGGCTCTGGTTTTGCAGGAAGCGAATTAAGGGGTTCACAACATAACGATATCCCCCAACCAAAAGCTGCCGATTCAAAAGTGTTTAAAACCACCACCAACTATGCGGGTGGTATTTTAGGCGGGATATCCAACGGAATGGATATTACCTTCAAAGTGGCATTTAAACCTGTAGCTACTATTATGCATAACCAACAAACTATAAATGCTGCGGGTGAAGCCTCGGAGATTAAAGGCAAAGGCCGGCACGACCCTTGTGTAGTACCCAGAGCAGTCGTTATTGTTGAAGCAATGGCTGCACTGGTTTTAGCCGATCAGTTTTTAAGAAACAAAGCCAGTATCATCTAATTTTCCTCAATGAAAATTTTCACCTTTCTATTGCTCCTCATCAGCATGAACAGCTTTGCCCAAAGCTACGCTGAACAGATTGCAAAGCACCGTGAGGCTTACATGCAGGATTTTATAAAAGACGAACGCGCTCCACTAAAGAAAAGTGACCTGCAAAACCTGCACTTTTACGACGCGGACAGTACTTATAAAATATTCGCTACAATAGCATTACTAAAAAACGAAAAAGTTTTCAAGATGCCTGCTTTTAA
Source organism: Pedobacter suwonensis (assembly GCF_900111825.1). GTDB lineage: Bacteria > Bacteroidota > Bacteroidia > Sphingobacteriales > Sphingobacteriaceae > Pedobacter > Pedobacter suwonensis. The sequence goes on from NZ_FOJM01000025.1 coordinate 9,702, forward strand.
TGGTTCAAGCAGCGATTATTACCGGTATGCACATGTTAACTTCGTTTTGGATGAAAAGAAAATCCAAATGACTTTGTATAGAAGTGTTGCTTTGTCAAACAACCCATTATATAAAGATCACCTCTTTTTGCCTTTTACAGATGAAACCAACAATAAGGAAACTTATGGTGGTGGCAGGTACATTGATCTGGATGCTAAAGAAATTGTCGATAATCACATCGAAATCGATTTCAACAAGGCTTATAATCCATATTGCGCCTTTAGTGAAGGCTATCGCTGTCCGGTACCACCAGAAGAAAACGACCTGCAATTGGCCATAAAAGCAGGAGAGAAATTATATACGGGAAAAAAGAAACATCAAAAATAAATTTTTACGGAAATTACGCTGAAAATCGTTGATACAACTTTTACTCCTTTCTAATGAACTAACTTCAGATTAAGTTTGATTTATTAAAGAAAAAAATGATCAAGGAATCACTTTTTTAATCATGCCTCAACATTAATCATCTTCAATAGAAATAAAAAGACGATGATCAATCATCTAACTATCCAGCTATTCGTTAAAATAGCGAAGGATATTTAGAGGGATTTGCATCATGCATCATCTGGTAAACAGCTTCAATTACATCATCAACAGAAGGCTTACTGAAATAATCACCATCTGATCCGAATGGTGGGCGATGTGCTTTGGCCGATAATGTTTTTGGCTGACCATCTAAATGAAAATAACCTTTCTGTTCTTCCAGTACCTGTTGAAGGATATAGGCCGATGCCCCTCCGGGAACATCCTCATCCACCACCAATAATTTACTGGTTTTGGCAAGTGATTTTACACAAACCTGTGTAATATCAAAAGGTAAAAGCGTTTGTGTGTCTATAATTTCGACAGAAATACCCAATAAGTTCAGCTCTTCTGCTGCTTCCTGAACAATTCTTAATGACGAACCGTAAGAGATAACCGTAATATCAGTTCCTTCTTCTAAAACCTCTGCCCGGCCTAAGGGTACTGTAAAATCACCGGCATTACCCGGCAGTTTTTCTTTAAGGCGGTAACCATTTAAACATTCAATTACAATGGCTGGTTCATCAGCCCTGAAAAGAGTATTATACATACCTGCAGCCTGCGTCATATTTCTTGGCACGCATAAATGCATACCTCTTAAGGCCCCTAAAATCATGCTAATTGGCGATCCGGAATGCCAGATTCCCTCCAATCGATGACCACGGGTGCGCACAATAACCGGCGCTTTCTGAATTCCTTTGGTACGGTATGAGAGCGATGCCAGGTCATCACTAAGCACATTTAAAGCAAAAATCAAATAATCAAGATATTGGATTTCGGCAATAGGCTTTAAACCCCTCATGGCTAAACCTATCCCCTGCCCCATAATGGTCATTTCCCTGATGCCGGTATCGGTGATTCTTAACTCGCCATATTTAGCCTGCAAACCTGCAAAACCTTGATTTACATCTCCAATGTTTCCTAAATCTTCTCCAAAAGCAACCAAACGCGGATCGCGTGCAAAGTTTTCATTAAAGCAGGCGTTGAGTACTTCCCTACCATCAACCATTTTCGATTGTTCATCATATACGGCTTCAACCAGTGCAATCTTATCCGGACTTTCATTACCATTGGTATGCAGTTTGGAATTGTAACGATCGTAATTTAAATGATCCTGTAGTTTATACCATTCCACCAGTTTATCCCGTTCAGGACTGCTAAAAGCAGCTGATAAACGTATGGCTTTGCGTGCAGCTGCAAATACTTCCCTGCGTTGCGCATCAGCAATTGAAGCTAATCCTGCCGCAATTTTTGCCAGTTCGGGCTGATGTTTAGCTACGCCGCTAACCAAATCAACTACTTGCTTCTGTTCTGGTTTAATGCTGTCCAAAAACTCATTCCAGGCTTCTTTTTGGGCGTTGCGAACAAAAATCTTTGCCTCTTTTTCAAGCGCTGCGATTTCCTCTTCGGTTGCCAGGGCCGATTCGAGCATCCAGGCACGCATTTTCTGGATACAATCGTATTCAGTTTCCCAAGATAGGCGTTCTTTTGATTTGTACCTTTCGTGCGAACCAGATGTGGAGTGTCCCTGAGGCTGGGTGAGTTCGGTAACATGGATTAAAACAGGTACATGTTCATCCCGGCAAACCTGTATCGCCTTTTCATACACCTCACATAAAGCCGGATAATCCCAGCCTTTTACTTTATAAATTTCATATCCTGGCTGGTCAGCATCACGCTGAAAACCTTTTAAAACCTCAGAAATATCTTCTTTTGTAGTTTGATATTTTGCCGGAACGGAAATGCCATAATCATCATCCCAAATAGAAATGGCCATGGGTATCTGTAATACGCCAGCAGCATTAATGGCCTCGAAAAATACCCCTTCAGAAGTTGATGCGTTGCCAATGGTACCAAAGGCCACCTCATTTCCGTTTACAGAAAAGTGTTTTAAATAATCGAGTTCTTTATTTTGCCTGAATAATTTAGAAGCATAAGCCAAACCTACCAAGCGGGCCATCTGCCCACCGGTTGGCGAAATATCAGATGAGCAATTTTTAATCTGCGTTAAATCGTTCCAGCTGCCGTCTTCATTTACAGATTTTGTTGCAAAATGGCAGTTCATCTGTCTTCCCCCCGAAAATGGATCCGCACCTTCTGCCGGATTAGCATAGAGCTGCGCAAAAAATTCTTTGATAGTAGAAATCCCTGTGGCAAAGGCAAAAGTTTGATCGCGGTAATAACCCGAGCGCCAGTCGCCATTTTTAAATGCTTTAGCCATGGCCAATTGCGGAACCTCTTTCCCATCGCCGAAAATGCCAAATTTAGCCTTACCTGTTAATACTTCCCTGCGGCCTAAAATACTGGCCTGCCTACTTTCGAAGGCAATTTTATAGTCGTTTATAACAATAGATTTAAAATCGTTAAAACTAAGTTCGGAAGCATCAATAGTTTTGGTCATCAATTTTTCATTCGGCATAGTAATCAAAGATTGGTTGCGGCAAATATATGGAAAATTAAAAGTTTGCCTTTACCCTACATTGTAAAATTATATATGGATTTGCAAAATATATTTGGAATAGTTTTTGTTTTATTAGGAAAACATTAAATTTGTTTTAGAATTATTAAAAAATAAATCACACCACATAACATGAAAAAGATCTTAGTATTATTCGCTTTTGTTTTAGGTTTGGGTCTTGCAGCAAACGCACAAACCAAACCTGCAGAGTTCAAATTTGAATCAGAAACGCACGATTTTGGTAAAATTGTTTTGAACAAACCAGTAACTTACGATTTCAAATACACCAATGTTGGCGAAGCGCCTTTAATTATCACCAAAGCTGAGGCAAGCTGTGGGTGTACAGTACCTAAGTATACTTCTACACCAATAAAAAAAGGTGAAACCGGTGTAATTTCAGTAACGTTTAACGCCGCTGCTGGTCCATCAACCTTTTCTAAAGCAGTAACCATTACTTCAAATGCAAAAACACCAATTAAAGTGCTTTACATTAAAGGCGAAACAGTTGCCGCATCTTCAAAATAATTTTTAAACGATAATATTTAAAAAGTCCGGATTTTCATCCGGACTTTTTTATTTTTGTGCCATGCCAAAAATTTCACAAAAAGGTGTGCAGATGCCTGCTTCACCAATCAGAAAGTTAACTCCATTTGCAGATCAAGCTAAAAAAGATGGTAAAAAAGTTTTCCATTTAAATATTGGTCAGCCAGACATAGAGACACCCGAAGGAATGTTAAATGCCATCAAAAACATTGATTTTAATGTTTGGGCCTATACACCATCAGAAGGTACCCTTGCTTACCGTTTAAAACTTACCGAATACTACAATAAACTGGGTTACGATATTACGCCAGAAAATATCCTGGTAACCGTTGGTGGCTCAGAGGCCATCACCATTGCCATGCAAACCTGTGTAAATGAAGGAGATGAAATTATCATTCCGGAACCTTTTTACGCCAATTACAATGGCTTTGCCTGTATGAGCAATGTTGTGGTGAAACCGATTCTTTCTTATATCGAAAATGGTTTTGCATTGCCACCGATTGCCGAATTCGAAAAATTAATTACAGAAAAAACCAAAGCAATTATTATCTGCAACCCTAATAACCCAACGGGTTATTTATATTCTAAAGAAGAATTAGAGGCTTTAAAAACGCTTTGTGTTAAATACGATCTGTTTTTATTCTCTGATGAAGCGTATCGCGAATTCTGTTATGATGGAAGGGAATTTATTTCGCCAATGCATTTGGATGGTTTGGATGAAAATGTGGTGGTTATGGATACGGTTTCTAAACGTTACAGTGCATGTGGCGCACGCTTAGGCTGTTTGATTACCAAAAACAAAGAAGTGATTGCATCAGGATTAAAATTCGCACAGGCAAGGTTAAGCCCGGGCATGGTAGAACAGATTGCTGGTGCGGCAGCTGTAGATACTCCGGACAGTTATTTCGAAAAAGTAAATACCGAATATACTTTACGCAGAGATACATTGGTTAACCGGTTAAATAATATTGATGGCGTTTTTTGTCCTAATCCGGGGGGTGCATTTTATGTAGTAGCCAAATTCCCGATTGATGATGCCGATAAATTCTGCCAGTGGATCTTAGAGGATTTTAACCACAATAATCAAACGGTTATGATGGCGCCTGCTACCGGCTTTTACTCTACCGCTGGCTCTGGTAAAAATGAAGTCCGTATGGCTTACGTTTTAAATACCAATGACTTAAATGCAGCTATGGACTGTCTGGAAATAGCGTTGAAGCAATATCCGGGAAGAGTGGATTAACGATACCTCGTTTAAGCCGGTTGCTTGGTGAACAGCGGTTCATTACAAGTAACCGGCTAAATAGTTAAGCCAGAGTGGCTGAACGTGTATGATAACATTTAAACATCAAAGCAGATCCAAAAACATTTCTTTCAACTGATCCATGATAGTTGTTTGTGTATTCTGATCACCTGTTTCATTTTACCAAAACAATAAACAAAATGCAATGGTTTTGAGATCATGAATGCATTTAATATTGAAATTAACCATAATGATCAGGCACTAACACTGACCATTATTCCACAACATGATCATTTTAGGATTGTTTATTTAGAAGAGATTTTAGGCATTTTAAAAAAACAAGGATCTGACTGGATCTTAATGAAAGCGGACGAGATCGATGCTGAAACATTAGTCACTAAAAATAAACTGACTGGAAGCGGTCACCACATTTCTTTAGGCGTAGCCGAGATCAACCAGATTTCCGGCGCAATAGAAAACCATCTGCAATAATATATCTAATGCAATTTTCCTAACGATGAGTTGGGAAAGTCTATGCATTTTCCATACTTCCCTAATTTGAATGTGGGTGTTACTTTACCACATGATATAGCCTGTTTACGCTAGCCAACAATTGTTAACATTTATTTTCGCCACGTTAAAGTAGCTTTTTACCAAGTTGATTCGGAAAATGAAAATAAAAAAGCTAGAATTAGGCAATTGGCTTTTGAGCAAATGATGTACGAAATTATAAGCTTCAGGGAATTGATTTTAGATGTTATTAAGATTAAAGTGGCAGGGCAATGCCATGACAAAGAATCCCAACACAAAATCATAAAAGAAAGTAAACGGATAATGAGTTCCATTCTACATCATGCTACGTTGGTTGAGCCTGATAGAGCTAAAGCTTACATCAGGCAACATCAAAGAGGATTGATGCAATTAATTGATGAGGTAGAAGCGCTAACAAATGAAAATGAGCCTTACGCTGATCAAAAAAGTAGAAACGGAATGATTAGTGGTTTAGTAAAGCTACTTCATCAAATGGTAATCGATCTTCAGCAGCATTTACCATATTATTTTGACTTCGATTGCCCCGTTTCAGCGGCAAGCCAGGAACAACTCATTTTAGATATTGCATCAAATTCCGGTCAGATCCTGAAAAAAGTTGAAGAATTGCATGCAGACCAGGAAACCATCAACCTGTTTAAACAGCTCTTCAAAAACCTGAACGACTATACAGGGCGTTTCACTTTTGAACAGGCTAAATACCTGTACGCTTTTTTTGATTCCATAAAGATGGCTTTAAATACTTTTGTGCCACCTTTAGATTTTTCCGACATTATTCTTCTACTTGTATCATTAAATTTTAATCATCCCTTCTTTTATCACTCCTGCTGCAGCCACCTTAATCGCGAGCTTCAGAATTGCGAAAACATAAGCGAGCAATATAGATTAATCCATTTCTTTAAAAAACTGATTGGACAGGTTTTTAAAACCATCAGTATACCATACCATAAAAATTTGCCCGATATTGATGAAGCCATACTCAGGTATATTGAAAGTGAAATCAGCTACCTGCAATCAATAGATACCATAGCCGAAGATCTGACGCGCGGTGGTATTTTAGAAAGCAATTTTAAGGTAACCTTCACCGTTAGGCAGCTTGCCCTATTTATCAACTTGCAAGTCGAGGCGGGCATTATTACAACAAAGAGTCCAAAACTGCTGCACCAATACATTACTAAACATTATAGTACGACTGAAAAAGATGTTATATCAGAAAAAAGCTTTAAAAATGCATACTATGGCAATGTTGATAAGGATATCCAAAAGGTGATCGAAAAAATCGTTGTCATGTTGAACATTGCCCAGGATAAATGCTAACCAAGAAGATCTAATAATTCTTTCCTGTGTAAGAAATCTACAAATTCAAAATACCAGTGTTCTGAATAATCCTCAAGCGTAGATAATTCTTTTTGTTTTACTCCAATAATATCCTGAAGGGTAAAAAAGCCCATTAATTTGCTTCTAAGCTTAAAATTCTCAGATAGTGGAAGTTCTGCAATGGGCAGATTGAGAAGAAAGTAATTTGACTGGGAGGAACTGTCCATAAAAGCGTGGGTTAACCCGATATCCGTTTTAGGGGCACCGCAAATGCCCAGACACAAGATAAACAGGCACCCACGCATAGCGTAGGCAACCATCTATTTTTTCCTGTGTCTTTTGAAGTTTTGCGGTTTTCTAAAACAGTAAAATAGCTGTTGCTAAATATCAATATATAATTAGTTTTTATTTCATGGCTCAAATATAACAGATCTAAGCCTTTTATTTTCTTAAAACGAAAAAATAACGGGGTTGCTGAGGGTGGCTGGAACAGCAACTTGACAAACGTCGAAATAGCCATTTCTTTACCTTCAAAAAAATGGTTATGGAAAAAGAACAATACCTCTCTAAATTATCATCCTATCAAAAACTTTCGGTCGGCCTCCGCGCCTACATTGGTTACGCGATGTACCAAACCGATTTCATGAAACTGGAAAAAATCGCACTCAACAACACATCGCTTGGCCATTTTTGCTATCTGGCCAAAGGCGGTGGAAGAATATTTACTGATGACACCGAGAATGAGCAGGAAATTACCTTGATGTTTTTCCAGGCAAACGATATTTTACCAGACTTTAAATCCATCTCCAGATATGCAAAAAGGCAGTTTTTCATACAATTTTCAGAAGACACTACTTTGCTTGCCATACCCGTAAAACACGGCAATAATATGCATAGGCTATTCCGCGAATCGGCCACTTTAAGTGCTGAAATAAATGCTGAATTATTGGCCAAAGTAATCGTAATGATTATTGGATTAAAAACTCAAAATGCCGACCAAAGGCTGAATAAATTACTTGCATCTTTTCCGATCATTTTTAGCCAAACTGCGGTAAAAGATGTGGCGTCATACCTGGGCGTTCATAGCAGTACGCTGAGTGCAATGAGAAATAGAAATTACAAACATACACCCTAATTTACTTGGCCTATCGATCAACAGCAGCATGATCACCCACATTGGTTTAGTCATTTTTGATGAAGATATTGGTTTTTCCCATTTAGATGTGAGGCGGTTTAGCAGAATATAATCCAATTTCGAAATGGCAAAGAAAACGGATATGAAAACATCGATAGTACAGGTTATTTCCGCAGCATTCATTTTACTCTGGGTATATACCGCGGGGAGCAAATTGACTGACTTCCAGGCTTACCAGCAGCAAATGAGTCTGCAAGTTTTTAGCCCAAGTGTAACAGCGGTGCTATTATACTTAATCCCATTCCTGGAAATAATTGCTGCTGTACTGCTATTGATTAAAAAAACCAATAAGCTGGGCTTAGTCTTATCGCTCTTACTCATGTTGATTTTTACCGGATATATCCTACTCATCATTTCAGGATACTTCCCAAAAGTACCATGTAGTTGTGGTGGCGTAATTAAAGCCATGGGCTGGAAGGCTCACCTCATTTTCAACATTTTTTTTATTAGCGCCGCAATGCTCTCACTATTTATTAAACTAAAGCCGGAGGTACGTGACAAAGATTAAGGTTAAATAATGGAACTGGCCAAGCCAACAGATCAAAAACTACAAGCTGTATTGATGGCCAAGAAAAACAAACAGCAGGGCTAGCTGCTTAAGCCCTATTTGATAAGCAGTAAATATCAAACTTAAAAAAACATGTTAAAAAAAATCAACTTAGGCCTTGTAGCCCTCGTATTGGGGTTCGGCCTTATCGCAACACAAAGTGCTTTCACTACTAAATCAACCACTTTCTGGGCTTACCAGCCAAATGCAAACAACAACTTAAGGGATTACACAAAGTACATTCATACCTCGACGCCTTCAGAAAAGTGTACTGAAGATAATGAGCCATTACCATGTGTTATCCAGGTTCCGGAGTCAGTTGCCACTCAATCAGATCTTCAAGATTTTTTTGCAGATAAAACAAATAGTGAAATTCTTGCATTATCGGCCCAACGCACACCAGAACAATAGCCAGAAAATTAGTGGGGAAGAATTTCCCCACTAATTTACCTAGGATTTTGCTCAATACCACTTATTGCAATCACATCTTGCGGAATTTCCAGGGCATACCTTCTATCATTGGGTTTAAGTTCATAGTTAGTTCCATTGGCGGTTCTTCTCAACTTAATGTTCGCACCTTCAAGATTAAACCGCTTTAAATCGGTCCAGCGCAAGCCTCTCATAACCAATTCCTTTCTCCGCTCTTTTAAAATCAAACCTAAAATATCCAGCGAATTGACCGTATAAGGAATGTAAGTACCACTTTTGAAACGTTTGATCAATAGCGTATTTAGATCATCTACCGCAATTTGTGAATTTCCTAAACGCGCATTACATTCCGCCCTGATGAGGTATTGCTCATCAACCGTAATACCGGGAAATACGCCCTGTCCGGCCCGGTAACTCCCTCTCCAGCCAAAGGTTCCGTTATTGTTATTTTTAAAATAAAGTACTTTCCTCAAGTCGTTATCTGCATATTGGTTAATCAAATCTCCAACAATCTTTGCCCTTGAATTATTCAGAATCTGCGGGTTAGCAGCAGAAGATTCGTAAATAACCTCAGCATTGAACCTAGCAAAAGGAAATGTAGGCGTAGCGCTGATCTGGTTATAATCCAATAAAACAGCTTTAATCTTAAGACATGAATCTGCATATAAGGCTGCATTTGTATATTCTCTCATACTCAAATAAACACGGGCGAGCAGGCCAAAAGATGCCTGCCTACCAGGGCGGAGTGGATGTACCGATACATTTGGCAGCAAGCGTTTGGCTTCAAAAAGATCAGCAAGAACATAATTGTAGCCCCTGGCTACCGATGATCTGACTGAAGTTTTGTTAAAATCAGTAGATTCTCTTATCACAGGACCCAAATCACCATCTGCAGTACTGCTATTATAACCTACTGACCAAAGTTGCAAAACATTGTAATAAGCACGGGCGCGATTAAAATATGCCTGCCCTTTTATATTATCATATTGGGCAGCGTTTAATGAAGTCAGCTCGATTTTCTCCAGATTCTCTAAAACGGTGTTAGCGGTATAAATTAATGCATACAGGTACTCCCAATCGTTGGGAAAGTTTGCACTGGTAAATAAATTATCCTTTTCCCATGTATATAGCCTTCTATTTTGCTCATTTGATAAACTGTTCAAGTCTGCATCAGTCACAAAATAGTCATCAGCACTAACTTCAGCGGCGCCCGGATCTACCGCATTGTTTAAATTTTCGTTATTCAGCAATGCCTGCAGATCGTCAAGTCGTTCTGGTACGGCCAACTTCATATCGGATTTTTCATCCAAAAACTTTTTACAGCCAGGTAGTGACATCGTCAGCACAATAGCTACTAGATATAATATTTTCATATAATTTATTTAAGATTAAAAGCTGGTCCTTAGGCCAATTGAAACTGTTTTAGGAGGTACGAGACCATTTAAACCAATTTCATAGTCAGGATCTAAACCCTGTTTGTTTGCCACCCATATCAGGCCCAAATTTGAAATTGTAGCATAAACCGTTAAACTTCTGAATACTTTCGACTGAATTTTTGGGCTGTAACTCAGATTAATGTACTGCAGGCGGATATGGTCGCCTTTTGAGATCAGCACTTCTGATCCCCTGTAAAAATTGTCTCTGGCACTAACTGTGGGATATATTTGAGAAGGTACATCCGTGTTGAGTTCATCGCCTGGCTGTTTCCAGCGCAAGCTATAATCAGCATGGCCCTGTCCCGTATTATTCAGGTTAGCATATTGGATAGAATTTCTTCTAAAAAAATAATCAAGCTTAAAGCTAAACTGAACATTAAGCTCAAGGTTACCATATCTAAAACCGTTGCCTAAGCCACCAAATATCCTGGGTACAGCAGAACCATAATAAACCAGATCAGAAAGCTGTGTACCTTGCCCTGTAATCAGGTTATAATCCTTACTTGCGTTGCCGTTCAGGTATCCGATGGGATCGCCGTTAGCAGGATCCAGGCCGCCCCACCTGTAACCATATATCGAGTAAACCGGACTTCCAATGATGCCCGAGATTGAGGGTCCCCCTGCAATGCCCAAAAAGTTGCTTCCCTGGTAATTTGAAAATAAATATTTATCAATCTTATCCCTGTAACCGCTTATATTAAAATTGCTTTTCCAGATCAACCTGCCTTCGGTATTGATGGAATTAAGCTGAATCTCCCAGCCATTACCACTCATTTCAGCCGCGTTTTTTATAATTGATTGGCCTACACCGCCGGAATAATCCAGGCTTTCAATACCGAACAGATCTTTTCCCCTTTTATGGAAATACTCCAGGGAACCCGACAAGCGGTCTTTCCACATGGAAAAATCTACCCCCAGATTTGTCATTGCGGATGTTTCCCATTTTAAGGAAGGATTAGAGTAGGTATTGAATCTGGCATATGGCAGTCCGGTATTGGTAGAACTCCCTACATAAACGATAGTTGAAATTGAGGTCATAGCAGGATCAATGTTACCGGTAAGCCCATAAGTTGCCCTGATCTTTAGCGAACTGAACAGGTCTTTGTTAAAAAAATGCTCATTTGATACATTCCATAGTAACCCCGCTGACCAAAGTAAATTCCATTTATCATTGGTGTTAACCCCAAAAAGATTCGAGGCATCCCTTCTGCCGCTCAGGGTAACGGTATATCTGGATTTATAGGAATAAGATAAATTGGAAAAAACGGAAACGAATCGCGTATCTGTAGATATGATTCCGTTTCTGTCTGGTATAAATGAATTGTTTCCGGTAACAAGCGAGGGATATGCAGTCGTATAGTCAACCACGCCCGCAGAAATAATATCATCCCTGAAACCATACAGCCTGGAAGACAATCCGTTAACCGACGACGCCCTTGTTTCTGCACCAATAAATCCTGCTATAACATGTACTGGTGTACTTAGGCTATAGTTTAGCTGCCCCCGCAGATTATGCACCTGTAAAGAGTTGAAAGAATTATCCAGAATTCCTCCCTTCGGTATCTTATAACTTAAAACATTGTTTGCATATTGAGCGAAATCATTAACCAGGTTACGAGCAAAATAACTTTGCTCATCGCTAAGCACCGGATTTTTCCGTTCCTGGTTTTCATATTGGTATTTTAACGTAACAGAAAACCCATAAGGTAATTTTTGTATTAAAGCGGCATCAAGAAGCAGGTCTCCTACCTTGATCTGGTTGTTAACATGCTGGTAATCTGTTAAAGGATAATATCTCCAATCACCCAAAAGGCCACCCGCCAATCCACTTAAATATGATGCGCGCCTATCCTTTGGTATAGCAAGTGCATTGCCATCGGCATCAGCAAATTCTGCATACGGATAAAGATTGCCTGATACAGAACTGATGCTTCCATAATCTGGCTTTCCTGTGCGCGCAGTGCTATTGGTATAATAAAATCCGGTGCTAACCTCCATGCTTTTATAGGGCTTGTAGGTCATGCTCATTTTTGCATTCAACTTCCTAAAAACAGCATCAGTTACTGATCTGTTGTCATCAACGCTTACTGAAGAATACCATTTGAATAATTCCTGCCCACCGGAAACATTTACAGAAGCCTGATTGTTCAATCCTGCTGAATAAAAATACTTTTTATACTGGTCCCTTACATCCAGCGATTTTAACCGGTCAATCTCTGCCTGCGCGTCATTACCCGATACCGTTCCTTTCTCTTTTTTCAGCAACAGTTCTACAATGGGGCTTAAGGCCGGCTGTTGAGCATTATTGACCTGAGATTGATAAAAACCTTTAGAAAAAAGAAAGATTTCATTATCAATATAGTCTGCCGGGCTGATCTGCTTTAACCTTGAAAGGTTGGGACTTTGAACAAAACTGGTATTGATATTTGCATCAATCTTTACTTTCGAATTAAACCGTCCATTTTTAGATGTAATTACCACCACTCCATTACCTGCTCGTGCGCCCCAAATACTTGATGCAGCTGCATCTTTTAAAATTGTAATACTTTCCACATCGTTGGGGTTGATATTGTTGATGTCGCCCTCATAAGGAAAATTATCCAGTACAATCAGTGGCGCTTTGGGCCCCTGTATCGAACTTAATCCGCGGATCATCAGCCTTCCACCGCTGTTGGTAGACCGGTCAACGATCAGCCCCGATGAAACTGCCTCTAATCTGGAGATAATGTTAGGCCCCACCTGTTGCGCCAATAGTGTATTGTCTAAATTGGTAAATGAGCCTGTTGAACGTTCTTTCGGCAAGGTCTGGTAACCTGTGTGCACCTGTACCTCGTCCAGCAACCTTACTGTAGGCTGTAAGTAAATGATCAGATCAGCTTTTAAAGGTAAACTTAGCTTAATTAAAGTTTTTTCATAGCCCATCTGGCCTACTTCAACTGTGTATTCTCCAATATATTTAGGGATTGAAACCTTACCCGTGCTATCACTAATGAAAGTTTTATTAGTTTTTGTAAATTGTAAGATCACTCCTTCCAAAGGAGTTTTCATTTCTGCATTGAAAATTCTGATGCCGGCTAATTTCTCTTGGGCAGCTGTGCTTAATGAAATGAGGAAAGCAGTTAAAAATAAGATGTATCTCATATTAGTTTTTTTTATCGGTTTTACTAACTACAAGCATTTCTAGTTCCTGATGATCGGCTACTAGCGAAAAGCCATAAGGATTGAGCAATGCATTCAATCCTGACATATCCTTAACGTCTGAAAGCTCCAGATCAATTAAAAAATCGAGGTGAGTATCATTCAAAACCGGATATTTTACAAAAGCACAATCTTGAATATTATTTATCAGGTTGGCTATGGGTTGGTTGATAAATTTCGATCCTTTGTGAAAACCCAAATTAGTGGGTGGTCCACCCTGTGTTTTCAGTTTACGAGTGGCCTTTGATGGTGAATACGTTAACTTATACACTGCGGTGTTGATTACTTTTACAGCGGCGGAGTATCCCGAATTTTCGTTCAGGTACTTCATCGTAAGTTTTTTTAATGAAGCAGATTTTTCCTTTGGTACCCATAAGTCTACAGTCCAAAGATCTTCTGGCTTTAAAGACGGATTATTAAAGCCATCTACGTCATCAAAATCAAGTTTAAAACGCTGATCAGAAAACCACGGGAATTCTCCCATTGCCAGTACAGTATAAGTCCAACGTAGTGGATGGTTGAAAATGATCATTCCAGTATTTGATCCATTGGAACGGACCGTAGAACTCGAAATACCTGGTATTCTACCTTTAATTAACAGGTTAAACGATTGCATTCCTTTAGGGTTCTGATTCATCATTAAAACGGTGTTGGGGTAAATGTAATTCAAGGGTGTTAAACTTAAATTTCCAGATAAGGCTGCCTTAATATTTGCTTCAGATAGTTCATCACCCTCAGTTGTGTTCTTTACAATTCCCTGGTTATCGATCCAAACCAGATGAGGAATCTTGTTGTGTAGAAAGAGCCGGTTTAACGCTTTATCATCTACAATTGAAGTAAAATCCCTGCCAATGGGGTTTCTTTCTGAAGAATAAAAAGTCGAAATCAGTTTCTCGTTATCCGCTGTTACGCTTACGATATTAACCTCTCCTTGGAACAACCTGGAAAGCCTTTCCTGTTCTGGCATCCCTTTAATACATGGAACACAGAAGGTAGCCCAAAAATCGATAATCAACAGCTTGCCCCTAAAGTGCTCCATATTCCGCTGCACTACCTTACCATTTACCATAAATTTTCTGGGTGTAGTCCAGAAAGCATCTGGTACCGTATCGCCCACTTGCAAAGCCTTAACAGGTTCTTGCGCATATAAAAAAAGAGAAAAAACAAGCATCATGCCTGTCGCAATAAATACTTTCATAAAATTGAGTTAATTAGCCTGAATCGGAATTTTTAAAAGGCTTTAGGCAGTTTTAAAACTGCGCTAAAGCTTGCCGTACCTGCTTTGCGGATCAGGAGTACCGGCATCAGATAATTTGTTAATCCGCTTAACATTTTAAGGATAAAAATGCTACACCGAAATCGTTGCTAATGGTTTTGTATGGGTTAGTTGATATGTAAATAAGAAAGTCCTGCCAGCAAATTCAATTCTAAAAGATTGAATTTTGGTAAAATGTGAAAAGCAAGACTACAATTTTCGTTTGGTTTAAACTTCATAACATACAGCAATCAAGCAGAAACCACCTAATTTTTCCTATACGCTCCGCATTGATCAACTTTATAAAAAACAAATGGAATGTGGCTATCGCTAAAATTGCAACCTTGATGATTATGCCCCTTGATCAACCAGCACGATGTGTAGGTAAAAGGCAAACATTCAAAATCCCCTGCCTTATCCATCTTATCGGTATGTGTACCCTTCCGAACAGCCGTGTTCAAATTTTCATTTTGTTCAAAAACATACCATATCGCCAGTGGACTGTACAACAAAGCCCAGCAAAAGAAAAAAAGCGGCAAATATGCATTGTTGAATCTCATCGTTTAATTGGCGTGATCCGGTTAATTTGAACTTTAAAAATTAGCCTTATCGGATATTGATTTAAAAGGAAAAAAAGTATTTAGGCGAAAAATTTAGACATAACAATCCCATTGCAGCATAAGCCACTTAGTTTTTATAAAATATTCCGTCTAAACCAAAGTTTAACCGGCATATCAATAATCTCTGCAAAAAGGAATAAGGCAGGCCATCATCATTAAAAAACCTAAATTTTCATTAACCTTTAAGGTTAGCCTGCCTTATCAAAAAATTATTCGGGATTTTTAGGTTTCAAGGCATAAAGCCTATCGAATGGACAACTTAAAAGGGACTGGTATAGAAATATCTGCAAATAACAAATAAATAAACAAACATACTGCCGTACACCTACTTTGGTAAGCAACAACCTGTTTATCTTATTTATTTTTTGCGTTCCCATAACTATATGTTATGAGTCTTGCCGGAGAGAAGAAAAAGTGGGCTTCCCAAACCATAACCTCATAATGTTTCTCACGCCTTACGTTGAAATGGAATTACAGCAGAAGCCCACTCTTATGTTGGAAAGCTAAAGATAGCAATTCCGCTATAAGAAATGGGATAAAATCTGCTGTCTTGCTCCAACGGCGTGAGATTTGAGGTTGCAAGACTCTTAATTTTACCTTTTACTGGTCTATTTTTTTTTGTTACGTAAATGTAAATAAAAAAAAGACAAATGTCAAGTAATTGCATGACGATTTTGAATAAAATATAAAAGACATTGCCAATTGTATTTTTATTAGCAATGAAATGATCAGTGAGAAAGAAAAAATAATTCTGAAAAGCTTTGGCGAGCATTTAAAATCCTTAAAAGAGAAACAGGAACTTTCTTATCGCGAATTTTATAAAAGAAGTGGGGTAAACACCGGCGACATCATTAAATATGAAAATGGCGAAACCAGTCCAAATTTTATTACCATTATGCGACTGGCCATCGGTTTAAAAATCCACCCGACAGTACTGCTTGATTTTGACTTTGGAATAGATTTCAGCGCTGGACTGGAATAAAATATACAACGGTAATTGCTGGAGTTTTTGGTGGCAACCTCAGGATTGATACTGATATGAATTCAATCGAACCGGCATTGGCAAAGTATCTTCGGCTTTCTTCCATATTTATAATAACCATAAAAAACAGCTGTCTGCAACCTACAGCAGAAGAACGTTAAAAATATTTGCGGTTAAAAAAACCTGATAGTTGTGAGGTCAGCACAATAATCCGTTCTCTACAGGTAAATGAAGATATTCACCCGCAAAAATAAATAGTTAAATTCAGCCTGCCAGTAGCGTTTTGGGATTCGTCTGCGTATACGCTGTAAATTCAACTTTATGAAAAAAATTTTATTCTTTTTGGCGGCTGTAGGCATGATCAATGCATCGTGCAAAAAATCAGACTATAGTAATGATGGCAAAAGCGAAGTTTACGGAAAATGGAAACTGACCGAAACCTTGTTCGATATTGGTAATGGACAAGGGAAGTACACAAAGGTTACAGGTGGTGCCAAATATTTGATTTTGGAGAAATCAGTAGATAAAGCCGGAATAATTAAAGGTGATGCAATCCCAAATCTATTTTCCTTTAAGATATTAGACAGTGTACAAATGGAGGTTTATAGCGACAACAATAAAATGCCGGCAATTTTCCGATACCGGGCTTCAGCAAAATCGCTGGAACTTAACCCACCTTGTATTGAGGGTTGCGGGTATAGGTTTATAAGAGAATAATAATTTAAGGTAAAGGTTTAAAAAAGTATAAAAATATACATTGTCAGTCTGAGGGATAACCCAATGGATAACATCAATATTAATGCCAGATAAAATTTAGTTAGTAATATCCCCCGGTCAATCGTCATTCCCAACTTGAGTGGAATCTTAAAACGTTTGCTTTAAAACTCCCGAATGCGCGGGAATTAGGACCCTGCTAACAGATTATATCATTGGTGCGATAAAAAAGATGGCTTCCCCGGAAAGTCGGGGCTAGCTGTCGGCTGAAAAAGGCTTCTCGCAATCACGATTTTTTTTGACAATATCATTGCTCAAAAACCATAAACCCTAGCTGATCCGATTGCGATCGGATCAGTAGAATGGTTACCTTTTTAAACCGTTAAACTATCCCAAATTACCTGATAAACATCGGGTGCCTGCAAGGTCTTATCCATTGCTTTTGACGTAACCAGAACAGGTTTATATTGATCAGCGGTATTGATGCCGCCATGCGACCCTTTAACCAGCGTAGCGTCAAGCGGAATGACGTCCATCACATAACGGAAGCCGGCCTTTTTTCTCAAAAGTTTATATCCGGCCTTTAATTTTGAGGTCATAAACATTTCTACCGGATCGTATCCAGGTTTTTTATGAATATCTACTACCCTGGCGTAATCCGGTGCCTTCGCATCATCTAACCAGAAATAATAAGTAAACCAGCTGTTCTCTTTTGCAACCAGTACCAGATCGCCAGAACGTTTATGGTTAATATGGTATTGTTCCTGCCCTTTTTTATCAAGTATCAAATCAATACCAGGTACATTTTTCAATAGCGCTTCAACCTGTTCGGTAACACTTTTATCATTAATATATACATGTGCCACCTGATGATCGGCCACTACAAAGGCTTTCGAAGCACCCGCGTCAAGCAATTCCAATCCTCTTTCTTCGCGGATCTGGATCAGGCCGTTCTCCCGGAACAAACGGTTCAGATGAATGGGCTGATTTACAGGCGCAATCCCATATTCAGAAAGTAAAATGATGCGCGCCCCCCTGCTTTCATAAAAACGCACCAGTTCCTCTACCACCTGGTCAATTTCTTTCAGCTCGGCGCTGATTTTTTCCAGCTCCGGGCCAAACTTTTGCAGGCAATAATCTAAATGAGGCAGATAAATTAAGGTAAGTGTCGGATTATGCAGTTTCTCGGTTTCCATTGAGGCATCTGCAATCCACTTTGTTGATTTGATATTGGCACCTGGTCCCCAGAACTGAAACAAAGGGAACTGGCCCAGCTTAGCCTGCAAATGATCGCGAAGTTCGGCCGGTTGCGAATAGCAATCAGGCAATTTACGTCCATCGGCAAGGTAATTAGGCCGGGGTGTTACCGAAAAATCGGCTGTAGAATACATATTGTACCACCAGAACATATTGGCACAGGTAAAATCCGGATCTTCCTTTTTAGCCTGATCCCAGATTTTTTCAGCATTAACCAGTTTGTTAGACTGTTTCCAGAATTTGATTTCCGCATCCTCATGGTCGTACCAGCCATTGCCCACAATCCCGTTTTCTGAAGGAAATTTACCCGTCAGGTAACTCGACTGTACCGCCGTGGTAACCGCTGGCAATAAAGGTTCAATCGTACTGAGGTGGTGTTCAGCGATGTATTTCTGAAGAAAGGGTGTATGTTTTCCTATCACAGAATTAGATAAGGCTACAATATCGATAACAACGGTTTTATGCATATGCTTAACTTATAATATTTTTTTTACCCAGTCCAGTTCTCTGATAATGGAATCGTTAAGGGGCGCTTTTAACGCTGCAGGCAAAACTTCCCAGGTATAGGTTTCTACTTCTAAATGATCGGTAAACGGATTAGTTTTCTGAAGGTTCAGCACGGCTGTAATATCTGATTGCGTAGATTGGATCAGGCCCATGTCTTCTACAAAAATAGGCACATGGAAATGCGCCCGCCACTCCTCTACTGCATAGTTTTTACTTTCTGCCAGTGCTTCTTTAAGATCAGGATAACGAATTAAACTGCCATCATTTTTTTTGGCGATTACCTGATGAAGATAAACAGGTTCATCAAATCGGGCAAGCTGATCCAATACCGCGTTTCTTTCTACCTCAGAAGACGGCAATTTAGCTTTTAGCGCCGCACTGATCTGGATTTTCCCAATTTTGATACCCTTTTGCTGCAATTCTTTGATAATGGCGGTATGTGGTTCGTAACCGATTGCAAAATGGCAAACATCATAACATAAACAAATGTGCTTTTTGATCAGGCTTTCATCTTTTACTGCAGGTAAAAGTATATTTTCGTACCACTCAATAAATTCCCGTCCAGATTCAAGAAAACCATCCGGTTCGGGTTCAATATCCAAATGGATAACCTTGCCGCTCTGGCTAAAAATACGATGTAAACCTTCCGCCACCTGTATAATATTGGCCGTTGCACTAAATGTGGCGCTTTTTCTCCCCCCCATATCATTAAACCAGGGCTTATAACTTAATGGCGAGGTTGAAATACCACCTTCCATATCATCAGGAAGCAGCCTTGACAGGATTTCTACTAAACGGAGCGTATACTCAACACGCTCTACCGTTGTCCAATCGGGCGCATGTACCTGATCTTTCACCCTGGTATGGTGAAAACCGCCGTATGGAAATCCGTTCATGGTAAAAACGTAACCACCTTCCTGTGCAAGCCACTGCTTAAATGTTTCAAGATGATTTCCCTCCAACAGTTCGATGCTGGCCAGGTTGGAAAGGCGTAAACCGATCCCCATTGGTGCATCTGGAGATAATTTTGCTTTTAGTATTGGGAAACTGGATTTTAACACATCAAAATGTGCCGCCCAGTTTTCGCCTGCGTAAATATTGGTGCAGAAGGTTAAGTGCCCTGAAGTTAATTTCATAGCTTAATGTTGAATACTGGCGGTCTGTTGATTTAAAATTTCTGCGGCCTGCTTTAATATGTCGGCATCAATTTCATGGACTTCTTCGCCGCTGCCCAGTCCGGTAAGCAAAGTAATGGTAAGCTGCCCACCAAGATGCTCGCGGAATTCTTCCAATCCATCCAAAATCGGGCTGTTGCCTTCCTTAACCTGCAACAACGGGTGCGTGAGTTCAAAACCAAGTTGCTGAATCAGGTTGATCACCCTGCGTGCGTCTTCAGCACTGATCCTGCCCGATAAATTAGAATATACGGTATCTAAAGCAATGCCCATGGCAACTGCCTCCCCGTGTCTCACTTCAAAATTAGTCAGGTATTCCAGTTTATGTGCACTCCAATGGCCAAAATCCAGTGGACGGGCCGAACCGTTCTCAAATGGATCGGCACTGCGGATATGTTCCATATGTAATTTCGCACATTTCCAGATCTGGTAGTTCATAGCGGCGGTATCACGATTTGCAAGTGCAACCGCGTTTGTTTCCAGCCATTCAAAAAATCCGGCATCTTTAATCAGTGCCACTTTAACCGCTTCGGCAATACCTGAACGCCAATCGCGGTCAGATAAAGTATTTAAAAACACTTCATCGTTAAAAACAGCAACGGGTGGCGAAAAAGTGCCCAGAAAGTTCTTTTTATTGAAATAATTGATTCCGTTTTTTACCCCGACACCCGAATCGTTCTGCGAAAGCACGGTACTCGGAATCCTGATGTGTTTTATGCCCCGGTGTGCTACGGTAGCCGCATAACCCACCATATCTAGTACTGCCCCGCCACCAATGGCCGCAACAAACGAATGCCTGTCTATACCATATGTATTAATGGCTTCTAATACCTGGTCAAAATATCCCGTGTCATTTTTCACCTGCTCTCCACCCGGGATGACCAGCATATCCTGAACCAGTTGAGTTCGATGATGCTGTAAAAAATAGGCTTTAATTTGCGTAGTAAGTCCTGGGTGTGCATCTGCTACCCCCTTATCAATAACAAATAAAATTTTCTTTATTGCAGCAGCCGGATTTAAGTTAACCAAAAAACTGTTCAACAATTCGTTTTCAGGCGAAAAAAGCGAAGAGGTGAAGAAAACGTTATAATGATACTGTACAGTAAAGGATTGGTGTAAATGTTCCATAACAATTGCGAAGTTGTGTTTGATGGTTAAGTAACGGCAAATAATTTAGAAAGCCACATGGATAAAGGCAATAACGCTGCTATGATAAAAGCCAGGATCAAAGCATCAAAGGTTACCGCCCAGGCAGCATCCATCAGAATAAGTGAAATGACGCCGGCTTTTACTGCGCCACCGATATTTTTGCCAACAGGCTCTTTTATGGCTTTTATAAGCGGCCTGAAAATCATGACGACAAATGGCACGAGGAATAGCATTGACAGCAGCAACCTTTCATTTACAAATGCAAAATAAGCTATGGCACAGATTACTATAGCATATAGAAACGCGGCCAAATATAAGTTTTTAGCACGGCCTCCATGAACTTCGCCACGGCTGGTCATGGTAATGGAAAAAATGTAAATGACAGGAATAATAGCCAGATAGTGATTGGATAGCATTTCAGGCACGATACTTATACCCAACAACAGGTTAAAGCCACGGCATAGGCCCATATTCAACGGACCGAAGAAGGAATGGTGTTTCCCAAATTTATTATAAAGTAAGGCAAAAACAGCTACCAGAAGGGCCAATAATCCCGAGGTCAGGCTATTTAAAGCCGCAAAAGCGATTCCTGCAAACAGTAGCAGGCCTCCCAATAAGGTTGCATCCCGTAAACTGATTATGCCACTGGGAATAGCCCGTTCCGGACGTTCTATTTTATCCAGATCTGCATCAAAAACATCGTTAAAAACGATCCCTCCGCCATATAAACAGGCGGTTGATGCAGCCAATAATATAATAGACAGCCATGGAATGGGAAAGCCAATGCTTAAAACCCCTGAAATGGCAATCCCTGCCAGAATATCGGCTACTGAAGTAACGATGTTGGCCGGGCGCATCATGCGCAGATAGACAGTTAATTTTTTCAATACTTTAACTAATAATGATAGAAGATTTATCTGGTCTGGGCTGCTGTCCGCCTCTTAAGATGGTATTACCTTCAAATTTCTCTGTAAGGTCTATCTGTGCGTTAAAATCGCTTTCATCAAGTTGTCCACTCTGTGCAAAAGCCTTTATGGCATTGTTGTAGGTAACCAATTGAATATCCTGATCGCTTAGTCCACGCATTTTCATCAGGGCGGCAGTTTTCGGTACCGCCAGGGGGTCGCTAATGCCCCAATCGGCAGCAGAATTGACCATAATACGCTCCGAACCGTATTGCTTTACAATTTCTACCATACGCTCGTTGCCCATTTTGGTAAAAGGATAAATGGTAAAAGCTGCCCAAAAACCTCTGTCTAATACCTCTTTTACCGTTTCTTCATTATTGTGATCGATAATCACGCTATAAGGATCAAGGCCATGCTCCAAAGCAATATCCATGCTGCGCTGGGTGCCCTTTTTCTTATCGCGGTGTGGGGTATGTACCTGAACAGGCAAACCTGCTTCCTTAGCAAGTTCCAGCTGCAAACGGTAATATTTTTCTTCGGCAGCAGTCTGATCATCAAAACCGATCTCGCCAACACCAACCACGCCTTCTTTATAAATAAACAAAGGCAGGATTTCCATTACCTGTTCGGCCAGGCTTTCATTATTGGCCTCTCTGGAGTTAAGACCAATGGTGCAATAGTGTTTAATGCCAAATTGAGAAGAACGGAAACGCTCCCAACCAATCAGGCTGCTGTAGTAATCCCTAAAACTATCCAATCCGGTACGGGGCTGGCCCAACCAAAATGCGGGTTCTATCAAAGCAACAACACCAGCATCGGCCATAGCCTGATAATCGTCTGTTGTTCTCGAAGTCATATGCACATGTGGGTCGAAGAATTTCATTCCCTTTACCGCACTGATATCGAAAGCTTCTGGCTCGCCCATCATGGCTTTATCTCTTTCTATTGAACTGCTACAACACATATCTTTATCTTAGATTTTTTATAGGTTAAAATGAATTCCAGTTTAAGCTTCCATCGGCCAGGGCCAATTTCAGTTCCGGAAAAGTATTGATATAATCTTTTGCCGGTTGGTAATCAGACTGCGAAATGGCCAGCGCAATGGCGCGTTGTTCCATCTGGTTATAATGCTGCAAACCGGTTTTAAGGGTTTCAAAAATTTCAGGATTGATAAATCTACCCACCAGGCGCCACAACTGTGGATGTACTTCCCTGCCCGCAGCCCAGCGTTCCTGAGCGTAATCTACCAGCGTTAAAGCAAGCAGCAGATTGGCGCGTTGATCTAAACCCACTATCAGTTTAATATTCTTCTCGGTAAAAAAAGCTTTCAGCACCAGCTGGTTCCATGCAGCTTCATCCAGGTTTGCTGCCGGATAAGGATTATTTTCCATAATGGCTTCGAGTACAGAACCAATATTGCTCCTGATCCCTTCAGCACAGCGTTTCGTCCAGATTTCGGGATGGGGTAAAAACGGAAGAGCCGAATATAGAGCCACAGCTTCATTTACTTCTGCCGACAGAAATAAGGGGTTAACGGAGGAAAATAAAAGTTCTTTATCTCCCGGATCCAAACCTGCCAACAGCCACACCCGGGTGAGCCTGTCTATTGTCCAGCTGCTGATATACCCAAAACCGGCTGCATCCAGCACTGCTTGCTGCTCCTCAGAAATAGCAACCGGTAATTTACCCGTTTTGCGGGGCAGCATCACAAATGCCCTGGCCAACAGTGTAGCTTGGTCTTGAGCTTGTGAAAATTCCTCCAGCCACTTTTCGGCTGCTACACTGATGTTATTTTTAACAACAGCCCCTATAATCTCATTCACGGCCTTCATATGCTCATTTCTCATAAATTATGTCAAAAAAAGCTATTATGCGGTGATACCTGCAGAAACAAAATAGTTGATCAGCAATGCTCCTGCAATAATCAACAGGCCAAAAAATTCCCTTGTTTGTTCGATATAGGGTTTAGTAGCCTGCATACTCTGCACCAGGCTCTCGCGCCTGTATTTAGTGATCCAATCGCGTACGCCGTCTTTTGCAAAAAACAGGATGACCGCGTAAATCAAATAAAAAGCAGTTAAAAACAGATATGCAAACGGATAATACTTACCGGCAGCAGCCAATCCACAGCATATTGCAGCACTTAAATAAATAGACACCCATAAAAAAGCGTCGTTATCATTAAGGTTTACATAGGCAAAACCCAAAAAGGAGATACAGAAAATAATGTTGAGAATAAGTAAAAGCATTTTAATTATTTGGTTTAAATAAATCGATTCACCGATTTTTCAATAAAAAACAAAGTTATTTAAACTTGATGCTTTTTTTGCCTATAAAATGTAAATTATATACTGCAGTAAAATATTTTTTTGATTAAGAAAGTGATTGATAAAAAGTTAAATGCGAATAATAATTATCCTAACTTAGTAAAGGAAAAATAGTATCGAACATGATATTGGCTTGTTCCTTAATTAACTCAACATCTTCATGTTTATTATTAACCAATAAATAGGTGCTGTTTTTTTCTTCCATGAAATGGCTAAAATATGCTTCACCAATAAGATTATAAACAGCGTAACGATATATTTTAAATCTTTTTGTACAATCCTTACTTTCCTCGTAAGACCTTTTTGGATCAAAGGTATGTGATCCTAAAAAACCAAAGCTTGCTATAGGATTCCTTTTCAATATCTGTAATATAAGCTGTATACAGGTTGCCACAATTTTACCCATCTTATTTTCACCAGTGAGAACATTGAATTTCCTTGGATGTTTTTTTAAACGCGCAGGAAAAAATTTCAACACATAAATATTAAAAAGATACTCTTCAACCTCTATATGATATTTTTCTTTCTGAGTTTTAAAAATATAAGTGGTTCGCTCTTTTAAGTACTGAGCTCCTTGAAATTTGTTGGTAAAATGTTTTGTAAATGGATATGAATGATCAAACATTAAGGTATCAAGTGCTTGTATGCTTGTGAACGTCCATTATTGATTTGATTGGAAGTCACACGTACAAGATTTGATTTTGATGTAGAATTGATTTTAACACAAGAATTTTTGGCCGAAACAGCACTGTTATAATGTGCTTTATTTTGTCCGTATGAATTGTTATTGCTACCCATGGTAATTCTTTTAAGTGTAAAATAATAACAACGATTAATTTAAATTGTTATTATTTATTTCTACTTACTTATTGAGAGTGACTAATTTTTATCAAAGTTAAAGCATTTCCATCATATTTTAATAAAATTCTTTTTTCTTGTAATTCTAAACATATAGGTATCAAAAAATTAAGTAAAATATTTAGTTAGTACTTAAACACAATCTTCAAAATATTGGCCAGCACAGGATTATGATCGTCTGCCCGCCAATTGATCCATAAGTCTGTTTTAAATGGCAGCGGGATGAAGCGCAAACCAGGACTTTGATGGTGCATATACGAGTCGGGTAAAATGGCTATGCCCAAGCCCTTTCTCACCAATGCGATGATGGCAGAACCAAATTCAGAGTGTAAAAACACATCCGGAACAAAATCGTAAAATTTAAATAATGCCTGGATGATCTCGCTGTAACTGCTTCCCTCATCTCTGGTGGGCAGTATAAATTTTTGCTTTTTCAGGCTTTCGGTAGATAGATCTCCGAACACGTTAAAAGGATGTTCTACCGGAACCACCAATGCAAGGTGATCGGAATACAGTTTTTTCGCCCTGATCCCCGGTTCGCTGTTGATATCTCTCGTGATGGCCAGGTCAATCTTATAGTTTTTTAAGAAATCCAGTTGATTTTCAAATAAAACCTGTACCAACTTGATCTGAAGCCGGGGAAGTACCTGTGTGATCTTAGCCAGCATATCAGGCATGAGCGAAGCGGATATGGAATCGGGATGTGCAATGGTAATGGTTCCACGCTCGCCTAAATGGAGCTGTTTAGCAAATTGATGGATATATTCCAGTTCATTTAATTCGATTTCCCACTTTTCTTTCAGGAATTTGCCTGCCGGCGTAAGTTTCACATTACGCTTATTACGCTCAAACAGCTGCAGGCCCAATTCATTTTAGAGCGATTGGATATGGCGACTTAGTGCTGACTGCGTAATGTTAACCTTCTCTGCAGTTTTCCAATAATGAAGCTGCTCTGCAAGGGCTAAAAAATATTTGATTCTTTGGAGATCCATTAATGCAAAATATGCATTAATAAATGAAATAATAACATTTTAAATCATTTAACAACTAATTACATTCGTAACATGAAAATCAGTATTGAAAAGGTAACCACAAACGACATCCCAAAACTCCAGGAAATTGGGAGAAGCACATTTTATGAAGCTTTTGCCGGCGTAAATACGGAAGACGATATGAAAGATTATCTGGAAAAAAGTTTTTCGGAGGAGAAATTGAAAACGGAACTGAATAACAGGGATTCGCAGTTTTATTTTGCGATGGTAGATGGTAATGTTGTGGCTTATTTGAAAATTAATTCTGGTGAAGCACAAAACGAAAAAATAGAAGATGCCATTGAAATTGAACGGATTTACGTACGACAAGTATTCCATGGCAAAAAAGTAGCCCAGGCCCTTTATCAAAAAGCTATTGATATGGCCTGCGAACAAGGGGCAAAATGGGTGTGGCTTGGGGTATGGGAAGAAAACCACAGGGCTTTACGGTTTTACGAAAAAAATGGCTTCAAAGCCTTTGGAAAACATGCATTCTGGCTCGGTAACGATGAGCAAACCGATCTGTTAATGAAAAAAGAACTGGATCATTCAAACGAATTAAAGACATTATAATGGAAAAAAGAACCCTTTTCCTGATTTTACTCGTCCTGGGCACCGCTTTCTGGGGTATTTCTTTTTCGGTTACCAAACTGGCGATTGGCCATGGTCAGCCACTTTTATTTTTATGCTACCGTTTCCTTTTAGCCACGATGGTTTTATCCGTAATTTTCTGGAAGCACGTAAAGAAGCTTAATATAAACACGATGAAAACGGGCGCGGGCCTTGCAATATCGCTTGTATTGGGCATTTACCTGCAAACCCTCGGTATTACACATACTTCAGCATCGCAATGTTCCTTTGTAGCCGGCATAACCGTGGTGATCATTCCTGTAATCAAACTGATGATTTACCGAAAAGCTGCGCCGCTGAAAATATGGATTGCGGCCTGCGTAGCGCTAACTGGCCTTTTCGTCATATCACTTACTGATAAATTGAGTATTGGTATCGGCGATTTGTATACCATTACCGGGGCTTTCTGTTTCGCCGTATATTTAATTCAGGTGGAAAAGAAATCGAAAGAAGGTGATATTGTACCCAGCATAGTCCCCATGTTTGCCACCTGTGCGCTTTTCACTTTTTTATTGGCCTCCTTTCAAAACAACACGGTCTGGATTCCCGAAACGCAAACTTTTTGGTTCGGTATCATTTTCTGTGCGTTATTTTCTACTGCATACATGTATACCATATCAAACATTGCTCAAAAATACATCAGCGCCGAAAGGGTATCGATCATTTATCTTTTCGAACCGGTTTTTGGTGCCATTGCCGCACATTTTATGCTGGGTGAAGCCATTACCTCCCGCTTATTAATAGGCGGAGGATTGATTTTTACAGCCACGCTGATTTCGGAGCTTAAATGGAGGATACATGGAGAGATGGCAATAGCACATTTATCCAAACCGAAAAAGGGTTAAGCAATATTTGATGCCTGATAAATGATCAATATCTTAGCACAATGGAAGCTATTGAACTCAGCAGATCGCAGGCGCGGAGAATGATTTTACATGCGGCAGGCCTCTCCGGAAAAGCGCATTTTGGCACTGGTATTGAGGCCGTTAACCGTGTAATTGACCATTTGGGTTATGTACAGTTAGATACCAACTATGTTGTAGAACGTGCCCACCATCATGCCCTGTTTACGCGGGTTCCGGATTATCAAACAGAATGGCTTGCAGCCTTATGTAATGATGGTGATGTTTTCGAATATTTCACTTCCGATGCAGGATTTCTGCCCATGCACGATTTCCGATTTTCGCTTCCGGTAAAAAAAGCATTTGCAACGCAGGGTAGCCCCTTAACAAAAGCACAATCGGATTTAATGACACAAATTCTAGATCAGGTTGAGCGGGATGGGGCGGTGATGGTTGGCGATTTTGAGAACGACCGTATAGAAGCCAGCTCGGGCTGGTGGGATTGGCGCCCGGCAAAGGTTGCATTAGAAAGGCTTTACCTGGAAGGCAAACTGATGATCAGCCGCAATAGCGCATTTCAAAAAGTTTACCAGCTTCCTTTGGATGTAATACCACATGACACCGACCAAACCGAACCTACTGACGAAGATTATGCACGTTACATCATTAAACGCACCCTCGGTGCACTGGGCATTTCATCGGTAAAAGAAATGGCCTGGCGTGCCCGCCGCGTAAAAGGCAACCTGATAAAAAAAGAACTGGAAAAGATGCTGCAGGCAGGAGAAGTTACAACGGCAAAGGTAGAGGGTGTAAAAGGACCATTGTATATGCTTTCTGGCGCAGATGTTAATGTTAGTGTAGAAGACGAAGTTTTCATCCTCTCGCCTTTTGATATCCTGAACGTATTTCGTGCCCGTTTAAAAGAATTTTTCGATTTCGATTATCAGATTGAGTGCTTCGTGCCAGCTCCGAAACGAAAATTTGGCTATTTCTCTTTACCTATTCTGGCCGGAGAAAGGTTTATTGCCAGGATGGATGCCAAAGCCGACCGGAAAAAGAAAACATTGATCGTCCACAATCTCCATTTTGAAGCCGTTGAGCCTGACGAAAAAACCATCGATAAGCTTATCCATCATTTAAAGGAATTTATTTTGTTCAATAAGTGCAATGATGTGGTCTTTAAAAAATCAAACCGTAACGACCTGCTTAACTTAATCAGTGAAGCATTTTCGGATGGATACTAAGTTTGAAAGATCTACATCTGGAAAAAACTAAACTCTTGCAATGTTAACGACCGTTTATTAAGAGCTAGCCAACAATGTCTTTATTTTAAAAAAAGAATGTAGGTTAACTTTAGTAAAAAAAGGCTGTATCAGAAATGATTTTTGGATTTTTGGCAGCATATATTTTGAAAGGTCGTCATTCACGTGAAAACGGGAACCGCGGAGTGATCAGCGAAGCTAATCTTAATGCGATAGTATAGAAAATAAGTACTTCTATACCAAATCATTAAGATGCCCGACGACACCGCCAGATTTAATTCTTTTACCGGTGCTAAATCTGTTATTTTGATACAGCCCCAATGTACCCGTCAGAAGAATTTAAATACCTGAATAGCTCTTTATTACGGATAGCATCTTACTTAAATTTAAGGTTTAGCGATAGGATATTGGAAACCAAACTTGTCGATCGCGAATAATGCCCATATCTCAACTCCAGCATGTTAAGTCTTTGCCAGCCAAAAACACCTTTGGGCGGGGCAAAACGAATACCTGCACCATAAAAGTCGCTTGTTAGTGTAGATAGATCATAATCACTGGTAAAATATTGTTCAGATGGAGCATGCTGCCCGTAAGGTGCAAAATATTTGGTACCCACCTGGTTATTATACCGGTAGAAAGGACTGATCGAAAAGAAAGAATTGATCTTCACCGGTATTTCAAGTTCAGCTGTATGCGCCCTGATGCCCCAGTTATCCATATAGTAACGGTAAAAAGTACGAATTACAAAATGATCATCCAGGAAATAGTTCATGCGTAAGCCTATAGGAAGTTTATAACGCTTATCGGGTAATGTTTCAGCGCGGAGCGAACCATCCGTAAAATAATTACGCTGATATTTAGTCGCCAGTAATCCCTTCTGATAAGATGGCTCCAAAATCAAAGCGGCCTGAAACTTTTGGCTGATAACCTGAGACAAGGAAAAAGATGTACTGAACGAATTTCTTGGTGCGGTATCGTACTGTTCATGCCCCCTGCCCGTATTGCCCGTTCGTAACTCTATCGGGAGGATCACTGTCCACTGATCTAAAAATGCCTGCAGTTTAAAATCAAACTGGGTATTTTTATCTTTTGACAGGCGGGTTAAATTAAAGGCTGCCCCAAGCGACTGGTAATCAAATTCCGTTGAGTAAGAACCTGTAAAACCGAATGAATTACCGGTCTCTTCGTTCGAATGTGTCCAGTTTAGTGACGGATAAATACGGGTATCTGCAGAAGAAGCAGAAGAAATAGTATTCGGATCAATTTTATCTGAAGAAGCCGAGGTATAATGATCAACACCGAGCTCAAAAAGAAAAGTATTTTTTTTGCCTCTTTTGTTGAACTTAGACATTTGAAGGTCGATAGTATTCGCAAAATCACTCAGTTTCTCGGTACCGATACCACCGGTTACCGCAGAATTATTGCCGTTCTGATGATAATAAGCCGAAACCAGATTGATTTCATCTACTTTTAGCTTTCTCGACTGATATTTGCTGCTATCTACTTTTGCCGGTTCCGGTCTGCTTTGTGCATAAGTGCCTAATATACCGAAATACATAAAGAGCACATGGAGATATATTTTTTTCATTTCCGATCATTCATTAATTACAGCCGCAACCTCCACCGCTTTTGCCACCGTTGGCACCAGATGCACCTTCGCGGTAAAGCTGAAAACTCTGTTCAAATTTCTGCACCTTTCTGGCCGATAGGGTCATATCGGCATCGTTAATCTTATTTTTTTGATAAGGCTTTACGCTACTGCAGGCACTGAGCATACTGATTAGTGAAACAGCGCTAACCGTTGCAAGGAAAATTCTGGAAATTTTCATCTATCTATGATTTATTTTATTGACGATAGTTTATGTTTTTTATGGTATCAACGAGCTCGCAAGCTCGGTTTAAAGGTGATGAAGCGATCATGATTTTAAATATTCATTCCCGTTCGGGTTTTGGTAAAATCATGACGGTTTCATATTATATCACATTAATATTTTTTGTGGTAAAAACCCGATCATCATCATCAATAACAATACAGGCTACTTGTTTAATCTGGTTAATAAGTTCGAGCCCCACCTTTACCCCCATTACCACAACAGGTGTGGCAAGTGCATCGGCCAGTTCAGCACTCGGGCAAATAATGCTGACACTTTTCACCCCGCTTACCGGAAGTCCGGTTTTAGGATCAATGGTATGCGAGTAACGCTTCCCATTAATGGTCGCATATTTTTCATAACTACCCGAAGTTGCAATCGCCATATCACTGATCTTCAGTGCAGAAAACGGCCTGTCGGTTTGTTCAGGATCGGCAATGCCAACTGTCCAAGCGTGGCCGCCTATTTGCGTACCCCATGTGGTCAAATCGCCGGCTGCATTTACAATTCCGCTTCTAATACCCAGTTGTTGCAGCACTAATTTTGCCCTATCGGCTGCATAGCCCTTTCCAATACCACCAAAGCCGATCCTCATTCCTTTATTTTTCAACAGTACAGTTGATTGCTTTTTATCAATGATCACATTCCGATAATCAATTAATCCGACAGATTTGAGTGCAGTTTCTTCATCAGGAAGACTCGTCATACGCTGATCAAAATTCCACAATCTTTTATCTATAGAGCCATAGGTAATGTCAAAAGCGCCGTCGGTAATTTCAGAGATCCTTATTGAGCGCTCGATCAGGTTAATCACTTCTTCATCAACCGTTACCGGCTTTAAACCCGCGTGCCTGTTTATCAAACTCGTTTGGCTAAGTTCGCTGTAAGTAGTAAGCAGCTGTTCTATCCGCTGCACTTCTTTTATTGCCGAATCTATCGCTGCATTCCCCTCCTGCTCATGCTCAGCAATTACCGTAAACTCAAACCGGTTTCCCATGAGTTTTAGTATCCGGTTTACAGAAACAGGTTTAGCCATCTTGTTTAGGTTATTTCTTTAGCTTATCCAACTCAGATACAAATGCTTCAGGACTTTCGTTAGGAAATCCATCCCAGGTTTTAAGCACCTTTCCATCTTCGTCAACAAGAAGCGTATATGGAAATTTACCATCCTTATTGTAAACCTCGGCCAATGCCTCGTTAAGTTTAACCTGCTCTTTTGTCAGCTGGTTTTTCTTCTGCCTTGGAAAATCTGCCCTTACCAAAATCAGGTTCTGATCTGCATATTGCTCAAAACGTTCAGATTCGAGAATTTCTTTGCGCAGGCGGATACATGGGCCGCACCAATCTGAGCCCGAAAAATTAATTAAAATCTGTTTATGCGTGGCTTTAGCCTGCTGTTGTGCTTCTGAAAAGTTTTCCATCCATAATGCAGGAATGGTAAACAGCCCCAATAGGGCAACAAAAAGTAATTTCATTCTTCTTTTATAATTAAATCAGCAATACGATAAGATGATCCAACAGTGGCATTATAGCCAGGCTTTTATGATCAATAAATACAGCTTGAAAAATCTTTGTAAAATTGTTCCTATAAAAACTTCTGATTTAAGTATGTCCTCAACTTTCTATTTTGCACAATAACAAAATCAGAAGGTTGATCTTTTAACAAAAAAATAAATCAAGTCTGAAGACATTCTGAAGTTCTGAAAGAAAATTGTTAAACATCTGTTAAAAATAAACCTAAAAAAATGCAAAAAAGCTTATGCAATCCATCTCGCAATCAAAAAGGCCGCACCTGCCGCAATGAGCCCGATAGCGGTAACTTTGAAAGCACCCTTAACTGCTGGCTGACCGGTTAACTTGCTTTTAAAATAGCCAAATACGAACAAACAAATGGTAGTGAGTAAGGCAGATAACAGCAGTCCATCCTGTGGTTTTGACGTAAAAAAATAAGCAGATAAGGGTAACATGCCGCCCACACAGTAAGATAAACCTATGGTAAGCGCACTGTTTCTGGCCCTGTTGATATCCGGTTTTTCAAGGCCAAGTTCAAATTTCATCATAAAGTCTACCCATTGGTCTTTGTTTTTACTCAATTGATCCACCAAAAGATCTTGTGCGTGATGATCCAGTCCGTATGCGGCAAAGATTTCTTTAACCTCTTTCTTTTCCATCTCCGGAACTTTTTCAACCTCCAGGTATTCCCGCCTCAGCTCGCTCTCATAATGTTCCTGTTCAGTCTTGCCAGACAGATAGCCGCCCAGCCCCATGGCAATACAACCTGCAATGATCTCGGCAATACCGGCCGTAATGATGATCGAATTGCTACTTACTGCAGCACTTAAACCTGCGGCAAGTGCAAAAAGGTACAGTAAGCCCGTCACTCATCCCGATCACGATATCAGAAATAAATGCGGAACTTTTTAGATGTTCTTCTTTATGGGACTTTCTCATTTTTTAAAAAATAATGTCTGTCATCATGTGATGTTGCTCACCCCCCGTTGATCATATCTGAAACAATTCCTTTTCCATCTTTTCGTTCGGCCAGAAAAATGCCCGCCAAATGAATAAAAATAAAGCCAAGGATCAGGTACATGCAAAAGCCATGGAATTCCTTGATGCTGTGATTCATGTTTCTGGGAATGCCGGTATAATCTTCAAAGGCCAGCAATAAGCCTGTAACCACCATAATCGCTAACAAAATATAAAAAACCAGATAAAGCCCTTTTACTACCAATTCGTGCTTTGCTGCCTCCCGTTCTTTTTTTAAGATAAAATAAGCCAGGTAAGCTTTTTTAATTTTTGGAGAAATTCTCTGGGCAGCAGGCAGAAAAAATTCAGCAATCAACCTGAATAAAAAAAGCGTAGCAAGGGCATAGCCAAAGTAGATGTGGATGCCCCAAACCTGGTCCTCAAGTCCATGTGTTACCGCGCCTGCCTGCTTATCACTTACGGGTGCGCCGGCATTCATTAGCGCTGTTTTGACAAAACTGCGTTGCGCATGATCGAAAAGCGTAGCGTTGATGAGTACCGTAAACAGTGATCCGAAAAGCACAATAACATTTACCCAGTGCCAAAAGCGCAGGCTGGCCGGGTATTTCTTTCCGGTATTGATTTCTCCGATTTCCTGATTGATTGGTTCGATAATAGCCATATTAACTTAATGTTTAAAGGTAATAATAAAAGTATGCAAGTCGTGATGATAGGTATAATTCAACAGGAAGTGCTGCCGGTTACAGATCTGCTTAAGTATAGCAAGCCCCAGGCCTGTACCTTCAGAAGCATGATCTTTATAAAAACGATCAAATATTTTTTCGGGATCGAGCGCCGGATTATGGCCGGTATTGGCAAATACAATTTTCTCCGGGTCTAAACGAATCTCAACCTGCCCTCCATCATAATTATGCCGGATAACATTACTAAATAAATTGTTGATTAATATCTCCAGAAGTTGCTGGTTTGCATAAATGCTTACATCGGCTAAAACAGATTCCACATGTATGTTCCGGCCATTGATAAGTTCCTGAAAGTAAACGTATTTTTCTTCGATAAGCGACTTCAGGTTAATTTTTTCTTTATCCTGGAGCAAATTATTATCAATTTTAACCAAAAGCAGCAAAGATTGATTAAGCTTTGTTAAGCGAGAGGTAGCCTTATATAATTCAACTAGCGTTTCTCCGTGCTCTTTCTCCAAAACATTTGACTGAAGCATATTATCAAGCTTTGAATTGATCACAGCGAGGGGTGTCATCATCTCATGAGATGCATTTTCGGTAAATAGCTTGATCTCATTATAGTCTGATTTAACTTTACCCGAAAGCTCCACCAATACTTTATTCAGCTGCCTGAATTCGGCAACAGGCATTTCTACCGGCTGATAGGGCACTTCATGATTAATATTGAATGCCGTAATATTTTTAAGCAGCTGTTCAAATGGCGTCCAGATTTTCTTAAGCAAAATCCGGTTCACCAGCAAAACCAAAGCAAAAAGCAGCATCACGGGGACGAGAATGATTAGGCAGATGTTCTGGATCTGCTCCTGGCGTTCAGATTTTGAGGCGATGACCAGGATCTGATAGGGCTGGCCCAACAGTTCAAGTTCTGTTTTAAGGTATCTTGCTGTTTCCGTATGATGCTTTACAGGATTATAAAAAATGGTATCAGCATAGCTGCTGGAAGGATTGGCTTTTTTTATTTTTTTGTATTGAACAACCAGATCCTCAAATTCGTGCGGCTGATAAAAATTTCCTTTTGAAGCATATTCTTTTACTTCCATAATCTCTTCTACCAGATCATGATCAATCTGTTTATCCAGGTAATAACCCAGCAACCGGTAAAAAAGAGAACCAATCAACAGCAACCCGAAAAGGCTGATCGCCATCAATATGATATTATACCTGGTAAACAACTTCATATTTCCATAAATTTATAACCCACGCCATATACGGATTGAAAATAATCGCCACTCCCGGCATCAGTTAATTTTTTTCTGATGTTTTTGATATGGGTATAAATGAAATCGAAACTATCTGCCATGTCTGAATCATCACCCCAAATATGCTCCACCGCCGCCGATTTAGAAATTACTTTTCCTTTATTGGCAACGAAATAAAGCAGGAGATCAAACTCTTTTTTGGTCAGGTAAACCAATTTACCTTTCACCAGAACCTCCTTGGCATCTAAATCAATGCGAATTTCTTTAAACTCGATATGGCGTTCTCCATGCGCACTTTTCCGGCGTACAACAGCAAGTATCCTGGCATTAAGTTCAGAAAGATGGAAAGGCTTGGTCAGGTAATCATCAGCCCCCAAACGCAAACCTTCTATTTTTTGATCAATCGAATTTCTCGCCGAAATGATGATTACGCCCTCTGTCCGGTTCAGTCTTTTTAAATAGTTTAATAACTGAAGTCCTTCTCCATCCGGCAAACCAAGATCAAGCAGAATGCAATCATAATCGTATAACCCCAGGCGCTCAAGCGCCTGCGCATAAGTTGAAGCCATACTGCATTGGTTGCCTTCAGACATCAGGTATTGCACAATACTTTGTTGCAAACCCGGCTCATCTTCAATAATCAGAATCTTCATGATAAACAAATATGGTATAAGATACTGAAGACATGTTGAAGTTTTAAATAAAAAACAAAGCTGGTGTAATTTATTTAGAAGATGATATAAAACCAAGACGCATAAAATACATTAAAGCAAGCGCTAACCGATGTTGGTAAAATGGTTTTTCCAGATATCCTTTACGGAGGTAGTGAGTGGTTATTTAAATTTACACCAAACGCAAAAGGTTTATATCAAGATGATGTATTGGTAATGCAACATTGATAACCAATACCTGTCTTATACACAAATCCATTACAACAATATGAAAAAAACAATTTTTAGCCGGCTGGCAGCCTTAATTATTCCATCGCTGATTGGTATTTCATCCGTTTTTGCACAGCACAATCAAAATTTATCTTCAACAAAATCATATTTCCCTCAACAAAGCGCAAAAGTGTTATTTGTCGGGACTTTTCATTTTCACTATCCCGGATTAGATGCCCATGTAACCGCAAACGATGATCAAGTGGATGTACTTTCGGCATCCAGGCAAAAAGAACTTACTGATCTGGTAAACTATATCAAAAAATTCAGGCCAACAAAAATCGCAATTGAGGCTTTTCCTGAATGGAAAGCGACACAGAAATTAAAAGCATACAAAAACGGAGCCTACAGGGCGGAGCGGGATGAACGCTACCAGCTTGGTATGCGGCTGGCAACTGAACTGAAGCTGGATACCATTTATTCAATTGATGATAACTCAATGGTTTCTGCATTGAGCAAAATCGATCCGGAGTATTTTAAAGCTTTGTTTAAAGATTATGACTATAAAAGTGAAGACCCTTACTCCAAAATGTATGAACATTGGTATAAAGCTGAAGACAGTTTACGTGCTAACACTTCCTTGTTAGTATACTTCAAACTTACAAACTCGAAGCGCTATCAACAGCTTATGCATGGTGCTTACCTTGTAGGTGATTTTAAGTTAGATGATAAAAGAGGTGCAGATGCCCTGGCCATAAACTGGTACAGCCGGAACCTGCGGATTTTTAGAAACCTTCAGGAGATTACCGAAAGTCCGAAAGACCGGATTCTGGTCATATTCGGGAACGGTCATGGGGCTATCCTCCGGCAATTACTGGAGAGCTCGCCGGAATATGAGTTCATCGAATTCGACAGCCTGAAATAGCGCCAATGGATTAACTCCTGAAAAGCCATGGTTTATACCAGCAGGTAAAGGGCTGTACCGATAATGAAACCAAGCAATAAAATGGTGGCAAAAAATATAGCCAGCAACCTTTCAAATGAATCTAAACTTTCCATGCAAATTAAATAACGTAATGGTTTGTAAAAATCAGATGAAAAATTAAGCCAGTTTAGCTAAGGTCATGCCGAGAATGGCGCTAACGACCAGACAAATGAAAAATACGTCTAAAATAATTGAAAGTAGCCTCTTAAAAGTTTCCATGTCGAAGAAACGGAATCTTAAGCATTTGGTTTTTGAAAATTTTAAAAAAATTACTTCCAATCCCTGTCTGTTGAATTGCTTACATTAAAAATGCTATAAAAAAACAAAAGAAGCTTTATAAAATTTGAAATTTCACCTCTAATTTGTCAAGTTGAACTCAGCTTGTCCTGAGCAAGTAACGGTATCAAAACGCCTTTAAAGCATTTAGAAACCTTTTTTTTCGAAAAGCTACTATAGACAGAGTCCGTAAAAAAGTCGTCATTGCGAGGAGGAACGACGAAGCAATCTTTTTTTGCGAATTGATTTTTATTAAATAAATTACCCCTACCATTGACAGAATCCAATAGAAAAATCGTCATTGCGAGCAGCGAAGCAATCTTAATGCGCACGCTAGTAGCGATCGTTTTAAGATTGCTTCCCCGAAAAGTCGGGGCTAGCCGTCGGCTGAAAAAGCCTTCTCGCAATGACGATGCCTCTTGGCCTTTCAATTTGCTAAATTAGCAGCCATTGCCATCGATTTTTATCCATTAAATTACCCCTACCATTGACGTTATTTTGTAATTACCTATTAATGAGCAGAATGCGGCATCATGCATTTCCGTATAGCTAGGCCATAGCACCGTATCACCGTTC
>NZ_FOJM01000008.1:0-239722 GCF_900111825.1 Pedobacter suwonensis
GGACAAAAAAATAGCAGCCAGAATGAACTAGCTGCTACCTAAAATTGTAACTTTATTTATTATTAATCCTGTATCAAAATTTCAGGACTAGTCAACTCTAAAACTAAACTTTATCTTGAATAATGGCTAAGAATAATGACTTATGCCCGTTATTATATCGTTGCTTTTAAAATGAGACTTTAATAATTGGGAAATGTTGCAGAGAGGTTCACAGGATTATACCAGTAGTGTATAATTATCGACGAACACCAGTATCATTTAGACGAACAGAATAACTAGATAGGCGTATTTTGTAAAAAAAATGACTTATAACCTGAACTCGATAATTATTTAATTAAAATACTTCCTTATAAACGACCCATACCTGGCCGATTCGTCATGCTGAACTTGTTTCAGCATCTTTTTAGCAGGAAAGACCCTGAAATGAATTCAGGGTGACGGCCTCTTAATCAAATAACGGATATAAGCTAACGAGAGACAATTTAATAATCGAACTCAGATTTATAGGTAAAGATTTCGCTGGGCTATCATTGACAGACTCCAATAGAAAAATCGTCATTACGAGGAACGAAGTAATCTTAATGCGCACGGCTAGTAGCGATCGTTGTAAGATTGCTTCGTCGGCTGAAAAAGCCCTCTCGCAATGACGATGCCTCTTGGCCTTTCAATTTGCTAAATTATTTGTTATTGCTATTGGTTTTTGTACAATAAATTATTCAGCACGATATTAAAATGGGAGGGGGGGGTAAACTAATCCAAATTCACTTCGATATGCCAAATATTCATCTTCCTTTTGTGTCATAAGGGTTTTTGCAGCTTTTCCTTTGTCTTTATAACCCAATAGGTGCAGAGTTCCGTGAATCATAATGCGGCAAACCTCATCAAATGCTGAAGTTTTATAGATTTTAGCATTTTCTTTTACACGTTCAATACTAATGAATATATCACTTATGATTAGTTTTTCTTCTTCAGAATTATCGAAGGTAATGATATCCGTATAGGTATCGTGATTTAAATATTGTTGATTGATGCTTAAAAGATATTCATCACTACAAAAAATGAAATTAAGTTCCTGCAATTGATACCCTTCCTTTTCTATAG
Organism: Pedobacter suwonensis; assembly: GCF_900111825.1. GTDB lineage: Bacteria > Bacteroidota > Bacteroidia > Sphingobacteriales > Sphingobacteriaceae > Pedobacter > Pedobacter suwonensis. The sequence goes on from NZ_FOJM01000008.1 coordinate 1,102, forward strand.
TAGCTTTAACCCATTTTTTAATTTTTAATTTTTGAGGAAGGCTATAGCTAATGGATTCGGTAAAAAAAGAAATTGCAGGCATACTGTAGTGTTTAATGGCTGCAAATTTAAGAAATATATTTTCGTCATTTCGAGCGGAGTGCAACGAAGTGGAGAAATCTTTCTGTCTTAGTCTCTCCCTAACGTTGGGACTGCTCTTCAATTGAGATGACGAGCATATCATCGCTCTACATTCAACGATTTTAAATATTCTGCTATCTTATTTTTATAATAATAATTTAAACCAGGAGGAATTTTCTGCAGTATATCACTGCCATTTTGCTGCTGTTTTTTAAATTGATCCAGCATTTTTTGATAGGATGGAGGAAACTCTTTTGCTGCCTTACTTTCCCGTTTCGAATCTTCTTCCTGATCGCGCTCTGCTTTCTCTGCTTCTAACAATTTGGTCAGGAGATCTTTTTGTCGGTTTAAGGTTTCCTGTTGTAGACGTTTGTTTACCAGATCACTCTCCGTCTGTTTCATTTCTTTAATGGCCTCATTTAGGTTACCCAACTTACCGGTGCCGTCTTTATTTTCTTCACGGTTAAGTTTTTCTAAAGCCTGACGGATCATTTGTTGTTGCTGAGCCATTTTACCAAATTCCTGGCTCATTTGTCCTTTACCAACCGTACCTTGATTACCGCCTTGTTTTTGCAGCTGTTCACGAGCCTTTTGCATGCTCTTATTTAGTTGTTCCTGCATTTGCGACAGTTGTTTCATACCCTGCTTTTGTTTTTTCCCACTACCGCCTTTGCTGTTTTTCTGCATATTTTGCAATTGACTTAGTGCTTCGCTTAACATTAAAGTTAAATTATTGATAGAAGTCATGGTAAATTGCTGGAAACGGTTAGCTTCCGCTGTTCTTCTGTCGCCTAGATTTTCTAAGCTTTTATCAAGGTTAAAATTAATTTTATTCATTTCCTCGTTAACAGTGGATTCTATCTGCGGAACGCGTTTACTTAAACTATACAAACTGTCAGAAATGGTTTTAAGATTATCTTTAATGCTTCGTTGTTTTTGAACGTTGCTGGTATAAGATGGGTCAGTTGCAGACATTTTCTTTAAAGCGAGCATTACTTTTTCCTGATCAAAAGAAGTGGTCAGCAGGTTTTCAAGTAGTCGTCTCAGTTCCTTAGCATTCAGGTTATTCTCCATTTCTTCGCCCTGCTGCTGCATTTCACTCATCTTTTTAGAAAGTTTTTCCATCTGCTCACCTGCTTTTTGCTGCTTCTGGCTTCCACTTTTAGCGTCTTTTTTATCCAGGGCATCTTTACTGTCTTGCTGATCTTTTTGTATATCCTGAATCTCCTTTTCCGGGTTTTCGAAAGGATTTGGCCGGTCTAAGGATTTATTTTTTTCTTCCAGTTTTTTCAGGTCATCCTTCAGGTCTTTCATCTCCTTATTTAGTGCATCCTGTTTCTGCTTTAAAGATTCATAATCTTGCTTTTTATCTTTTGTTTGCTGTGAAAGTTCTTTTTGTTGTTTTGCCAACTCATTTAGCCGGTCAATGTCATTTTGCAGATTCTGCTCAAATTCCAGCTGTTTATAAAGCTCTAAAATCCTGTCAAGTTCGTTTTTAAGGGTTTTATTGTCCAATTGCATTTTTGACAGTTCATTCTGCGTCTGATCTTTATTTTTCTCATTCATCAGGGCCTGAAGTTTTTGCAAAAGTTCTTTTGTTTTGTCATCCAATACATGGTCAAACAAGTCTTTGATCTGTTTTTGTTTTTCTATAAGTTCTTCTGTCTGTTTTTGATCCTGTTGTTGCTGGATATTTTTATCATTTTGCGCTTTAATCTCCTTCATGGCCTCATCCAGTTGCTTCTGTTTATCTAGAAGGGCTTCAATCTGTTTTTTATCTTCAAAAGATATCTGTTTTTTATCAATAAGGCTTTCGGCTACTTTTTTGCTTTCTTTTTCGATCGTGTTGGCCAGGCGTATGGCCGATTGCACTTTCTGCTTTAGCGCCTGATTGCTTGCATTTACCTGTTCGGCAGATTCTTTTTTAGTTGGCTGTTTAAAGGTTTTAATTTCAGATCGTGTAACCTTGGCACCATTTACGCCATCATTATCGGCTACTTCAAAATAATATTCAATTTCCTGACCAGGTTTGGCGGCAACAACTTTTAAATCCCAGAAATAAAAAAAAATATTTGAAGTCGCATTACTTTTAATGGCAATGTTTTTGGTAACGGTACCAACAATACGGTTATTTTCTCTGAGGTTGTATTTAAAGCTCAAGCGGCTAAATCCGTAATCATCAGTTACCTGTCCGCTAAAATATAATACTTTGTTGCTAAGAGAATCCTGCTTTTCTTCTACATTAATCTGTGGAGCCTGATCTTTGAATACCGTAATCTGATGCGAAAGAGAATCTCTTATGGTAACATATTGATTTTTTGGGATGATGTTATATCTTGAATTGTTTTTGATAGTAGCCCTAAAATGAGCCACATCATTATTGATTTTAAGCAGGTTTTCGGCTCCATTAAGCATAAACAGGACCTGGTCGCTTTTTTCAGTCTTTAAGCTCCACGTTACTTTGGTACCTTCGGGAAGGAGCAGATCTCCTACATTATCAACCGATTCTGTATTTTTGCCCAAATAAGCAGGATAATTTAATGTAGCTGTGGCATTGAGCAATTCCGGGCGAGGTTTAACGGTAACGGTAAACACGGCAGAACTAAAACCACCGCCTTTGAAAATCAATTTTTTATCATTCTGGATATTTTTGATACTATAATTAAACTTGTTAATGCTTTCTTTTTCCAATTTATAGGTGTTCTTGCCATCTTCTACATAAATCTCTGCAGGAAGTTCATCACCGGTCAGTTTTAGGTTCAGTGTTAAATCATCACCTTGTGTAGGGGTTAAACTTTTATTTAAAATGGTAAAGCTGAATGGCGCTTTTGGGGCAATATATTCATCGTACCGAAAGAAACTGTTTGTACCGTCGCGTAAAATTGTGGGCGCTATAATGGCAATGAGCAGGATGATGGATAGGGGGACAAAAAGATATTTTAAATATTTCCGGTTATCGTTAATCTTAACTGCCGTGTAAAATGGAACGGGCCTGAGTTCAATAATCTTTTGATCAATGCTGGCCATAATAAGGCGGTTATTTTCAGGATTTTTCTCCGCTAAATGATGAAGCTGCAGCGTATTCAATAATTTATCCTTAATATCGGAAAAGTGATTTCCGATGATAACCGATGCTTCATCCAAAGTAAGGTGTTTGCCTAATTTTAGCATGGCAAGCAGTGGCTTAACAATTAAAAAGCCGACCAGCAATACACCTGTAAGCAGATAAGCAAAAAATACAAAGGTTTTAAAGCCAGCTGTTGGGTTCAGGTAATAAAGGCTTAAAAAAACAATGAGATACAGGGCCAGAAGTATGGCCGCTGCATAAATGCTGCCCCGCAAAATTTTATTCAGGTAAAACTTGCGGATAAACTCATCTATCTTCCGCAACAAATCGTTGTAATTATTGCTCACCATATCTCCGTAAATGTAAAAATTGTTCCAGTCAATTAAAAGGAAAGTATTTACGGTAACGCGTTTATTTCAAATTGTTTATTATCCAGGTAAGCTTTAATAAAAAAGGATATTGAACTCAGGCCTGGGTTTGAAATAGTAAATGTAAGAATGGGGTTCTTTCTTGAAGATCAGAAGTTTTTAGCCCCGAACGTAGCGGCATCCCTGTAGCACGGTGAAAGGATAAGGTGTATTACGGAAAAAACCTTTAATAGCCGTACCAGCTTAGCGCTCCAAAAACATCGTTTTTATAAAAGGAAGCATGCGACCAAGGTTTCTGCAACAAATTATGATCACATTAAACACGCGTTAATTTGAAAATCTTTATCTTGTTATATTAATACAAAGGTTACATAGATTTTAAACGAGTATTCTGATAAAAATCTACTTTTGGCTTTTTGTATAATCATGCCCATATGAAACGAATTCTTATTTCTACACTAATGTTATTCTTTTTTACTGCTTCTTTCGGCCAGAAATTTAACTGGAATAAAAATCAGGTAATTGCTCACCGTGGTGCGTGGAAGAAAAACAATTTTCCTCAAAATTCCATTGCTTCATTAAATGAAGCCGTAAAACTGGGTTGTTATGGTTCGGAATTCGACGTATGGATGACGGCAGATAATATTCTGGTGGTTAACCACGATCCCGAGTTTCAGGGTTTAACCATCGAGAAGGTAAATTATGCAGATCTGTTGACCAAAACCATGAGCAATGGTGAAAAAATTCCAACATTGGAAGCTTATTTATTAGCAGGTAAAAAACAGAAAACCACCAAACTGATTTTGGAAATAAAACCCTCATTGATCAGCAAAGAACGTGGTATCGAGGTAACTAATAAATGCATAGAAATGGCTAAGAAACTAAAAGTAACTGATTGGGTTGAATACATCAGCTTTGATTACGATTACTGCAAACGCATTTTAACTTTATTGCCAAATGCAAAAGTTGCTTATTTAAAAGGTGAAATTAGTGCTGAGCAGATGAAGGCAGATAAATTAACGGGTGTTGATTACCATTATAGTGTTTACCAAAAAGATAATTGGATTGAAAATGCGCAAAAATTGGGTTTAACGGTAAATGCATGGACGGTAAATACGGTGCCTGAAATGCAGTGGTTATTGGCCCACAATGTAGAATACATTACCACCAACGAGCCTGAATTGCTTTTTGACGAGATTAAAAAAACACCGTTTGCCCAGGGATGGAAGTTAAAATGGGCAGATGAATTTGACGATGCCGGATTGCCTTTAACTAAAAACTGGGGCTACGATGTAGGTGGCAGAGGCTGGGGGAATAACGAGCTGCAATATTATACCGATGCCGATACTGCAAATGCAGTTGTTAAAAAAGGAAACCTGAATATTATAGCGCTAAAAGCTGATAAGGAAAACAGGAACTACACTTCAGCGAGGTTGGTAACCAAAAATAAATTCGATTTCAAATACGGTAGGGTTGAAGTCCGTGCAATGTTACCTAAAGGCAGAGGCTTGTGGCCTGCCATATGGGCGCTTCCAACGGATTCGAAATATGGTAGCTGGCCCAAGAGTGGCGAAATCGATATTATGGAACATGTAGGTTACGATCCTGACAGCGTTCATGGAACCGTACACACTGAAAAATTCAACCATGTAATTCATACACAGGTAGGTAAGGCCCTAAAGGTTAATAATCCGTATACTGCATACCACGTTTATGCGATAGAATGGTTTATCGATCATATCGATTTCTTTATCGACGATCAAAAATACCTCACTTTTAAAAATACCAAAAATGGGCCTGGCGACTGGCCATTTGATCAGAACTTCCACCTGATTTTAAATGTGGCTGTAGGCGGCAATTGGGGCGGAAAAAACGGAGTGGACGATGCTGCTTTCCCTGCCACAATGAAAGTGGATTATGTAAGGGTGTTTCAGAAGTAATTTAATAGTTCATTATCTATTGTTCGGTTAACTGAATTGCAAACTGTCAACTGAAAAGTGCTAATTGAAAACTAGAAATGCAGTATCTAAGCTATAATTGTTAAATTTTATGGACTCGCGTAGAGAATTTCTAAAAAAAGCGGCTTTGTTTGCCGGAGCTACGGGCATCGCCAGCAATTTACCCAGTTCGGTATTAAAAGCGATGGCCATAAACCCTGAACCAGGCAGTACATTTTATGATGCGGAACACATTGTTTTTCTGATGCAGGAAAACCGTTCTTTTGATCATATGTTCGGTACAATGAAGGGTGTACGCGGATTTAACGATCCACACCCGCACATTCAGCCCGATGGCAATAAAGTTTGGCTACAAAAAGATGGACAGGGTTATACTTATGCCCCCTTTCATGTCGACATTAATAAAACAAAAATTACCTGGCAGGGTGGCTTACCACACTCATGGAACGATCAGGTAGCGGCGCGCAACGGTGGCCGTTACGATAAATGGCTGCCTGTTAAAACACCAATGACCCTGGCATATTATGACCGGAATGATATTCCTTTTTATTATGCCATGGCCGATGCTTTTACCATTTGTGATCAGCATTTTTGCTCATCATTGACCGGAACAACGCCTAACAGACTATTCTTTTTTACAGGTACTATTCGCGGAGAAAAAAGTGCCAATCGGATTGCAGTGGTGAACAACGACCAGGCAGAATCTCAGAATAATGTATTCGTAGATTGGCCAACTTTTCAGGAAACGTTAGAGGATAATGGCATCGATTGGCGCATTTACCAAAATGAACTTTGGACATCAAAACTTCCGGAGGGTGAAATAGATGATTGGTTGGGAAATTACGGTGATAATCCTGTAGAATATGTGAGCCGGCACAATGTTAAGTTATCGGCTTATTTCAGAAAAAATGGCGATAATACGGTTAAACCAGCGTTAACTGCAAAAGAGGTACAAGCTAAATACGATAAACTATCGCAAAGAGAAAAAAATCTAATTGATAAAGCCTTTACCACCAATATTTCTCAAAAAGATTACTTAGAACTCGAACCCTTCACATTCAAAAATGATCAGGGAGAATCGGAAACCATAAATATTCCAAAAGGAGATATTTTTCACCAGTTCAGAAAGGATGTGGATAGTGGAAAATTACCAACTGTTTCATGGTTGGTAGCCCCTCAACGTTTTTCTGACCACACCAGTTCGCCATTATATGGAACCTGGTATGTAAGTGAAGCACTGGATATCTTAACCAAAAACCCTGAAGTTTGGAAGAAGACAATTTTTGTTTTAACCTACGATGAAAATGACGGCTATTTTGATCACCAGCCACCTTTTGTAGTTCCGAATCCTGATGATCCAGGCAGTGGAAAAACATCCGAAGGTATAAATTATGCTACTGATTTTGAAGCGAGAAAAGGAAGTCCGATAGGTTTGGGTTACCGTGTTCCATTGATCATTGCCTCCCCATGGAGCAAAGGTGGTTTTGTAAACTCGCAGGTTTTTGATCATACGTCATCAATCATGTTTATGGAAAAATGGCTGGCGAAGAAGACAGGCAAAACGATAAAAAGCAATAACATCAGCGATTGGCGAAGGAATATTTGCGGAGATTTAACCTCCGTTTTCAGACCATATCATGGAGAAGAAATTAAATCTCCCGAACCTTTAAAACGCGATGTTGTGGTAGCCAATATTGGTAACGCAAGAAACAAGCCTGCCCAGGTTGGTCCCACTGCATTGAATAAAACGGAAATAGATAAAATCAATAAATTTGAGTCCTTTTCACGTGAAACTTCCAGTCATGCCCCCAGGCAGGAAAATGGCACTAAACATGCCTGTGCATTGCCCTATCACTTAACGGTTGATGCAAATTTAATCAATCATGAAATTGTACTTACTTTTCAATCGGTAAAAACTTTATTTGGCAGCGAATTTGAAACGGTTGGTGCACCTTTTAACATGAATACGATTGCCAGGTTTAAAGGTGTTAAGGGTAAATCATGGGCCTATGCGGTAAAAGCCGGTGATGTATTAAAAGATACTATTAATCTGGATGATTTCGATGATGAAATTTATGATCTTACCGTAAATGGTCCGAATGGTTTTTACAGGAATTTTGCAGGTAGCAAAAAAAATCCTTCCATTATTGTTAAGGTATACCCGGAGCACGCTGGTTTGATAAGCAAAAAGCTTACAGGTAAATTGGTTTTTGCTATTGAAAATACAGGTACCAGCCTGGTTACACTTCAAATTTTAGACAACAAATATAAATCGGGAAGTCAAACAGTAAACATCAGGCCAAAATCTAATGCAAATATTTCGTTTAACCTGGCCAAAAATGCGAATTGGTACGATTTCAGTATGGTAGAGAAAGGAAATCCGACATTTAAACACCGTTATGCAGGTAAAATAGAAACCGGAGAAATAACACAAACCGATCCGTACATGGGCAACGTTTAAAATATTGCTCAAAAGAAGGGTATTCTTTGGTAGAACTTATGTTTATTTGCCTTTACATGCTATTGGTAATCGTAGGAAGATAAAAAACCGATTTAAACAAAAAGTCCCGGCTGCTATTGTCGGGACTTATATTTTTATTGCGTTTTTACTTAAAAAGTAATTGGTAATTCTACCTGGGTTCTGTCCCAGCCCATAATCAGGTTGGCTCCCCCGTTAATTTCTGTAAAGGTTAAAGAGAAGTATTCAATCGGCTTAGACAAGGTTTTCACAGGAACATTTACGCGAACAATATCTTTAGCCTGGTTGTAGGTGAAAGCACCCCATTTGTCTGTTTCGCTATTCACAATAATTGTCCACGAATCTTTGTTTGGAATGGCAAACAGGCTATAGGTTCCCGGTTTAATTTTTTTGCCACCAATGTTTACTTTTTTGAAGAAACGTACTTCAGTACTTTCATTGGCTCCAAAACGCCATACCTTACCATATTGCTCCAGAACACCAAAAATATCACGGCCTTTTTTTTGTGGACGCGAGTAAACAATTTTTATCACTGGTTTTGTCGGATCTCCGGCCTTTGCTTTAGGGGCATTTAGCGGAAAATAGACAATATCTGCCGGACTTGGATCTGCAGCAGGAAATTTAACTTCAGCAGAAGCACTTTGTTGGGCCTTAGCATTAAAGCAAAAAAGAGCGAAAACAATAATGAAGATATTTCTCATTTTTAGGCTTTTGTTTTCATTCGCGATGAGTAGTTATGATTTTACTTTTGTTGTAAAATACTAAAGCTATATCGCTTAATTATTCTGGATCCCTAAGATCTGGTTAAAGGTGCTAAAATTAGTATTTTCTTCCTTTTACGATAGCGTTTAAAAATAAGCCTGCTGTTAACAAACCTAAAACACCACCTAATAAAGCAAAAATATAGTTTTGCGTAATAATTGCTCCGGTTAGCACCCCGAAGAATAAACCTAAAGCATAATATAACCAGTTGAAATTATTGCTGCTGTTCTGTTGTACACTCATGTTTTCTGTTATTTGGAGGCAAAGTTAATATTTATTTTAAATTTTAATCAATCTGGCCAAATCTAATTAAAGATCAAATTCAGTAAAATTTGCTTTTAAAATTACTGTTTTAATAATCCCGTTCAATAAGCATTCGACCTAATAAATCTGGGTTTTATCAAGATAATGTAAAAGAAGTGAAGAAACATTTGGAAGTTAATCAATCGTTTGATTAATTTTGTACCGTTAAAAAGAAATGAAAACAGAAAAAGTAGATAAAAGACAGGCCATTCTGGAAGCAGCTGAAAAGCTGTTTTGCGAAACCGGGTATGAAGGTACCTCCACCCGGCAGATTGCGAAGGAATCTGGAGCGAATATGGCGATGATAAATTATTATTTCGGTTCTAAAGAAGGAGTTTTTGTTGAGATTATGAACGAGCGTATTGCTGGTTTTGCTTCTCAGTTGAAAATCATCAATGAAGATAAGATTTCGGCATTGGAAAAACTGCACAGGGTTATAGAAGGCTATGTTAACAGGATATTGAATAACACGGCATTTCATAAAATGATGCACCGGGAGCTTTCTTTAACCCAGAGACCAGCAATGTATGATAAAATTAAGGATGCCATGAGCCACAACATGCAGCTTATTGACCGCATTATTACCGGCGGAATTGAAGATGGTACCTTTAATAAAGTAGATGTAAGGATGGTAATTGCAACCATTATGGGTACGATAACCAATATTGTTATTGCGCCCCAAAAGGTGATCTCATGCTCCAACTTCGACCTGAACGACCCAAAAGATAAAAAAATGATTAAGGAGCGGGCAATCGCTCACTTACAAGATCTAACAACAGTTTATTTAACAACAAAAAAATGATACCCAGATCAATAAAATTAATGCTTGCGGCATCATTAATTCCAGCTGCTTTGTTTGCACAGAATAGCAAGGAATTAAATATCAACCAGGCAATAGAACTTGGCATAGCCAATAGTAAAAACCTAAAACTCTCCCAAAACAAAATCGACCAGGCAGCAGCCCAACTGGAAGTGGTTAAAGACAATGCCCTGCCAACGGCAAATGCGAGTTTTATGTACAATCATGCCGAAATACCAACCACAACTTTTGCTTTACCAGGTAGCGAATCAGCTTTTCGCCTGCCTAAAAGGGCCGATGCTTTTGTAGGTACGGCAGCGGTTCAGGAACTCGTTTATGGTGGTGGTAAATTAAAATACGCAAAAGAATCAACTAAGCTATTGGCCGAAGTTGCACGTCTGGACGCTGATAAGAGTAAAGAAGAAATCACCTATGCGGTGATCAATACTTACTATTCTTTATACAAGGTTTTACAAAGTAGAAAAGTAGTTGAGCAGAATTTAGAATCGATTGCCGCGCAAATTAAACAGGCGCAGCGTTTCTTTGAACAAGGCATTGTAACCAAAAATGATGTGTTGCGCTTTCAATTGCAACAGGCAAATGTTACGCTTACACAAATGGATATTGAAAGCAACCGTAAAGTAATTAACTATAACTTGGATATCCTTTTGGGTTTACCGGAAGATACTGAAGTTAAAATTGTTGACCCAACTGCCGGCATAAAAACATCAGGTTCATTAAACGAATACATCGGCTTGGCAATGGCTAACCGCCAGGAGCTAAAGCAACTTGATGTACAGAACAAAGTTGCTGATTTTAATATCAAAACCGTTAAGGCAAATACTTTACCTACTGTTGGTGTTGGCGCCAACTTATATTACATTAATCCAAGCGGTAATTTTATTCCGCCGGTAAACCAGTACCTCATGCCTATTACAGTAGGCGCAACGGTTTCGTGGAATTTTGGAAACCTATGGACAAATAAAAACAAAGTAAGCCAAGCCAAAATTGAGCAAAAGGAAATTACTATTCAGAAAGATATTTTATCAGATCAGGTAAAAACCGACATCAATAAAAACTTTCAAAATTACCAGGTAGCCATGAACAAAATACAGGTTTTGGAAACCTCAATTGCGCAGGCTACTGAAAACGATAAATTATTGGCATCGAAATATAAAAACAATGTGGCTTCGGTTACTGACCGTATCGATGCTGAAACGCTATTATATCAGGCAAAAATAAACTTGGAGATAGCAAAGGCAGACGCAGGTTTGGCTTACTATACTTTATTAAAATCAACAGGAAAAATAACGCAATAAATACGGCAATGACAACTGAAAAGAAAAAAAAGAACATAGTAGTACCCATCATTTTAGGTGTTTTACTAGTAATAGGTATAATCTTCGGGATTGTAGAATGGAATTATTATAGCAAACACGTGGATACAGACGATGCACAGATTGATGGTGATATTAGTCCTGTTGTTGCGCGTGTTGGCGGTTATGTAAAAGACATTAATTTTGAAGAAAATACGCATGTAACCGAGGGGCAGGTTTTGGTTAAACTTGATGATAACGATTACAAAGTAAAATTAGAGCAGGCTCAATCCGGTCAAAAAGGTGCTACTGCAGGTGTGGGTGTGGCGCAATCTCAAATTGCTGCAACAGAAGCCAATACCAGTACTGCAAAAGCAAACGTAGCAGCAGCAAAAGTTAAATTAAATCTTGCACAAAAAGATTATGACCGTTACGCCAATCTGATTAAAGACGGATCGATCACCCAACAGGCTTTCGACCAGGCAAAAGCAGCTAAGGAATCAGCACAAGCGGCTTACCAGGCAGCGGTAGATCAGTATAATGCAGCGGTTAAACAAGTGGGTACCACCCAATCGCAACTGGCGGTTAGCAGTAATGTAATCAGCCAGCGCCAAAGTGATATCGATTTTGCAAAGCTTCAGTTATCTTATACCGATATTAAAGCTCCTGCAACCGGTATTGTTTCTAAAAAGAATGTACAAAAAGGACAATTGGTTCAGGCAGGTCAGTCTTTATTCTCTATCGTAAACGACGGAAGTATTTATGTAACGGCAAACTTTAAAGAAACCCAATTGGAAAAAATTAAAGAGGGTTCTAAAGTAGAAATTGAAGTAGATGCTTATCCTGATGAAAAAATTGAAGGTGAAGTGTATAATTTTTCACCAATTACTGGTGCAAAAGGATCTTTATTGCCACCCGATAATGCTACCGGTAACTTTGTTAAAGTTGTACAACGTGTTCCGGTAAAAATCAAAATCCATCCATCAAAAGAGCTGTTGGCTAAATTACGTCCAGGAATGAGCGTTAAAGCTTCAGTATCTACTAAATAATATTAAAAATGGCCGAAGTAGGTTTAAAAAAGTGGATTATTACATTTACGGTAATCACAGCTTCATTGCTGGAGTTGATTGATACGACTATCGTGAATGTGGCAATTCCACAGATACAGGGAAACCTGGGCGCCACCCTTGAGGATGTGGCCTGGCTTTCCACCGGCTATGCGGTAGCAAACGTTATTGTATTGCCAATGTCGGGCTGGCTGGGTAACCGGTTCGGCAGGAAAAATTATTTTCTTACCTCCATTATCGTTTTTACACTCGTTTCCTTTTTATGCGGAAATGCCACCTCATTGAACGAGCTTATTTTATTCAGGGTTATTCAGGGATTGGCCGGCGGTGGTTTAATATCAACAGCACAAGCTATTCTTATTGAGACCTGGCCACGTGAAGATGTGGGTATCGCAACAGCTTTGTTTGGTTTGGGAGCGGTAGTTGGGCCAACTGTTGGACCAACCATTGGAGGATATATTTTGGATGTCAGTTCATGGCCGTGGATTTTTTATGTGAATATTCCCGTCGGAATACTCGCGGCATACTGTACCTATTCCTTTGTACGGGCTACCCCGAAAGAAGGGCAGGGTCAACCTGTCGATTGGTGGGGTATCGCTTTACTGGCAATAGCAGTAGGTAGTTTACAAACATTGCTTGAAAAAGGAGAGAGCGAAGATTGGTTTGCTACGCCTTACATTACAGCTTTGGCGGCAACATCGGTATTTGGCTTATTGCTTTTCATCTGGAGGGAAATGAGTACCGACCACCCAATTGTGAACTTTAAGATTATGCGCCACAGAAGTTTTGCTGTGGGTATGTTTACCTCTTTTATTTTAGGCTTTGGCTTATATGGCTCTGTGTTTATCTTTCCGGTATTCTGTCAAAATTTACTGGGCTTTTCGGCACTGCAAACAGGAGAATTATTATTCCCGGGTGGTTTGTGTACCATTATCATGATGCCTTTTATTGGTATTATGCTTAAAAAAGGTATTCCTGCACAGTTCATGGCTACATTTGGTATGCTGGCTTTCTTTATTTTTTGTTGGATGCTGAGTAAATCAACACTTCAATCAGGTACTGGTGATTTCTTTTTACCATTGGTAATTAGGGGGATAGGTATGGCCTTATTGTTTGTTCCGCTAACCACACTGGCTATTCAGGATTTGAAAGGACCGGAAATCGGTCAGGGTTCAGGTTTAAACAACATGATGCGCCAGTTGGGTGGCTCTTTTGGTATCGCAGCTTTAACTACCCTGATCCATATCCGTTCGGGTTTTCACAGAAGCAACCTGCTAACCAATCTTAATGAGTATAACCAACCATTCGTTGATCGTTTTAATGGTTTGATTAAGGGTTTTATGGCTAAAGGCCAGACCTTATTCGATGCGAAAATTATAGCAGCAAAGGCGATGGAAGGAATCGTAACCAGGCAAACCATGTTACTTACTTATGATGATGCCTATTGGATTGCAGGGTTGATTATGTTATTCTCCATACCTTTACTATATCTTCAAAAGTTTAAGAAAAATGCAAACATTCCTGCGGATGTGCACTAAAGTTTGCAACAAAAAGCCAAAAATAATGGCAAAAAACAAAAACAGCCGGTGTATTTTATTACATCGGCTGTTTTAACCCAAAAAATTAACAATCAATGCAATGCCCTTAAACATTGCAAATGTTCTTACTTAACCACATAGTGGCCAAATAAGATTTTAAAAATAAAATTTATTCTACAATTTTCCAAATTGTAAGCCTTAGAATTTTAATACCTTATGCATTTTTTGTAGTATTACGGTACACAAAACTATTGCGTAAACTATGCCGAAACTTCGTTTAACTACACAACGGGAATCTATTTTCAATAATGAGGTGATCTCAAAATTTGAACTGTTCAACAGTTTATTTCTAACCTTGCCTTTTTACAAAATTAAGGATACCGGGACGTTACTTCCCTTGTTTTTTAAAAGCTGTGAAGAAGGCATTGCCAACGGGGCAAAACCTGCAGAAATTATCGAAGAATTTTTCGCCAAGTATACCAGTTATACCGATCGTAAAGATATTATTGACCTTCTGTTTCGGTTTATTCAGTATATCGAAAGACAGGTGGTGCTTTTTGATGCCGTAGAAGATGCCTCGTTTACGAAGTTAAATACCACTGACGAACAGAGTACATTGTCGTTTATTCTAAATAAGAATGCCGATAACAGACCAATGTTATCAAAAATTGAAAAATTGATTGATGAACTTTCGCTCCGCCTGGTTTTAACCGCACATCCGACGCAGTTTTACCCTGGTAGTGTTTTAGCTATTATTACCGATTTAACCAAAGCCATCAGGGATAATGATCTTACCCTGATGAACTCGTTACTGCAGCAGCTGGGTAAAACACCGTTTTTCAATAAAAAATCGCCTACGCCTGTTGATGAGGCCCTAAATCTGGCCTGGTTCTTGGAAAATACTTTTTATTTTGCTGCGGCCAATATCCAGCAGGAAATAGACCAGAACCTCGACGAATATAATCTGGAAACCAAGAAAATTTTAGAACTGGGTTTCTGGCCTGGGGGAGATCGCGATGGCAATCCAAATATCCACGCTGATACGACCTTAGAAGTTTCTAAAATGTTGCGTCAAATCCTGTTCCGCTGTTATTACCGCGATTTCAGGGTGATTAAACGCCGCATCACTTTTAGAGGTGTTGAAGAAAATATTGCAAAACTGCATGATGTGCTTTATCAAAACGCTTTTGATCAAACCTGTGAGCTTCATGATATTTCTGATGAATTAAGGGATAACCTGAATAAAATCAAAGACACCTTATTGGCAGAACACGGAGGTCTGTTTGTTGATCTGGTTAATAATCTGATCCGCAAAATAGACTTATACGGCAATTATTTTGCATCGTTGGATATCCGTCAGGATAGCCGTATACTCAGGAACGTGCATGCTTATTGTCGTGAAAATAAACCAATTTCGTCATTGTATCCTGCCAATTATGATCAGCTTTCAGAAGCAGAAAAATTAGCTCTAATTTCATTTAAAGAAGCAACCGTTGTTTACGCCAGTGAAGCTGATGCTTTAACAAATGATACAATTGAGGTAATTAAAGAAATTAAAGGTATCCAAAAGCGTAATGGAGAAAAGGCTTGTCACCGTTTTATTATCAGCAATTGTCAGCAGGCGAGCGATATCCTTCAGTTGATCGAACTTTTCCTCTGGAACGGTTGGAGCAAAGATTCGTTAACTATTGATTTCGTGCCACTTTTTGAAACGGTAAACGATTTAAAGGGTGCTGCGGCCATTATGGAAACGTTGTATAGCAATCCGTTTTATAAAGCACATCTGGCTAAACGCGGCAATAAACAGCACATCATGTTGGGTTATTCTGACAGTACCAAAGATGGTGGTTATTTAATGGCTAACTGGTCTATTTTTAATGGTAAAACATCCTTATCAGCTGTTGCGGCAAAGCATAACATTCAGCTGTCCTTTTTTGATGGTCGTGGTGGCCCACCTGCACGTGGTGGAGGTAAAACACACCGCTTTTATGCTTCCATGGGGAAGGAAATTGCGAACAAGAATATGCAGCTGACCGTGCAAGGTCAAACCATCAGTTCTCAGTATGGCTCGGTTGAAAGTGCTGAATTCAATATTGAGCAATTAATCAATGCCGGACTAACGTCCGGATTGAAAGAGAAACATAATATTCTTATTGATCCTGACAATAAAGCCCTGCTTGATGAAATGGCCGAAGATAGTTATAAAGCTTTTGTTGATCTTCGCGAACACCCATTATTTGTAAGTTATTTAGAGAAATTATCTCCTCTAAAACTATTATCTCAGGCAAATATCAGCAGTCGGCCGGTTAAAAGAAACGGGGGCGGCGAGATGAAACTTGAAGATTTAAGGGCCATTAGTTTTGTTACCGCCTGGAGCATGCTAAAACAGAACGTACCTGGCTTTTATGGAATGGGAACAGCTTTGAAGAATCAGGAAAATGCCGGAAACTGGGATAAAGTAGCAAAGGTTTATGCGGATTCTGATTACCTCAAAACCATAGTGGATAACTGTATGATGAGTATGAGTAAATCAGACTTTGTGATTACGGCTCATTTAGCCAATGATAAAGAGTTTGGTGCCTTTTGGACTCAATTACACGAGGAGTTTAAATTAACTAAAGAGATGCTCTTAAAACTATCCGGACAGCCAACTTTAATGGCAAATTATCCGGTAGATAAAAAATCAATAGCTACACGCGAAAAAATTATTTTGCCATTGGTATTGATCCAGCATTTTGCTTTGGAGAAACTGCAGCACGATCAGAACGAGAAAGACCAGCATGCTTTAGAAAAGCTTGCGGTAAGAACAGTATTTGGTATTGTGAATGCTGGAAGGAATTTAGCTTAGTTAAGCCAAACCTTACAGGTTTTATAACATATTTCCAAGGTCTGTGTCATCACAGGCCTTTTTTTGTCCAATTTTGTTGTCTTTGTCATTCTTAGGGGTAATTAATTATATAAAATCAATATGAATGATAAATGTTTTTAGCGGAATGTGCCAGGAATCGTAATGCAAGCGCTTTAAGATTCCCGCCTGCGCGAGAATGACACCATACTGATAGATTCTGCCTATAATAGGCACGAAGAATCCCTGACAAAAGCTGTATAGTTGTGCGTTACCATGTGATATAGGACTTTATGGTTCCTCGGTAGCAGATTCTTGATTGCGTTCAGAATGAAGTCATTTATAAAAAAAATCCTTGTAGATCAGTCTACAAGGATTTTATATTTTGAAAAAGCCAGCTTAAAGCTTAAGACGATTATCTGTCAATCGAACCCATCACTTTTTGGCCAAAAGCATTTAATGCATCTTTTTCGGCAGCACCTTCACTTACCATCTGGTGTACTTCTAATGCACCGCAGATATTGGTAATCATTTCACCCGCCACATCAACTTCATGCTCGCTAACGCCTCTAAATTCGCAGAAAGCCTCCAAAACCTCCAAAGTGGTCTCCAGCTGAGCGGGAGTAGTGTTTTGAAATAATTGTCTTATAACCGGAATCTTCATTACTTTATCTTGTTAAATAGATCAATTAAGCCTTCTGCTTTGTTGGTTTGTACCTGGTCTACCAAAGCTCCGCCTTCAAAAGCTGCAAAAGTTGGTAAATTATCAACGTTTGCAAATTTGCGTGAGTTTGGAAGTTTTTCGGCATCAACAATCAGGAAAGCTACATCTTCATTCTCCGAAGCCAGTTTTTTAAACTTAGGTTTCATGATTCTACAGTTTCCGCACCACGATGCAGCATACTGAACCATTACCTTTGAGTGATCGGCCAGGTATTGTTGAAGATTATCTTCTGTTAATTCTAAAAACATAACGTTTTGTTTAATTAGTTAGCGGCTAAATATTCAGCTACGCCAGTTCTGTTTGCGCTCATCGCTTCTTTTCCTTCTTCCCAGTTTGCAGGACAAACTTCTCCGTGTTTCTGAACGTGAGCGTAAGCATCAATTAAACGTAAATATTCTTTAACGTTTCTACCTAGTGGCATATCATTAACACTTTCGTGGAAAACTTTACCGGTTTCGTCGATTAAGTAAGTCGCTCTGAAAGTTACGTTAGAACCAGAAAAAGATTCATTTCCTTCTTCATCGTAGTTAACTTCCTGATCTAAAATATCTAAAATGCCTGATAGTTGTCTGTGGGTATCTGCTAAGATTGGATAAGTAACACCTTCAATACCACCATTATCTTTTGGTGTATTTAACCAGGCGAAGTGAACTTCGTTGGTATCGCAAGATGCACCAATAACGATTGTATTTCTTTTTTCAAACTCAGGTAAAGCAGCTTGGAATGCGTGTAATTCTGTAGGGCAAACGAAAGTAAAATCTTTTGGATACCAGAATAATAACACTTTGCTATTTTTGTTTACAGCTTCTTCAAATACGTTGATTTTCAAGTCATCACCCATGTCTGACATTGCATCAATACTAACACTTGGGAATTTTTTACCTACTATTGCCATAATTTTTTGTCTTTAATTTTTGTTGGCACAAAGGTAAGGCTAAAACAGTTGCCTATCAACACCGTTAGGTTAATAGTTAATTGTATTTATTGATAAGGATATAGACGAAAACTATAATGTTGTTTTGAAGTATAGTATGGTTCTATTTCAAAGATTACGTCATTTCGAGCGGAGTGCCCGGGAGTTGGGAAATCTCTTAAGGATACTTTTATGCTTACCATTAATAAGCTCCAATAAAAAGCCCGTCAATTGCGAGGCACGAAGCAATCCTAAAGCGCACGCTGGCAGCTATAGTAAGATTGCTTCGTCGTTCCTCCTCACAATGACGACCAAAAAAATGAAAATCTACTTCTTTAATGTATTCTCGTACAATTTAAATATCCTTTTATATTCATCTGTCCAGCTGCTTGGCTCAACAAAACCATGGTCTTCTACCGGATAAACCGCAAGTTCCCAGTTATTTTTACCCAATTCGATAAAACGTTGCGTTAGGCGTACAATGTCCTGAAAGTGTACATTTACATCAACCATACCATGTGCCATTAATAAATTGCCTTTTAATTTATCGGCGAAGTAAATCGGAGAACTTCTTTTATAGGCAATTGGGTCGTTAAATGGTTCGTTTAAAATATTCGATGTATAGCCGTGATTATAGTGTGTCCAATCGGTAACTGAACGCAAAGCCGCGCCGCTGGCAAAAACATCTGGTTCGTTAAACATGGCCATCAACGTGATAAAACCGCCGTACGATCCCCCATATAAGCCTACATGCTTTGGATTAACACTGTATTTTTCGACCAAAAATTTAACTCCGTCTGCCTGATCGGTTAAATCTTTTCCACCCATATGGCGGTAAATACCGGTACGGTGATCGCGACCATAGCCCGAACTCCCGGTATAATCAATATCGATTACGGTGTAACCATTATCAGCCAGTAAATTATTGAACATAAACTCACGGAAGTAGGTACTCCAACCAAAGTGTACATTTTGTAAATAACCGGCACCGTGAACAAAAACCACAGCAGGGTGGTTAGGATGTGGATTTTCTGATTTATAGACCCTTGCATATACATCAGCGCCATAACGGTTTTTAAAAGAAACCATATCTGGCTGGCGCCACTTGTAGGAATTAAATTCAGCAGAAGTAGACTGGGTAATTTTTACGGCTTTAGCACCAACTTTATTGGGCTGAAGGTATAATTCTCCGGGTTTATCGATAAAAGAATAATTAATGGCGAGGTACTTTTCATCAGGAGAAAGGGTAATGTCGTTTAAGCCCTTCATCGTGGTAATCTGTACAAGTTTACCACCATTTACACCGATTTTAAAGAAATTGGTAATACCAGGGTGCTCTTTATTCGCTTTAATATAAAACGTATTTCTATCTTTTGATAACTGTACCGATTGTACTTCCCATTTGCCAGAAGTAAGCTGCTTTTTATCTCCGGTATTTACATTGGCTACGTAAAGGTGTGAATACCCCGTTGCTTCGCTCTGATAATAAAAACGGTTGTTATCTATCCATCCGGTATTGCCCTGATAAAAGCCACTAATGCCTGGTCCACCAATCCAGGCTTCGTCACGTTGACGGTCTATTAAGGAAAAAACCCCGGTTAGGGCATCCAGTTTTAAAATCCAGCGGTCTTTGTTGTCGGTTGAAGTGGCCACTACCATCGCCGTCGTTCCGTTATCGTTCCAAAACGGCCCAAAGAAATTTACAGGACGATCAGCATTTTTCTTTTTTAAGGTATCCAGTTCTTTCGGATAATCTTTCAGGTAATCAGGTAAATCTTTTATTCCCGGAATGGTTGAAGTTTGGATGGTATATACTGTATCCCGCTGCGTATCATAAATAAACCCCTGTGAGATATTTTCGTTTTCTCCAACTTTGGTTCTTCCCGGAATATCTTCAGTATAGCCTGAGGAAGTGATATAATTTGGAACAATGGTATTGTGGTTGTTCTGTGCAGGTGTGGTTAATTTATAAGTGATAAAATGCCCATCCGGACTAATCACCACACCATTTAAAAACTTATCTTCGGTATAAAGTTCCTTTAACGGTTTTGTATCTGAAGCAGTACCTCCAAAGCGGCCTCTTCCTCCACGGGAACCATTTTTGGTTTCGGCATTTCGTTTTTTTATAATATCAAAAAGTTCTGTCTGTTGTGCTTTTAGCCACTTATCCTGTTCGGTAGTTGCTTTGCTTTCTGCTCTTCCGGCTTTTTTGCCTTTAACAAAATTAGTGAGCTGTTTAGTCTCTGCTGATTTTAAATCTAGCATGAATAGATTATCACCCAGTTGATAAACGATGTTGCCGTTGGTCAAAAAAACCGGACTGCTTTCCCTTTCCTGCGTGCTGGTTAATCGGGTTTCCTTATTCGTCTTAAAGTTTTGTAAATAAATGTCCCCGCTTTTTTCGACCAAACCAAGGGAACGATCGTTATTATAAACGTAATTTAAACTTAATAATTTTTCATCTTCTTTTTCTACGGCTTTAACGGGTTTGGCAGCTGTTGCTGAAACCTTAAATAATTCTTCTTTGGCTTTATTTTCAGGGTTCCAGTTAAAATAAAGGGTTTTGCCGTCTGCAGTCCAGCGAAAATTATTTGGCGAAATACCCATCCATTTGGGGTCGCGCATAATTTTTTCGACAGTTAAGGGTGCCAGTTGTTGCGCAAAAGCATATTCTCCTGTGCAAAGCAAAAGGAAAAGTAAATATTTCTTCATGAATTTTAGGTTTGGATGCAATTTAGGTAAAGCACAAACTAATTTTAGAAGGAAATGGAAATGTTACAACGCCTCAGTCTTATCAGTTAACCCAAGATAAAAAAGATAAGCACAGATGAAATCTGAAATTATATCCTTAATCTGTTGATAATCATTAACGGATTACCCTACCGGTTTTATCTATATTCACAACATCGAAAGGCTTTAAGTATTCGTTTATGATTACTGCAAATTCCCGTCTGGTTAACACCTTTTTTAGGTCGTATTTAGAACTAAACTTATAATTTTTATTCCACCTTTTTTGTAATTCCGCTTTGGTAGCTTCAACTGATTTATTGCCCACATAACAAACCAGTGAAATGGTATTTTCTAAATTGATGGGGATATGTTGATGATCGTCGAACCAGATCTGGGCTTTATAATAATAATCTTTGATCGGTTGCTTAATCTCATCATACGTCACCAGTTCTTCAGGATTAAAATAGGCTTTTTTCTGTTTTATTTCGGCTTTAATGATGCCTGTTACACCAACTTTTTGAATGGCCAACCAATTAGAATCCACGGGTTTTATATCTTCAAAGGGCATTAATGCATGTTTGTAGGCCAATAATTCACCCTGTATGCTTTTTAAGTTTGAAAGGCTGGTTTTGGTGTTAAAAAATGCAGCATAAGCAGCTGTCGCCCCGGCTGCTCGTCCAATTTCAAACTGATCTTTATCAATGTAAAGCAAATTTTCCTCATCTGGGATCAATAAACTGTACAATGACAGGAAGCTTGCTCCTGCTGAGGCGACGCTTGTTACCGTCGTGCGGTAAATATTTTCGGTATAATTTAAAGTACTTGAAGAAGCCGGATTTAACGAAGCAATTTTCAATGCGCCCATCAACTTGTCCGGATTGTCTGCCAATACCAGGATCCTGGCTTTAATAGTTTTATCTTTGGCCAGTTTTATCTCCCAGCCATTTCCTGAACGTTTAATTTCGGTATAAGGGGTATTATTGATCACATTCAATAGCAGGGTGCTATCAACCGTTACTTTTAACGGCTTTTTTCTATCTGGTTTTGGTTTGGCAATGTTTAAGCTGTTTGCATTTTCGGTTTCACGCTTTAAAAAGTCCTGATAAAAAACTTTGTGGGTAGCGGTTATTTTATCTAGATCCAGCTGTTCTTTTTGGGTGAGCAGGATGGTTTTTACGCCAGATTTAAAGGATTGAAAAGATGCGGTATAAGCAGCATCACCGCTGCCGATCACTAGCACATCTGTTTTTAAGGTTTGGGCATGGATAACCAGGGGAATGATGAATGCGAAAACAAAAAACAGTCTTTTCATCTTTTATTATTAAAATTTGCTGCAATATGCTTTAAATGAATGAAATTTTAATGAAATGGAAGCATTTTAACTAAATTTAAATGGAAATTTCTGTAAACCGATTTGAGGTAAAAGACAGCAACTGTCAGAATTATGGAACAAGAGATCAAATCAGTTTTCGATTTACAGCAAAAGCATAAATTCAGTTTACGTAAAACAGACGCAAGAACGCGGATCGGCAAGTTAAAATTATTAAAACAAGCCTTAGTTAACGCTGAAGAGGTCATATTTAACGCGTTGGAAAAGGACCTGCGTAAAAACCGTTTCGAAACTGCAGTAACTGAACTTTATTTTACCTATGCAGAAATAGATCATGCCATCAAACAAATAAAGGCTTGGATGAGGCCTAAATCTGCTGGCAGAACCATGAGTAACCTGTTTGCCGGCAATAAAATATATTACGAACCCAAGGGTGTTTGTTTGATCATTGCACCATGGAATTACCCTTTGCAATTAATCATGAGTCCGTTGGTTTCGGCAATAGCAGCGGGAAATTGTGCCGTACTGAAACCGTCTGAATTAAGCGAAGCAACGGCAGGTGTAATCAGTAAATTAATTGCAGCAACCTTTGAACCAAGAGAAATCGCCTGTTTTGAAGGCGATGCTGATGTTTCTACCGCGCTGTTGAAACTTCCGTTTGACCACATCTTTTTTACCGGAAGTACGGCCATTGGCAAAGTAGTGATGGAAGCTGCAGCGAAAAACCTGACTTCGGTTACCTTGGAACTTGGGGGGAAATCGCCTGCTATTGTAGACGGAACCGCTGATATTAAAAAGGCTGCAGAAAAAATCGCCTGGGGCAAACTGGTCAATGCCGGGCAGACCTGTATTGCCCCAGATTATGTGGTGATTGAAGAAAACAGGCTAAATGACTTTGTAGAACATTATAAAAATACCGTTCAGAATTTGTTTTTTGAAGATGGAAGAATCAATAAAAAAGATTATGCCAAAATCATCAATGGTAAGCATTTTAGCCGGTTGAATAATTTAAAAGAACAGGCAATTGCTGATGGAGCACGATTGGCTTTTGGTGGCGAAATAGACGAAAAGAGCCAGACTATGCTGCCCACGCTGTTAACTTCGGTAAACGCAAAAAGTACCATTATGCAGGAAGAGATATTCGGACCCGTTTTGCCTGTGATCACTTTTAAAAATTTGCAGGAGGCTATTGATTTAGTCAATAGCAAAAGCAAACCACTGGCGCTTTATATCTTTTCGGATAAAAAACAAAATCAGGATAAGATTATTAAGGAGACCAGTGCCGGCGGAACCTGCGTAAATGATGTGTTGGTGCATATCAGCAATCCGAATTTGCCTTTTGGAGGTGTTAATAGCAGTGGGATGGGAAGTTGTCATGGTATTTTCGGGTTTAAAACCTTTTCGCACGAAAGGGCAGTGGTTTTTCAATCAAAATTTGGTGTAACCAAGATGGTTTATCCTCCTTATGGCAAAAAAATGGGTTTGTTGAAATGGCTGAAGAAATTGATGTAGATCCCGGATCTGAGAAGATGGATGTGGATTTATTGTTTAATATGCTCCCAGCTTCGTGTCCTTTGTGCCTTCCTCTCTGTGATCTTTGCGGTTAAAAATTCGAAAATTCTCCTTATTTTGGTTCTATGGATTTAGAACAGCTTAAATACCCTATTGGTCAGTTTGTTATGCCTGATATCTTTGATCAAAAACAGATTGATGCCTGGATTTCTGATATAGAGGCATTACCGGGCCAAATTAAAAAGACTACAGAGAATCTAACTGATGAAGAACTGGATCAGACCTATCGTCCCGGAGGCTGGACATTGAGGCAGGTTGTTCATCATGTTCCGGATAGCCATATTAATGCCTATATCCGTTTTAAACAGGCCATTACGGAGGATGTGCCGGTAATCAGGCCGTATTTTGAGGAACGCTGGGCAGAAACCGAGGAGGCCAGAAGTGGTGATATTAAATTGTCTATTGAGCTGTTAACGGGTTTACACCAGCGTTGGGTTGCTTTTTTAAAAACATTGAAAATCGAGGATTACCAAAGGAAATATATTCATCCGGCTCAAAATAAAGAACTTACTTTGGCCAATATGCTGGGCATGTACGCCTGGCACGGAAAACATCACCTTGCACACCTCACCAATACCATAAACAAATGAAAAGAATCTATTTATATGCCCTGATTTTAATTCTTGCCGGTTTTTATAGTAATGTTAAAGCACAAAAAAATCCATCAAAAACCTTTTCATTTGTATTGGGCTCATGGGAAATGCAAACGTCCAAAGGTAAAGTTGTGGAACAATGGGAGCAGGGTGCTGGTAAAATACTGAAAGGAAAGAGTTACCGTGTCAAGGCAAACGGAGATAGCGTACTTACTGAAACATTGCAGATCAGAAAAGTAGGAAAAGACGTTTTATATTGTTCAACTGTTGTTAACCAGAACGAAGGTAAAGAAGTTTGTTTTAAGCTTATTTCCGCAAAGGATCAGATTTATATTTTCGAAAATGCGGCTCATGATTTTCCGCAGAGAATTGTTTACCAAAACGTAGGCAGAAATGAAATGCTCGCTTGGATTGAAGGTGAATTGAATGGCAAAAGCCGAAAATCAGAGTTTAGGTATAAGCGGCAATAGACGATTCGTCATGCTGAATTTATTTCAGCATCTTTTTAGCATGAAAGAACCTGAAATAAATTACCTTCGGTGAGCTCGCTTAAGGCTCGGTTTACTGCGTACCTTTCCGCTTCGCTACAGGTCAGGGTGACGACCACGTTAAAAAAGAGAATAATATTTAACTACATCAAAATCAACATGGCTGCGCTCATGGCAATCATAATCGCGTCTTCAACAATGGTTACGGTACTCATGGGTAAGTTAAACACTGCCCCTAAACAAGCACATCGAATTTTCTTTTTATTTAAAACGCTTTCCAGAACCCCAAGAATACTTACCGTCATGACAATCAGCGTAACCCAATTAACCACAACTGGTGAAAGGTTTAAAGCAAAAGAAAGCCCTAATCCGAGTTCAATAAAAGCATAAATATATCCCCATGCACCAAATTTTTTAGCCACGATATCGTACATGGCATAACTTTCTGCAAAGGCTTTTAAGTTCAGCATTTTAAAGAAAGAAAATGTCAGGAAGAAACCCGTCATAAAAATGCGCATAAACAACATAAAATTGATCGCATTATCCTGCCACGAAACCACTAATGAAATTGCGGTAACATATCCAAAAATCAATAAAATGGGCTTGTAGGTTTCAGCCCATGATCTGGCTTCCTCAACCATTTCGTTATGTGAAACTGGCGAGATCTGGTATTTGCTTTCGCTACCACCTAAAGCCTGTTGGAGCGTATCTAAGCCGATGTGCTTATCCATGCTAATGGTAGCAGAATGGTTATCTTTTGAAACTTCTACAGCAGTTATTTCTGGTAAAACAAGCAGATTACTTTTAACTTTATTTTCGCAACTGCTACAGGTCATTCCTGTGAGTTGATAGGTATGTGTCATGATGAAATTCTTTATGCAAATTTACCGCTTCTTAAGGCCAAAAGCGTTACAGAATAATCATAAAGTTTTATAAAATTTTAGCCTTTAGTCATTATGAGATAGATCGTCATTTAGAGCGCAGTCGAGAAATCTCAAAGTATCTTTAGTCCCTATAATGAACTGAATGCTGAGAATAGATTATCATAATTTATTTTAACCATCAAGAAGTTAAGACATTTAAGACTTAAACTTGATTACAACAGCTAAAACAAGTTTTTTAATGGATCAGTTTCACCCTAAACCCTAAACCCTAAACCCTAAACCCTAAACCCTGATATTATCCTACGACAACCGAAGTCATGGTTAAAGAACCTCCCACTGCTTTATCATTAAAGAAAGAAACATCTTCTTTCTCGTTTTTCAAGCCAAGGGTGTAAATAAGTGGCAGATAGTGTTCTGGGGTAGGAATGGCCAACATCGCATCTGTGCCGAGGTTACGGTAATTGATTAAAGGTTGATGATCGCCGTTCGCAATTAGATTTTTAAACTTATCGTTCATTTCTATTGCCCAATCGTAACCGCCGCCGTTAATCATTTCCCAACTGAGCATGCGCAGGTTATGGACCATGTTACCGCTGCCGATAACCAGTATGCCTTTTTTGCGGAGGGCATAAATTTCTTTGGCAATTTCGTAGTGATGGGCTGGCGATTTGGTATAATCAATGCTTAATTGTAGAACTGGGATATCAGCATTAGGGTACATGTGCCTTACAACTGTCCAGGTACCGTGATCCAAACCCCAATCATGGTCAAGACCAACAGATGTGGAATGAATTAATTTTGGGATTTCTGCCGCCAGTTTCGGATCTCCCGGAGCGGGATATTGCACGTCGAACAGTTTCTGCGGAAAACCGCCAAAATCGTGAATGGTACCAGGGAAATCCATTGCAGTTACAAAAGTGCCATGCGTGTACCAGTGTGCCGATACTACCAAAACTGCTTTTGGAACAGGGATATTCCTGGCCAAATCTGCCCAACTCTCACTAAACTCATTATTTTCGATGCCGTTCATTGGTGAGCCATGGCCAATAAAAAGCGTTGGCATTAAATCCGTTTGGGGCAAGCGCTGAGTAAAGTTTCTGAATTGGGATAGTGCAGACATGTTATTTTATTTAAGTAACCGTCATCCTGAACTTATTTCAGGATCTATTTAAAACCAAAGATTCCGGGACAAGCCCGGAATGACGATTTAGCAATTATTTTCCCTGAACAAACTCCAGGTTTAATTTGATGGCAACATCTTTTGCAACACCTGCACCAGTTGGGTCATATTTAATATTATAATCTAAACGGTTAATGGTTGTACTAGCGCCAAATCCAGCTTTGGTATTGCCTTGTTGATCTTTAGCTGTACCGCCATAAACAACCGCAAATTTTACATCTTTGGTTACATCGCGAATGGTTAATTTACCACTTAACTCATAATTGTTACCGCTTAATTTTTTGAAAGAAGTGCTTTCGAATTTCATTGTTGGAAATTTCTCAGCATTAAAAAAATCATCCGTTTTTAAGTGGCCATCTCTCATTTCTACACCAGTAGTAATGCTATTTACGTCAACCGTAAAACTGATTTTGGCGTCGGTTAAATCTGGTTTAGAAGCCCTAACCGTTCCATCGAATTTTTTAAATGAACCATCAACAAAAGAAATACCCATATGTTTAACTGAAAAGTTAACAAATGAGTGCATCGGATCGATTTTCCAACTTGTTTGCGCAAATGATGCCACGCTGATTGAGGTAGCGATCAGAAATAAGAATAATTTTTTCATATTTAGTGATTTTATTTAGACGCAAATGTAGTTGATAACTGAACCAACAGTATTGACTTATGGTAAGAAATTGCTTGGCGGGGTTAATCGGTTAACTGTTTGAATGGATTAATTGTTTTTGGCTTATTGACAATTGCTTTTAGGCCATTAACTATGATCTATCTAACCATTGACCATAAGCTTTATGCCCATCCTCCATCTTACCTTTTCCATTTTACATACTCAAACCTCATCCAGCGTTTTCCGGCTATCTGTTGACCCGGATTTATAAACCGAAGGTGTAATTCCGGTAACTCTTTTAAACTGTGCTGACAGGTGCGCCACGCTACTATAGTTAAGCTGTGCAGCAATTTCGCTCAAAGTAAGCTCGCCATAGGTAAGCATTTCTTTTGCTTTCTCTATTTTTTGAGCAATGAAATACTTTTCAATCGTTTGGTTTTCGACCTCAGAAAAAATGCTGCTTAGGCCTGTGTATTCCTGTTTCAACTGCTCGCTGAGGTAAGCGGAAAGATTGATTTTCAGTGGTTCTACGGTGTAATGAACCAGGTTAATGATGGCAGTTTTAATCTGTTCTGCAATTTGGGTCTTTTTATCTTCTAGCAGCCCGAAACCAAAATGGCTTAGTTGCTCCGCAATTTTAATTTTATCATCAGCTGTTATGTTTTCGGAAAGGGTAACCTCGCCAAGCTCAACCAATAGGGGTTTAAAGCCAAGCTTTTCCAGCTCGGCCTTAACCACCATTTTACAACGGTTGCATACCATATTTTTGATATGCAACTGCATTATTTCGATTTTATGGTCTCAGAAACATCACCACAATCAAACATCATGCTTCCGTAATAGGGGTTTTCGATGTTTTCTTTTTCATTTAACCAGCTCGCTTTTGCCATTGGGCAGTGTTGAACATACACGGTTTGGCTGTTAAATTTCAAGCTTTTCAATGTTTTGATCATGGCATAAGAAATTCCTTCAAAAGCCTTTCTTTGGGTTTTGATGTCGTTTGAGCCAGCAAGTTGAGCAGATTTACTTTTGATAACTGCAGCCTGTTCCATAAATATTTTATGCTGCTCTGCCGGCAGGTCTTTATGATTAACTGCATTTACCTTTGCTGATAAAACTTTTGCTTTTTCTATGGCAACATCTTTTTTATCTGCGGCCAATGCATTTTTTACATCGTAGTAAGCCGTTAATACCTGGTTTAATGCTACGTCTGTTTTGCTCTGCGCGTAAGTGAATGCTGTTGTCGCGATCGTCATGAAGGCAACCAATCCTAATATTTTTTTCATCTTTTTTTATATAGTTTTTAATGGTGATGAAGCAATCATGGTTTGATGTTTAGTTTAAATATGGAAACCATGATGTTTCATCTTTTTTTATTTTAAAACGTTAAAGAAATTAAATTCTGCACGAAGCAGGTACATGTTTTTGGTGTATCGGTTATCCATATTTCCAGCTGCCTGGAAACGGTAACCAAAATCGATACGGGTAGTACTGTTTAAAATTACTTGTATAGCCGGGGAAATGTCTAAATAAGACTGGCCGCTGCCTGGATCAGTTTTACCTAATAGTTCTAGATAGACATTAAAGTTAGGCTGCTTATAATCTTTGTAAACAACCGGCAGAACCAAATAACCTGAGGATAAACTATAGGACAACATATTCTTGGGTTGCGGCATTCCGGTAATTTGCCTTTCGCTATTTTCGAAAGCATGGGCATAACCCAGTGTTGATGATAATGCCAGTTTGTGCAGCAGCTGGGTAAAAACCAATCCGCCCTGTAGGCCGCTATTGTCGCCCTCCAGGTTAATGTCTCTTGTATATGTTGGTCGTTTGCTGGTACTCACCCGACCAAAAGCCGCTGCCCTAAAATGGCTTTGTGCCTCATCCAGAGATAAAAACCGGTATTTGGCATATAAACTACCACCCTCTAAGCGGTATTTACCATCCATATCCGACATAAAACCCTGCAGATGCATCATCAGGTTTTTATTAAAACCAATCATTACCTCAGGAATGGTCCTGCTTACAAACCCCGGATTATTAAACATGCCCTCGTTGGTAAGCCTCACGCCGATCGATTTGGTTGGCATGTTACTGGCCGGCTCGGTAAATACATATAATTCTTGTGTAAAACCATTTGTATAGGCGCCAATCACCATCAGCGCCAATACTAATATTCGCCTCATCTTAAGAAAGAATTAAATGATAGATGCGTGTTTTTTTCCCATTAACCACACCAGTTCCGCTGGCATAAGCATCAGAGTTAGCGTTTGTGGCTTGCTTTTTAAATGCACTGCCTGAAATGAAATCTTTATCTACAATACTGGCTTTTACAGTTCCGTTAAGTGTTTTGCTTTTTGCGTTTACAAAACGGTATACATTTCCATCAATAATGGCCTGGCCTTTATCATCAATCTTTACATCGTTAAAATTGAAGCTTGCTGTTAAGCCACCAACTGAAAAACCAGCATCCTGAACTTTTTTGCGTACCAGATCAAGGTTGACTTTCGTGTCTTGCTTAAAGGTAAGCACAAAGATGTTTTTATTTAAATCAGGTTTTATACTGCTGATAAAGTTTAAGGTTTCTAATGACTTTTGTGTAGCATTTGAACACATAGAACAGGTTAAACCGGTTACCTGTAAATCTGCTGAGGATATTTTTTGTGCCGAAACATTAACGGCAAAGAATAGCATAATGATGCTGAATATTTTTACTGCTTTCATGATTTTTAAATTAGAATAAATGAAGCTATTGTCAGGCCGCGTTATCAGCGCTTACATAGCAAATAGATGCTAAACGAATCCGATAAGCCATCGGATCAGCATAACGGGAATAATAGAATCCTAATTCCTAAAAATACAATTGAAAATATGCAGCGCAATCCGCGAGGAAAGTGTTGGCGCTTTATTTGAAATTTTACTAAAAAATTTCGGGGTAATATCTGTTAAAAATGCTAAAATTGGCGGGTGAAGAAAAAGCTGGATAGAAAATAGCTTAGGCATTTTTACTTGTGCCTCTGCCTGGTGACTATCTTTAACCTTAACTGTTACCCGGGTGTTTTTGCAGCAATCATCATCTTTCTTTTCTGCAGGGATATCCTTACAGAACTTACAGGAAACCTCATTGCTGAAAAGTTTAACATTTTCAAGTTTGCCTCCACAGAAATGGAGACTTAAAGCCAAACCCATAACACTAACTGCATAGAATACAGCCAAAGAAAGTGCTATTTTTTGTTTTAACTTCATCAATACAAAGGTAAGGGAAAAAAAATCGAATAAAGCCAATAATTATTTACTCAATTTCATTTTTTAGCTTACTTTAGCCTTAAACACCATTCAAATGAAGAAAATATTATTATTCCTCTGTACCTTTTCTATACTTTCAGCCTTTGCTGCAAAGCCAAAAAATCAATATGTTAGGATTAAAACTGAATTTGGAGAATGCATTATTAAACTATATAATCAAACCCCTTTGCATCGTGATAATTTTCTAAAACTAGTCAAATCCGGATATTATAACGGGGTGTTGTTTCACCGGGTAATTAATAATTTCATGATTCAGGGTGGCGATCCGGATTCTAAAAATGCAAAGCCAGATTCGCTTTTGGGCGAAGGTGGGCCAAAATATACCATCCCGGCAGAGTTTAATGATAGCTTATTCCACAAAAAAGGCATTTTAGGCGCGGCCAGGGAGGGTGATGATGTTAATCCGGCCAAGGCATCGAGTGGTAGTCAGTTTTACCTTGTTCAGGGTAAGGTTTTTACCGACCAGCAATTGGATAATTTAGAAGAAAAACGGCTGAAGTTCAAAATTCCTCAATGGCAGCGGGAAATATATAAAACGATCGGCGGTACGCCACATTTAGACCGTAATTATACTGTTTACGGTGAAATTGTGATGGGTTTGGATATGGTGGATAAAATTGCCGCTTTGCCAACGAATAAAAACGACCGGCCAAAGCAAGACGTGAAAATGGAAGTAACCGTTTTGAAAAAGAGAGAAGTAAAAAAATTGGAGAAACAGTTGCTTCAGGGAGGGTTGAAAGATAAAATGGTTATGTAATTAAACGATCCCGTTTCATTACTTCATCATGAGGAGTTAATTTACCTTCTTCAGCCTGTTTAAGCCCTCTTTTAATTCCATCTTGGACGTTTTGAGGAAGTTCTTCTAAAACAACTGGTTCACTATGGCTTAAAAGCATGTCCAGCTCCGACAAAAGATTCTCGTCATCTGTTTCGAAAACCTTTTTTGCAATCTCTATTTTTAATTCTTCGATGCTCATAAACAAATTTAACGAAAGCAAATCTGAATTACTAAGCATTTATTTAATAAATCTCTAAATTTACCGTTCACAACAATTGAAATTTACTGAATGAAGATTATCTCTTATAACGTTAACGGGATTAGGGCTGCGAGTACCAAAAACTTTTTTGGTTGGTTACAAGCTACCAATGCCGACATGGTCTGTTTACAGGAAGTAAAGGCGTTACCTTCGCAAATCCCCGAAATTATTGCACTGGTTGAACAGTTGGGTTACCACCATTATTGGTTCCCTGCAGAGAAAAAAGGATATAGTGGCGTAGCCATTTTAGCTAAAATCAAACCTAATCATGTAGAATTTGGCTGCGGTGAAGAGTGGATTGATAAAGAAGGACGCATTTTACGAGCTGATTTTGATGATTTTTCTTTAATGAGCCTCTATATGCCCTCGGGCTCTAGTGGAGATGATCGTCAGGTAAAGAAATATGAATTTATGCGGTTTTTTGATGCTTACATTGGAGAATTACGTAAAGAGATTCCAAATTTGATTGTGAGCGGCGATTATAATATCTGCCATACTGCTATTGACATTCATAACCCAAAATCCAATGCCAATTCATCTGGTTTTTTGCCAGAAGAAAGGGAGTGGATGCAGTTATTCTTAGATAACGGTTTTATTGATACCTTTCGCCATTTTAATAAAGACCCACATCATTATACCTGGTGGAGTTACCGTGCAGGATCAAGAGGGAAGAACCTGGGCTGGCGGATCGATTATCATCTTGCAACAACGCCCATGGAAAGCCGCCTGAAAAATGTAAGGATTTTACCTGATGCCATACATTCTGATCATTGTCCGGTGCTTTTAGAGATCGAATAGGTTTTTGGGTTAATCGGTTAATTGTTTAAACCGGTTAACTGAGTCCAATTTTCGATTAACCAGTTTATACAGTTTCAACAATTAACCAGCCCATATATGCTGATCACAAACATAAAAGGCCTTGTAGGCCTGCATCCTAAAGAAAAGTTAGTGCTTCGTGGCAGTGAACTGGATTATTTACCTATTCTCGAAAACGCATGGCTTTTGATAGAAGATGGCATTATTAAAGATTTCGGCGAAATGAGTTCAATTCCTTCTCAAATCTCAAATCTCCCATCTCAAGTCTTGGCGAAAGGCCGTTACGTTTTTCCATCCTGGTGCGATAGCCACACGCATATTGTTTTTGCAGCCTCACGTGAGGAAGAGTTTGCCATGAAAATACAGGGCAAAAGCTACGAAGAAATTGCGGCGGCGGGTGGAGGGATTTTAAACTCGGCCAATAAACTTCAAAAGGCAACAGAAGATGAATTGTTTCAAAGTGCTGCTCTTAGGTTAAAACAGATGATTCTTCAGGGAACAGGGGCAGTTGAAATCAAAAGCGGATATGGATTGACGACTGAAAGTGAAATCAAGATGTTGCGGGTAATCCGCAGGCTGAAAGATCAATTCCCGATTCCGGTTAAAGCCACTTTTTTGGCCGCCCATGCTTTTCCTGCCGGGTTTAAAAACAATCATCAGGGTTACATTGATTTGATTATTAATGAAATGCTACCTCAGATCGCGGAAGAAAAACTGGCCGATTATATTGATGTTTTCTGTGAAAAAGGTTTTTTCTCTGTTGAAGAAACCGACCAGATACTCAAAGCAGGGGCAAAATATGGTTTAAAACCTAAAATACATGCCAACCAACTCTCAGTTTCAGGAGCAATAGAGGTTGCTGTTAAAAATGAGGCCGTTTCAGTCGATCATTTAGAGGAAAGTAATGAAGAGACCATTGAAACGTTGAGAAATGCGAATACCATTGTAACGTTGCTGCCTTCCTGTTCGTTTTACTTAGGGATTCCATTCGCCGATGCCAAGGGCTTTATTAAAGCTGGTTTGCCGTTAGCTTTGGCTACCGATTACAATCCGGGTTCAACACCTTCGGGAAATATGAATTTTGTAGTGTCATTAGCCTGCATTAAAATGAAAATGTTTCCGGAACAGGCTATCAATGCGGCAACATTAAACGGTGCTGCGGCAATGGAGTTGAGCGGGGATTATGGAAGTATTACAGTTGGAAAAAAGGCAAATTTAATGATTACTAAACCGGTGCCATCAATTGCTTATCTGCCCTATAGTTTTGGCGAAAGTCTGGTAGATCAGGTGATTTTAAATGGTAAAATTTATAATGGATAACCTTAAAATCTATGCACGGCACGACATCGATCGGTTAATTATCCGCCGTGATGGTGAAACTAAATTGGGCGAGAAAGTTGCTGTTTGGTCATCATGGGAAGAATTGCAAAACATCAATGCGAAATTTGTGTTGCTGGGCATCCCTGAAGATATTGGTGTACGTGCAAACGCCGGAGTTGCAGGAGCCGCATCGGCATGGCGCCCGGCTTTGACGGCTTTTTTAAATATCCAGAGTAACCATTTTTTGGATGGTAAGGAAATCATGGTTTTGGGCCATTTCGAGGTTGACGAGCCGGGTGACGCTTCCCTAAAAGGGTTGCGGTATAAAGTGGCTGAAATTGACGAATTGGTTTATCCTGTCATTGAAAAAATTGTAGCGGCAGGAAAAATCCCGATTGTAATTGGTGGCGGGCATAACAATGCTTATGGCATGATTAAAGGTGCTTCCTTAGCCTGTAGAGGCCCAATTGATGTGCTAAATATTGACGCGCATGCTGATTTAAGGGAACTGGAAGGCCGGCATAGCGGAAATGGTTTTTCTTACGCTTTAAATGAAAATTATCTCGGTAATTATTTGATATATGGGCTGCATCAGAATTATAACAATGAGGCTATTTTAAGCCAGATCGATAACAATCCTAAATTAAAGGCCGTATTTTTTGAGGATATTTTAATCGGAGCGGATTATAACCGTTTAATTGGAGAATTAGGGCCAACAGCAGGTTTGGAAATTGACTTGGATTGTATTCAGAACGTGCTTTCGAGTGCGGAAACACCGTCTGGATTTGCGGTTAATGATATCAGAAAGCTAATCTTGAGTAAAGCCAATAAGTTTTCTTATCTACATATTTGTGAAGGAGCTACTCGGATGCTGGATGGTAGGGTAAACCGGTTAACCGCTAAGCTGATCGCGTATCTGGTGAGCGATTTTGTGAAAGCACATCGTTCTCGGGTTTAAGCACATATGCATTGAGAACACGGATTGTTCCCGAATTGATTTATCCCGCAAAATCCATAATATCAAACGGGACGAAACGCAAATAAGAAATTTAACTCCAGGTAGATCTTTCCATTCCACTGCGTTCCAGTCGAGATGACGCGAGATACAGACTGTTTATTAAGCACCCGGACCAATAAACCAATGGTCATTGACTAATGAACCCTTACAGATGCTCTGCTTCGTATTTCTCCCCAGCCTTTAACATTAATTCTATTTGTTTCAGGTCTTCGTCCGTTAAATCTTCTTTTTCCTGAAGTTCAAATACGGCAATCATATTGTCTTCGTACTGTTTTTCGGTTTTGATAACAATTTCCTGTGGCATGCCGGTGAGCTTAAAACTTTATAATTTCTGTTGGTGTAATGCAAAAATCGAGTTTGATATCATGTTCATGTACGTCGTCGATTTTTTCGATTGCAGGAAACAAAGATAAACCTATTTTTTGAGCATTTAAACCTTTAAGAAAACGATCATAGAAACCTTTGCCGTAACCTACCCGATAGCCCTGTTTATCGAAAGCTAAAAGCGGAATAATTACAAGATCTACTTCGCCCTCATGCAGGCTTCCTTTTTGAGGTTCAAGGATGTTATAAACGTTCTGTTTTAAATCGCCTACCCCTAAGTATTCGTGACTGGTCATTAATGCCGTTTCAAAATCTGCCCTGGGTACAATAATTTTAATATCCGGCAGGGTTTTGTTGAGCCATCCGATTAGCATGAAAGTATCAGGTTCTTTTCGTTCCTTAATCGGCAAAAAGATATGGATCGTTTTAATTGAGCTAAAATCCAGCGTTTTAAACTGTTTTAAGAGTGCTGCGTTTAACTTATTATATGCGGAGTCGGATAGTGATGATCGATCCTTCAGCGCTTGCTTTCTGATTTGAGATTTCAACATAATGACAAATGAAATATTTTACAGACTCCGGAGGTTTTTGAAGCCTTCCCGGTCATAATAAACTAAAAAGCCTCTGAAGTTAATGCTTCAGAGGCCTCTATATGTGCTGATTAAAATTATTTTACACGCTCAACGTACTCACCGGTACGGGTATCAATTTTAATTTTATCGCCCTGGTTCACAAACATAGGAACTTTAACTTCAACACCATTTTCTAATGTTGCTGCTTTTAGCGCATTTGTTGAAGTATCGCCTTTCACCGCAGGCTCAGAGTAAGTAATTTCAAATTCGGCGAAGTTTGGTAACTGGGCCATAATGGCTTCATCGCTTTCCATTGATACAATGATGCTCATGCCTTCTTTTAAGAATTTAATTGCCGAACCGAACAAGGATTTTTCAACGTTGAACTGTTCGTAGGTGTTGTTGTCCATTACGATCAAAGAATCACCTTCCTCATATAAGTATTGGTAATCGTTGGTTTCTACGCGGCAGATTTCTACTGCCTCATCGGTATTCATGCGGGCTTCAACAATTCTGCCTGTTTTAATGTTGCGGAATTTACCGGTATAAAATGCGCCACCTTTTCCTGGGGTGCGGTGATTCCATTCGTCAACAGTAACCAGCTCATTGTTTACACGAAGAATGTTACCTGTTTTAATTTCTGATGCTTTTGCCATATTGTATGATCCTAAAATGGATTTGTATTTCAGTTTTTCGTGACGGCAAAGGTAAAATTATTTTGATAAAAAACGATAAAGGTTTAAGGCATAAGGCTTATGGTTTAAGAAAATTTAAACCATCGTTAAACTATTTTACCCGCTCCATGTATTCGCCTGTTTTGGTATCAATCTTCACCTTTTCTCCCTGATTGATAAATAGAGGAACCCTGATTTCAGCGCCGGTTTCTAAAGTGGCATATTTTAGCGCACTGGTGGAGGTGTCGCCTTTAACGGCAGGTTCAGAATAGGTGATTTCCAGTTCTACACTATTAGGCAGTTGGGCGACAATCGGCTCATCACTTTCAAAAGCAATGGTAACATTCATACCTTCTTTTAAGAATTTAATCGAGCTGCCAAAAAGTAATTTGGGGATGTTGTACTGCTCATAAGTGTTATTATCCATCACTACCAGGTAATCGCCATCCTCATAGAGGTATTGATAATCGCTGGTTTCTACCCGGCAAATGGTCACTTCTTCATCTGTACGGAAGCGGTATTCTACAATTTTACCGGTTTTTACATTGCGCATACGCGCCTGATAAAAAGCCCTTAAATTCCCTGGAGTACGGTGGATGTACTCTTCTACACTTACCAACTCTCCGTTAAAACGAAGTACATTTCCGCTTTTTACTTCTGATGCCTTTGCCATTTTGTAATCGTGAATATTGTTTTGTTAAGAATTAAAAATCAAAGTTAAAAAATGCAGACAGATTTGAAAAGCAAAACCTTCATTAATCGTAACCAGAAAGGCATACTTTCGTTTTAATCTTCTTCCAGTTTCTAAGTTGTAAAACGGAGATGGCATGAATCCAAAGTATTTTATTGCGATCTGGTTTATAAAAGGTGAGCCGTGTGATGGAAAAAAGTCCTTATAAAAGAAATGCCTTTGGGAACCACTCCAAAGGCATAATCAACCTAAACCTCAAACTAAACTATGAAAAATTCTTTGCCTTTAGGGGCTATATAATTGATTCCAAAAATGGAAAAATATAATCTTTACTTAGAGAGATAAATTAAATAATTGTTTCTCTTTTTGGTGGTGCAAAGGTAAGTATAATCTACGAATCTCAAAATATTTTTTCAAAAAAATATTTATAATACAAATGTATGACAAATCAGACTTTGCTATAATCGCTTTAATGTAGCTTAAGCTACTTATAATCAGATATTTGTATGTGCTTAGAGCAGAAATCGTATTCTTGTATTTGATTTGAACCGATTATGGTAAGCCGCTCTTTCCCAAAATTTTCAATAAGTTCGCGGTACCAACTTATGCCCTGAACGTCTAAATTACTTGTTGGCTCATCTAAAAATAAAATGGGTGTATCTGCACAACAGGCCAAAGCCAGTTTGGTTCTTTGCTTCATTCCCGAAGAAAAATACTTGATTTGTTTATTTGCTGCTTTCTCTAATCCTAAAATACTGATCAGCTTTTTTGCGTCTAAATCAGTAGCAAAATCTTTAAACTTAAAATGAAAATCAATGATCTCTTTTAGCGTAAAAGTTTCAACCAGTTCCAGATAGGGGGCAGCAAGGCTGGTGTATTTATAAATATTTTCGACGGGGATTTCGGTCTTATCTATAAAAAAGGAAATTTTGCCCTCAGAAGGGGATAAGCTACCGTTTAAAACGCTAAGCAGTGTTGATTTACCAGAACCATTAGGTCCAAGTATTGCGTAACTGTTTCCTGAGGTAAGTTCTGCGCTTAGATTTCTGAAAATCCACTCTTTGTTAAACCTTCTGCCAACATTTTGTAAAGTAATATTCATTTGTACCAAGCGTTTAGGGTTTAACGATGAGCGGTTTATTCATGTAAACGCTATTATCAATGCCGATATATTGTTCATAATTGTCCGTGATGCGATAACCTGCCTTCTGATAAAGTGCAATGGCTTCTGGCTGTTTTTTGCCTGTTTCTAAAACGCATAAGGAAAAACCGAGCTCAATAGCCCAGTTTTCTAATTCGCTTAAAGCTTTAGCAGCTAGGCTTTGCTTCTTGTAATCTGGACGTACAAACATCCTTTTTACTTCGGCTGCTATGGCGGTGAAAGATTTTATCACACCGCAAACCGGCAGTCTCCTCCGATAGGCAATAACAAGCTCCTTAATGCTCTCAATCTGATTAAATTGTGCATAAAAGGCATGATCATCATCATCTCGAATAACCAGATCCAGATCTAATAAAGCAGCTAACATCCTAAAATCCACATGTTCTGAATCTATCCGGACCATCTTAAATCACTCGTGAACATTTATTTGAATCTGGTTAAGCAGTATGTTTAACCCTCTACCTTAAACCCTTTGGCATTCTACCTTAATTAGCTTCCCATGCCAAAGCCCTTCATTACCCCACGGTTAGAATTGCGGATAAAATCTACGATTTCATCACGTATTTCAGTAGGTTTAAATTCGGCTTCGATCATGTCTAAAGCTTTCGTTACGTTATTGTGCTTTACAAAAAGTACACGGTAGATTTCCTGAATTTCATCAATCTGCTCGTTCGTAAACCCTCTTCTACGCAACCCCACAGAGTTGATGCCGGCATAAGAAAGTGGCTCGCGAGCTGCTTTGACATATGGTGGCACGTCTTTACGTACCAATGAACCGCCGGTTACAAAAGCATAAGAACCAACTTTAACAAATTGATGTATGGCAACCAAACCAGCTAAAACCACATTGTTTCCAATGGTGATGTGGCCCGCCAAGGTGGTACTATTTGAAAATATGCAGTTATTTCCAACCTCACAATCGTGTGCGATGTGCGAATAGGCCTGGATTAAACAGTTGCTGCCTATAGTGGTTTTCCATTTATCTTTTGTGCCACGGTTAACGGTAACACACTCCCGTATTGTGGTATTATCGCCAATTTCTGCGGTGGTAATCTCACCGGCAAATTTTAAGTCCTGCGGCTCTCCTGAAATAACCGCACCAGGAAAGATTCTGCAGTTTTTACCGATCCGGGCGCCATCCATAATGGTCACATTTGATCCGATCCAGGTGCCCTCGCCAATTACAACGTCTTTATGTATCACTACAAAAGGTTCAATTACCACGTTTTCTGCGATTTTTGCCTGTGGGT
Organism: Pedobacter suwonensis; assembly: GCF_900111825.1. GTDB lineage: Bacteria > Bacteroidota > Bacteroidia > Sphingobacteriales > Sphingobacteriaceae > Pedobacter > Pedobacter suwonensis. Next base: position 40,915 of record NZ_FOJM01000008.1, read on the forward strand.
GTATATATGCTAAAGGTTGTATCATTATTGAGCGGGTTCTGCTTGTTTAACTTTTGAAATTTGAGCCATCATTTCGGCTTCTACCACGATTTTTTCACCTACCATACCTACACCTTTCATCTGGGCAATGCCTCTTCTGATGGGTTCAAGTAAATCGCAGCGGAAAACAATGGTATCGCCAGGAAGTACCTGTGCCCTAAAGCGAACATTATCTATTTTCAGGAAATAGGTAAGGTAATTCTCTGGGTCTGGTACAGTACAAAGAACAAGAATCCCGCCAACCTGTGCCATAGCTTCTATTTGCAGTACACCTGGAAATACCGGAGCACCTGGAAAATGACCTTTGAAAAACTCTTCGTTCATGGTTACGTTTTTAACCCCAACCACGTGGTTTTTAGAAAGTTCTAATATTTTATCAACGAAGAGAAATGGCTGGCGGTGAGGCAAAATTTCCATGATCTTCACTACATCGAACAATGGTTTTGCACTCGGATCGTATACCTTCTGTACTTTTTTGTTTTTCTCTTTTTTAATCGCTGCTTTAATCTTTTTGGCAAAAGCAACGTTTGCGGCGTGGCCTGGACGGGCGGCCATGATATGGCCTTTTAAATGCATGCCAACCAGGGCCAAATCGCCGATCATATCCAAAAGTTTATGTCGTGCCGGCTCATTCTGGTAACGCAGTTCCATGTTGTTCAAAATCCCTTGTGGGGCAACATCGATATCTTTACGGTTAAATAATTTAGCCAGGTGACTCAGTTCGTCCTTGGTAACTTCTTTATCTACAATCACAATGGCGTTATTTAAATCGCCGCCTTTAATTAGATTGTGCGATAACTGGTATTCCAGTTCATGTAAAAAGCAGAAAGTACGGCATGAAGCAATTTCTTTCTTAAACTCTGCAATGGTGTTAATACCAGCGTGCTGGCTGCCCAAAACAGGAGAGTTATAGTCAATCATGCAGGTAAAACGGTAATCGTCTAACGGCATGGCCACAATTTCTACTTTTCTATCTTCCTCTGTATAGGTAATGTTATGTGGAATGGTAAAGTACTCGCGGTCTGCATTTTGCTCAACTGTACCCACCTCTTCCAGTAAATCAATAAACTGGATAGAACTCCCGTCCATGATCGGTGTTTCCGGACCATCTAATTTAATCAGTATGTTATCAAGGTCCATACCCACCAGCGATGCCATAACATGCTCTACGGTGCTTACGCTAGCACCATTTTGGGTTATCGTAGTACCTCGTGAGGTATCCGTAACATTATCTGCATCAGCGTCGATAATAGGCTGGCCTTCTAAATCAATACGCTGAAATTTGAAGCCATGATTTTCGGGGGCGGGGCAAAATGTTAAAGTAACATTAGCACCAGTGTGTAAACCAACACCAGATGCTGATATTTCCTGTTTAATCGTTTTTTGTCTAACGTTCATTGTGTATTGTATTCTTTTCCAGTTCGGCGGTGAGCTTTTTCAACTCCTCTTCGAGCTTATTTATTCTTTTTTCCACATCGGGAAGATGTTTGAAAATGACTGAAGCCCGCATCCAGTTACGGAGTGGTTGCGCCGGACTACCATGCCATTGTTTATTCTCTTCTGTAATATTAAAATTTATGCCGGCCTGTGCACCAATTTGCGTTCCCTTAGCTAACGTTAAATGTCCTGCTATACCTACCTGTCCGCCAATAACGCTATTTGCGCCAATTTTTGTGCTTCCGGATATGCCAGACTGTGCCGCTAAAACGGTATTTTCGCCAATTTCCACATTGTGGGCAATCTGGATCAGGTTATCGATTTTCGCACCTTTCTTCACAATTGTAGATCCCATTGTTGCGCGATCTACAGTGGTGTTTGCGCCAATTTCCACGTCATCTTCAATAATAACGTTTCCGATCTGTGGAATTTTATTATAAGTGCCGTCTTTTTGTGGTGCAAAACCAAAGCCATCACTTCCGATAACGGTATTGGCATGGATAACCACACTGCTGCCGATTATAGAATTGTGGTATATTTTTACACCAGGAAAAAAGGTGCTGTTTTTGCCAATTTTTGAATTAGCACCAATAAAGGTTTGTGCATTTATTTTACAACCATCAGCAATCTCTACATTTTCGGCAACGTAAGCAAAAGCATCGATAAATACATTATTGCCGATTTTTGCGGTAGGATGAACGAATGCCAGTTGATCAATCCCGGATTTTATGGTTTGTGCATTGATAGCTTCGTTATATTTATCCAGTAAAATCGTAAACGCACTATATGGATTTTCAACACGGATTAGTGTGCTGGTATAAGACTGGGTAGGCGCAAAATCTTTAGATACGATAACAACTGAAGCCTTCGTAGAATACAAAAAGTTTTCATACTTAGGGTTAGAAAGAAAAGATAGGGAGCCTTCCTTCCCGTCTTCTATTTTAGAAAGTTCGGTAACGGCTACATCGGGGTTACCATCAATGGAACCGTTTAGAAACTGACTTATCTGCGTGGCAGTAAATTGCATCGTACAAAGGTATATGTTAAATTGATATGAACAAAAAAACCTGCATGGGTTAAACGGTGTATTATTTGCACAATAATAAGAGTTAAAACGGCACCAAAAGTCAAATATTTTGTTAAAAAAACTTAAATACCTCTTGGGTAACAGAGGATATATTTCTCTACAGTTTTTTGTAGCGACTCTAAATTGGACAAATCAGAAGCCTTGGCAATATCAACAATGTCGTTATTTTTCATTAAAATCTTAATATTTCCGAGGCCTGCGTGATAAGCACGGTTTTGGATAGAATCGGTAAAAACAAAATAACGGGCCTCTTCTGGTTTAATTCCCAATAAATTAATTGCTGCATCCTGCAAAAAGTTTACGCGATCTGTATCCGCCCTCTCGTTACCCATTTCAACTTTATAGAGGTTCCGGGCAGTAAGCATTTTACATAACGTAGACAAAATTTTATCATCATGTTTGGTCCAAACCTTAACTGCAGCATAAATATCCTGATCATCAAGGTTGGTAAAATGCTCAAGATTTTCATGCTGTTCAAAAAAATTAGCCTCGTTGATATCGTTTTTTAAAAAATAATTTAAGGATGGCGAAGCAAACAAATTCTCGCCGGCAGCAGCTAACTCCTTAGCACGTTCCAGTAATTTTACCAGAATCATCTCGCCAGATATTACTGTTTTGTGCAGATAAACCTGCCAATACATCAGCCTGCGGGCAATTAAAAATTTTTCTATAGAATAGATGCCTTTTTCTTCAATCACCAGATTATCATCGTAAACATTAAACATTTTAATGATCCGATCGAAACTGATTACGCCTTCACTCACGCCCGTAAAAAAGCTGTCGCGGTTTAAATAATCCATTCTGTCCAGATCTAACTGCCCGGAAATCAATTGATGGAGAAATTTTTTAGGGTAAGTACCATTAAAAATTTCAATGGCATGGGTTAAACGTCCGTCGAAATGTGTATTCAGGTCCTGCATCAGTTTGGCTGATATATCTTCATGCCTGATTCCGGTTACCAAAGAATGTTCAAGTGCATGCGAGAAAGGCCCATGACCGATATCGTGTAATAAAATGGCCAAAATGGCGGCTTCCTCTTCGCCATCAGTTATGGTGTGTCCTTTACTTTTTAAAAGGTTGATGGCCAAACTCATTAAGTGCATGGCGCCTAAGGCATGGTGAAAACGCGTGTGTAAAGCCCCTGGATAAACCAAATGGGTCATCCCGAGCTGTTTAATGTAGCGTAAACGCTGGAAATAAGGATGGGAGATGACGTCGTAAACGAATTCGGACGGGATACTGATGAACCCGTAAACAGGATCATTTATTATTTTCTTCTTGTTCAATCGTTAAAAATAGTTAAATAGGTAGATACGGTACAAAAATTGCTATTTTTATTTATAGTTTGAATGACCTGCCGTAATTAAACGGCAATACTGTTCTATTTTTACAAAAACATGCAAGAAACTAAAATATTATGGGCCGATGATGAAATCGACCTGTTGAAACCACATATATTATTATTAAATGATAAGGGTTACCACGTAACTACTTTTACCAATGGAAATGATGCTTTAGAGGCATTTGGAAAATCCCATTTTGACCTGGTTTTTCTGGATGAGAATATGCCTGGAATGAGTGGTATCGAAACCTTATCAGCCATTAAGAATTTAAACCCGGATGTTCCGGTAGTGCTGATCACAAAAAGTGAAGAAGAAAACCTGATGGAAGATGCGATAGGCAGCAAAATTGATGATTATCTGATTAAACCTGTAAATCCTAAGCAGGTTTTGCTGACCATTAAAAAGCTGATCGACAACAAACGTTTGGTGAGTGAAAAAACCTCTATGGCCTATCAACAGGATTTCCGCCGTTTGGGGATGACATTAGGTGACAGGCTTAATTATGAAGAGTGGATTGATGTTTACAAAAAAATCGTTTTTTGGGAGCTCGAGTTGGAAAAACTGGACGATCCGCAAATGCATGAAATTTTGACCATGCAAAAACAGGAGGCCAATACACAGTTTACAAAATTTATTGAGGAAAATTATCTGGATTGGATAAAGAACAGGGATAAAGCGCCTTTGCTTTCGAACGAATTATTAAAGAAAAAGGCCTTTCCGCTTATTAATGATAACACACCGGTATTTTTTATCCTGATAGATAATTTGAGATATGATCAATGGAAAATCATCAATCCATTAATATCAGAATATTTTAGGATAGATGAGGAAGATATGTATACAAGCATTTTGCCAACGGCAACACAATATGCCCGTAATGCAATTTTCTCTGGTTTGATGCCTTTGGATATGGAAAAACGTTTTCCTCAGCTTTGGCAAAACGATGATGATGAAGGAGGGAAGAACATGCATGAAGAAGCTTTCCTGGCGGATAATATAAAGCGTAACTTAAGAAAGGACTGTAAATTCAGTTATCATAAAATCCTGACTTTTGAGCAGGGGAAAGACCTAGTTGAGCAAACAAATAATTTATTGCATAACGATTTTAATGCCATTGTGTTCAACTTTGTTGATATGTTAAGCCACGCGCGTACCGATATGCAGATGATACGGGAGCTGGCCAATGATGATGCGGCGTACCGTTCATTAACCTTATCGTGGTTTGAGCATTCTCCGCTTTGGGATTTATTGAAGAAAATTTCGCAGAAAAAAGTTAAGGTAATCATCACTACCGACCACGGGACCATACGTGTTAAAAAACCGGTTAAAGTAATCGGTGATAGAAGCACAAATACCAATTTGAGGTATAAGCAGGGCAGGAACCTTAATTTTAATGCAAAAGAAGTGTTTTTGATCAAAAATCCTCACGATGCGTTGTTGCCGAAAATCAATATCAGCAGCAGTTATATTTTTGCGAGAGAAGATAGTTATTTCGTTTATCCGAACAATTACAACCAGTTTGTAAATTATTATAACGAAACTTTCCAGCATGGCGGTATTTCGCTTGAGGAAATGATCATTCCGATAGTCACGTATTCGCCGAGGTAGTTTGAGAGATTTGAGATGTTAGATTTGAGACATAAGATCGGTCATTTTTCAAAGAATGTCTCTTGAATTTGTTTCAGGGTTTGTTCGTTTGAATAGTAAGGCCAAAGCAATCATTGCAAGAATAAATATGCCTGTATTTTGTTAAACTGAAGCATTATTCTTAATTTTAATTAGAGTTTAGACATATGAATATTTCGATAACTCAAACCAGTTATATTGAGGCGAAAGTTGATAAAACCAGCCATTTGGCTTCTAAAGAAGATTTGGCGAATGCTAAAACTGATATGATTAAATGGTTTGTTGGCTTGTTTATAGCGTTGGCTTTAATGATTATCGGCCTCTACTTTAAAGGTTAATTGTATAATTGCTCTGATGATGACTTATTCATCTAGCTAAAGTTATAAGTTACATATTTAGTCGGTTGTCATCTTGAGACTTTTTCATTCAATAGAATCGTCATCCTGAACTTGTTTCAGGATCTGTTTCATTCAAATTTTAATAGCAAGGCAAAAGCAATTCAATTATGTATTACTTTTGCCTTTATTTTACAAAATGGATATCGAAGTAAATAGTTTAGCCGATTTACCTGCTGTCGCTCAGCAGCTTTCAGATTTTGCAGGCAGTGAGAAAGTCTTCATATTTGAAGGCGATATGGGCGCTGGAAAAACAACCTTCATCAAAACTTTTTGTGCAGCTTTAGGCATAGCCGATGTAGTTTCGAGCCCAACTTACTCTATCGTTAATGAATATGATAGCCCTAACGGACCGGTATTCCATTTCGATTTTTACCGGATAAAAGATATCCGCGAAGCCTACGATTTGGGGTATGAGGAGTATTTTTATGGTGGTGGTATTTGTTTAATTGAGTGGCCGGAGCGGGTAGAAGAATTATTGCCCGAAAATCTTATTAAGGTTGTGATCAATGTGCTGGATGAAAACCGCAGGCTATTCCGCTTTTCGAAGGTATAACAATTCGTTATCAATAAATTAACAGATTTTGCGTACCTTGAACAACCTAAAACTATCATAATTTTAATTCAACATGGCTACAGGATTACGCGAAGGAATGGCCGATATAGCTCGTCAGGGTTTATTACAAACGCAAGAAGCAACGTTAGAAACCAGAAATAAAAAAAATAATCTATACATAGGAATACCCAAGGAAATTTCTTTTCAGGAAAATAGAATTGCATTAACCCCTTTATCTGTTGCTTTACTGGTAAATAACGGGCATCGGGTTGTTTTAGAAAGCGGAGCAGGCATTGCCGCTAATTTTTCTGATACGGAATATGCAGAGCAGGGCGCAAAAATTGCCTATAACAAAAAGGAAGTTTTTGATGCTGATATCCTGGTGAAGATTGCGCCCCCAATGCTGGAAGAGATTGAAATGATGCATAAGGGGCAAACGCTTATCTCCTCCTTGCAGACCGGAACGCTTAAGCAAGATTACCTGAAAGCCTTGATGCATAAAAAAATTAATGCGTTATGTTTTGAGAATCTTCGCGACGAGGGCAATACACTGAGTGTAGTGCGCGCGATGAGCGAAATTGTAGGTTCGACCTCTATTTTAATTGCCGCAGAATATCTGAGTAATGTAACCGGAGGAAAAGGCTTAATGTTGGGTGGCTTCACAGGGGTTCCTCCAACAGAAATTGTGATTTTAGGCGCCGGAACGGTGGGTGAATATGCTGCCAGGACTGCCTTGTCATTAGGTGCAGAAGTAAAAGTTTTTGACAGTTCTATTTACCGCTTACGCCGTTTGCAAAATAATCTGGGCAGCAGGGTATTTACCTCGGTTATGCAGCCTATCGTTTTAAATAAGGCTATCACAACCTGCGATGTGGTAATCGGCGCCATTAGGGCAACTCATGGGCGTAGTCCGTGTATAGTGATGGAAGAAACGGTTGCCCGGATGAAACCACATTCGGTGGTGATTGATGTTAGTATTGACCAGGGTGGTTGTTTCGAAACTTCTGAAGTAACCAATCATGCCAATCCGGTTTTCAGAAAGTATGATGTAATTCACTATTGTGTGCCTAATATAGCCTCCCGCGTTCCAAGAACGGCGTCGTATGCGCTGACCAATATCTTTGCACCGATTTTATTGGATATAGGCGAACTGGGAGGTCTGATGAATATGGTTTGGAATAACCCGGGAATCCGCGAAGCACTTTACATTTATCAAGGTAACTGCACCAACAAGGATCTGGCTGATATGTTTAATTTGCCATTTAAGGATCTTGAATTATTAGTGGTCTCGAATCAATAAAAAGGTTGGATGTAAATGTATGATGTAAGACGGATGTATCCTGAAGCCACAGTCAAACATCTTGATGCTAAAGTATGAAAATCAAACTCTTTACATTATTTCTTTTCCTCTCGGTTAGCGTTTGCGCGCAAAATAAGCCGTCCACCACAAACAAGCTTGTAGTGGTAAGTTCCTATAATCAGTACCTGGCATCCATAAAAACAGACCCGAACAAAGAATTGGTTGAAATTATCAAAGCCATTCCCAATATTAAACTGGATATCCGCTACGCCACTAAAAATAATTTTATGCGGCAGATCATGTATAAGCAGGCGAGGGCTTTTGCGCGAAAGCCAGTGGTAGAATCTTTAAAAAAGATCCAGAGGGAATTAAATAAAAATGGTTACGGCTTAAAAATATTTGATGGCTACCGTCCGTATGCCATTACCGTTGAGTTTTATAAAAAAGCAAGTGATAAAAATTTTGTAGCCAATCCCGCAAAGGGATCTAAACACAATAGGGGCTGTGCAGTAGATTTGACGTTGATTAATTTGAAGACGGGCAAAGAACTTCCGATGCCAACACCTTACGATAGTTTTTCGGCTGCTGCTGCAGCCAAGTATGAGAATGTAACTCCGGAAGCAAAGAAAAACCGTGATTTTCTTATCGCCATCATGGCTAAATACCGCATGAATGTGCTGGAAAATGAATGGTGGCATTATGATTTCTCGGAATGGAGAAACTTTGATTTAATGGATATTCCATTCGGGAAACTGTAGTTTATTAGTTCAATTGCCATTGGTTTATTATCAGTTCTTCGATAAGCTGACAAACTCCACTAGTGTGATCGTCATTCTCGTGCATGCGGAATCTTAATGCAAACGTCGGTGGTGTAAGATGTTATCATCTTACACTAAATTACTTAATATTTAATTTTCAACTGTCAGGTGGTAAGACCTGACAACACAATAACCTGAGTTAAAAACTACAAATGGTGTGGCCTGCCGTATTGGTCCATTTTTACCCGCGCTTTATCTCCTTTAACCGATAATTCAAAAATATAGTCATAATCATCGTCTGTTAATTCTTCTTTGGGTCTTTTACCGCCAAAGGCTTCAATAATCTCCAGCACGGTGTTAGAATGGCCGGCAATAATCACGTTTTTGCCAGCATAATTGGTTTTAATGCTGTCCACAAGCGATTTGATGTCTTTATAATCAACCACTTTCGGAATCACCAGTGAATCTAATGTTTGGTGTGTTCTTTTCGTGGGTGTGGCAAAAGCAACATCAAACTTTACCTTTTTAAGGTATGTAGCTAAATCTCCCGCCCGGATTCTTCCTTCATCAGAGAGGCCTGGGTTATTATCCTGTGGATTGGATTTGTCTTTCTCGGCGTGCCTGACAACCCAAACCGTAGTGGTTTGCGCAGAAACGATATTAATGAAGAGCAGTGTTAAGGCCAGTAATACGAAAAGTTTTTTCATACCATAAATATTGAAAAATTAATTGGATCAGGAAAGGCTAAAAATTTATGGCTGCCACCAGTTTTCCGATATCTTCTTTCTCGTGCCAGGAAGAAAGCACTATGCGATCTAAAGGAGCATCGCCAGGGTTTGGATAAGGGAAAGATGAAATTAAGATCTGCTTTTGCAGGAGCTTTTCTGAAGAATTAATTTCACTGGACAAATACACCGGAAAGCCAGATGCGTGTTTCCAGGTATGGTTTAATGCTGTTTCAAACAGCAGCATATTGTTTTTAAGTTTGTTTAATGCCTTGCTGTATATTTCACTTGCGTGTAAAAATGCATAAAGTCCGGCCTGACCAGGTGGCGAAGCGCCTATAAATGTATTTGAATGTTTAAGTTGATCAATTACTTTATTGGAAGCTAAAACAATGCCCGCGTCTATCCCCAACGCTTTGGCCATTGAGGCAACTACTACATTTTCAATGTTGTCTTGTTTGGGAAGATTTACGATAGTACCTATACCGTTGTTGTTTACACCAATTCCGTGCGAATCGTCAACAATTAGCATGATGTTTCTATCATTACGGATTTCTTTAACAAATTCGAAATCGTAAATTTCGGGCATCAGGTTGTTCATTGAATTGCTGATCAAAACCCAACTTTTTTCTTCAGATGCATTTATTTTGTCGATGGTTTCCTGTTTCCATGCTTCAAAAGGCATTAAATTTCTGGTTTGATTTTCTGCTAACCAAAGTGCAGGGTGTGTGGATGGGGCATAAATTACCTTTCCGAGTTTCGATAAAGCCTTAATGGTAAGCTGCGCTGCTAAATATCCGCTTGAAGTAATCAAAGCGGCTTCAGCTCCAAAGCGTGCCGCAGCTACTTTCTCCGCCTTGCTGTAAATACCCAACTGGATGTTGTTGGTGCGACTTGTTCCGTTATTTAAACCAAATTTTTTAATCCCTTCAATATATAAGTCGATGAAATCCTGATTTTGTGGAATGCCCAGATAAGCCGTTCCGCCAAAGTATAAATAAGAGGTATTTCCAATGTTGATGGTGTTTGAAAAAGGTTGTTTTATGGATTTAAAGTCAAGCATCATATCAATTGTAGTTTCTGCCAAGCTCGTCATTTGCAGCACGGATAATGGACTTATCACCATTGTCATCATGGTAGAATTCCCAGAACATGATTCCATTTGCAATATCTTTGGCAAGTTTAGCTTTTTTTCTAGTGGTTATTGTTCCATTAAAATAAAATTGAATGCCATCAACTAAAGCATTATCTAAACTCACATCGACACCAGCGGCTACAAAATCACGATAGGCCTTAGCTGAATTATTGGCATTCTTACCATAAGCAGGGATGCCTAAAACGGCTTTTTCCCTTGGCATACCACGTGTATTTAACCAATAATTTAAACTGGCAACAGCCATATTATAGGATGCATGTTGAATAGACTCATTTTTATCCCAGCCAATTCCATCATAAACCATAATATTAAAGAAATCCACAGCAGGGAAAACCTCAGATTTTAATCCGTCACGGATACTGCCGGCGTATACGCCAGGGGTTATGGCCGCGCTTAAAAATTTGTGGTATTTATGAAGTGAATCTGAAAGTTCTTTCATTAGCAGCACATAATTGTCTGCCGACCCATCGCTGGTACTTGGATACTCCCAGTCCATATCTATGCCATCCAGGTTATTTGTTTTGGAAAAAGTGAGCACATTCTTTACAAACAAATTTCTGGTAGCTGCAGATGCAGCCATGGTTACAAAAATACTTTTTGTGCCAGAAATCGAAATACCTGTTTTCACCCCATTTGACTTTGCTTTTTGGATTACGGCTGTAAATCGGCCAGGTTGTGCTAATGCCGCTAAACTTCCGTCCGGATTGGGATTCAGAAAGGCATAAAAGAGGTGTGTAATCATTTTAAATTTCGAATCTGCGATACCAGCCGGATCCCGGTAACTTGGGAAATAACTTATAACCTTAAAGTTATTGTCTGGTACGTATGGCGTGCCAGGAAGAGGTGGCTCAAAAGGCGCTGTTATGGAATCATTCTTTTTGCAGGATGATACGATAAGCAGTACACAAATGCCGGTTAGCAAGTATATTTTTTTCATAGGTTAGGTGTTTTGATGTTGCGTATGCTTAAAAATGATCGTGTATATAGGTCATGATTCTCACCATTTCCGCACGTACCTCGGCAGTTGGTTTTACGAAGTTGTTGTTCATGAAAGAAAAAATATAGGTTTTCCCCTTTTTGGTGAGTACATATCCGCTTTGGTTATGAACACCCCCGAGTGAACCCGTTTTACCAAAAACAAAAGGTTCACTGGTTTTAGGATAAGCACTCTTTAAAGTGCCGCTTTTACCGCCTGCAGGAAATAGATCAAAAAGCTTTTCGGGATTATTTACCAGCCTGTAAATGGAATCAAGAAGGTATACATTGTCTCGGGGTGTAAATAAATTTTGGCGGGACAGTCCAGATCCGTCAACCCATTTTACTTGATCAGGCAGAAAAGAAAGGTAATTTTTTGTAATGTATTCAATGGCTTTCGCCGTACTTAATGTATCGCCAATCTGATTGGCACAAACCAATAAAAGGTGTTCTGCAATAAAATTATCGCTGGGTAACATCATGTACTTTAGAACCGAATCCCGCTTAGCACCAGGCAAGGTTTTAGCATCCTTAGGTATTTTTTGCTTTACGATTCCAATGGGTTTGTGTAAGGTGTCTGCCAGGATCTCAACGGTTAATTGCGTTGTCGTTTTATAGGGGTTTTGTTGATTATAACCAGGTTTTACCACAACTGCAGGGTAGTGAAAGCGGTTGCTTAAGAAATCTCTTCTAACCTGAAAGTTGCCTGTTTTCTGGGTAGAATCTATTTCAAAACAAGGGGCAAAAACCTTTGGTTTAATATTAATCTTATTAGGTGAGGCATAGGTAGAAGTAACCATGTTGTCCATGATGGGCATTTCGGTAATTTCCGGCTGGTAATAATAGTCGTAATCATCCCAGGCCCAGCCTTCGCCGAAGAAATTACCTGAATATCGACCGGGAGAAAAGAATAGCTTTTTATCTGATGCCAGGAGAAAATTGTATGCGGACTTGTCTTTTATTGCAAACTGTAAAAAAGCAGGGTCGCCGGTTCCCCAAAAAATCAACGAATCATTCTGCTCGGTATATTTTAAAGCCGGCATTAAATCGGGCAACATTTTTAGGCTTGCAAAAAAAGTATACAGTTTGGTGTTGGATGCAGGGGTAAAATACCGGTCTGCATCTTTTTGAAAAATCATTTTTTTATCTGCCGGATTATAGAGCGCAAAGCCAACCTGATATTGCTTAATCACCTGCGAATTTTTAAATTCTCTGGCCACTTTTTGTGAAATAATCTTATTCGTTGAGCAGCCCGCTAATAAGCTAAGTGACAGAACAAATGCGATAAAAATAAAATTATGATTTTTTAAAAGAAACATGTGCTAAATTTAGGAGACATAAAGATTAACTAATTTATTAAATTTAGTTTAATGTTAGCCAAATATAACCCTGGTGTAATAATCTGTTTACGTAAACTGACCATTTGCACACTGCTTGTATTGCTCACATTTTCCGGGCATGGCCAGGAGTTCCTCTTTAATAGAAAAAGGCAAAAACAGTCAATTTCTTTTAAGTGTATTAAGAACCTGATGGTTATTCCGGTGTTTGTAAACGGAAACGGGCCCTACGATTTTGTGCTCGATACTGGCGTTGGTCCCATGATTATTACCGATCCATCTATTATCGATTCCTTGAATTTTGGTAAACTCCGTAAAATTAAAGTTCTTGGCCTTGGCATTGAAAGCGTTGATGCTTATGTTTCTCAAAGTCTTAATGTTAAAGTAGGCAGCGCCAGCATCAAATATATACCAGCGGCGGTGTTAAAAGAAGATTTGTTTAACCTGTCAGGACATTTAGGACTGAAAATTTATGGCTTGCTGGGATATAGCTTTTTTAACAGTTTTATTGTTGATATCAGATACAGTGAAAACAGGCTGATTATCTACGATCGGGACACCAGGATTAAATACCGGGGAAAAAAAATCCCAATCGAAATTGAGAACCAGAAGCCTTACATATTTGCTACCATTGATGTGCCTAATGGTAAAACTGTTGAAGCGAGGTTTTTGATAGATACCGGGGCCAGCCATGCTTTATCGCTCGAAATGCTGAATGGAACAGGATTCCCTCTGCCTGAGAAAAAAATCAAAGCTAATTTGGGAATGAGTTTAAGCGGGCTGATTAAGGGATATGTTGGCCGTATAAAGAGATTCAATATTGGAGGATATGTTTTCAAAGACGTCGTTTCGGGATTTCCTGATTTTGCGAGCATTGCAGATAAAATTGATCTATCTAAACGGAATGGCAATTTAGGCGCCGATTTACTCCGGAAATTTAACATTCAGTTTAATTATCAGGATGGTTTTATTTATGTTAAACCCAATGGATTCAGAAAAGTGCCTTTCGAACATGATATGGTGGGTATGGTGTTATATCTCGACCAGCAGACATATAAAAGAGTATTGATTGGTGAAATAGACGAAAATAGCCCGGCAGAAAAGGCCGGTTTACAGCCTAATGATGAAATTATCGGCGTAAACTTTAAAAGCATGGATGCCTATTCTTTAAATGATCTTACTGAAATGTTTAAATCGAAAGCAGACAGAGCCATCATTCTCGAAATTTTCAGGGATAATCAAACCTATTTTAAAGTAGTTAAACTCGAAAAGAGAATTTGATAAGCGTAATTTTACAGTTACAAATGGTTTGTCGTGTAACAAGGTTTTAACTTTAACCTCTTATTGCCAAGCAAACTAACTTTATATACACATGAATAAAAATCTTAAGGTACTTGCCCTTGCAGGTATCGTAGCACTTGGCATAGCCGGAACCAGTCCGGTATATGCCCAGAAAAAATCCAAAACAACTAAAGGAAGCACTCCAACAACTCCAACGGCAGCTCCCGCGGCAGCACAAAAAAAAGAAGGCATTAAACCATTTGCTGAAGTAATTACTGCAAAGGCGAGAACAACAAACGGTTTATTTAAAACACATAAAGTTGATGATAAATGGTATTTTGAGATACCGGATTCAATGATTAACCGCGAAATGCTCGTAGTTACCCGTTTGGCAAAAGCGCCTGCAGGAGTAAAAGTGGGTAACCAGCAATATGGTGGGGAAGAATTAAACGAGCAGGTATGGAAATGGGAGCGTAGAGGTAAACAGGTTTACATTCGGGTACCTAGCTATTCAACCAAAGCTGATCAGAACAGTGATATGTACGAATCAGTGCAAAACTCTAATCTTGCACAGATTTTGGCAAGCTTTGAAATTAAAGCCTATAACAAAGACACAACAGGCGTTGTGATTGATGTTACCGATTTTTATAACGGTGATATTATGGCCATCGGCGCTACGGATCAAATCCGTAAAGCATACAAAGTTACGATGTATGATGGATCGCGCTCTTATATTGATACGATAAAAACTTTTCCTATTAATGTGGAAGTAAAAACAGCCAAAACTTACCGTGCAGCGGAATCTCCTACTGATAGCAGTAATGGAGCTGTTACTTTCGAGTTTAATACATCGATGTTATTATTGCCAAAAACGCCTGTGAAAGCCAGGATAATGGATAGCAGGGTTGGTTATTTTGGTCAATCTCAAATCGATTACGGAAGCAATGCACAAAAAGCAGAACGTACAGCCTACATTCACCGCTGGAATTTAGTTCCAAAGGATACAAATGCCTATAAACGGGGCGAATTGGTAGAACCGGTAAAACCGATCATCATTTATATCGACCCTGCAACGCCAAAAAAATGGGTGCCGTTTTTGATCCAGGGAATTAACGATTGGCAGGTAGCGTTCGAAGCTGCTGGTTTCAAAAATGCCATTATCGGTAAAGAAGCGCCGACACCGCAACAAGACCCTCAGTTTAGTGTAGAAGACTCCAGGTACTCGGTAGTCCGTTATTTTGCCTCAGATATTGCAAATGCTTACGGCCCGCACATTAGCGATCCCCGTACCGGACAAATTTTAGAAACGCATATTGGTTGGTACCATAACGTAATGAACCTGTTGCGTAACTGGTATTTTGTACAAACAGCAGCCATTAATCCTGAAGTGCGTAAAGCACAATTTACCGATGCACAGATGGGCGAGCTGATCCGTTTTGTATCATCACACGAAATTGGACATACTTTAGGCTTGCCACATAATTTTGGCTCAAGTTATGCTTATCCTGTTGATTCCTTACGTTCAAAAACATTTACCGATAAGCATGGTACCGCGCCATCAATCATGGATTATGCACGTTTTAACTACATCGCTCAGCCTGGTGATGGTGTAACCAAACTTCACCCTCAAATAGGAGAATACGATAAATGGTCTATAAAATGGGGTTATTCCTGGATTCCCGGCAACAAAACCGCAGAGCAGGAAAAGGAAGTTTTAGACCAGTGGACATTGAAAAATGCAGGTAATCCTTTATATTTCTACGGCCGCCAGGGCACCTCATTAGATCCGCGTTTGCAAAGCGAGGATTTGGGCGACAATGCCATGAAAGCCAGTACTTATGGCATTGCTAATTTAAAACGCATTCTTCCAAATGTTGAAAAGTGGACCTATCAAAAAGGAAAAGATTACAGCGATTTAAAAGAAATATATACCGAAATTGTTGGCCAGTTTAACCGTTACATGGGGCATGTAGCAACCAATGTTGGTGGTTTAAGCGAAAACTTTAAAACTTACGACCAAAAAGGACCGGTTTATGCCTATTTACCTAAGTCAAAACAAAAAGAAGCTGTTACTTTTTTTAACCAGCAGTTATTTAATACGCCGCTTTGGTTAATCAGCAATGATCAGTTAAGTAAATTTGATAATGGTGTATTGTTAAACCGCATTAAAGGCGTTCAAACAAATACTTTAGGTAATTTACTATCAGCATCCCGTATTGCCCGCTTGTTAGATAATGAGACTAAAAATGGCAAAGCTAAAGCATATACCTTGCCTGAATTATTTACAGACTTAAGGTCATCCGTTTTTGTACCTGGAAGAGCAGATGCATTTAAACGTAATTTACAACGTGCCTACGTAGACCGTTTGCAGGATCTGATGACTAAAGAGAATGAACTTCCGGTTGGCTTCCCTGTAGATTATGCTGCAAGTTATGGTTTAACGCCAATCAATGTTGGCTTATCTGATATCAGGCCATTGGTTCGTGCGGAATTGAAAACCCTATTGGCCACCACAAAGGCCAGGGCTGCTGCCGGTGATGCCACTACCAAAGCACATTATGAAGATTTAAATATCAGAATTAAAGATATTTTAGATCCGAAGAAATAAATAATTGCATGGTTGAATGTAGCCATGCATTCAATGATTATTTTGCGTTAGCTAAACCTCGCAGGTTTCAAAAACCTGCGAGGTTTTTTAATGACAAGTTTTTTAATTTTATCCTAAAACAAGGTTATGTTTAAAAAGATATTTTTTTCCGTTGCATTATTTACTTTAAGTTTCTCATCCTTTGGCCAAAATGCCGATTCCATTACCGTTGTTAAAACCAAATGGCATAAAAGCAGAATCGCCCGGCAGGTGGTTTTATTCAGACATCATTTTGATCATAAAAATCTTTTTGCGGCAAACCAGAATATTTCATTTTTAGAAATTAAAAATACAGGTCGCAGGGCCGTTTTTGCTATCGGGGCAGAAGAAAGAGAGTTGCTTACCACCAGCAATTTTGGGTTAAGGGATAAGGCAATAGCAGCGATAAACGGCAATTTTTTCGATGTAAAAAACGGAGGTGCTGTAGATTTTGTCCGTGTTAACGGAAAAACCATCAACACAAACCACTTAGATAAGAATGGTAATAGGGCCAGGCATCAGGAAGCAGCAGTTGTAATTGAAAATGGAAAAATTTCGATTAAAAAGTGGGATAGGACAACAGACTGGGAAACAAAACTGACCGCCAATGATATGATGTTGAACGGACCTTTACTAACTTTAAACGATATTGATGAAACCTTGGATACGACCAGTTTCAGTCGTTTGCGTCATCCGCGTAGCTGCCTTGGGATAAAGCCAAACGGGCGGGTGATTTTGTTGACCGTTGATGGAAGAAATGATCATGCTGCGGGCATGAATTTGTTCGAACTAACCAAACTGATGCGTTGGCTAGGCTGTACAAGTGCCCTAAATTTTGATGGTGGTGGTTCAACTACCTTGTGGGTTAATGGAATGCCTGATCATGGAGTGATTAATTATCCAACCGATAATAAAAAATGGGATCATGAAGGGCAACGTAAGGTTGCCAATGTCATCCTGGTGAAAAAACAGGGCAATAGATAACGTTGCCCTTCTGATAATGCTGTTCGCCTCTGGTTAAAAAAACCTATTTTAGCTCAATATTTTCGTCGACATGTTTAAAAATACCATATACCCTATCTTTTTTGTACTGATGATTTCTGCCTGTAATTATGGCGCTAAAACCAGCAATCCAACCTTAAGGGATTTTACTTTCGAACCTGTAAAGGGCATTCGTTATGTTGAAGTAAAGCGGCGTTTTAAAGATGGATATTCTTTCAATCGGGAAGGTTTTATGCAAAAGCCATCATGGATTATTGAAGTGGTAAAAGAAGACACGATGGCTGCATGGAGCCCACAGAAAAAAAGGATGCAGAATTTTTACCTGCAGTACGACCACGCCAATGTATATAATTTCGCAGCAGAATTTTTTAAAGTGAAGCACATCAGTAAAGACAGTTTGGTTTTTCAAAGAATACAGGTAGACGGAAAGGTGATTGCCACGGATGTCCGTTCCGATGTAAACATGACTTTTTACGCTCGGGATTATATAAAAAATAAATTAAAAACGAAAGCCGAAGAACTGCAAAAACCGAGCAAAGCCGACACCGCTTTTATAGAGAAACGTTCGGCCGAAGTTAATGCCAGTAGTGACAGGGCTTTTGCCGCAACAAATCCGGTTCAGTTTATCCCTAAAAGCAAAATTGCAAGGGTTGAAAAAATCAGTACGGTAGACCGGACGAATAACAGAACCGAGGCTTACGATTACATGTTTCCACAATATATTATCAGGATAGATCGCGCTTATAAGGATTTTGCTTACCAGGTTTCGGCTATTGTTGATTTTCAGGGAGGAATACATGTAAAAACGGTTTATAACGTGCTTCCTGAAAATGCTGAAGCTAAAAAAAAGGTAGCGCAGGGAATAGCCGATATCTATGTCAGAAACCTTTTTAATGTTGCTCCGGGAACAACATTGGAGATTCCGCATAATAGCGAAATTACTTTGACCATGATTGGGAAAGCAAAATAAAAGGCCTTAGTAATCTGTTGTTTACAAAAAATTAATGTTAAAAAATGTTAAGATTTTATTTTGATTTTAAAAATTAAAACTTACCTTGCATACTTAATTTTTAATATTTAATACAATGCAAGAAGGCACAGTAAAATTCTTCAATGTAACTAAAGGTTTTGGCTTTATCATCCCTGCGAATGGCGATAGCGAAATTTTTGTTCATTCAACAGGTCTTATCGACGAAATCCGTGAAAACGACAAAGTACAATACGAAGTTGCCAACGGTAAAAAAGGCTTAAATGCCGTTAATGTGAAAGTAATTTAATTTATTTATCATATTTACACATGAGGCTGCTTTCTTGCGATGGCGGCCTTTTTTATTTCATTTTTACGCGGATTCATAGTGTACCCAATGAACCATTACTTTATTGTTCCTGGCCTGGGTAATTCAGGCCCCGATCATTGGCAGACGCATTTTGAAAAATCCGGAGATCATTTTATCCGTATTAATCAATTGGAATGGGATAAACCGGCCAGTAGAGAGTGGATTGAAACGATTGAACAGGCACTTGTTGGCTATGATTTGGACAATGTAATTTTAATTGGTCATAGTTTAGGTTGCACAGCAATTGCAAATTGGGCAAAGGAATACCAAAAGAAGATAAAAGGTGCCTTATTGGTTGCGCCCAGCGATTTGGAAGCGCCGCGTTATACTTTTGATACAGTCGGTTTTGATCATGTACCTTTAGCTAAAATCAATTTTAAAAGTATTGTTGTAGCCAGTTCAAATGATGAGTGGGTAACATTAGAAAGAGCTGGGTTTTTTGCCGAAAATTGGGGCAGTGAATTTATCAATATTGGTAATGCCGGACATATTAATGCTGCCTCTGGATTTGGAGAATGGCCAACGGGATTGGAGATTTTGAAAACTTTGGGTTAACATTTAACTTGATGAGTTCCCTCATATTCCGCGAAAGGTGCGATGGCCATAGGCCTGCGTAAATCATTCTGATCTGCGGGAACGCTGTAAAGCTATCTTACTTCTGAGCAACTTTTTTCCTTAAAAACTGATCAAGGAATACCAGTCCTACCACCAGATCAAAAAATAGAAAGCTATACAGTACAGTTGGCGTAATATATTGATCTACCCTAAAGTTTAAATTAGTATTAAATCCAAATTTGGGCATACTTAGCGTAGAGTTGTAAATTACATACCCCAATAGGGATAGCAATGATAGGACGAAAAAGCCGCCAATACAGTAAATTATCTTTTTATCCACCTTGGTTTTCATGGCTACGGGTGCCGGCGCCAGGGCAATACTTTCCATCACATTTCTGGTAAAAGACATGGAAGGCTCATCAAGATCGAGTGCATTAAAAGCCGAATTAAGTTCTCGCAGCTCCTCATACTGCGCCTTAATCCCGGCATTGGATTCAATTTTCTCTTCAATGGCTTTTTTTGAAGATTCGTTGAGCTTCCCATCAATATAATCCCAAAGCTGTTGTTCTATCGTATTCATAGTAACTCCTTTACTTCATCCTTTAACAAATATTGTAATTTTTCTTTAAGTCGCTGCCTGGCCCTATGCAATTTTACCTTTATGGTATTGGGTTCCATGTGTAACGTTTCGCCAATTTCTTCCAAACTCTGTTCGCCCTTATAAAATAGTGTAATAATGGCGGCATCATCCGGTAAGAGCTGTGTAATGGCCATATTTAAAAAAGCATGGCTGTCTTGCTTCTCGTACCCATTTGCACTAAAGGCAGAGGTCTGATTTTCGAGTTGCAAAACGGCGCTTTCATCATCTATTTTCAATACTTTTTGGATCAGCGCTAAATCTGTAGTGTTTTGCTCCATGTTTAGTAGTGAGACTACACAAAGGATGATCAGGTTACACGTGAAACATGATTAAAGAGATTTATATCTTTGGGTTGAGACAAATAATCAGAATAGTCTTTTTTTTATGGAAACGAAAGGGCAGTGTTTTATTGGGGATTGCAGCCCTGCTGTTCGCTGTAGCCCTCATTCTTCGGGGCTGCCGCTGCCATCAGGTTTAGGAACAGTGTTTCTGCACCTCGAAACCTCAAAAATGAAATCCTGTCTTTGCCAATTAGCCCTGGGTGCAGCGGTACCCTGCAGGCTGAGGTACGAAGCCGAAGCGTACAAGCGGAACACGGGAATTACGTTATTTATTGCACAATCATTGCGCTCCAAAAAGATAATCATACGGTGAAACTTGGGAAATTTGTTTTTGCGCTTGCCAGATAAACTCCGGAAGTTGAGCTGTCTGCTAATGCGAGGCGAAAAATTTTAACCCGGCAATGGATCCAATAAGGGTGCAGATAAAAAATATCCGCCAAAAGGTTGCGGGTTCATTGAAGTATAAAATCCCGATGATGACCGTTCCTACAGCACCAATACCGGTCCAAACGGCGTAGGCTGTTCCCATGGGTAAAGTTTGGCTTGCTTTATTGAGCAATAAAAAACTTAAGGTTATACATACAAAAAAAGCTGCGCTCCATTTTATACTCGAAAAATTGTTCGATAATTTAAGGCAGGTAGTAAAGCCAACCTCAAAAAGGCCGGCAATAATGAGAATTATCCAGTTCATGATAAATGTGTTTCTGCAAATTTAAGTCGCGTTGAGCAGGCAACATTTTACAAATGTTAAAAAATCATTGATGTGTCGCCCTTATTCGGCTCAATGTCACCTGTGTTACACCCAGATAGGAAGCAATATGTTTTAAGGCCACTCTTTTAATCAGTTCGGGAGATTGTGCTGCAAATTCATGGTAACGTAGTGCAGCACCTTTAAAAGCCCGGTCTATGAGTCTCCTTTCCGTTGCAATGAGTTCCTGTTCGGCAATTTTTCGGCCCCAATTGGCTATCTCGATGTTTTGCCTGTAGAGCATAAAGAGATCGGCAAGTTTAATCCTGATTAATGTGCTATTGGTTAAAAGTTCGATATTCTCATAACCGGGACTATTGTTAATATAACTGTTGAACGAAAAAAGAACCGAACCGCTTTCGCCAAACCAAAAGGTAATCTGTTGGTTTTCGCCATCACTATAGGCCCGGGCAATGCCACTTTGAAGTATATAAAAATATGGTTCTACTTTATCAGCATAAATGATTGTGGTACCTTTAGGATATTGTACACACGCCATGTGATGGCTGAGCTCGACCCAAGCATCATTACTTAAAGCGCTAAAAAGTGGTATATCTCTGAGCTGTTCAATCAAAATAAGAAGATTTATTACAAAAATAGAAATGTTTCTAAGTTTGCTGCCTTAGGTTTGGTAATAATAAAGATCTGCTGATTGACTATTTTTTAACCTATAGTGTAACCTGATTAAAAATCATGTAGTCATAATACACAGAACACGGTTCGGTTTAAATAATATCCTATTAACATATTAAAAATTATCATTATGAGCGGTATATTAGTTCCCATCTCACTTTTTTTAGGCGGATTTGCCATGGCATTTGGAATCCGTTATTTATCAAACAAGGAGAAAATGGCCATGATTGAGCGTGGAATCAATCCTGGGGTCGGTAAATCGGCACCTAAACCTTATTTGAGTTTAAAGTTCGGTTTGTTGCTTGTAGGCTTAGGTATTGGCCTGCTCGTGGCCCTTACACTAGTAAGAAATATGTTTAGCGGCGAGATGACAGATGCAGAAACCTCGCAGGCTGTAGCGGTTTATTTTGGCTGCCTGGGTGTTTTTGGCGGCTTAGGTTTGATTATTTCTTTTGTGGTGGAGAAGAAAGCGATTGAAAAAGATAAATTCTAGTCAATTTTAATCGTGAAAAGAAAAAATATCAGGGTACTGTGTGGCCTTTTATCCATACTAACCTCCTGCATGTTCTGGCCTGTAGCTACAAATGCCCAAAAGCTGAATGGTCAGATTGATAGTCTGATCAAGAGGGTAATAACCGATCAGCAGGGACCCGGAGGTGTATTTATGGTTGCTCAGAAAGGAAAAGTTCTTTATCAAAAAGCTTTTGGCAAAGCCAATATTGAACTTGGGGTAGACCTGGCTCCTGAAGATGTTTTCCAATTGGGCTCTATGACCAAACAGTTTACGGCAATATCGGTGCTGCTTTTGGAGCAACAGAGTAAATTAAAGGTAAGCGATTCCATTTCAAAATACATACCCGATTATCCAGCTGGAAATAAAATTACGATACACCATTTACTTACCCATACTTCGGGAATTAAAGATTTTACCAAAATGAAATCGCTTGCCGGTATTGCCCAAAGGGAAATGACACCTAAAATGATGGTCGATTTTTTTAAGGATGAGCCTGTTGACTTTGCTCCAGGAGAGCGTTTTGAATATAATAATTCGGGCTATGTATTGCTAGGCTACCTAATTGAACTCATTTCTGGTGAACAATATGCAGATTTTATTCAGCATCACATTTTTGATCAGCTCGGTATGAGCCATTCTTATTACGCCAGCGATAGGCAGATCATTAAAAACCGTGCTTATGGATACCAGAAGAAAGAAAATGCTTATGTAAACAAAACGGCGATTAATTTTAGCGTACCCTTCGCATCGGGGTCTTTAATGTCTACCCTGGCCGATCTGTTGAAATGGCAAAATGCACTGATCCAAAATAAACTGTTAAATACAGCAGAAACAAATAAGGCCTTTTCGCCCTATAAATTAAATAACGGTACATTATTTAATTATGGTTATGGCTGGCACCTAAAGGTGTTGGAAGGTTTGCCGGTAGCCGCACATGGCGGAAGTATATTTGGGTTCAAAAGCATGGGTGTTTATGTGCCTGGTAAAGATATTTATGTGGTTGGGCTTACCAACTGTGATTGTAATTCGCCAACCTTACTTACCGAAAATATAGCGCGCCTGGCGATCATGCATTTAATTAAAAAGTAACTAAGAACAACTGCCGGCAGTTTAGCTGCTTTCCTATTGCGGTTTATTAATAATCGCTACGGTTAGCCTGCTAATGCAGTTCATTTTACCACGCTCATCGTAAATTTTTATCTCCCAAACGTGGGTTTTGGCTCCTATATGCAGGGGTTTGCAAATGCCTTTAACCAAACCGTTTTTTACCGGCCGTAAATGGTTGGCATTTACTTCTAAGCCAACAGCAGCGTATTTATCAGGGTTAATGCACATATACGACGCAATACTGCCCAGCGTTTCTGCCAAAACCACCGAGGCACCACCATGTAAAATGCCGGCAGGCTGGTGTGTACGTTCATCAACGGGCATGGTTCCGGTAATAAAGTCTTCGCCGATTTCGGTAAAGCGGATATCGAGCAGTCCGCCTAAATGATTTTTAGGACGGCTGTTCAGCTCATCAACTGTAAAGTTTTTAAACCACATGGTAACGTTCTTTTAAAATAGAAATATGGTGGATAATGTGGCCACCGGCAATAAACAAAATCGATTTTACATTAATTTCCCTGCCTGAGGCAATACCTTTTCTGTTGAGTTCTTCTTCGTTCAAAGATTTAAAAAGATATAAGTTAGCGTTACGCAGCGTGATAAACTCTTCGATCAGGTCTTCCAGATCACGTTGGGCAAAGCGGGCATTCAGCACATAGTCATCTTCTTCGAAACCTGGTAAAGGCTGCTGTTCTTTCCGGGCAAAACAGGTAATGCGGTAAGCAAAAACGCGTTCAGTATCAATAATATGGCCTAACATTTCTTTGAGCGTCCACTTACCTTCGGCGTAAGCATAATCAGCTTTATCGGCGTTCGCCCTGAACAAAGCCGGAAGGCTTTTGGTCTGATCGCTTAAAATCTCGAAAATATCACCATTAACTTTACTGATGTAGGTTTCGCCCCAGGCGGGATATTCATTAGGCTGTGGTCGGTTCATATCTTAAGCTGCTTTTTAATATTATTCTAAAAGTGGTGCCTTTGCCCAGTTCAGATTCTTTTACAAAAATTTCGCCACTGTGGTAATTTTCCACAATCCGTTTGGTAAGCGATAAACCCAGGCCCCAGCCACGTTTTCGGGTGGTATAACCAGGTTGAAAAACCGCATCGAACTTAGACCTTGGTATACCTTTTCCGGTATCGCTTACATCTATAAAAACCTGTTCTTTGGCTAAATTTTCTACAATGTTGATGGAAATTGAACCTTCATTTTCAATGGCGTTCGCTGCATTTTTAAGCAGATTCTCAATTACCCAATCAAACAATGGAACGTTCAACATGGCCCGTACCTGTTCATCGCCGGTAATGCTAAATTTAACCTTATCTGATGTACGCACTTTGAAATAACGGATAAAATCACTTACTACGATGTAAACGGTATGGTCTTCAAGTATAGGTTTTGAGCCGATTTTGGAGAAACGATCGGTTATGATTTCCAATCGCTTAATGTCGTTTTCCATTTCAGCAATCAGCGGATCATCTTCTGCATCAAATTTAGATTTCATCAGTTCTGTCCAGGCCATAAGTGATGATATCGGTGTACCCAACTGGTGTGCCGTTTCCTTGGCCAAACCTACCCAAACATGATCCTGTTCGTCTTTCCGTGCAGAACTGAATGCAGCATAAGCAGTTAAAAGAAAAAGAAAGATAACACCCATCTGGATGTATGGAAAATACCTCAGCTGAGTTAGAATGAACGAGTCGCGGTAGTAAGCCTTGAATTTCCGGCCAAAAATATTCATTTCGTCAGGCGGATGCTGGGCTTTCATTTGCCTTAACTGGCGTACAAAATATAAACTATCGTAAGTAAGTTTGGTATCTGCAACAGGGTAATTGGTTTTAGTACTGTCTAAACCAAAAAAAGAAGTAATCATTCCGGCAGAATCAATCATGATTACAGGGGTTTTTGTGTTTTTTCTAACGGTTTCTACCACATCGCGGTAATCATCATTATCATAAAGAAACATGGCCCGTTCCTGGATCCTTACCCAAAGGTGAAACTGGTTTGCCTCTTCACGTTCCATTTTTTTTACAAAAGAATCAGTATAAAACACTGAAGCAATGCCAATTAAGATGGCAAAAATGAGAAGGAAAAACTTCCAGCGGCGTTTCTTTTGATAAGGATTCATGCTTTAGCTAGCCAAATTACAATAACAAAACGAAAAAAACAGAAAAAACATATCTTTGTACTGAGCATAGTGCGTTGCGCTTTGAGCATGGATTGCACCATGGCTCTAAGCTAATAACTCCCTGCTCTTTGCTTAATCATGGATAAGAAAGTTAGAGTAAGATTTGCCCCAAGCCCAACCGGAGGTTTGCATTTAGGCGGTGTGCGCACTGCCCTGTTTAATTATTTGTTTGCCAAAAAAAATAATGGAACTTTTGTACTGAGAGTAGAAGATACCGATCAAAACCGCTTTGTGGAAGGCGCAGAACAATATATTGTAAACTGTTTGAATTGGTGCGGCATTACACCAGACGAAAGCCCAGATCATCCAGGGGTTTATGGACCGTACCGCCAAAGCGAACGCAAAGCCAGCTACCGCAAATTTGCAGAACAGTTGATTAGTGATGGTTATGCCTACTACGCTTTTGATACCCCTGAAGATTTGGATGCCAAACGCAAAGAGATTCCAAATTTCCAGTATGGGCAGGCCACACGCATGCAGATGCGTAATTCTTTAACCCTTACCGTAAGTGAAGTTGAAGAGTTATTGGCTGCTAAAACACCGCATGTTATCCGCATTAAGGTGCCAGGTGATGAAATAGTACATTTTAATGATTTGATCCGTGGTGACGTAAGTTTCGAAACGGCTTTGGTTGATGATAAAGTTTTGTTAAAAGCTGATGGAATGCCAACCTATCACCTGGCCGTTGTGGTTGATGATAAGGCAATGGAAATCAGTCATGCTTTTAGGGGAGAAGAATGGTTACCTTCTGCACCGGTACATATCCTGCTTTGGAAATATTTAGGTTGGGAAACCGATATGCCGCAATGGGCACACTTGCCTTTGATCTTAAAGCCAGATGGACATGGAAAATTAAGCAAACGCGATGGGGACCGCTTGGGTTTCCCGGTTTATGCCATGAACTGGACCGATCCTAAAACCGGTGATGTAACCAGGGGATTTAAAGAAATGGGTTTTATGCCCGAAGCTTTCATTAATATGCTGGCCCTTTTAGGCTGGAATGACGGTACGGATCAGGAACTATTTTCGTTAAAAGAACTGGAAGAAAAATTCTCGATAGAAAGAATTAGTAAAGCAGGCGCTAAATTCGATTTTGAAAAAGCGAAATGGTATAACCATGAGTGGATTAAAGCGGAGAACGCTGAACGCTTAGCGCCAAGCGTAAAAACGGAGCTCAAAAATGCAGGTATTGAAATTAAAGATGATGCTTTTTTACATACTATTATCGACCTGATTAAAGATCGCTGTACTTTATTGCCTGATTTTTTAGCGCAGAGCGGTTACTTCTTTGTTTCACCTGCAGAATATGATGTGAATTCAGTTAAACCTAAATGGACAGCTGAAAAGGCTGAGTTCTTTAATAGTTTCGCTGCAGGTTTAACCTTAACAGATGCCGGCTCTGCAGAAGCAGCCTTTAAAGTTCTTGCTGAAGAAAAAGGCTTTAAACCCGGAGAATTGATGCTTCCATTCCGTATTATGCTGGTGGGTGGTAAATTTGGTCCGGGCGTTTTTGATATTGCAGTACTGTTGGGCGTGGCCGAAACTCAGGCAAGAATAGCTAAAGCGATAGCTGTTTTTAACGCATAACGCATAATATTGTTAGGTGTATCCAGAGAAGTCGAGTTTTTTGAAACTTGACTTCTTTTTTTATATTCTACAGCAACCTGGCGATGTCTATTAGATAAAACCAGTTACTTTGCCCCAATCCAGAAAGCGGACTTCTGTTATCGCCACAACCCCAAAGGATAATCAAAAAAATAATTTATACTTTAGCATAACAATTCGCCCACAATTAAGGTTTATTCAGAAAACTAAAAGATAGACTATGCAATGGTTTGGTAAAGGCAGTAATAATGTAGAAGACGGCAGGAGTGGCGGAGGAGGAAAAACCATCCTCGGCGGTGGTGTAGGTATCATAATTGTGGTGCTAGGCCTGATTTTTGGTAAAGATCTAACCGGCTTGGTGGGCCAGATTCCCGCTACCACAGGTACTGAAGAAGTTAAGCAGGGTGTGCCTGCAAACGATCCACAGGCACAGTTTGTAGCAGGTGTGTTAGAATCAACAGAGCAGGTGTGGGATAAAGAATTTCAGACAATGGGCAGGCAATATGAATATCCTAAGCTTAGGTTGTTTAGAGATGCAGTGCAAACAGCCTGCGGAAATGCCAGCGCTAATGTTGGACCATTTTATTGCCCGGGCGACCATAAAGTGTATATCGATTTATCATTTTACGATGATTTAAAGAACCGTTTCGGCGCTGCCGGAGATTTTGCACAAGCTTATGTAATTGCGCATGAGGTTGGCCATCATGTTCAGAATTTATTGGGAATTTCGGAGAAACTAGACCAGGCGCGTGGACAGGTTAGCGAAAAGGAGTATAACCGCTTATCAGTAAAATTAGAATTGCAGGCCGATTTCTTTGCCGGACTTTGGGCACATCATGCTCAAAACCTTAAAGATTTTAAATTGGAAGAGGGCGATATTGAAGAAGCATTAACAGCCGCCAACGCCATTGGCGATGATAAATTGCAAAAACAGGCTACCGGCGAAGTGAAGCCAGATTCTTTTACCCACGGTACCTCTGCCCAACGGATGTATTGGTTTAAAAAGGGTTTCGAAACAGGAGATATAAAACAGGGCGATACCTTTAATTCAAATAATTTGTAAAAAATTAAAACTTTTTTAAAACCCGGCTGTTTGTTTACAGTTATAGAGATTTTATCTTTAAACCAAACATAATTATCCCGGCTTCTTATTTTTTTTAATCAAGATGATCCTTATAGTTGATGACAGGCCAGAAAACCTGATCTCCTTACAGAAAGTACTCCAGGCACACAATTTTGAGGTTGATACCGCATCATCTGGTGAGGAAGCGCTTAAAAAAGTTTTAAAGAACAACTATGTCCTGATTATTTTAGATGTACAAATGCCAGATATGGACGGCTTCGAGGTAGCTGAAGCTATTTCGGGTTTTAGCAAGGCAAAAGATACGGCCATCATATTTCTCTCGGCCGTAAATACAGAGTTGAAATTCATTACAAAGGGATATCTTAGCGGTGGATTGGATTATATTACCAAGCCGGTTGATATTAATGTCCTGCTCCTGAAAATAAAAACGTTTTACCGTATTTACGAACAGAATAGAAAGCTTAATGAGGTGCAGGAAAAGCTGCTTGAAGAAATTGAATTCAGAAAGCAGGCAGAACATAAAAAGGACGAATTCATTAGTATTGCCAGCCACGAACTAAAAACACCTTTAACCAGTGTAAAGGGCTATATCCAGCTACTGCAAAGGAGCCTTAAGAGGGATGATAAAGCTGTTGCGCAAAACCATCTCGAAAAAGCCAGTATCCAGCTCGAAAAGTTGAACGAATTAATTGTCGATCTGCTCGATATCTCGAAAATCGAAAGCGGAAAGATGAAATTTAATATGAAACCTTTTTGTGCAGATAATATGGTAAATAATGCCATTGAGATGTTGCAGCAATCTAATCCCGACTTTAAAATCAGCAAACTGGGCCAAACTG
Organism: Pedobacter suwonensis; assembly: GCF_900111825.1. Classification (GTDB taxonomy): domain Bacteria; phylum Bacteroidota; class Bacteroidia; order Sphingobacteriales; family Sphingobacteriaceae; genus Pedobacter; species Pedobacter suwonensis. The sequence goes on from NZ_FOJM01000008.1 coordinate 70,147, forward strand.
ATGAAATGATTTTTGGTGATGAAATGCGGCTGGAACAGGTGGTGATTAATTTTATTACCAATGCCATTAAATATGCTCCGGGAACCGACCAGGTTAATGTAACCGTGAATATTAAAGATGAGAAACTTTACGTGGCTGTAAAAGATTTTGGTATTGGTATTTCAAAAGAACAGCAACAAAAGATTTTTGATAAATTTTATCGGGTAGAAGAAAACAGCAACCGGTTTAACGGTCTGGGGATTGGCTTATACATCTGTTCAGAAATCATAAACCGCCATGGCGGCACTATAGGTGTAAACAGTGTGCCGGATGAAGGTTCTGAATTTTATTTCATCATTCCGACTACAGAAGAAGAAATCCTCAAAAATCAAATCTAATTATCCTTAATCCACATTAATGAAAACAACTCTTAAAAGTAATTTGCGTTTAGGTCTCGGCTTATCGCTCATTATTCTATTTATCAGTTCCCTGGCTTCTTACATAAGCATTGGCAACCTGATTAAAAGCACTGAACTGGTTAAACGCAGTGATGAGGTAATTTTGAATGCTGAAAGTATTATATCGTATTTAAAAGATGCCGAAACTGGCCAGCGAGGTTTTTTATTAACAGGAAATAAGGTTTTTTTAACGCCATATTATGGTGCAAGTGATTCGGCTGCATCACTATTAAAAAAAGTTGAATTTATCACCAGAGACAATCGAGTTCAACAAAAGAATATAGCCGCACTAAAAAATATCCTTTTCAAGCGAATGGGGATCATTAAATCCACTATAGAAATTAAAACTTTAGGTGGTGCTATTGATCCAACAGTTTTGTTTCAGGGCAAATTTTATATGGATGATGCCAGGGCCATTGTAAGCAAAATGGTTGCCGAAGAGAAAAGATTACTGGAAGAAAGAACCAACGAACTGAATAAACTTACCTCATATACGCCCATCCTGATTTTAATTGCGGCGCTTCTTGCCATTTTGATCACCTTGTTTTTCTACCGGAGGGTATCAATCGACTTTGATGAACGTGTTAAACTTCAGCAGGAAATTGAAGATAAAAAATACGAGATGGAGAAACGCATCGCCGCCATCAAGGAAATTGCGGTTCAGATTTCTAACGGTAATTATGGCGTAAAGCTCGATAATCAAAGCCAGGATGATATTGGCGAACTTTCCGAATCGTTGAATACCATGTCATTGTCGTTAAAAAAATCTTTTGATGCATTAGAAGAGAATGAGTGGTTGCAAACGGGGGTAGCCAACTTAAACGTGAAAATGGTTGGCGAAAAAGACGTTTTTCATCTGGCAGAAGACATTGTGGAGTTTCTGGCCAATTATACCAATAGCCAGATTGGCGCCATTTATTTATTTAAGGATGATGGATACCTGCATTTAAAAGGACAATATGCACTACAGGGGCAAAATTTAGCCCAAACCTTAGAGTTAGGCCAGGGTTTAATTGGCCAGGCGGTTAAATCTGGCAAGCCCATATTGCTGAATGATGTTCCTCAAAACGAACTAACCATTACGCATGCTACCGGAAAGATTAAACCTGCGCAGGTAATCGTATTGCCTATCATTAGAAATGAAATTTCGATAGGAGGGTTAGAACTAGGTACCATTGCTCAATACAGTGAGCTGCAATTGCATTTCCTGAATTTGATTTTATCTGATATAGGTACCGCTTTACTCGGTGCACAGAACAGGTTTAAGTTGCAGCAATTGTTAGAGGAAACGCAGGCGCAATCAGAAGAGTTGCAGGTGCAGCACAACGAGCTGGAAGGTTTAAATGCAGAACTCGAAGCGCAGGCACAGAAACTTCAGGCCAGCGAGGAAGAATTACGTGTACAGCAGGAAGAGCTGTTGCAGAGTAACCAGGAGCTTGAAGAGAGAAGTAGCTTACTAGAGGAAAAAAATGAACTGATTGAAGAAAGAAATATTGAGATCCAGCAAAAAGCAGAAGCTTTAGAGCTAAGTACAAGGTATAAATCAGAGTTTCTGGCCAACATGTCGCACGAGTTAAGAACACCGCTCAACTCCATATTGTTGTTATCAAGATTAATGGCCGAAAATGAGGCTATGGATCCTGAACATCAGGAATATGCATCGGTTATTCAAAGCTCCGGTCAAGGGCTGTTGAGTTTAATAGACGAAATTTTAGACCTTTCTAAAATTGAGGCAGGCAAAATGGAACTCGATCGTACCAATGTTAAGGTTGATGATATCGTTTCCGGTATGCGTTCATTGTTTAATCCCGTGGCCAGGGATAAAAACCTGAACTTCATTATTGAAAAATCGGCCGCGGTTCCTGAATTTTTCCATACTGATAGAATGCGCTTAGAGCAGATCATTAAAAACCTGCTTTCAAATGCCATCAAATTCACTACAGCAGGTTCGGTAACCTTAAATGTTAGTACAAATGAAAAATTAGGCGCACTGGTATTTAAAGTTACTGATACCGGTGTAGGCATTGCACCCGAAAAGCAGGGTATGATATTCGAAGCTTTTCAACAGGCCGATGGTTCCACGCGCCGTAAGTTTGGTGGTACAGGCCTTGGGCTTTCCATCAGCAGAGAGCTGGCTAAGCTGTTGGGCGGATACATCGATTTAAAGAGTGCAGAAGGCAAAGGAAGTGTTTTTACGCTTACGCTGCCAATTGATAAAAATAAAGGCTTTGAAGGAGTAGTACCCCAAACCGAGAAACCGGTAACGGCTTTCGAAACTCCGGTAAAAAAAGTAACCCATTTAACGGTTGGAAATATTCCGCAAGAGATTGAGGATGACCGTAATGATATAGGGCCGGATGATAAAGTGATTTTAATTGTGGAAGACGACACTCCTTTTGCCAAAACACTTTTAGATTTCACAAGGAAACGAAACTATAAGGGGCTGGTTGCCGTGCGTGGCGACCAGGGCATTGAAATGGCAAAAACATTTAAACCGCTGGCCATTTTGCTTGATATCCAACTGCCTGTTAAAGATGGCTGGCAGGTAATGGAGGAGCTTAAATCGGATCCTGATACACGCCCGATTCCGGTGCATATCATGTCTTCTTTGCAGGTAAAGAAAGAAAGTTTGTTAAAAGGTGCGGTTGATTTTATCAATAAACCTTTTGCGTTTGAACACATGCAAGAGATATTTTCAAAACTTGAGCACGCTTTAACCCGTTATCCTAAAAAAGTCCTTATTGTAGAAGAAAATGAACAGCATGCCAAGGCACTAAGTTATTTTCTAAGCAATTTCAATATCCAAACGGAGATAGTTAACCAGGTAAACGAAGGCGTTTCTGCTTTGCATAAGCCAGAGGTCAACTGTGTGATTCTGGATATGGGCATTCCAGATAAACATGCTTACGAAACACTTGAAGTGGTTAAGCAAACGCCTGGCCTGGAAAATTTGCCTATTATCATTTTTACCGGCAAAAACCTGTCAAAAGGTGAGGAAAACCGGATCAAACAATATGCTGATTCAATCGTGGTAAAAACGGCGCATTCCTATCAGCGTATTTTGGATGAGGCTGGCCTGTTTCTTCATTTGGTAGAAGAAAAAAGTAAAGATAAAAATAAAGCCCCTAAAAAGTTTTCTGAACTGCAGGATGTACTGGTTGGTAAAACCGTTCTGATCGCGGATGATGATGTGCGTAATATATTTTCCTTAACCAAAATGTTAGAGCAGCACCAGATGAAAGTGGTAGCGGCCATCGATGGAAAAGAAGCCCTTAAACTTTTAAATGAAAATCCTGAAATTGATGTAGTTCTAATGGATATGATGATGCCGGAAATGGATGGTTACGAAACCACGACAGCCATCAGGCAGAATATCAAATACCGCAACCTGCCAATTTTAGCCGTTACCGCAAAGGCGATGATGGGTGATCGTGAAAAATGCATTGCTGCCGGTGCATCCGATTACATCAGCAAACCGGTAGATATGGATCAGTTGATATCGTTATTAAGGGTTTGGCTATACGAAAATCATCATACATCATAAACCATTGTAAATATGCCTCAAAAATTAATTCTCATCATTGATGATGATAACCGAAACATTTTTGCTTTAAAAGCTGTTTTAAAGGCCAAAGGTTTTGAATGTTTATCTGCAATAAGTGCGCAGGATGGCTTTTCCGTTTTAGAGAAGCATGATCATGTGGACATTGTGTTAATGGATATGATGATGCCGGATATGGATGGTTATCAGGCAATTGCAGTCATGAAAAAATCAGCTAAAATGAAGGATATACCTGTATTGGCAGTAACTGCTCAGGCCATGGTTGGCGATAAAGAGCGCTGCCTGAGTGCGGGTGCATCAGGTTATGTTTCCAAACCGATAAACGTTGACGAATTATTAAAGCAAATAGAAAATTTTACGAAATAGCAGGTGATAAGTGATGTGATAGATAACGAACAGGTAGAAATCCTGTTGAATGATGTTTTGGAAAATCATGGTTACGATTTTCTGGAATACTCTCCTGCATCAATAAAAAGAAGGATTATACGCCTTTACGGTCTGGATAATTTTGTAAGTTTCGCCGAATTTCGTTATACAGTTAAAACGGATAAACAATACTTTAAGCGTTTTTTGGAAGAAATCACGGTTAATGTTACCGAAATGTTCCGCGATCCATCTTTTTACAAATCACTACGTAATGATGTATTGCCTGTGCTGGGCACCTATCCGTTTATCCGGATCTGGGTTGCCGGTTGTTCTACCGGTGAAGAAGCTTATTCGCTGGCTATTGTTCTAAAAGAACTTAATTTACTGCATAAATCGCTTATTTACGCTACAGATATCAATCCATCTGTTTTAGAAAAGGCAAAAAAAGGCATGTTTCCTTTAAGTTATCTGAAACAGTATTCTGAAAATTACCTGCAGTCAGGAGGCTTAAAAGATTTCTCGGCTTATTATACGGCTAACTACTCGTTGGCAAAATTTGATGAAAGTTTAAGTAGTAAGATGATCTTTTCTACACATAACCTGGTATCAGATCATTCTTTTAATGAGTTTCAACTCATTTTATGTAGAAATGTATTAATCTATTTTGATAAGGGGTTACAACATAAAGTTTTCAACCTATTCGACAGCAGTATCGAGAAATTGGGCTATCTTGCTCTTGGAAGTAAAGAAAGTTTGGAATTTTGGCCAAAGGCAAGAGAATATAAAAGGGTTAAAATGGAGAAAATATGGCGCAAACTATAGACTCTGCATCTTGTGAGGCATTGATTATTGGAGGCTCAGCCGGTAGTTTAGATGTTTTGCTCGAAATTTTTCCGGCATTACGGAAAGATATCCGTTTTCCTATTGTATTGGTGGTTCACCGTAAGCCAAGTAACGAATCTCTTTTAACCGATTTATTGAAATCGCGTACTACGTTGGCCGTTGGCGAAGCGGAAGAAAAGGAGTTTTTAGCACCTGGTAAGGTTTTTATCGCGCCGGCGGATTATCATATGCTGATAGAAGAGGATCGGAGTATATCTTTGGATTATTCTGAAAAGATTAATTATTCCAGGCCATCTATTGATGTCACCTTTCAGGCTGCAGCTGAGGTTTTTAAAGAAAAATTAGTCTGTATATTGCTTTCAGGATCTAATTCAGATGGGGTAGAAGGATTAAAATGCGTAAATAGTTTTGGCGGTAAAGTGGTTATACAGAATCCTGATACGGCCATCATGCCATATATGCCACAGCAGGCGGCGCTAAATGTGGTTCCAAATATAATATTAGATAGCCGCGATATGGCTGATTATATAAATAAATTAAATGATTAATAACTTTCGGAGGTTAAAATGATAGTTGCAAAAAAAGTATTTGTTTTTGATGATAATAGGGACATCCTTGATCTCTGTACATTTATTTTGGAAGATGCCGGGTATGAAATAAAAACATCCGAAAGCGCCAATAATATAGAAGAACAGGTAGCGGCCTATATGCCTGATTTAATTTTCATGGATAACTGGTTACCTGATCTGGGAGGAATACAGGCTACCAGGGCATTAAAAAGTCATCCTGATTTAAAACATATTCCGGTAATTTATTTTTCGGCCAATAATGATATATCTTCCTTAGCCGATGAAGCTGGTGCAGATAGTTACCTTTCAAAACCATTTGATATTGCTGCATTAGAAGAAATTGTGAAAAAACATTTGAGTTAAGCCTTGTTAACCACAAAGGCTGCAAAAGAAAGTTGCAAAGGTCGCTAAGTAATCTGTTTTTATAATGCTTAGCGTTCTCTGCGTAGAAACTACGCGTTCTTTGCGGTTAAAACATATTTAAGCCTTCCCCCAAATCCTGGTATTCAGATCCAGTTCCTTAACAATATCATACATAAATTTTATGGTGGTAATGTCATTGTTTAAGGCTTCGGCATTAATTAAAGATTTAAAAACCGGGGCTTCAAAATAATTACGGTTCAAAGGGAAAGCGATATACATCCTCGATTCGATGAATGATAAACTAATATCATATTTGGTTTGATGATTGAGGTTTAAGATACGTTCCATCAGTGCCGGTGTTAATATATAGCGCGCCTCTACCTGGTCAGAACCATAAGTGATGAAAGTTTTGTCAAAATCAGAATTTTCCAGCTTTACCACATCGTTTCCACCGAAAGAGAACACATTTTTTGAAAACCAGGCCCCTAGTGCATTGGCAAAGCCCTTGGGGCGTACTATGGTTATGCCGTTGAAGTTTTTGTTAAAATCAGCAGCAAATATAATTCCTCTAAAAATGTCGTGCCACTCCGTTCGCGTTCCGTTTTTGGTTTGGGTGACCGTTTTATATTCAGCATGTACCTCGGCAAAGTAAAACCGGGTTCTATCCGCACATCCGGTTACGAGATCCTCTGTTTTATAACGGTCAGGCTCTTGGGTAAATAATTGAGTGTACATAAACTCCGAAGCTGCTATTCCCTGGTAAGGACTAATTGACAAGCTTTCGTCTAAAAATTTAAGTGCAGCGCCAATTACATTGGTTTTATATTCATTTCGGTAAGCTGTTAAAGAATCGTTGATTTTAAACAACAGAACGCTGCCATATATTAAAGGGATTAAACCAATAATTACACCAGGAACAGGAAAGCCCAGCACAAAACCTAAAAAACAAATTAAAATACCTGCTGCAATAAAAATATAGCCTCTGGTTTGGGTAGCAGCAATTCTTTTGCGTGTTACCTCCATAGTAGCCAACACTTGTTGTAAAGCTACATTATTTGCTATATCGAACAACATTAATGATTAAAGAGTTCTTTTGCACTAATGTTTTTGCGCTCTTCAGCTGCGGTTTCCAAAACTGGAATCGGATGAAAGTTTAACATCCCGGCAAACAAATTGCCCGGAAACATCATAATCGAATTATTGTAATCGGTTACTGAAGCATTATAGGTTCTTCTGGCAGCGGCGATCTGTTCTTCGCTCTCGGTCCAGGTGGTTTGCAGGTTAATAAAATTGGTGTTGGCCTTTAAATCCGGGTAATTTTCAACGTTTACCATTAAGCCTCTTACATTGCTGCTTAATTGCGCATCTAAATCTGCTTTTTCGGCGTTGCTGATATTCGCAGCTCCTGCCTTCGCTCTCAGTTCGACTATTTTGGTTAAAGTTCCCTGCTCATAAGTTGTGTACTGTTTTACCACTTCAACAAGGTTTGGAATAAGGTCGAAACGTTTTTTTAGCATGACATCAATGGCCGAGAAAGCATTTGTTACCTGGTTTTTCTTCCCGATAAGTGAATTGTAAGAAAAAATTCCAGTAAGAAAGATAAATCCGATAATAACGAGGGCAATAATCATAATTTTAGTTTAAGGTTTAGAGCATAAATATAAAAAAAGGTTACAACATGTTATCGCTTTTCATTTTGCTCGCGTTCCCGTTTTATCCTTCGCTCTAACCGTTTTTGTTTCCTTTTTAAATGATTGGCTCGCATGGCCTTGAAATTTGCAATATGTTCACGTACTTCATTTTGCTTTTCTTCGGTAATTCCTATACTGTATTTTATACCAGTAAAAAGGCCCTTCCAGATCATGTGGAAGAAAGAAGCATTGGATGGCCGGCTGTAATTTACATTTACAGGTACCAGCTTGCCGTCTGCACCGGGATTTTCAGATTTGATAATTAAGGCATTGGCTAAAAAAGAAAGAAAACCGCGCGTTACCAGGTGATCCTTTTCGGGATCGTTTTTCATCAGGGCAACAGAAAGGTCGTAATAAGAGAATGCTACCGTTCCTTTTGTACCCGAATCGTTTGCTTTAAAATTGAATTTCAACTGATCTACACTGCCGCGGTTAATGCGAACCAGGCCGAGGGGTTTGGTAATCTGGTTTAAAATCCTTGCATTAAAATTGTGTAAAACCCCGCGGTAGGAAAATGCACCATCTTTGGCAGTAAGGTTGAACATAAAATTTACGTCAAGTTTTCCCTGGCCAAATAAATATGTATTTAAGTTAACTTCCATAATTGGGTTTATGGCCTTAATATTATCCAGGTTGGTGGCATTTTTAATAATTCCTGAGGTATTTTCAAAACTGATACGTCCTCTTTGGTTACTTTCACTGTTAAAAACTGAATAATTGATATTTACATCTTTCAACTGGATTTTCTGTACCAGTATAGGCGCCCTTAAAAGCTGCAAAAGCTGATGTGGAAATTTACCGATTTTATTTTCCTGCGGCTTAGATGGGAGTCCATTTTGGTTAAAAACAGATACAGAGCCATTAGCAATGGCCATTTCTTTTGCCCAAAGCTCCTGCTTACTAATGTACAGCGGCAGGTCTATGCCGTTGAGCATGATATCACGCATGGCAATGTCAAAACGTTCCCTTGCATAACCCGCAATTTTGCCGAATTTCATTTCATCATAAAGCGGAACCAATGCAAAGCTATTTATCCTTAATTTACCCGTTGTAGCCCTAAAATCAAGCTGATCAAGCTTAATGTCGTACATTTTATCAGGTGTATGATAAACATAGTTATTTAAGTTGATCACAATATCTTTCAACAGGTAAAATCGGCTGGGGTCGTCAGCAGAGGTAGAGTCAACCAGTAAATCCGTTAGCGTAATGTTAAGGTCGTCAATATTAAAAGGGACTGAATTTGGTATGTTTTTGTTTACATATTTAAAGCTTATGTCTTTAAAACGAATGGTTTTGATGCTAAATTCCTTCAGGTTTTTGGAAATGATATCATAAGGCGATTTAATGGGTCTTGGTGCCCGCCCCTCGTTAAAATCAAATTGCTGATTAACCATGACTACTTCAGGCTTATCAAATATAATTTCTTCCAGCTGCAGTTTTTTTTCGCGGTACAAGGTTAAGGGGTGGAAGCGTTTTACCACCAGCTTTTTTAAAGAAACCGTATATAAATTGTTTGGCGCTCTTTTTAAGGCGATAAGTTGCCTGAACCGATTGGTGTCAGGCGTTATTCTTACGTTTTGTAAAGTAGCATTCCCCGTAAAAACGTTTGTAGATACTTTGGTAAAGGTGATGGTATATAAACTATCAGTTGATTTATAAAGCAGTGTTTTTATCCTGTCTGTTAAAATGGGACGGGACTTTACATTTAGCAACCAGGCTATACCAGCAAGCACGATAAAAATACCGATTAGTGTACACGTAACCCATTTAAAAACTTTGTAACGGTATCTTTTGGTATCAGGCATTAAAAAAAGAGAGATAGTGTTTTATCAGCAATATACGGTATAAACATATATTTGAAAAACGTAAGATCAATTTTTTTCCCTGCGGGCTTTTCTTGCAGCTTTTCTGTCGGCCCTTTTTTGCTCCCTTATTTTTTTAGCTATTACTTTTTGCTGTTTTACAGGGTTCTTTTCAGGCACAATGCCGACACCTACAATATCCTTTATGCCTACAAACACGGTTTTCCACATCAGGTTAAAAAAGGAGGCAGAGTTGATCCTGGTATTCGTCATGCTGGCTGTTCTCGCTGCTTCGCCTTTTTGTGGATTTTCATCTTTAACCAAAATGGTATTGGCCAGGAAAGACAAAAAGCCTTTTTCCTTAGTTCCCTCACCATCAATATTGTCTGATAGTAGCTTTACTTTCAGATTGGTGTACAGCATGTTCATGGTACCTGTTGCCGATCTTAAATTTCCCTGGGCCTTAAAATCAACATGCTGTATGTTACCGCTTTCTATTTCTACCAAACCCAGTGCTTTGGATAATGGATTTAAATTTTTCATGTCAAATTTACCCAAGCTACCGCTATAGGTAAAAGCGCCATTGTTATCGGTTAAGTTGAAATCGATGTTTACGTCCAGCCTGCCTGTACTCATTAAAAGTGTATTCAAATCCGCCAGCGCATGGTTATTTTTGCTCAATTGCGAACTGTCATTGGTCACATTTAAAATATTTCCGTTTAGTGCTTTAAAGGTTACTGCTCCGGTTTTTTTACTCGCGGGATTAAACTCGGCGTATTTAACATCAATTTTTTTCAGCCTTACCGTATCGATCAGTACAGGCATGTTTAGTCTCTTCAGCGCCATGTGTGGATAGTTGCGGCCTTTATCAAAACCTGGTGGCGGCGGCGATTCGCGGCTCATAAACACTTCAACGTTGGCGGGTCCAATCCTTAACGATTTGGCATATAATTTTTGGTCGGTATTCAGGCCAATAAAGTCTACGCCATTAAATTCTACCTGATCAAAGCTTAAATTATATCGGTCTTTCTGGACCTTGTATTTTTTTGCAAAAGTTAGTTCATTATATAATGGTATAAGTTTAAATCCTTTAACCATTATCTTTTTCGATGAGGTAGAGCCTTTAACGGTATCTACTTTCATGGTGTACATTTTATCTTTCGTTACCGATTTATAACCTGCAATCTGGAATGATACATCTTTTGTATAGTAAAACCGTGTGGTATCATTTCCTGAGAGCGAATCCAGTAAAAAATCATTGATATTAATATCCAGGTGTTTGATCGAATTTTTGGTTTTTGTAGAAGCGGTTTTGTTGATGTAATCGAAATCTGCATCTACAATTTTGATGCTTTTTACGTGTACGGATCTAAAGTTTTGAGAAAGCTGTTCATAAAGTGATTTTTCGTCTTTTATACTGTCGGTTTTTTTGGTTACCTTATTAAAAGACATATTGATAGATGGTTTTTGTAAAAGGATTTCATTTACCTCGATGCGCTTTTTAAAGTAAGCGGTTAGTATGCCAACACGGCTAATCTGTAGTTTCTTTAACCTGAGTTCGAAAACATGCGCAGGGGCCAGTTGTTTTTTCTTCAGGCTGTCAAAAACCGATTCATCTGGTATTAGTGTAACATCGCGCAGGGCCATGCTGCCCGTAATCACGTTTAAGTTAATGCTTTTAAAATCTATCCGATATAGGTGATGGGAACCATTATAAACACCGGCTTTAATTTTTTCAGTCAATATCGGCTTCCATCGGGCGCTTAGGAACATGGCACCAAATGCAACTATCAAAATCAATATGCCGAATATGCTTCCTATCCAGGCCCAAATTTTACTTTTATGCTGCGCTGTCATTTATTGTGGCTTATCGATACGTAACAGCTGGGAGCGCGAAAGGTTTTTTCTTGTTAAGATCCAAAGGAAAAAGATAAAGTGGAATGTTCCTTATTAAATGGTTTTGAAGCGCAAGTATCGCGTAAGTAACATCGTTTGTTCCTTTGCTTCGCTTGTACGCTTTGGCCGTCGTACCTCCCGGCCTGCAGGGTACCGCTTCGCCAAGGGCTAAGATCGTTAGGGCAGTGGAAGGGAAACCCGTCATAGTAGCAGGGGCAGTTGTTAGCTAAACCCGACCGTAGCGGGATGCCACAATTTTTTCAATTGGGGCAGAAGCGGGGGCGGGGCTGCATTCTGCGATTGACACCGAAGCCTCCATTTCCAAAAATATTTTATTCGTTTCATTAGAGACTATTACTTTTTTTGAAGCGCAAGGATCGTAAGCAACATCGATTGTTCCTTTGCTACGCTTTTACGCTTTGGCCGTCGTACCTCCCGGCCTTCAGGATACCGCTTCGCCAAGGGCTAGGATCGCTGGGGGCAGTGGAGGGGAAACCCGTCATAGTAGCGAGGGCAGCTGTTAGCTAAACCCGACCGTAGCGGATGCCACAATTTTTTCAATTGGGGCAGAAGAGGGGGCGGGGCTGCAGTCTTCGATTGACACCGAAGCCTCCATTTCCAAAAATATTTTATTCGTTTCATTAGAGGCTATCAATTTTTTGAAGCGCAAGGACTATGTAAGCAACATCGTTTGTTCCTTTGCTTATACGCTTTGGCCGTCGTACCTCTCGGCCTTCAGGGTACCGCTTCGCCAAGGGCTAGGATCGTTTGGGCAGTGGTTTAAAATTTTTCATAGGAGCAGAAGCGGGGCTGCATCCTGCCATTGACCTCGAAGCCGCCATTTCCAAAAAACACACGCTAACGCGTTTTATCAGAAATTATCAATTTTTTTATGCTTGGTAGCGGATTATAATCCCGACCGGCCTGTTCTTCATAATCGTACTGTAAGAATTTAAACTAAATATGTCAAATTGTCACTTTTAATTTTATTTATGTATTTTTGCAATCCCCAAAATGTTTTTAAATAATGATTGATTTACAAGTACAGGATAAAACGCATGATGAAGCCAGACAAGGTGAAGCTTTAATTTTAGATACACCGGTTAAAGCTGATGCCCGTAAATTATATATCGAAAGTTACGGTTGTGCCATGAATTTTGCTGATAGCGAAATCGTGGCCTCTATTTTATCGGAAACTGGATTTGAAACCACAGGGGATTATCACCAGGCTGATGTAATTTTTATCAATACTTGCTCTATCCGTGAAAATGCAGAAACCAGGGTCAGAAACCGGCTATCTCAGTTTGGTGTTGAGAAGCGCCGTAACCCAAAATTAATTGTTGGGGTTTTGGGCTGCATGGCCGAGCGTTTGAAATCTAAATTTCTGGAAGAGGAACGTTTGGTTGATGTAGTGGTTGGGCCAGATGCTTACCGCGATCTGCCTAACTTAATTGAGCAGGTAGAAAGCGGGCACAAAGCTGTAAACGTTTTATTATCGCGTGAAGAAACTTATGCTGATATCAGTCCGGTTCGGTTAAACAGCAACGGAATAACCGCTTTTATTTCCATTACCCGTGGTTGTAATAATATGTGTTCTTTCTGCGTGGTGCCTTTTACCCGTGGCCGCGAACGTAGCCGTGATGCGCATTCTATTGTAGAAGAAGCAAAGGCCTTATTTGAGGCAGGTTACCGGGAGGTTACGCTTTTAGGCCAAAATGTAGATTCTTATACCTGGACCTCGGAAGATGGCACTGAAACGGTTAATTTTGCACAGCTTTTGGAGCAAACGGCATTGGTTAGTCCGGATTTAAGGGTGCGTTTCTCTACTTCACATCCAAAAGATATTACCGATGAGGTTTTATATACCATTGCCAAATACGATAATATCTGTAACTATATCCACTTGCCTGTTCAATCGGGAAATACCCGCATATTGGAACTCATGAACAGAACTTACACCCGCGAATGGTATATCAATCGTATTGATGCCATCCGCAACATTATTCCGGGTTGTGCAATTTCTACTGATATCATTGCCGGTTTTTGTACAGAGACGGAAGAAGAGCACCAGGAAACCCTTAGCATGATGGATTATGTGCAATATGATTTTGCTTATAATTTCACCTACTCTGAAAGACCGGGGACTTTAGCCGCCCGTAAACTGGAAGATGATATTCCGGAAGAAGTGAAAAAACGCCGTCTGGCCGAAATTTTAGCCAAACAACAGGCACATTCATTAATGCGTTTGCAAGAATGGGTAGGGAAAACCATTCGGGTTTTGATTGAAGGAACTTCAAAAAAATCTGATCTGGATTATTGCGGAAGGGGAGATAGCGGAGCAATGGCCATTTTTCCTGCCATTGAAGGCGTTAAACCAGGTGATTATGCAAATGTATATATCGAAAAATGTACATCTGCTACGTTAATCGGTAAAATAGTCTAAAAAAGGTGAAGGGTGGAAGGTTTAAGGGCGTAAGGTCTCATATCTTATATCTCAATACTCAAATCTAAAGAATGGATACACAAAATATTAAGCAGCGTTTCGGTATTATTGGTAACTCGCCATTATTAAACCGTGCCATAGATATAGCAAGCCAGGTAGCACCAACTGATATGTCGGTGTTAATCACCGGCGAAAGTGGTAGCGGTAAAGAGGTGTTCTCGCAGATTATCCATCAAATGAGTGCGCGTAAGCATGGTACTTTTATCGCGGTAAACTGCGGTGCCATCCCCGAGGGCACAATAGATTCTGAACTTTTTGGTCATGAAAAAGGATCGTTTACCGGTGCGCATGAAGCCCGTAAAGGATATTTTGAGGTGGCCAATGGCGGAACCATCTTTTTAGACGAGGTTGCGGAGCTGCCTTTAGGTACACAGGCCCGTTTATTGCGTATTTTAGAAAGCGGCGAATACTTACGGGTAGGTTCTTCTAAAGTGCAGAAAACAGATGTTCGCATCATCGCTGCCACTAATGTGGATGTATACAACCGCGTTAAAAATGGAAAGTTCCGTGAGGATTTATATTACAGGTTAAATACAGTTCCATTGCGCATACCGGCTTTGCAGGAACGTAAGGAAGATATTTACTTATTATTCAGAAAATTTGCAGCTGATTTTAGCGACAAATACCGTAGCCCGGCATTACACCTGGAGCCGGATGCCATTCAGGTCTTAACCAATTACAGCTGGCCGGGTAATGTCCGGCAGTTAAAGAACATTGCTGAGCAGATCTGTGTGTTAGAAAAAGATCGGAATGTAAGTGGCCAGGCCATTTTGAACTATATCCCGAACGAAGCCGGCAGTAATTTGCCAATGGCAATCAATTCGCAATCCAAAGAAGATTTTACAGAAAGAGATATTCTGTATAAGGTTCTTTTTGATATGAAAAAGGATATGGTTGAGCTTAAAAAATTGGTTGCCGAAATTATTCAGCATGGTGGAAACACTGCATCGGTTTTGGCAGATAACCCGCAGTATATCAATCAGCTGTACCGTGATGTAGAATTGCCTGTCGGACAAGAGCATGCCTTTACCATTCAGCATCCTGCACCAGGCAATAGCAACGTAAACAACAATAATAACGCTGATTATTTTGCACACGACGCCGAAGAGGTAGAAGAGTCTTTGTCGCTGGTGGATAAAGAATCAGACCTGATTAAAAAAGCGTTAAAAAAACATAAGGGTAAACGTAAGTTTGCTGCACAGGAATTGGGTATTTCAGAACGGACCTTGTATAGGAAGATCAAGGAATTAAACCTGTAATTAATCGCTTGTGTAAGTTTTCTCTAAAGCACGTTTCTCAAAAAACAGACAACTTTTTCGGTAATGATGAAAATTAAAATATTTGCTTTAATACTACTTACGTCGGTTTTTAGCGCGTGCTCTTATAAATTCAGTGGAGCATCTACAACAGGATTAAAAACGGTGGTTGTTCGGGTATTTGAAAATAACGCGCCTTTAGTGGTACCAACTTTAAGTAACCAGATTACGGAATCGTTAAAAAGCCGGATCCGTAACCAGACCAAACTGATTATTTCTCCGACAGGTGAGGGAGACGCATCCTTTGAAGGCAGGATAACAGGTTATGATATTAAACCGGTTGCACTTCAAAATAGTGCCACGCCTACTGCAGGTGCAAACAGATTAACCATTACCGTTTCTGTAAAATATAAGAATAATATAAAAGAGCACGAAAAAGAGAGTTTTGAAGAGAGCTTTACCAAATATTTTGATTTTCCGGTTAACGGGGCACCCATCCAAACCTTATTGCCAGGAGCTATCGAAAATATCAACAAACAATTATCAGAAGATATTTTTAACCGTGCATTTGCACAGTGGTAAATAAAGCAGCACTCGAAAAGACAAATTTTTCAAAACCCGTTTACATTTTTTTAACTTAGCGGCAAACCCCGATAATGGATAACAAAAGGCTACTGGCAGATTTAATTGCGCAACCTGGAAAGGTTAGGCCAGAGCATGCATCCATGTTACAGGAGATGGTTCGGCAATTTCCATATGCACAACCCATTCATTTACTTTTAGCCAAGGCCAATGCCTCATTTATTCCAAAGGCCGCATTATATGGTCAGGGACACGTATTGTTTCATGTACTTAATATGGTTCCGGTTGAAGAGGCAGGACTGGAAGAGAAAGCTGATATTGATGTTCCGGTTACCGAACCTAAGCAAGATGAGCAGGAAGTTTTAACGCAGGCAACTGAATTTACTGATAGCATATTAGTTGCAAATCAGGAGGTAAATATAGAAACACCGGACAACCTGCCAGGTACGCACAGGCATTTGATGGATTTGCCATCAGATAACGATTCTTTTATCGAAAGTGTGTCGGCTATTGATTTTTTTGCCTTTGAGCAGAAATTAAGTACCGATGTAGTCGGCGCTGCGCCGGAAATTGAAACGGTAGTACCAGATGAGCCGGAAAGGAATTTTGTTTCTCAGTATAATGATGATAAGCTTCCATATACTTTTTTATGGTGGTTGGCTAAAACCCGTAAAGAGCATGAGCAGATTTTTCAGCCTTATGCACACCCTAATGCTACTCATAATAATAACAAACCGCAGCCGCAAAATAAGCCAAATCAGGGAGGTGCTGAATTCCAGCAACAGTATGTAGAGCACATTTTTCATATTCAAACCCCATTTGAGGTAGCCGATCATTTGGCTGAATATCCTGCTGCTGAAGTTAAAGATGCAAAGGGCGCCAAAATTATTGAGAAATTCTTAAAAGAAGATCCAACCATCAAGCCGCCTAAGCCCGAACAGATTGATAATGAAAATAAGGCCAAGAAAAGTGCAGAGGACAATTATGACCTTGTTTCAGAGACTTTAGCTAAAATTTATATCGAGCAAATGCTTTATCACAAAGCCATAGATACTTATAAAAAATTAAGTTTGAAATATCCGGAAAAAAGCCGTTACTTTGCCGACCTTATCCAATCTATAGAAAAGAAATTTTAAAATATAATATTACCATGGTAACCTTTTTAATCATTTTATTAATTATTGCGTGTGTAGCCTTAGGCTTATTTGTTTTGGTACAAAATCCTAAAGGTGGCGGTTTAGCTACAGGCGGTGGGACCAGTAACATGTTTGGTGTACAACGTACTGGCGATGTTTTGGAAAAAGGATCGTGGGTACTGTTGACCCTGATTGTGGTGTTAACCCTGGCCGTTACTACAATTGCCAAAACCAGCGGTGGCAGTGCTGCCGTAGGAAACTCAGCTATTCAGGAGCGTTTAGATAAAACACCATCACCTTCTCCAATCGGTGGCAATTTAAACAGCACTCAACCGGCAACTTCAACTCCGGCTAAAACCGACTCGACTAAGAAATAGGTAATACTTATCCATATTTTACAAAGCTTTCCTCAAAAGGGAAAGCTTTTTGCATTTTAATGGTGCTGTTTCATAGATATAGATTGTCATCCAGAAGAATAAGTTATTGTATAAAAAATATAAATGACATTAGCATTAATGGGAATAAACCTCTCCGCAATGACGACTTTTTAGGGAGTCTGTCAATGATAGCCTGTCGAAGAAACTGTTAAATGTCATGCAAAAGCGTTTCGGCAAGCTCGAAGTAACAAGTTCGAATGGAATCACAACTTATGGTACAGCCTATTGTGTTTTTAGAATTCCGTAAAATGAATGAATAGCCTCTGCCTCTTAACACACATTTAACATAAAAAGCTTTAAATTGCCGCATGAAATTAAGTGTGCTGGTTTTATTTACTGCGCTTGCTGTAGGCCTTTCTATAGGAATGGTTAATTTTTACTTTCAGCATAGCCTGTATTATATGGCCATTTCTTTTGGCGTATCGTTTTTGTGTAGTTTTTTAGTTTTTTATTATCTGCTGGAGAAATACATTTACACTAAAATTAAACTCATCTACAAACTAATCCATAACCTTAAACTGGGCAAAGATTTAAAAGATGCGCTTGGTGAGTATGTGAGTTCCGATCCGATTAATGATGTAGAGCAGGAAGTAAAGGAATGGGCAGGCGCAAAGAAAAAAGAAATCGATTTATTAAAAAAACAAGAGCAGTTTAGAAGAGAGTTTCTTTCGAATGTTTCGCATGAGTTTAAAACCCCGCTTTTTGCCATTCAAGGTTATATCGAAACTTTACAGGATTGCCTTGTAGATGATCCCGATCAGGCCGTTTTATTTCTGAAGAAAGCAGAGAACAATGTAGAAAGATTGAGTTATCTGATTAATGATCTGGATGTTATTTCAAAGCTGGAAACGGGAGAGTCGCCAATTAACTTCCAAAAATTCGATTTTGTACAACTGGCGAAAGAGGTAATGGAAAACCTTGAAGACCGTGCCAAAGCAAAAAAAATTAAACTGTTTTTTAAAGAAAAGTATACTGCCATCACACCGGTTTCTGCTGACCGCGAGAAGATCAGGCAGGTGTTGATTAACTTAATGGTCAATAGCATTAAGTATGGTATTGATGGAGGTGAAACCGCCATTAAAATTTTCGAGCTGCATGACCAGGTTTTGATCGAAGTAACCGATAATGGTATTGGTATAGAAGAAAAACACCTATCGCGCCTGTTTGAACGTTTTTACCGCATTGATACCCACCGGGCGAGAGAAGTTGGCGGTACCGGTTTAGGTCTGGCTATTGTAAAACATATTTTGGAAGCTCACCAACAAACCATTTCGGTGAGAAGTACGCCAGGTATTGGAACCACCTTTGCCTTTACATTACAAAAGGGCGGGTAGATTTAGCATCCTTTTATTTCGATAACTGATGATAGAGGGGCAAAATGCGCATGTAATAGCTCGCTGATGGCTTAAATGTTGTTTAATTATTCATGATCAGCGAGTTAAAAGCTACACAAACAAGCTACCTCGGCAGAAACAATGTTGTAATTCGTTAATATAATTAATAAATTAACATTAACTTAACATTGGGCTTGTAGCTTTGCAACATATTAAAAATTAACATGAACAATATTTTTAAGTTCTTTACACCTCAGGACAAAAAGTTTCATCCGCTTTTCGAACAAGCTGGTAGCAATGCATTAAAAATTGCTGAAACCCTTTTAGAAATGGTTAGCACGGGTGATGCGGAAAGCAGAAAAACAATTTTTAAAGAAATTGAACGCTTAGAGCATGTAGGTGATGATATTACCCATTCCATTTTTCTTGAACTGAGCAGGAACTTTATTACACCATTTGATAGAGAAGATATTCATGCATTGGCTACTGCCGTAGATGATGTTGCCGACTATATTTATGGTACTGCAAACCGCATGCAGATGTATAACATGATTGCCATTAATGAGCCGATTGTTAAAATTGCAGAGCTTTTGGTAGAAATGTGTACCGATATTGACAAAGCCATTAAAGAGTTACGCAGTTTTAAAAACATTCGTGTTATTGCTGATGCCTGTATCCGTATTAACAGTGGCGAAAACCAGGCCGATTATGTATTTACATTAGCCGTGGCCCGTTTATTCGAATACGAAACCAATGCGATTGAATTAATTAAACAAAAAGAGGTTTTACAAACGATCGAAAAAGCGACAGATAAGTGTGAGGATGTAGCGAATGTGCTTGAAACGATCTTGGTTAAAAACGCTTAATAAAAAACAAACATGGTAACTACCTTATTGGTTGTTGTTGTAATTCTGGCTATTGCTTTCGATTATATTAACGGCTTTCACGATGCCGCCAACTCGATTGCAACCATTGTTTCTACAAAAGTACTTACGCCTTTCCAGGCTGTTTTATGGGCTGCGTTATTCAATTTCGCTGCTTATTTTTATTTTACCGACCACAAAGTGGCCAATACAGTTGCTAAAACGGTTATTGAAAACTACATTACACTACATGTAATCTTTGCAGGTTTACTGGCAGCTATTATGTGGAACCTGTTAACCTGGTGGTACGGTATCCCTTCCAGCTCATCGCATACCCTAATTGGTGGTTTTGCGGGCGCCGGAATGACACATGCTTTACTTACAGGTGCAAGCCCGCTTGATGCGGTAAATATGCAATATGTGATTAAAATTGTATCATTTATTGTTTTGGCACCAATCATCGGTATGATAATTTCGGTTATATTAACACTGATCATTATCAACATCTGTCGTTATGCAAAGCCGGCAACGGCCGAGAAATGGTTTAAACGCCTGCAATTGTTATCTTCTGCAGCATTAAGTTTTTTCCATGGCGGTAACGATGCGCAAAAAGTTATGGGTATCATTGCCACCGCTTTAATTGCTTCTAAAGTAATTCCTGATTTCGAAGCAATGCCCGCATGGGTGCCAATTGCCTGTTATTCGGCAATATCATTAGGTACCATGAGCGGTGGATGGAAAATCGTGAAGACGATGGGATCGAAAATTACCAAGGTAACAGCACTGGAAGGTGTCGCAGCCGAAGGTGCCGGTGCGGTAACTTTGGGTATCACCGAGCATTTCGGGATTCCGGTTTCCACTACACATACCATTACCGGGTCAATTGTAGGGGTAGGTGTGGTAAAAAGTGTTTCTGCAGTACGTTGGGGGGTAACCATCAACTTAATCTGGGCCTGGATTTTGACCATTCCGGTTTCGGCTACATTGGCAGCCATTATCTATGCAGTGATTTATTACTTAAAATAAAAAGAAAATTATCAATATCATAAGAGACCAGGGCATTAGCTTTGGTCTTTTTTTGTTTAACCGCAAAGTGCGCGAAGTTTTTCGCAAAGAGTTTAAGGCGTAAGGTAATAGGAGAATAAGAACAGCGTTTCTCCTTATTTAGCTGCGATAGAATTAATGAACAATTTCTAATGACACTGAGTGCAACAAAGGATCTTTTAACCATGCTTTTATCATTCATTAAAAGATTTGCTTCGCAGTGTCGACGGTTCTTCACTGCGTTCAGAATGACAGTTGGGTTTGCTATCCGGCGCTAAAAGGTAAAAAAATTACAAATTCCGCTTCATTTCCTTCGCTACTTCTTTCGCAATCAGATCTTCACTTTTTTCCAGGTTTGCTATGATACTTTCCTGATTTTTTGTTGAGTGGTTCTGGCTCATTTTAAAAACATGGTCGATCTGCTGTACTAAAACTTCAAATCCTGTAATTGCTTTTAAATGCTTCTGGATATATGCTTCATCCATTTTATTAAATGCAGCAGGACTTGTTTCAGGGTTTTCATACTGATCTGTTAATCCTTTGACCATCTGGTAAGTTTCTTCCGAATCCATGAGTCTGATCTTGCCTTTGGCCTGAACCGTTTTATAATTCCAGGTAGATACTGAAGCAGGTTTTTCGTAAACTGAAGCACTGATATAAGCATGCATACCGGTAAAAACAGCCATTACATTTGGATTTTGCTCAAAGGCCCTACAATGATCGGTTTTGGTCATGATGTGGCCGGTAAGTTTGATCGAATAACCATTACTTACGGTTTGAACCGGTACCTGCGTAACTACCGGATACTCGCCATCAAAACCAATTAATGTGATAAAGTTATTTTGTTGCATAAATTCAAGAATTTCGTCTTGATTCCCTGCTTTTGAATAGGATGTTTTGTACATAAGTTGTAATTTTTATCAAAGAGGCAATTGAGCTTAACGTCTGAAATCGAGGGGCTTTAATCGTAATTACTCCCATCTCCGTTACCTCTGTGTACCCGATGGTTGAAGGGACTTAGAACTTAACGCTGATCTCTACCGAATCCGTACCTTTTTTAGGCAATACCCAATCCGGACCTTCATGAATCAACCGTTTAGCTTCTGCATCAGCTTTTTTATTCAGCGATTTTATGACCGTGATGTTGGTTGGCCTTCCGTTGCTTTTAACTTTGAAACTCAAAATCACAAATTGCTCCGGTCCTTTAGGATTATAAAGTTTATTGTTGTGTACTAAGTACTGGTTATAGTTAACGGTAGAAACCGGAATGGGCTTCGTAATCTCATCGGCCGATTTTCCATCCAGGTTTTGTTCTGCACGCAACGTAATTTTTGGCGCGGCAATGTTTTCTTTTTTACGTCCGTTCGAACCTGTAATCAACGCAATCTCATTCAATGATTTATCGCCACTCAATGCATTTCGGATCGCATTAGGATCTTGCAGACCAGCTACAGGTAATTCCTTAAAGCCGATAGCATTAATCAGTAAGTCTTTATCTTTAGCATTGCTGTCAGCAGGTAAATAAAAATAGCCTTTGGCATCAGTAGCCGTTACATTTTTAGAACCGGCTAACTTTACCACTGCTCCCTGAACAGGCTGTCCGTCACTTTGGTTTACCACATTACCACTAAATGCAATTTTGTTCGAGCCTATTGCCGGTTCTGCTGCCAACGCAACCTCATTTAACATCACTCCGCCCGATTTGTAATCGTTAAGGCTTACACGGCTCATTGCTTTTGTGCGACTATTATCAGATGCGATTTTGGCCGCTTTTACTTCGGTAACCTGCTGTTCTGCAGGTGCTATCATAGTGTTTCTTTTAGTATTTTTTGCCAGATCTCCTGTTTTTGCCGCTGTTATCGCTGTATCAATCAAGGTTGATTTTTTCGCGTTTTGCATAACGATTTCTTCTTTAGCTTTTGTTTGGTTAGCAGCAATACTTGTCGCACTATCTAAGTGAACCATTACCCCTTCTTTTTTATGTGCAGCGAGTTCTGCATTCCTGCGATTGGTTTCGCGCATAAAGAATAAAATACTTACTGCAATAAAAGCTACAGTTGCGGTTGCTGCGATACTTAATCTTTGGGTGGTGATGCCCCAAAGCTTGCGCTTTACAGGTTTTTCTGATACACGATCATACAGTTGTTTTTGTAAAATAGAAAGCGTTTGCTTGCGTTTTGGCGATTGCTTTAGGCCTTCCAACGCCTCGGCAACAAAAGGATCGTCCAGTGCCTGTTTTTCTACAAAATGCATAGCCTTGGCATCAAGTTTACCATCCAGGTAATCTTCCAGTAAATCAATATCTAACCAATCGTTATTCACTACTGTTTTTCTCTATACAAATCTTTAAATTCCGCTTGCCATTTTGGATGTAACTCTTCACTTTAAGCATATCGTAACCCGTAATATCGGCTACTTCTTTATAGCATTTTTCTTGTAAATAAAATAAATCTACGCTTTTTCGCTGTTCTTCAGGCAAAGTTTCCATACACTTTTCCATAACGGTAAGCTGCGTTTCTTTTGTGTTGTCAATATCAAGATGCACAAAATCAGTATTTTCCACAAAAGTATCGTCTATGGAAACATTATTTTGCTTTGCCGATTTTCGTAAAGCCATTAAACAATGGTTGCGCGTTAACACATGAAGCCAGCTCTTAAAGTTCTGTACTTCATGTACTTTTAACTTTGTTACCAGTTCTTCAAAAATCTGCATCACCGCATCCTTGCTTTGCTCTTCATCTTTAAAGTAGTTTAGGCAAACCCCGAACACCAAATGCATATACTTATTGTAAAGCGTACCCAACGCGTCCAAATTGCCCGTATTTTTATAATCGGCAATTAATTTGGCATCGTCGTGCTGGGCATTTCCAGCTGTGTTTTTTATAAACCTCAAAAATGGTCGCTATTTCGAATTATCTTCCAAGTATAAAAAATATTTCTGAGTATCGATATGGAAAACCCTGAAGAACTACATCATCCTTAAAAAATTAAGACTATGAAAAAGCTTCTATTCTCTCTTATTGCAATTTTTTTGATGATGAGTTTCAAACAGTTTGATGGCCGAACGATTACCGGTGTAATTACTGATGCAACATCTGTTTTACCGGGGGCATCAATTACTACGAATTATAGTAAACGGGTGGTTACCGCCGATTTGAAAGGCAGATACAGCATCCAGGTAACCGAGAAAGATACGGAGCTCAAGATCTCATACATTGGTTATAAGCCCCAAACCATAAAAATTGGAAAACGCAAAACGATAAACATCATAATGGTTGCAGATACTACTACTTTAAATGAGGTAGCGGTTGTTGGTTATGGAATGCAACCAAAAAGTATGATGACATCATCTGTTGCTGTACTTTCCAATCAGTATTTAGCCGGAAGAGTTGCGGGAGTAATGGTTTCGAATGGGCAAAAAGGTATGGTGTACAGAAGCGAAGAAAGTTATAAAGGTATTGCTGAAAATACCTTCCATAAACCAAAAAACGACCCATTGTCTACCTTTTCAATTGATGTTGACGCGGCATCGTATAGCAATGTCAGGCGGTTCATCAACGGAGGTAGCCTGCCCGAAACGGATGCGGTTAGGATTGAGGAAATGATCAACTATTTTGATTACGACTATGAGCAACCAAAAGGCAAAGATCCTGTTCATATCATCACCGAAATGGCCCCTGCGCCCTGGAACAACACACATAAACTGGTGCAAATTGGTTTACAGGCTAAAACTGTTGCGACTGAAAAGTTACCGGCATCCAATTTAGTTTTTCTGATTGATGTTTCCGGTTCGATGAATGCGGCTAATAAACTGCCCTTATTGGTTTCCTCATTCAAATTACTAACAGATCAGCTTAGAGAAGAAGATAAAGTTGCAATTGTGGTTTATGCCGGAAATTCTGGCGTGGTTTTACCTGCAACACATGGAAATGAAAAAATCAGGATTAAAGATGCCCTTGATAAATTAAGCGCTGGCGGTTCTACTGCCGGTGGACAGGGCATTGAACTTGCCTATAAAATTGCTTCAGAAAACTTTATTAAAGGTGGAAACAACCGGGTAATTTTAGCTACCGATGGTGACTTTAATGTTGGGGCAAGCAGTGATTCGGACATGGAAAAACTGATTGAAAGCAAGAGAAAAAGCGGTGTGTTTTTAACCGTTTTGGGTTACGGTATGGGTAACTATAAGGATAGTAAATGGAAATACTTGCCGATAAAGGAAACGGTAATTACGCCTACATCGGTAATTTAACTGAAGCACGAAAAGTATTGGTAAATGAGTTTGGCGGAACCTTATTTACAGTAGCCAAAGATGTTAAATTGCAAATTGAATTTAATCCGACTGAGGTTCAGGCCTACCGTTTAATTGGATATGAAAACAGGATCCTTGCTAAAGAAGATTTTAATAACGATGAAAAGGACGCCGGCGAAATAGGCTCAGGCCATAGTGTTACTGCACTTTACGAAATTATTCCGACAGGAGTTAAAGACAGCTTTACAACAAGTGTAGACGATTTGAAATATCAAAAAATAACGCCGTCAAACACCCGCAACTCAAATGAACTGCTTACCATTAAACTTCGTTATAAAGAACCTTCCGGTGGTAGAAGTAAGTTATTGATGAAAGCAGTAACCACCAATACATCAGGTATTGATTCAACAAGCGATAATTTCAGGTTTGCTGCTGCAGTTGCCGAATTTGGTATGATTTTAAAAGGTTCAGCATTCAAACAAAAGGCTAGTTTTGAGCAGGTAATCGCTTTGGCAGAAACAGCAAAAGGTAAAGACAAAGAGGGCTATCGCTCAGAATTTTTAAGCATAGTAAAATCTGCGAAATTAATGGCCAAAGATTTGCTAAGCATAAAAGATAAACTCATCATGAATGAAAAAAATTAATGTCGTATCTGCAGCCCTGGTATTAATATTATTAACAAGCCTAAATGCTGGCGCACAGATTAAACTGAGCGATATATTTAAAAAGGTTACCGGGAAGCAAGGTACCACAACAGCCGCTACCGGAACACCATCCACTTTCGAAATCGGACAGGGAATTAAAGAAGCGTTACAGATCGGTGTTTCTGCCGGTGCAGACAGGCTTTCGGTTAAAGATGGCTTTTTGGGCAATCTGGCCGTTAAAATACTGATGCCTCCTGAAGCGCAAAAGATTGAAAGAACATTGCGTAGCATAGGTTTGAACAAACTGTGTGATAATGTGATTGTAAGTTTAAACCGTGCTGCTGAAGATGCCGCTACCGAAGCAAAACCTGTTTTTATATCGGCCATTAAACAGATGACCTTAACCGATGCAACCAATATTCTTTTGGGTAGCAAAGATGCAGCCACCGAATATTTTAAAAGGGTAACGACTACTCAATTAATGCAGAAGTTTAGCCCGATTGTCGCGACAAGCTTAAATAAAGTAAATGCCACTAAATATTATAGTGAT
This sequence comes from Pedobacter suwonensis, assembly GCF_900111825.1. Classification (GTDB taxonomy): domain Bacteria; phylum Bacteroidota; class Bacteroidia; order Sphingobacteriales; family Sphingobacteriaceae; genus Pedobacter; species Pedobacter suwonensis. The sequence continues at coordinate 96,277 of NZ_FOJM01000008.1, forward strand.
TTAACAACGCAATACAATCGCTTACCCTTAGTAAAGCCGGTTAATACTAACTTAACCGAATATGTTACGCAAAAAGCGATTGATGGCTTGTTTGTAGAAATAGCGAAAGAAGAGTTGAAAATCAGAGGTAACCTTAGTTCAAGAAGTACCACACTGCTCCAAAAGGTATTTGGATACGCAGACAGGAAAAAGAATTAGTTTATTTATAGGCCTTAACCTAATGTGGAGACCAATCAAGGGGGACTGTGGTCCGTGGGGACACGGACCACGGCGAGAAATTAGTTTGGTTTTTCGTACGGATACGGACCACGGCAGGTGGTTTTTTGGATTTTAATAGTTCTAGCGCGTACCTACTTTGTGCCTAAACCCGATTGGCGGGGAAAGTTCCCGATTTTTCATCGGGACTTGTACCAAAAGCGGGGCTGCAGTCCGCCAAGAACATCATCCTTTCATTTCCAAAAAAACAATAAATCTAATCCTTGTGCGTATGTACATCTTAATCTTTTCAAGTATAAGCAGCTCCGATACCACGCTTGAAAAAATAAAGAAAATTTAAAGTAATATTGAGTTTCATCCGTTTACTGGATTATCAAGCGAAATTTAGTGCCAACAAACGAACCTCAAAATATCATTTCAACGGTTGCCAATTATGGTAAGCGCTTATTTAGTTTTATCCGCGGCCGGGTGAATACGGATGAGGATGCAGAAGATATTTTACAGGATGTTTGGTTTCAACTCAGCAATCAGCCAGAAGCTGGAGCCATTGAGCAGATTAGCGGTTGGCTGTATCGGGTAGCGAGAAATAAGATTACCGATAAATACCGCAAGCAAAAGGAAGAATCGTTAGAAGACTTTAGCTTTGAAGGTGAAGACGGCGAAATTAATTTTAAAGAAATTTTACTGGCGGAGGCTTACTCGCCGGAGGAAGAAAGTTTAAAGAAGCTGTTCTGGGACCAATTGTTTTTGGCTCTGCAAGAATTACCCGAAAATCAGCGCTATGTATTTGTTCAGAATGAATTGGAGGAACGTACTTTTCAGGAACTGGCCGATGAAAGCGGCGAAAACATCAAAACATTAATATCAAGAAAAGGTTATGCGGTAAAACACCTGCGTAACCGTTTACAAAATTTATATCAGGAGTTTATTAACTATTAAATTTACAGACATGATGAATAGAAATTTTAATCGTGGTAAGAAATTCATGTTCTTTTTCCCTGTAGCGGTGCTAATTGCAGCCATTCTGGGCTATGTAGTTATGTATTTGTGGAACTCGATTTTGCCGGAAGTTGCCCACACGGGGCGATTGAGTTATTGGCAGGCCCTCGGTTTGCTTGTGCTTTGCAGAATCCTGTTCGGAAATTTTAATAAAGGAGGACACCGGGGAGGCGGCTTCCGTGAGCGTGCGCAAAAGATGCGTGCTAAATGGGATTCGATGAACGAAGAGGAACGGGCAAAATTTAAAGATGAGTATAAGCGGAGATGTGGCGGATGGGGCCACCACCGCAATAAAGAATAGTTTGAAAGCCTCGAAATAAATTCGGGGCTTTTGTTTTATTATCGTTATGGAAGGTATTAACAGATCTCATAAGAATGGTCGTCATTGAGAGGAGGAACGACGAAGCAATCCTAAAACCATCGGTATTTGCCAGTGCATTAAGATTGCTTCGTACCTCGCAATGACGGCTTTTTTCTATTTGTTGGTGTCTTTCCGACCAACGAGTTAATCTGCTAAAAAGATCCTTCATCACATTCCGGATGACAAATAAAAAAATCAAAATAATTTAAAGTAAAAACAAAGCTGCTCCGTCTTCCTAAATAATTAACCAAAACAACAGTATTTGTATATCAAATTGCTTAACGTGAATTGGTTACAACGTTTGATAATTATAATAAAATGAAACCATCATGAATTTCAAAAGCCAGAATAACCAGAAAAATCATGATAGCTTGATCACAAATAAAAACATATACAGCAGATGAAAAAAATATTAAAAACGATAGGATTCGGGATATTACTTGGAGCAGTTGCTTTCTTCACCCCATTTGTGTTTAAATTTATATTGGCTATTATGCTGATCGGTCTAATGTTCAGGACATTTGCCAGTAGAAGACGCCATTATTTCCACAGCCGATATAACGGTTTCGAGAATCATTACAGTCCGATTGTGCCAATCGATAACCAGTGGTACAGGCCAAATGTACAAGGTAACGGAATAGTTAACCACATTAACATAAATGATTAACCGCCATGAGAACATTTAGAATATTACTGGCATTGGCTGTTGCCGCAGGAACTTTTTACAGCTTAAATGCACTGGCTGTTCAATATGGGTACCGAGATCGGTTAGATTTTAAAAACAGGCATTACCATGGGGATTGTAATCACGGGCAACACAGCAAGCGTAGCTTCAGCCATCATCGCATGCCAATGGCCGATACCATTGTCCCGACAGATAGTACAAACAATTTAGATAGATAAGCTGATGTCAAAAATACTTTTTTTAAGCGATCCATCTCAAGCCGATGTTAGTCCGATTTTGGGTATGGCAAATGAAATGGTTACTAAGGGAGAGCAAGTCACTTTCTTCAGTTCAGATGAATTTAAGGAACCTATAGAACAAATCGGCGCAGACTTTAAGGCATATAATCGGGAGTTGAATTTTTTTCGGGCAGGGCGGACTCTTAATGAAGAAAAACCCAAATCAGGATTGATCAGTGCATTGCTGGAACCGATGAAATTTATTGATGACATTTTGGTTCAGTTAAGGGGTTTGAAATTTGATTATGCCGTTTTCTCACCCTCTTATCCCTATGCAAATATCATTACACAGTTGTTGGATATCCCGAAAACAGAACAGATAGCCTACCATTAAGATTGGCTCAGGCCGACGAATTAACAGAATAATAAACAATTAAAATAAATAAAATGTACAACGAACATAGATGCCATTCAGGCAAGATGCATGGCCGTTTTGGCCGGGGAGCTGGCAGGTTTAGCGGACACTTTGGTGGTCCATTTAGTCATCACAAACATAGCATGTTTGATCAGGGCTTTAGAAAGGTGCCTGCCAATATAGAAGAAACCGAAAGTAGCTTTATTATTGAGCTTTTTGCGCCTGCTTTGGTAAAAGAAAACTTAAAGGTAGTAACCAAGGATGACATATTGACCATTTCTTACCAACCTAAAGAAGATGCTGATTCCAGTAAAAAGTATAGTCGTAGAGAATATAGCAACGGCACTTTCGAAAGGGCTTTCAGCTTAAACAGAAAAGTTTTGGTCGAAAATATCTCGGCCGGTTACACTGATGGAATTTTAAAGGTTACCCTACCTAAAAACCCCGAAACGAATACACCAGAGAAAGATATTCTGGTAGACTAAGTTTCGTCTATTATAATTTCAGGCCCCGATTGTTTAGCGCAGTTGGGGCTATTTTGTTTGCTGAAACAGAGATAAGAAATTACCAGATCATGCCTGGTTGTAATTAAGAAAGCAGAAATTAAATGTAGGTTTGTTATTGGCGGTATTTTAAGGTACTTTTGCTAAAAGACATAAACACAATAGATTGAATTTTAACGACTTTAATTTCAACCCCGATTTATACGAAGGCTTAATGGCCATGGGGTATAAAAGCGCTACTCCAATACAAGAACAGGCCATTCCGGTAATTTTAGATCATCATGATCTGATTGCCTGCGCGCAAACGGGTACAGGAAAAACGGCCAGCTACCTCTTGCCCGTAATGGATAAAATCAGTAAAGCTGCTGTTAGACACAACAATACCTTAATTTTGGCGCCAACCAGGGAACTTGCACAACAAATTGATTTACAGGTAGAAGCCTTGGCCTATTTTACCAATATCAGTTCATTGGCGGTTTATGGTGGAGGAGATGGTATTGCTTACGAACAGCAAAAACGCTCGATGCGCGAAGGTGTAGATATTATTATTGCCACTCCGGGTAGGTTAATGGCACATCTATCTTCAGGTGTATTAAAACTGGAACATTTACAGCATTTGATTTTGGATGAAGCAGATAGGATGTTGGATATGGGCTTTTACGATGATATTATCCGCATCATTAGCTATCTGCCCAAGAAAAGGCAAACGCTTTTGTTCTCCGCTACCATGGCACCGAAGATAAGGACCATGGCAGGCAAGATATTGCACGAACCGAAACAGATTACCATTTCAATTGCTAAACCTGCTGAAGGGATTGACCAACAAGCCTATAACATTCATGATCAGCAAAAACAGGCTTTATTAACGGAAATTTTCAAAAGCGACCAATACAAGAGCAGTATTATTTTCGCCTCCACAAAAGAAAAGGTAAAGGCCTTGTATAAGGCTTTTAAGGGTTTAGGCATTAAGGCTGAAGCTTTTCACTCCGATTTGGGGCAAAAAGAACGCGAAGATATTCTCCTGGCCTTTAAAAACCGTAGATTGCCTATTTTGATCGGAACGGATGTATTGTCGCGCGGAATTGATGTAGAGGGAATCGATCTGGTGATCAATTATGATGTTCCTGGAGATCCTGCAGATTACGTACACCGCATAGGCCGTACCGCAAGAGCGGCAACAAAAGGTACAGCCATTACGTTGGTTAACGGAAGGGACAAGCGCAAGTTTGATAATATCGAAAAGTTAATTGAGAAAGCGGTTCCGCGTATGCCACTGCCAGAAAGTATAGCTGCTATGGAAATTACACATGTAGAGGAAAAAAAAACGCCTCATAAAGGAAAGAAAAAGGTTTGGCACAAAAAGAAAAAGCCGAAACCCTCAGTTTAAAGTATCTAAAACGCCATAAGACTGTTCTTATTGGCGTTTTTCTTTTATAGATTATCTTTGCGCTATTAAATGGCAAATTTTATTCTTATCGGTTTATGCATTTTGGCGGGCATTCTTTTCAGAAAAAGTAAATCGTTGCCCAAAGATGCACACAAAGGCATCAATGCCTGGATTATTTACGTTGCGCTGCCAGCAGTTTCATTCAAATACCTGCCACACATTGCCTGGACTAAGGACCTGCTTTTTCCAGCTTTGGCTCCGGTTTGTATCTGGCTATTCGGATGGTTATTCATCACCGTTTACAGCCACATCCGGAACATCAGCAAAGCAAGCTCCGGAGGTTTAAAATTAACCAGTTCTTTAAGCAATACTTCATTTGTGGGTTTCCCTTTAATTGTAGCCTATTTTAGTGAAAAGGAATTGGGTATCGCCATTATCTGCGATCAGGTTACTTTTACGCTGCTATCTACCATCGGCATTATTGTAGCCATCCGGTCGTCACAAAATCAAGAATTAAGTGCAAAAATGGTATTGAAAAAGGTATTAACCTTTCCGCCGCTTATTGGCTGTGTGCTGGCGCTAACGCTGCCGGGTTTCATAGATATTACTTCATTAGATCCATTATTCGAAAAACTAGCGGCTACAGTTGGCCCACTGGCTTTATTTTCAATAGGTTTACAGTTAAAGTTTGGAGGTTGGTTTAGTGAATGGAAGCATATTGGTTTTGCTTTATTATATAAACTGATTTTAGCTCCTTTGGTGGTGATGCTGGTTGCGATAATTTTAGGAATGAGTGGCACCATTACCAGAATAACTATTTTCGAGATGGCCATGCCAACATTGTTAACCGCAGGGGTGGTAGCCGATCAGTATAACCTAAATCCAAAACTTTCCAATTTAGTAGTGGGGATCGGCATATTGCTTTCCTTTATTACCACGGGTTTATGGTGGATGGTACTCACTTATTCGGGGCTGGTATAAATTTATCTGGTTTTTAACCGCAAAGTTTGCAAAGAAATACGCTGAGAACGCGAAGTTAATTTGGTTTATCTGGTAAGTTGAAGATTTGCGACGGAAACACAGATTAACACCGAATATTGGAGGTGCCGATGCAACAGAAAAATCGTCTCGACAGAACCGCAGAGGAGTGGAGAGCCTACCCGGTGGTAGATTGCTTTGCTCCAAACGACCTTGCGGAAGACGCCAAGTGCCCAATGCTTAGTCCGTTGCGCCCTTTGCGAAAAACATCGCGCCCTTTGCGGTTTAACTAAATAAAAAAGCCGCAAGATTTCTCCAGCGGCTTCTCCAATAGTTTAAGTTTAACTACAAAGCTAATTTCTTGGCAATTGCAGATGGCATACCTGCTTTGTTTAATAAAATTGCTGTTGTTTTATATTTCACATAGTTTTTAGTTACGTATAAATATCCTTTGTAATCGTTGCTGGCACCCCAGGAGTTTTTAACGATATAATATTCTTTTCCGGTCTGATCTTTAGCTAAGCCAACAATGTGCATACCATGATCATCAGTTGTTTGATAGTTATCGAAAGCAAGCTGACGGTTTTCCTGCGTAATTTCCATCTCCGGTTGCGGACCATTAAACATTTCTGCTTTTTGTTTTGCAGTCATTTCAGCAAAAGGCGTTTGCGGTACAAAGGCTACACCATTTTTCCAGCTGAAGTTTTTTTCGCTAACATCTGTAGCCCAGGCTACTGTATAACCACCTTTCAAAGCGTTATCAATAATGTCTGTTAGCTCATTCACTTTTACATTATAAACCTGATCAAAAGACCAGTTATCAGGAACCAATAGGGTAAATTTGCTATAAAAAGGATGGTCATTGAATGATGAAAGTTCTACATAGTTATCTGGATTTAAGCCCACCACTTCCTGAGCGAAAGTTTTTGGGGTGTACTTTTTGCCATTATAAGTAAAGTTTTCTGGCACAGCGCCTAAATAAGCATCAATTACGCCTGTATAAGCTTTTAACCAGTTTGGTGTCAACTCGCCGTTTGCATTTTTTACAACAGCTTCTAAAACGCCTTTTTCAATATCGCCAAGTTCTGCAGTTTTATTGATTTTAGTACCATAGTTTAACCCGGTGTATACCTCTTGTGGAACTGCACCATATTTTCTGTACATGTTGATTACATCGTGCAAAGCACCGCCATCTCCTAATGAAACCGCACCATGCATGCGCACGTAATTTTTACCTTTTTCTACATAAGCATTACGTGCCGAAAAAAGCGGAGATAGGGTTACAGGCTGCTTGCCTGCTTTGATCATTTCTGATTCTAAAAAAGAGTTGGTAGAATAGCTCCAGCAAGTACCTGAAGATCCCTGATTTTGAACCGGGGTATTGGCCAGGTTAATTACTTCTGTAAATTTAAAAGAAGCTGCACTGTTTTCACTTTGGTTGTTTTTTAACGAATTAACGAGATTGTCTTGCGCATAAGTCGCCGATATAGATAACGACAAAGCCAAACCAATCACACTGATTTTGGTGTAGTTGATCATTTTTTATGAATAATTAATAATTGAGCGAATGTAAAAATACTTGTCGATTTAGTACCAAGAGTTTTTGTAATAAATCAATAACATCGGTCATTTTATTGCAACAATGTTGAATTAACATTCTGGTAAACTGATTGGGATGTTCGTTGCTAACCCGCCATCAGAGGTTTCTTTGTATTTCGCATTCATATCTAAGGCCGTTTCCCACATGGTGTTTACTACGGCATCTAAACTTACCTTTGCCTTGTCAGGATTACTTTGTAGTGCCAATTGGCTGGCGGTAATTGCTTTAATGGCTCCCATGGTATTTCTTTCGATGCAAGGAATCTGTACCAGACCTCCAATCGGATCGCAGGTTAAGCCCAGGTGGTGTTCCATAGCAATTTCTGCAGCCATTAAGACCTGACGTTGCGAACCGCCTAAACACTCAGTTAGGGCTGCCGCAGCCATGGCGGAAGAAACGCCGATTTCGGCCTGACATCCACCCATAGCGGCTGAAATTGTTGCCCCTTTTTTGAAAATACTACCAATTTCTGAAGCACAGGCAACAAACTGGATGATTTTTTCTTCGCTATAACCATCGCAAAAGGTGATGAAATATTGTAATACCGCAGGGATTACACCCGCGGCACCATTGGTAGGAGCGGTTACTACACGGCCAAACGAAGCATTTTCTTCATTAACGGCTAATGCAAAACAGCTTACCCAATCTAAAATATAATTAAAGCCGTTTCCACCTTTTCTGATGGCTGTTACCCAGCCTGTATAATCTGAATATTCATTTTTGCCAATTAATCGCTTATTTAGTGGAAATGCCCGTCTGGCTACGTTTAAGCCTCCCGGTAAAAATCCTGTGGTATGGCATCCACGATAAATACAGTCGCGCATTACGGTAAAGTGCTGTAAAATGCCTTTTTTTGTCTCCGCTTCGGTACGCCAGGCCAGTTCGTTTTCCATCACAATTTCGCTCACCTTTAAACCGGTAGATAAACACCAATGTAAAAGATCTTTTGCTTTATCTACAGGAAAGGGAAGGTCTACCTGGACTTTTTTGCTATTGTCTTCGCCTTCTTTTACCACAAAACCACCGCCAATGGAGTAATAGGTTTCTGAAAAAGCTTTTCCATCTGTTAAAAACGCCTGAAAAGTAACGGCATTGGGGTGAAATGGTAAACTTTCGGCAAAGAGAAAAAGCAGATCGTTATCGTAATCAAAATCAATAATTAATTGATCAGCAAGATTTAATTTTTTATCTCTTTGGATACTTTCGAAGGTAGGGCTAACCGCATCCACATCAAAAGTTACCGGATCTGCGCCTGTTAATCCCAATAAAATGGCAACATCGGTTCCATGACCTTTGCCTGTTTTGGCTAAAGAACCATACAGCAATATTTTGATGCCTTCAACATTGTTAATCAGGTTGTGCTGTGTAAGGGAAGCTGTAAATTGCTGGGCAGCCCGCCACGGGCCTAAAGTATGCGAACTGGATGGTCCGATACCAATTTTAAAAATATCGAAAACCGAGATTTGTTCCTTGATCATGATGAAAGTTAGTTATACAAAGCTATGATTGTTTATGATTTCGGCTAAATTTATTTTAGGCTGAAAAACGAAAATGTTATATTAGTGCAATCTAATCCCAACGCGCCAAAAATGGACTTCAACTATCATGCTCGGGAAATCTACCTAGGCTATTGTCGTGCCAGCTCAGGTAAAAGATTTGCTGATGATGTCATCGACCTGATTATTTCTACATTTTTCTTTTTGGTATTGACATCTGTATCGGAATTCTTTTGTCTGGAACTTTAGATGGAATCAATGATCTTGTAAACCGGTTGGTTGTGATGGTTTATTATGGCTTTGTAATGTGTTTAACAGAAGCTGTTTCACGTGGATCAATCCGAAAACTTAGTACAGGAGCCAAAGCCGTAAACTTAGATATTAGCTGTTTGACTCACTTAAAAATCAAACTCAATAATATCTTCATCTTTAAGCATTCGCTCTACAAATTTCTGGTGGTTTTGCGGTGTGCCGGTAGCCGTCCAGTTTCCGGTAATAATATTGTTTACCAGCTGATGCTTGCCACGTTGGGGTTTCAGTTTGCTTTCCCTAAAAACTTCTTCGTAACTTTCTAAATCGCCGTGTGTATGTTGTTTTTTAACAATACGGTAAATCCTTTTGGTAAAGCGCCGGTCGCCAATTTCTTCTAAAAAAGGGAAGATGATCAAAGCCAGCATCACCACGGCGGTAACACCAATGGCTTGTTCATAATAACCAGAACCTACTGCCATGCCAATGGCGGCCACGATCCAGATGATACAGGCTGTGGTAAGGCCTTTAACGCGGTTTTCTTCCTTAAAAATTACGCCAGCACCAAGAAAGCCAATGCCTGTAACAATATTCGAAGCAATCCTATCTTGGCTGGTAGGGCCTATTTTGATGGATAAAATAGTAAAAAGGGTTGCGCCTAAACCAATCATCATCATGGTTTTTAATCCGGCAGACTTACTTCTGTATTCGCGTTCTGCTCCAATTATACCGCAAAGTAGAGTTGCCAATAAAAATTTATTGATTTCACTTTGGGTAATGAAATGGTTTTGATCTATAATTTCATTCATCGCCTTTTGTTATCAACGGCAAATTAATAAAAATCAAAACATCTCAGTCCGTTTGCGCGGCCACCGTTTGAACTATTTGGAAAATATTTTTCGTAACCTACACCAATTTCGGATGTTCCCCCTGTATTGCTATAATTAATTTTTGAAGTTGTAGCATCGTGGCTGATGCCTAACCTGAATTTTTCACCATTGGTTCTGCGGTTAAAAATATCGAAGATTACCGAAAATACAATTGCATCATTTCCGTTCGAACTGCCATCATTGCGGTACCAGATGCCTGCATTTATACTTGCATACTTATATTGCATGCCCGCGCTAAACGATTTAATGTTACCTTGTTTATAAGCAATAATAGATGGGATAAGGTAATTTCCATCCCGGTCGTACTCATCCGGCACCAAGGTTAATTTGTAACTTAAATTACCCGATATGCGCATGGGTAACTTAGCCTGAAAACCAGATAAAGATTCATCCGGACGATTAAGGTGATGCATGGCTAATCCCATCATGAATTTTCCGACCACGAGATTGGCGCCCGCGTTTGAATCGAAATAATATCGGCTATCTACACTTGGCCTTTCTGCACCCGAAATACTGCCCGGAATATAGCCAATGACATCTATCTGATCGCCAAACACGAGTTTATCCCAATTTAGCTTTTGGTTGGTAATGCCTGCCTGTAGTCCAAATGATAGGGCAAAATCGTCTCCTCCGATGATATAGGAATAGCTTAAGGCAATGTTGTTCTTCACCAGGTAGGCGGTTCCTTCGCTGCTGCGGTTAAAAATAATTCCAACACCACTGTTTAGGCTACTCAGGTTAAGATCTCCGGAAGCAGACATGTATGAATAATCACTGGCCAAGCCTGTCCACTGGTTACGGTAAAGCGCATTAAACCTGATGTCGCCTTCAAACTGGCCTGTAAGTGCCGGATTTAAGTAAATTGGCGCATTGTAAAACTGTGAGTAAATATGGTCTTGTGCCCGCGAAACAATTGGCAGTAACCAAAATAAAATTATGATTATCCTTCTCCTCATTATCTATCTGATTAAATATATTACACCTGTTTTTTTCGGAGGAGATGAATCGTGGCTTATGCCTCTCCAATCGCTTCCATTAATAAATTTTACGTCAACTTTCCAATAATAAATACCCTGCGGCTGATCCTCGCCTTTATAAGTTCCATCCCAACCTTCTATAGGGGCGCCATCATCCAGTTTGCTTGTTTCCCAGATTAACTTGCCCCATTTATTGAAAATAGACATGTTCCATTCTTTAATGCCACGACCTTTGGCCATAAAGGTTTTAATTTCATTTTTAGCGCTCGCCGGCATAAAAGAGTTGGGAATACTTAAGTTGCCAGGTACACTAATAATCCTTACTGATTGAAATGTATTAGCTGAGCAGTTTTCCTTATTTAATACTTTTAAGGTTACGGTATAAGTACCTTCATTGGCATAAGTATGGTTAGGGTTTTGCAAGGTAGATGTAGTCCCATCGCCAAAAGACCATTCCCAGCTTACCGCTCCTGTACTGGTATCTTTAAAGCCAAAGCTATAGTTTGGAGCGGAAAGTTCATTGCCTGGAACCACTGCGAATGTAGCAACAGGAGGAGCTACAAGCTGAATATAATCAGCCAAGCTTAATGTGTTTTGGCATCGCTGGCTGTTTATTGCGGTAAGGGTAACTTTATAGTTTACGCCTGAGCCCGTGTAAGTGTGTTGAGGCTCAAAATCTGTTGAAGTTGGCGAACCATCACCAAAATCCCATACATAGGCAACTGCGCCAACGCTGGTATTTTTAAATTTAACGGTAAGATTAGAACAGCTAATTGTGTTATCGGCCATAAAACCAGCAGTTGGTTGTGGCAGGATTGTAACGGTTTCGCTTATTGAGCTTTTTGAGCAGTCGTTTTCTGCATCTAATCTAATGGTGTATTTCCCGGGCTTGTCGAAAGTTTTTGGAAAAACACCTGTAGTATTCGAATACGCTGTGCTGATTTCGCCCGTATCGTCATTCGTAAATGTGTAGGTAAAATTGCTAGCGCCGCGTGTATTATTGATGAAGTTAACGGTAAATGGTACGCAACCAACCTTCTCGTTACCGTTTACTACGAGTCCTGGAGTGATATCATTCGGTGAAACCCTGATGATTACTGGGATTGCGTTTGCCTCGCCGCAACTGCTTTTAGCGGTCATGGTTACCGTAAAATCTTTTACTACAAGCGTTTTGAAGGTATGACTTATTGTTCTTCTATCTGTTAGGGGGCCTGACGAAGTGCCATCACCGAAATCGTAGGTATATGTTGTGCCTGCACTTTCCGGGCTGTTATTTACAAAGGTAACAAGGAGATCAGCGCATCCTCTTGTTTTATCAGGCGAGAATATGGCAACAGGTTTAGCATGTACAATAACCGTTGCGGATGTAACCACAGCCGGACCGCATGGTAAGGTTGTGGTTAGCGTAATTTTATAGGTTTTATCTTTCCCGGTTGGGTCAGCCAGAAAAGTTATTGCTGCAGGTTGCGCGAGGTTAGAAGATTGTCCATTACCAAAATCCCAGGCATAGGTGGCACTATTAAGCGGACTGGTGGTATTGGTAAAAGTAACGCTAAGAGGTCCGCAACCTTCTGTTACGCTTTGTGTAAACGCTGGGGTAACAACAGGAAAAGTGCTGAATATCTCGCTTTTTTCATCTGAAGTACAACCCAGGCTACTGGTAACAACAAGTTTTATGGTCACACTTTCGTTGCCATTTGCAATGGTATAACCTGGAAATGTTGGCCCTACTCCGATTTGTACATTATTGGCAAACCAGGTATAAGTACTGTTTCTATCAGGATATAAGGTTGCAGCAATATTGTTAGCGTCGAGTTTAAAAGGAGCACAACCTGTTTTAGTATTGTAGGTTATTTCGGCTTTTGCATTTGGGTTTACCGTTATCTTAATTTGGTTGCTTAAAATGTTGCTACAAACCCCACTGGCTACCGATCGGCGATAATAAATGCTCACTGTTGGTGTTGGCGGGGTAAAGTTTATACTGTTAGCGCCCAGTACATCGCTCCAGGCAGTTCCATTTAGGCTTGATTGCCATTGATAGGTGTAAGTTCCGCTACCGCCGCTGGGTGTAGAGCCTGTTAAAGTTGCAGCAGCTGTGCCTACACAAATATTTTGATCGGCAGAAATGGTATTGTTGGTTAGCCCTGGCAAAACGGTAACCTGTACCGAATTGCTGATCGAAGTACAAATGGTGCTGTTAACCAATCTCCTGAAATAGGTAGAAACTGTGGCCGTTGTGGTTAAGTCCTTATTAACAGCCGATGGGATGTTGGTCCATGTATTGCCTTCGGCACTGCTTTGCCATTGGTAGGCAAATGTTCCTGTACCTCCGGTTGGTTTATCGCCAGTAATAGTGATGGTTTGTTCGGCACAAACCGGAGCTGCAGATGCGGAAATGTTATTGGTAACCGGCGAATAATAAGTGATGACTACATCATCGGTAGAAGGGGGGCAACCACCAAAACCAGTAATGGTCCATCTGAAAGTATAGGTCTGACCAGGTACAAGGCCAGTAACAGCGGTATTTCTAAGTGTAGGCTCAATGATGGTGACACCAGTTTGTGCTGACACCAGTGTCCACATTCCGCTGTTAGGTAAAGGATCGTTGCCGTTTAATGTGATGCCATTGCCGCTGCACAAGCTTTGGTCTGAGCCAGCGTTCGCTGCAACTGTGCCAGGATTAACCGTGATGGTAGTTACCGTTGATACGGCTTCTGCACAACTGCCACTTTGTACTACCGCGCGATACTGCGTAGTAGTGGAAAGGTTAGAAAATACATAGGGATTTGCATTTGAAGTAATGGTCGACCAGTTTGTCCCATTATCTATGGAGCTTTCCCAGCGGATAATGTTGCCAACCTGCCCGTTTAAATTGATATTTCCACCGTTTGCACCCGCACACACATTTACATCGCCTGTTGTTGTGCCACCAACACTGATTGGATTTACGGTAATCTGTACATCATCGCTTGATGTGGAGCAATTGGCATCGCTTATCGTCCATTTTAAAGTATAGCTGTTTCCAGCCTGTAATCCCGAGATTGTTGTATTATGCTGCGTGTCATCAGCGAATGTTACGGTTGTTGGCGCAGAAACCACGGTCCATTTACCTGTTCCCACTACCGGACTGTTTCCTTTTAAGGCGTAAGATGTCGCATTGCATACCGCTTCATCCGGGCCTGCATTGGCTAGTGTTGCATTGGGTAAAACAGTAATGGTAATGGTTGTGGGTGTGCCGGGACAGCCGTTTGTAGATATTGGGCTGATGGTATAAGTTACTGTACCTGATGTTGTACCCGAATTGGTTAAAATATCATTAATCCCGGTATCTGCAGATGCCGTGGCTCTGTCGCTATTACCCGTTATTGCACCTGTCACTGTACTGGTATAGGTATAATTAATGTCTGCTAGATTTGCTGATAAAGTGATGGCAGATGAAGTGCCATTACAGATTGTTGATTTTGCTGCTGTTGCGGTCGCAATAGGATTTGGTTTAATTACAACGAGCAGTGAAAAAGGTGTGCCATTGCATCCGTCCAAATGAGGTGTGATGGTATAGGTAACGTTGGCATCTGCATTGATATCGTTATTAGTCAATACATCATTAATATCACCTGTTCCGGTTGTAGTCGTGTAGCCTGTGGCAGATGCTGTTCCTGTGGCCGTCCAGGTATAGGTAACACCTGGAACTGCGGAGGTTGGGGTATAAGCCACGCTATTCCCTGTACAAATGGTTTTGCTTGCACTACTTGTTAAGCTGATATCTGGTTTGATTTTTAAGATGATCTCATCATCGATCTGGTTGCACGGAGCAGCCAATGCGGTGGTAACCCTTAATGTTAGGGTAACCATACCAGCTGCTTTTTCGGCAGCAGTAGGGGTGTAGGTTGCATTCAGGTCGTTTCTACCTGGATTAAATCTACCTTCACCCCCAATCCATGTTTGTGTGGTTGTAGTTCCGTTTATGGTGCCGCTTAAAGTAAAGCTTGGATCATTAAAGCAGATGTTTTGATCCGGTCCCGCTTTAACTTCAGGTGCCGTACTGAAAGTTAATACCTGGATATCTTCGGCTGTGCCACAGTTGTTTTTATGAACAACTTTTACCGTATAGGTATCATAGCTGTCAAATTTTATCGATGGGTACTTTGAATTGGCAGTTGTATTGTCAGTAAAGCTATAGGTTCCTGTTCCAGAAGGAACAACCGTCCAGGTATAAGTATCGGGTAGATCTTGTGTGGTACCTGTAAGTAACGTTTGGGTTGGTCCTGTTGTGGTATTGTTAAAATTGTAAGTGGCCAGGTTGCAGAGCGTAATATCGGGCGAAAGTGTAGCCTTTGGACTTTCGTTTACTACAACAGTTTGTGGCGGGCTGGTAATTAGTCCGCATGATGGAGTAGCGGTGCTTAAGGTGATGGAATATGTCCCTGCCGTAGGAAAGCTGAATACAGGTTCTTTGCTTGCAGCACTTGTGCCCCCTACAAAATCTACAGCTGGGCTGACAGACCAGGAATATGTGTTAGCGGCGTCGCAGATATTATCGAAAATTGAAAGATCAGTTGCTTTTAATGTTGTTCCGGCACAAATTGTATTTGATGGCAAACTGAAATCGGGCTTTGGCGGATCTTGGATGCAGATTTTCATTTCTGCAGGATCGGCGTCGCATTCACCGGTGATATTCTTTGACTCCAATCGGATAACATACTCGCCATGACTGGAGAAAACATATTGAAAGTTGAATGATTTTGGTCTGTCTGCCGCTTTAAGTACACCATCTACATACCAGTTGTAGGTAACATTATTCGGTGCGCAGGCTGCGGTATTGGTGTTTGGGTTTTCGCCCAAAACAGATGTATTGGTAAATACAATATTGGCATTGGTGCAACCCGGGCGAGTAAAGGTAAAGGAGTTTACTGGTTTTGTTACTACTTTGGCCGAAGAAGAAACTGGTGTGCCCATCGTTGGACAAAATGCGTTTGATACCTTAATGGATACATCAAAAGCATTATAAATTGTTCCCGAGCTGGAGCTGGAGACACTGCCGCATGAGGAGCGTTTGTAAAGGTGTTCAACTAAGCCGTTATTGTTAATGATTTCGCAGAGCGTATACGTTGTAGTGGTTTGATCTCCCCATGCAATTGTATAAATATCACCCGGGTAGTTGTTTTGTATACCCGAGGCAGAAGTTACATCAACGTTAAATTTAAAAGTAGCTGATGGAAGGCATAATACATTATTCCCTGAGTTGGCAAAAGCCGTAATCGCTTTGTTATTGATCAAAAGATAAGCCTTTGTAGCAACCGTTCCATCGGGCATTACCGCTTTTGTATAAATGGTATAATGTGATTGCTGAGCGGTAAAAGATTGTAAAGGTGTAGCAAAAGAAATAGTAGCTGATGTAGAGCCAGTCATTTCGTCGGTAACTGTTGCGGTTACCGAAGTGTTTGCAGTAGATTCATTGTTGAGGGAAAAAGTATTATTCGCTCTGCTGGTACAGTTTCCGAATGTCTCATTATTCACATTCTCATTTAATAGTGTAGAGGTTAATTTTGCTTCTACAGCTGCCCCCGCCTTCACTTCAAAAGGCGAAGATTGCACACTTACTGTAGCAGGGATGGTTGTTTTTACCCGAACCCGGTAACCTGTACCCGGTGTTAGGCTGTTAGGAAGCAATCCGTTTATGTAAGTGCTGTAAAAGCCCGCGTAATTGCCTATAAGGGTTTCTGTAGCGAAATTTCCATTCTGATCTGATAAGTAGAGCTGGAACTGATTGCCTTGTGATATGCAGCTTGTTGGTACTTTAAACGGAACAGCAATGGTGCTGCCTGGGGTATATGGTCCCGGATCTACCAGGCCAATGCTTACCTGAGCTAAAACGTTCGACGTGAGTAAAAATGTCCAAAAAAATAGGACAAAAGAAAACCACTTCCTTTTACAACGAATCTTCATAGACATTTAATAATAAGGATTGATTTTTATTGCGTTCCGGGGGGATTCATTAATTACCTGATTTAATCAATATCAGAAATGAGTACTAGGCCTAAGACACATCAATAAATATTCGCTTTAAAGTACGTAGTTTTTGGCTTACATCGCCAAAATTTTACACCAAAAATACTAAACTTGTAGATGAAGGAATGATAAAGCTTCTTTATGATATAATAAGGCATAAAAAAAACCCTCAGGTAATTATACCTTGAGGGTTTTTTTACACGAAATTATTTCGCTGCGATAGAATGGTATTACATCATACCACCCATGCCGCCGCCGCCCATTGGAGGCATTGGAGCACCACCTTCTTCAGGTTCATCTGCTAAAACAACTTCTGTAGTTAATAACATGGCTGCAATTGATGCTGCATTTTCTAAAGCTACACGGCTTACTTTGGTTGGGTCGATAACACCAGCGCCAATTAAGTTTTCGTAAGCACCGGTACGTGCATTATAACCAAAATCAGCAGTACCTTCCTTAACTTTTTGTACTACGATTGAACCTTCAATACCTGCGTTTTCGCAAATTTGACGTAATGGTTCTTCAATAGCACGGCGGATAATCTGAATACCTGTGTTTTCGTCTTCGTTAACACCTTTTAAATCAGCGATAGAAGCTACGGCGCGGATGAAAGCTACACCGCCACCTGCAACAATACCTTCTTCTACAGCCGCACGGGTTGCATGTAAAGCATCATCAACACGATCTTTTTTCTCTTTCATTTCAACCTCACTGGCTGCACCAACATAAAGAACTGCAACACCGCCAGCTAATTTAGCTAAACGCTCCTGTAATTTTTCTTTATCGTAGTCAGATGTAGTGGTTTCGATTTGCGCTTTAATCTGGTTAACACGTGCTTTAATATCGTCTGTGTTGCCTGAACCGTTAATTACAGTCGTATTGTCTTTATCAACAACAACTTTTTCTGCAGAACCTAAGTAAGTTAAATCAGCGTTTTCTAATTTGTAACCTCTTTCTTCAGAAATAACAGTACCTCCGGTTAAGATCGCGATGTCTTCTAACATTGCTTTTCTTCTGTCGCCAAATCCCGGAGCTTTAACAGCCACAACTTTTAATGACCCACGGATTTTGTTTACTACCAATGTAGCTAAAGCTTCTCCATCTAAATCTTCTGAAATGATTACTAATGGTTTACCTGTTTGAACAGTTTTTTCTAAAACCGGCAACAATTCTTTCATGTTGCTGATTTTTTTATCGTAGATTAAAATGTAAGGACTGTCTAATTCAGCTTCCATTTTATCTGCATTGGTAACAAAGTATGGAGATAAGTAACCTCTGTCAAACTGCATACCTTCTACCGTTTTAACCTCAGTTTCAGTACCTTTTGCTTCTTCAACGGTGATTACACCATCTTTACCAACTTTACCCATTGCTTCAGCAATTAAAGCACCGATTACTTCATCATTGTTAGCAGAAATAGACGCAACCTGTTTGATTTTGTTATTGTCTTCGCCAACTGTTTGTGATTGTGTTTTTAAGTTTTCTACAACAGCAGCAACGGCTTTATCGATCCCACGTTTTAAATCCATTGGGTTTGCACCGGCGGCTACGTTTTTAATACCAGTAGTAATAATTGCCTGAGCCAACACAGTTGCTGTAGTAGTACCATCACCCGCAATATCAGCTGTTTTAGATGCTACTTCTTTAACCATTTGAGCCCCCATGTTCTCAACCGCATCTTTCAATTCGATTTCTTTCGCCACCGTAACACCATCTTTGGTAATTGCTGGTGATCCGAATTTTTTATCGATAATTACGTTACGTCCTTTTGGACCTAAGGTTACTTTTACTGCATTTGCAAGAATATCAACACCTCTTTTCAGGGCGTCGCGTGCTTCTACGTTATATTTTACTTGTTTAGACATTTTAAATTTTGTTTTTAAAGTTTTAATGTTGGAAGGTTGAAATGTTTCAATCCATCCGATTTATACAACATTGTAACATTTAACGTTACAACATTTCAATTGATCTACCCAACAACAGCGTAAATATCAGTTTCGCGCATGATCAGGTAATCTTTACCTTCATAAGGGAACTCTGTACCACCATATTTACCATAAATTACAACATCGCCAACTTTTACGCTCGCTTTTTTACCTTCAGAATCTTCTTCAGAAACAGAAACTACAGTTCCTTTAGATGGTTTTTCTTTTGCAGTATCAGGGATATACAAACCTGATGCAGTTTTTTCTTCAGCTGCAGCCGGTTCAACGATTACTCTGTTCGAACTGCCAGCAATTGGTTTAAGGTTTAACGCCATAACTTTTATTATTTTTTATTTTGATTTGAATTTTAACTATGCATACAATTAACACTTTTTATGCCAAGTGATTTTCAGGGACAAATTTTCACCAAACTGTCAATCTTTTCATGCTAATGGTTTGTGGGTGTGTCAGCATGGCAGTTTGTTACTGCTTTTGGCTAATCTGTTTGTTCAATGAGGCCGGAGATCACGCATTGCGTAAATCGGTATTAATGATAGTAGAATCCTAACTATAGTTCCTTTTCAGTTAAATATTTCCAATACCTTTTGGGTACGTGCTGAACATGAAGTTTAGTATTTTTACGGGCTACAATATTGGCGCTTTTGAAATAATCTTTCCAGAGTGTTGCATACAAAGCTTCGCTATCATCCATTAAAATTGATGCCGGACTCTGTTTGTTTATTCCATTGGTAAAACTGATCGTAATTTCTTCAACCGAGGTTAAATTATAATGCAAACCATATTTCCGTTTTAAATCATAAATAACCCATTGCTGGTCGGCATACCGGTTCTTAAAATGATTGGATATTAAAGGTAGCACATTAAAATCAGGGTCGATACCTGCATAAAATATACCATCTCCGGTTTTCTGAAAGCGGATAAAGGCCTCCATCCGGTGTTTTTCCCGTTCTACGCTTTTAGCACATTTAGAAAGGGCAATGATATGCTCAATTCCATAATTGCTTTCTGCGCCTGAAGCATGGTTAAAAATGTAAATTGAAAATTGAAAAAGATGATTGTAAGCTTCGGGAATTTCGGATAGATAGCTGCAATAAAATTTGCGGAGCCAGTCTTTCTTTAACTTTTTCTGAAGTCCGGCCCAAACACGATCGGCCTTGGCTCCATCGGTAATTACCGTAAAACTTTCTGCAAAAGCTTCCGGCTGGAACATTTCGGTGGATTTGAGCATCACTTTGCCTGGTTTGCGTTCAAACCATTCAAAAACGGCTGTTAAAAGTCCTTGTAGCGAACCATCAAAAATGTAGGTCATATTTTATTTACAGGTTTTACATCAGTCGTCATTCCAGCGCAAGCGGGAATATTAGTGCAGCAATAGCTTTAAGATTATTGATAAGTATTCCCTTGTTTCAAAGGCATTCAGGATCACTCCGTGTTCCCGATCAAGTTGGGCCTGGTGCATCTCCCTTAGCGGACAGTGCAATTAAAACAAAATCATCTGGTTGCTATCGGTTTTTAGATATTTACTTTTGCTTTCGGCCAGAATAAAAGCCTTGATCTGCGTACCTTGATAATCTTTTAACTGATAAGGGCTATCAGAGCAAACAATAAAGTGTTTGGCTTTATTGTAGGCTATGCCTATTTTCCTGAGCTGATCAATCCTGAGTTTACCAAATTTACGCGCCTGTACAATTTTCTTTGCCGACATTACGCCGATTCCAGGCACCCGCAGTATCATTTTATAATCAGCGGTGTTGATATCTACCGGAAAATGTTGCATGTTTCTGATTGCCCAGCTTAATTTTGGATCAATATCAATATCAAGGTTAGGATTGGCATCGTTTAAAATTTCCTGTACTTTAAACCCGTAAAAACGCATCAGCCAATCGGTTTGATACAAACGGTTTTCCCGTAACAACGGTGGTTGGGTACCCATTATAGGCATTCTGGTATCGTTGCTGATGGGTACATAACCGGAATAGTATATCCGTCTTAAAGAAAAATTTTTGTAAAAGGCATTAGCTGTATACATAATGTCTTTATCACTTTCCGGTGTGGCGCCAATAACCATTTGGGTGCTTTGCCCTGCAGGTACAAATTTTGGGATATGTTTGATCAGTTTTTTATCTGCTGAAAACTGGGAGATCTGTTTTTGCACAAAGTCGAGTGGTTTAATTACGTCTGCATGGTTTTTTTCAGGGGCCAGAAGTTTTAGCCCGGCTTCGGTAGGCATTTCGAGATTGATGCTCATCCGGTCGGCATACAAACCCGCTTCTTTAATTAATTCATCACTGGCGCCGGGAATGGTTTTTAAATGGATGTAACCATTATAATTTTGCTCTAAACGTAGCTTTTTTACCACTAAAAGCAGTCGTTCCATGGTAAAATCGGCATTTTTAAAAATCCCTGAACTTAAAAACAAGCCCTCTATATAGTTGCGGCGATAAAAATTCATAGTCAGTTCCACCACTTCATCTACGGTAAAAGCCGCACGCTTTATATCATTACTTTTACGTGAAACGCAAAATAAACAATCGTAAATGCAGTGGTTAGTGAGCAGGATTTTTAAGAGCGAAACACATCTGCCATCTTCTGTGTAGGTATGGCAAATGCCCGAACTGTGGCTGTCTCCGAGTCCTTTGCTGTCATTTTTTCTCGTGCCGCCGCTTGATGAACAGGAAACATCATATTTAGCAGCGTCGGCAAGAATATTTAATTTTTCACGGATACGATCAAACATAGGGATATATTTTACTAACAAAGATAGTCTAAATAACTAAAAATATTAGTAAATAAATTAGTTTAATCCATTCGAATAGGGAATAATCGTATGCAGTTAATGTTATTTACCTTCCCATTCTTTGTAAAAGTGTTCCAGGTAAAGTAGCATAAAATCGTGTCTTTCTGTTGCCATTGCTTTTCCTGCTCCGGTGTTCATCAGATCTTTTAATAAAAGCAGTTTTTCATAAAAGTGGTTAATGGTTGGTGCGGTGGTATTTTTATAGCTTTCCTTATTGAGGTGTTTTTCCGGTAAAATTGCAGGGTCGTAAAGCACCCTGTTTTTAAATCCTCCATAGGTAAAAGCCCTGGCGATACCGATAGCCCCTATGGCATCTAAACGGTCTGCATCCTGTACAATTTGCAATTCTCTTGAAGTAAAACCTGCACCATCAAAACTATTTTTGAACGACATGTTCTGGATAATTAGTTTAACATGCGCAATTATATCAGCATCAATATCAATCGATGACAGGAATGATGCAGCCATGTTCGGTCCAAGTTCCTCATCACCATTATTGAATTTAGGATCAGCAATATCATGCAGTAAGGCGGCGAAACAAACTACAAGTTCATCGCCATTTTCCTGTTGATTAATAGTTTGCGCAGTTTTGAAAACACGCTCAATATGAAACCAATCGTGACCTGCTTCGGCATTGGCCAATGTTTTTTTTACAAAGTCGATGGTTTTTTGAATGGAGACCTGCATAGTTGAAATTTTGCTCCAAAGGTATTGGAATTATCTGCAGGGCACAAGAAATGATATCAACAGCAACAGTTTAGCTTGCTGTTCTTTTCTCGTCATCAGCAATGATTTTTATCAAGTCACCGTGGTTTAAGGTCAATAAATGTGCTACATCAACTTCCAAAATGGCTGCAATCTGAAATAAACGGTCGATAGTTAATTTGCTATAACCGAGCTCAATTTTGCTGTAAGCATTTTGGGATATTTTTAGTTTTGCTGCCAGATAATCTTGAGTGTAATCTCTGTATTCTCTAATTTTTCTAATATTCCCCGCAACATTCCTTGTTTTTAAAGCTAATACATCTTCCATAAATCGGATAAATTTTTAATATTTTTACTTATGTACGAAAGTTTTACTCCTATAGATTTTAAGAGCATAACTTTTAGCGCATTTAAGAATTACACGTAAAGGGGATGAATTGTATTGGTAACAAAGTCAGGCGTAAAATGTTTGGTGTTTACTTTAGCCAGGGGTTAGATTTTGTAAAAGTTAGTCTTCTTTAAATTGCAGAAGCCGGATGAAGCAGTATGATAATAAAAGATAGGAGGTGAGAAGCGGTCAACAAATTAAGGAAAGCTAAAGATTAAGTTTTCATGAAGGACTAATATAGGCCCCAGTCATCTTCAAACTCATCTTTTTCAAAATATTTAACCCACTCTATAAAAAGTAGACGAAATTTTTCAATTTCGTCTAAAACGATGTCTTTATATTCCGGGGTACATATTTCAAACATGTCTGCGGCTCTTACCTGGGTTTCCAGTTCACGGCAGTTGGTTCTGATGATAGAGGCATTCTCCATCCTCAAAATATACATGTCTGCACCTTCTGCACCAACAATTTTGGGGCATAACATCATGGCATTTTGCATAATCAGGTTAGCAGTCATTTCCGCCATTTCTCCCTCAAGTGTTTCGCAGAACAGGGCAGCATATTTGTAAAGGGCTCTGGCCTGGTTGTACAGGCTTTTTGCCCTGGTCACTTTCAACCTAACCTTTTCAGCATCATCGCTTGAAAGGCTTTCATCCGCCTCATCGTCCCGGCCAAATCGGCTAAAATGTTCCCATTCGGGCATATGATCCATGTCATCAAATTCCATACTTGTCAAATTTCTGCGTTGATACGTAACAAAGCGTAATATATTAATTTCCAGTAAAAAGGCTATGCATCGGTTAACGGTGCCCTGCGAGATCCTTCATATAATTCATATTCTAATAAACGGCAATCTAATTTACCGTTATAAAATTCAATTTTTTTAGCCGCTTTTAACCCAATTTTTTTTGCAAGATCAGGATTTCCGGTGAAAATATAACCAGCGTAGCCCTTACATTTTGTCTTCATAAAATCACCCATACGTTTATAGGTCAGTTCCAACTTACTGTGCACACCTAAACGTTCACCATATTCGGGGTTAAAAATAACAACACCTTTGCCATCTTCAGGAACAGGCGTTAATTCAAAATCGCAGACCTGAAATTCAATTAATGTGTCAACACCTGCTGTTTTTGCATTTCTGCGCGTCACTTCTACCGCATCTTCCGACAAATCGGAAGCTACAATTTTGAAATCAACGCTTTTAATTACCTGATTTTTTAGGATTCTGCGTTCAGCAAAAAAAACTTCCTCATCATAACCCAATATGTGCATAAAGCCATAATTCATGCGGTATAAGCCAGGAGCGCGGTTGGTGGCCAAAAGAGCGGCTTCAATAGCTAAGGTACCTGATCCGCACATGGGGTTTATAAATGCTGATTTTTTATCCCATTTAGTTGCTAAAATAACTCCGGCAGCCAGTGCCTCTAACATCGGGGCTTTCCCTGGTATTTTCCGATAACCATGTTTGGCAAGGGTTTCGCCAGATGTATCCATAAATACATCAGCATCAGCATCTTTCCAATATAAATGCACAACGGTTTTATTGGCGTCCGATCCTGAGTTCGGACGAATGCCCTTTTTCGCTTTCATGCGGTCTACAATTGCGTCCTTAACCTTTAGGTTTGCAAAAAGTGGTGTAGTAATATTTGGGTTATCAACATTTGAGGTTACGGAAAAATAACCCGAAAAATCAATCAGTTCTTCCCATTCAATGGCTGCAATTTCATTATAGAGATCATCTGGAGTAACAGCTTTGAAACTTTTTATGGCATATAGAATCTGGCTGGCGCAGCGCAGGTTCAGATTTAGTTTAATACACTCTGTAAGGGTGATATTGAGTTCAACGCCGGTAGCAAAAGACCGCTCAATGGTGTAGCCTAAAGCCGTAACTTCTTCTTGTAAGTAGGGCGAAAGGCGCTTATTGCAGGTAATAATTACCTTGCTTTTATTGTGGAAAACTTGCATCATAATATATGCGAAGTTATCAATAAAATTATAGAGATTTGATGTTTATAGTACATTAAGTAGTATTAGTTATGGAAATTAAAGGAAAAGTACACGAAGTAGGTGCCACGCAACAGATAAGTGAAACGTTTAAAAAACGTGATTTAATAGTAGAATACGCAGAAAATCCAACATACCCAGAATATATCCGTTTTGAGGCTTTACAAGATAAAACTGCATT
Organism: Pedobacter suwonensis; assembly: GCF_900111825.1. Classification (GTDB taxonomy): domain Bacteria; phylum Bacteroidota; class Bacteroidia; order Sphingobacteriales; family Sphingobacteriaceae; genus Pedobacter; species Pedobacter suwonensis. Next base: position 121,284 of record NZ_FOJM01000008.1, read on the forward strand.
ATTAGATACATTTAAAGCAGGCGATGAGGTTGAGGTTTTCTTTAATTTACGTGGTCGTCCCTGGACAGATAAAACGGGTAAAACATCATATTTTAACAGTCTGGTTATTTGGCGTATCAATGCAGTTGCGGCAGGCGCTCCGGCAGCTACGCCAGCTTATGCAGCTCCGGTTGATGTAAGCAATGCTCCGGGAGAAGATGATGATTTGCCTTTCTAAATAAAGATTCTTTTTTAAGCAAACAATTTTGAACCATGCCGAGGCTTAGCTTCGGCATTTTTTTTGACCCGCCAGGCTTCCGAAGTTTATATGCCCCATCCCGGATAAACATCGGAAGTCTTCCCGCTGTTAAAATATGTTAAAAACAAACACTTCGCTCTACTAATCAGTATTTTTGATATCTGTTTAAATTTAAGAAGATTATGCCCGGTTTTTTTGTTTTTAAAAACCGATCTGGTTTATGAAGAAAAGAAGTTTTTGGCTAATTACGGTTTTAATGACGGTTGCGCTGCTTGGGGTATTCGTAATGCAATTGTATTACATACGGGAATCGTATAAACTCAAATCACAGCTTTTTGATGAACAGGTAAATCAAACATTAACGTCGGTTGTAAATAAACTACAGCGTAGAAATGTTGCCGACCACTTAAACCGCAAAGACGCTGAAAATAAGTTAAAGCAGTTGCAGGACTCCAGACAGCGTGCACTGGATATTAAGGATTTACGGCAACAGTATGCGCAGGAAGCAGAACTGCGGCAGGCGGAGCGCGAAAACCAGATTGAGAGCTACCTGAACCAACAGGACAGTATTATCCGGGTATCTTATCGTGCGCCAAATGTAATTTCTGAACGGGAATATACCTCATTAAGTTCGGAAAACGGCGATAAACTGGATTTGCAGATGGATGCCATCATTGACATTAAGAGCCTGATCTTGAAAGGTTATAGTATGCGTACCAAACCTTTTACCGCACCACCCAAAACATTTGAGTTTAAAAGTCTGCAGAGTTTACCTGATACATTGAGATATCTGGTTTTTGATCCGAGGGATGGTAGCCCGGGTTTTGCAAACGTTCCAAAAATTCCGAACGATTTACAGAAAAAATTTCAACGTGAGGATGAAATTGAACGTAAAAAATTGGCGCTTAAAATTGCAGCGCTAGGTAAGGATACTTTCTCGTATACCCGTTCAAGTGTAGTTGAGGATGTATCCAAAGAAATGCAGGAAACCAATGTGCCTATTTATAAACGCATTAATTTTAGCGCTTTGGGCCGTCTATTAAAACAGGAACTCTTAGCCAATAACATTACGTTAGTGCCTTCTTACCGGATTTCGCTTGCCCGGAAAGATTCGACCATTTTTATGATGGCATCTCATGTTAAAGGAGCGTTTTTGCCGGAAAATACGTATAAAACGCCTTTGTTCGGAAATGATATTTTTCGCGATCCCGGCATGCTAGTCGTCAGTTTTCCAAACAAAAATTCAGCTATTATCGCTAATCTGAGTGCTACGCTTGCATCGTCAATTGGTTTGTTGCTGGTGCTGGTTTTCATCTTTTCTTATACCCTTTATGCTATTTTGAAGCAGAAGAAACTGTCGGAAATGAAAACGGATTTCATTAATAACATGACGCATGAGTTTAAAACGCCTGTAGCAACGATTATGATTGCCAGTGAGGCCTTAAAAGATCCGGAAGTGACAGAAGATAAGGCACGGTTGAAACGTTTGGCCGGGATCATTTATGATGAGAATGTTCGCCTGGGAAGCCATATTGAGCGTGTTTTAAGCATTGCCCGCTTAGAGAAGGGAGAGCTTAAAATGGAGAATACAGAAGTAGACGTAAACGACTTGATTGTGATTGTATTGGATAGCATGGAGTTGCAGCTACAGAAAAGGAATGCCATAATTAATGTGCATACCGATGCAGAAAATGCTGTTGTATATGGTGATGAGCTTCACTTATCTAACGTCATTTATAACCTGATTGATAATGCGAACAAATACAGTCGTGATACCCCTGAGATTACCATTACTACCCGTAATGCCGGTAAGAATTTAGTTATCGAAATAGCGGATAAAGGCATTGGCATGACCAAAGAGCAGTCAAAAAGGATTTTTGATCAGTTTTATAGGGTGCCAACCGGTAATTTACATGATGTTAAAGGCTTTGGCCTGGGTTTAAATTATGTTCACGATATTATTAAAAAACTGAACGGGACGGTTAAGGTTAGTAGTGAAAAGGATAAAGGAACAACGTTCGAAATATCTTTACCTTTATAACACAGAGATGTTGATACGAAGGCCAAGTTTATCGGTACAGCAAAAATGAAGGAGGCTATATAGTGGCGTATTGATCTGATCATGATGGTAAAACGATCACATATCCTTAATCGAATACTAATTTGGCTTTAAAGCCATTTATGTAATAAACACAAGAAAATGAAAAAAATACTTCTGGTAGAAGACGACCCAAATTTAGGTTTATTGTTACAAGACTATCTGCAGCTGAAAGGTAAGTTTGATGTGGTGCTTTGTACTGATGGGGAAGATGGATTAAAAGCATTTAATAAGCAGAGTTTTGACTTATGCATTCTGGACGTGATGATGCCTAAAAAAGATGGCTTTACCTTGGGTAAAGATATTAGAAAGGTAAACACACAGGTGCCTATTATTTTTGCAACGGCAAAAACGATGTTAGAAGATAAATCTGCTGCTTATGATTTAGGTGGAGATGATTACATTACCAAGCCTTTTCGGATTGAGGAGCTTTTATTGCGCATTAACGCGATGTTTAAGCGGATAGCAAATAAAACAGATAACAATGATGAGGTGGCCGAAACGCAGTTTTCTATTGGTCGGTATCATTTCGATTATACCACTCAGATTATCACCGATAATGATCATCAGCAAAAACTATCTACAAAAGAGGCTGAGCTTTTACGGCTATTGTGTTTGAAAAAGAATACCGTTTTAACCCGTGAGGAAGCCCTGTTAAGCATTTGGCACGATGACAATTACTTTAACGGAAGAAGCATGGATGTATTTTTAAGTAAACTGCGTAAGTATCTCAAGGCCGATCCTTCGGTTGAAATTATTAATGTACACGGAAAAGGTTATAAGTTGTTGGTAAGTTAGATCGTTGTTAAATGTTGGAATGTTGTAAAGTTAACATGTTCCTGGCGCCAAAATCAACTTTCCAAACATTAAACCTTACAACTTTTTACTCCTCTTAAATATACAGGGTCTCCTGAATAGCCGGAATGATGCCGCGTTCCTGTGCCAGTTTAAACAAGGTATCAACTGCTTTACGGCCTTCTTCGCCAAGGTTGATGCTGTATTTATTTACATACAGTTCGATGTGTTTGTACATCACGCTTTCTTCCATGGCCTGCGCATGCTGGCGGATAAAATCGATAGCTGATTTTGGATGGGCAAAAGCAAACTCAACGGATTGGCGGATCAGGCGGTTAACTTTTAGCTGTACCTCGCGGTCTAAATTGCGATTAATCACAATTCCCCCTAATGGAATAGCGCAACCGGTAAGTTTTTCCCAATAATCACCCAGATCAACAATCCTGGTCAAACCCTTGTCCTGATAGGTAAACCTGTTTTCGTGGATGATCAGGCCTAAATCAATCTGCTCATTAATCAAGGCTGATTCAATCTCTGAAAACACAAGTTCTTGTTTGTTTTGCAAGTGTGGATAGGCAATCCCCAATAAGAAATTGGCGGTAGTATATTTTCCGGGTATCCCGATTTTGAGTTTATTGTTTGGCGTTTGGAGTTGAGGGTCATCTGGACCTTCAAACTGTTTTTTGCTGATCAATAAGGGGCCGACACCGAAGCCCAGGGCGCTACCGGCATCTAATAAAGCATACTGATTAGCTACGTAGGCAAATGCATGGAAACTTAACTTGGTAATATCTAATTCGCTCCTAAGTGCCTTTTGGTTTAGGGTTTCAACATCATCATAGTAAACCTCAAATGTTAATCCCTCCGTATCAATTTTATGGTGAATGAGCGCATCGAAAATAAATGTATCGTTAGGGCAGGGAGAAAATCCAAGTGTAAGTTTCATCTATTTATTTTTTTGTTTTCAGTTGTTAGATGGAGCCTTTTACAATTAAAATAATTATTTTAATTGTGTCGGGTTCATAAACCAAAATTAAGTACTGCGGTAAACTAATTGGTCATAATCAGTTCATTTCTCCAATAAACGCGATGGCCCAGTCGTTTAAGTTCTTGATGGCCAAACCAATTTTCCAGTTGTCTTTATTTCTCGGCTCTACATAATTAGAGATGCTTCTGATCTGCAAACTTTTAATATTTAATTGTTTACAGGCATAAAAAACAGCGGCGCCTTCCATGCTTTCAGTAGTTGGATTTAACCGGTTTATCAAATTTTTAATGCTTTTCTCACTTCCCGTTACACAGTTTACGGTAATGCCGCTAACAGTGGGCAGGTTAATGTTCTCTGCTGTTGTTGAAGTGTAGTGGTTTTCCCCAAAACCTAAATCTACGATGGTCAGAAATTCATCTTCATTCTCCGCACCCAATTCAGCAAAAGTATCTTCAGTAATATTTAGTACGGTACCTAAGGCGATATCACGGTCGAAGCTGCCGGCGATGCCTAAATTAACCACCAGGCTATATTTAGATGAAAGATATCTTCCCAGGGCAAAGGCTGTTGCTACCATTCCAACTCCGGTAATCAGCAGGTCAAAATTTTTACTTTCAACAAAATCAGTGTCGGGTAAATTAAAGTGCTGGTATAAGAAGGTAAGTTCAGCTTTTGTAGCCGCAACAACTAAGGTTTTCATTAAGTAAAGTTAACGAAATAAGTGGAATGTAAGGTGGATGAGGAAAACAGGACCAGTATAACCTGTGATAAAAAATGTAAAATGTAAGATGGAAGATGGAATGTGAACAGATCTGGGATGAATTTGGGCAAGACATATTTACATCATCCATTATCCGCCAAACATCATCCATTTTATCCGTATATTTGTATTTTATTTTATAGTAATGATTTACATAACGAGAAAAGCATCATTTAATGCGGCGCACAAATTGGCGCGTACCGATTGGGATGATGATAGAAACAATGAAGTTTTTGGTAAATGCGCCAACCCGAACTGGCATGGCCATAACTACTGGTTATATGTTACCGTTAAGGGCGAAGTAAATCCGGAAACAGGTTTTCTGGTGGATTTAAAATGGCTGAAAGACGTAATGAATGACTATGTGGTAGACAAGGTTGATCATAAAAATTTAAATCTTGATGTGGATTTTATGAAAGGCAAACTGGCTTCGACCGAAAATCTGGCCATCGAAATCTGGAAACAGCTTTGGGGTCCGATCGAAGCTAGCGGCGCAATTCTGCATTGCGTAAAAATCTATGAAACCGAAAATAATTTTGTTGAATACTTTGGTTAAAAACCTAAATTAATGAGCAGTAAAGACATATTAAAAGGCGAATCGAGAGACGGCTATGTAAAAATAGACCGTTATAACGAAAATAAAATTGAAGCGGTAGCCTCACATTATAAAGATATTCTTAGTCAGTTGGGCGAAAACCCTGAGCGCGAAGGTTTACTAAAAACACCTGAACGTGTAGCTAAAGCATTGCAGTATTTAACACATGGCTACGATTTAAAGCCAGATGAAATCCTACGGTCTGCCATGTTTGAAGAGGATTACAGCCAAATGGTGGTGGTTAAGGATATTGAGGTTTATTCGATGTGCGAACACCACATGCTGCCATTTTTTGGCAAAGCACATATTGCTTATATCCCTAACGGGCATATTGTAGGTTTAAGTAAAATTCCTCGTGTGGTTGATGCTTTTGCCCGTCGTTTACAGGTACAGGAACGCTTAACGAACGAAATCAGAGATTGTATCCAGAATACCCTTAGCCCGATGGGTGTGGCGGTAGTGATGGAGTGCAGGCACTTATGCATGTCTATGCGTGGAGTCCAAAAGCAAAATTCGGTCACCACAACATCGGCCTTTACTGGCACCTTTTTAAGTAACGATAAAACAAGAGCCGAGTTTTTGAGGTTAATTACCGCGAGTTTAGATTAATTGTATCAGGTAAAAAGTAATAAGTATCAAGTAAGGTATAAATAATAACGCTAGCCGCCAAACGCGATACACCAAACTAATTATAATGAAAGCATATATTTTTCCCGGACAGGGAGCACAGTTTGTAGGTATGGGTAAAGATCTTTATGAAAACCCAAAAGCTGCAGCATTATTTGAACAGGCCAACGAAATTATTGGTTTCCGCATTAGCGACATTATGTTTAGCGGAACAGATGAAGAGCTTAAACAAACAAATGTAACCCAACCGGCAATTTTTTTGCATTCGGTTATTTTAGCCAAGGTTTTAGGCGATGATTTTAAACCAGATATGGTTGCGGGTCACTCTTTAGGCGAATTTTCGGCTTTGGTTGCTGCAAATGCATTGAGCTTTGAAGATGGATTAAAATTGGTTATTGCCCGCGCAAATGCCATGCAAAAAGCATGTGAGGCACAACCGTCAACCATGGCAGCAATTTTGGGTTTAGCTGATGAAGTGGTTGAAAAAATCTGCGCAGAAATTGATGCCGTGGTAGTGCCAGCAAATTATAACTGCCCTGGCCAATTGGTTATTTCAGGAAGTATTGAAGGTATTGATCTGGCTTGTGCCAAATTAACGGAAGCAGGAGCAAAAAGAGCATTAAAATTGAATGTTGGTGGTGCATTTCATTCCCCTTTAATGGAACCGGCAAAAATTGAATTACAGGCTGCTATTGAAGCCACTAACATCGCATCTCCAATCTGCCCGGTTTATCAGAATGTTGATGCCAGGCCATATACAGACCCCGCTGAAATAAAAGCCAATTTAATTAAACAATTAACCGGTGCTGTGCGTTGGACACAAACAGTAGGCAACATGCTTGCAGATGGTGCAACTGAATTTGTAGAAGTTGGTCCGGGCAATGTATTGCAGGGATTGGTTAAAAAAGTAAGCCGCGAAGTACAGACAAGCAGTGCTGTTTTAGCTTAATTTATTCAAATAGAATGAATAGTGCCAACGCCATAAACGAGAAGTTTATGGCGTTGCTTTTTATCAATATTTAATATCTTTATCCGTAGATGAAAATGAGCTTTGGTATAAAAATAAGATTTCTATTGCTTGTTTTGGGCTGTTGCCTTATTGCAACCTCTATTTCGCTAAGCAGGTTTACCACCAAAAGTGAACTGTTAGAACACGATGGAGCGGAAATCCAGCAAAACCTTTTGCTTAAAGAAAAAGCCGTACAAACATTTTTGGCCAATAAGCAGGAAGTGGCTAAAGCCAAACAGTTTCATCTGAACCCTAAAGATGCCATTGATTTCATTACAACCTATCGCGAGAGTAATGGAATAAATTTATTGACCTTTGAAAATAACCAGCTCAAGTTCTGGAGTACTTATAAAGTTTCTGAAATAGACCCGGCTACTTTAAAGGAAGGCAGTTCTGTACTGTTTTTTTATAATGGCTGGTATGAGGTCATTAAAAGTACGCAGGGCAATTTCAGTCTCGTTTTCCTGATTTCCATTCAATCACAATATCCTTTTAAAGAAACCAAGTATTTCAAGAGTGATATTGACCCTATTTTATCCAAAACAAAAATACTAACCTTTGCCTCTTTTACAGATAAGGATGTTTATGTTATCAAAAATCTGGAAAATAAGTTTTTATTCGGATTAAAAGTAAAACCTGGTTATGCTGAAACCCATTATTCAGGTACACAATTGTGGTTGTTTGTTGCGGGCATGTTGTGCATCTGCATGTTCTTCAATTCTTTAAGTTCATTCATTGCCAGGCGTGGACATATTGTTTGGGGTACGTTTTTGCTGTTGTTTTTCTTTCTGGCTTTTCGGTTAACAGATCTGTATTATGGCTGGTTTAACCACCGGTTTACCTTGGATCTGTTCGATCCGAGGATATATGCAGATAATTTTCTGATGCCTTCTTTAGGCGATTTTCTCTTAAACGTTATCGCGCTCACCTGGCTACTCCTTTTTATGTATAACCATAAGGAACAATACAAGTTTCCGGAATGGATAAAGCGGAGTAAAACAATCGGAATTATTATCCAGGCTGTGTTAATGGTGTTGATAGGGCGAATTGTTTGGGATACAGATGATATCTTTTTTGGATTGATATTTAACTCGAAAATTAATTTTGATATCGTTAATATCCTTAAGCTTAGCGGAACAAGCTGGGTAGGTATTGTAATTTTATGTTTGGCATGGTTCCAGATTTACCTGATCACCGCTATCTCAGCAACGGTAAGCAGCCAGTTAAACGTAAACAATAGGATGCGCGTCATTATCTTCCTGTTCGGCTTTACTGGCGTTTTTATCTACAAGTTAGTGGTAGGTTTCAATGCATTTTTTATCGTTTTTGCACTTGTATTATTTATTGTGGCGAGGGCTGTTTATTTAAAGGAGAAGAACTTTTCAATCGGCATGTTTGCCATTGTGTTTTTCTGTCTCGCTTTCAATACATCTATTAAGTATACCAAGTATAAAGACATTAAAGAAAGAAGTTTACGTGAACCTCTGGCCAGAAAAGTGCAATCTTCTGAAGATCCGAATGCTATTGTTGCTTTGGGTACATTAGGCAATGAAATTGTTAAAGATAGCTTTCTGACGAGCTACTTTAGTCAAAATAGGGAAGGTAATTATGCTGTGCTCAAAAATCACATTAAAGATTATTTAGATGGCTATTTAAGCCGCTACGACTATCAGATCTATCCCTATAACAAACTGGGTGCTGCAATCGAAAACGCTGATACACCCCCGATTGATAAGTATAAAAAGCTAGTGGAGGCTGGTTCAGTCAAAATAGATGGATCTAACTTTTTTTATCAGGTAAACAATACTTTTGGTTATCAGGATTATTTTGGAATCATCTCAGTGGTAAACAATGGCAGTTTACTGGGTACACTAATTATCGAACTCAGGTCCAAACCATATAATTATAATAACCGGCTACCCGACCTTCTCGGAGATCAGAAAATGATCAAAGACGAAGATTTTAAAGGTTATTCTATTGCTTTATACAGCAATAATAAATTGCTGAATCAGTCTGGCAACTATACTTATCCTTTAGATGGAAGCATATTTAAAGGCAAAAAGGACGATTTCATCATTAATAATGATGATAAACAGCATTACAGTCATTTGATCTATAAGCCTACTGAAAGCAAAATGGTTGTGATTAGCAAAGAGAAAGTAGATTATGTAGAACGTTTGGCTGCCCTATCATTTTTCTTTTTGATATTTATCATTTTCTCCCTGGTACTCTATGGTTTAATATGGTTAATCAAAAATCTCGATGATGATAAAGTAGGCTGGTTTAGCATCAACAGGTCTTTAATGATTAATGCCAATAAGATTTTGTATAAAACCAGAATCCAGGTATCTATTGTATTGGCTGTAGTGGCCACACTGGTTATTGTGGGTTGGGGAACCTACTACTATATGAACAATGAATATCGCGGACAGCAAGACACGATATTAAAAGATAAGATAAGAAAAGTTCAGCAGAATTTTGAAAAGCAGGTGTTCAGCAATGGTATTATTGCAAACGATGAGAATGCCGCAGCAGATTTTAATAATTTTGCCGATATCAACAATGCTGATTTAAACTTGTACGATCTGAGCGGAAACCTGATCATGACTACTTATCCCAAGCTGTATAATTATAGAATTATTGGTAAAAAAATGGGACCAAAAGCGTTCTTTTCATTAAGTGGTCTGCACCGTTCAGAATATATTAACCCTAAGGAGAACATTGGAAGTTTAATTTACGCTGCCGCCTATGCCCCCATCAGGAATGCCCAGAACAAAACGATTGCTTATATCGGTTTGCCGAACTATTCTAACGAAGAGGAGTATAGCGATAAACTGGCACTTTTTGTAAGTAACCTGATTAATCTGTACGCGCTGGTATTTGTAGCTATTGGCGTATTGGCTGTATTTTTAGCTAATCAGATTACCAATCCGTTAACCTTCATTCAGGAGAGTATCAGTAAGACCAAAATAGGGCAGAAGAACGAGCCCATTGTATGGCGGAGGCATGATGAAATCGGTTCTTTAATTAAGGAGTATAACCATATGATTGCTGCTTTGGAAGAGAGTGCAATCAAACTGGCCAGATCAGAACGGGAGAGTGCGTGGCGTGAGATGGCCAAACAGGTGGCTCATGAAATTAAGAATCCACTAACCCCGTTAAAGTTAGGTGTTCAGTTGTTGGAAAAATCATGGAGAGAGAAAGATCCAAATTTCGAACAAAAGTTTAATAAGTTCAGCAAATCATTTATAGAACAGATTGACAGTCTTTCTAAAATTGCTTCCGAGTTTTCTAATTTCGCCAAAATGCCCGATACCAATCTGGAACGACTTTCTTTACTTCCAATTATCGAACAGGCAAGAGAAGTATTTAAAAGTACTGAAAATGTAACTATCGAGGTGCAGAACAAGAGCGAAAAGGATATCATGATCCTGGCAGACCATGATCAGCTGCTAAGAACATTTAACAACCTGCTTAAAAATGCGATAGAAGCTATAGACGAAGAATCGTTATGCTGCATTACCATCATTATATATGCCGATATGAAAAATGCATATATAGAAATAAAGGACAATGGGAAAGGCATACCACCTTCACTGCAAGATAAAATATTTGTGCCGAATTTCACTACTAAGACATCCGGTACAGGCTTAGGCCTGGCTTTTGTTAAGCAGGCTGTAGAAAATGCTGGCGGTTCAGTTAAGTTTACCTCAATAAACGGTTTAGGAACAACATTCTATCTGAACTTTCCTTTGATTTAAGTTAAAATAAGGTAGATGGATTAATCTGATGGTGGATGTGTTATTTCAACTCCACTTGCGCTTTGCCCATGGTATTGCCATCAGCATATAAAATAACGGTATATATGCCCTTTATAAATGGCTTAGGATTTGTCCAATCGATAACGTAGGTGCTATCGTCATTATTGTAATTGATAAAAATAGAATGGCTGAACTGCATATCCTGTCCGTCAGCCTCAAAATGGTTTTCCTCGTTGGCAAGCAGGTTTCCTGCCGGATCAAATACCCGAAGATAAATGTTATGATGTCCTTTTTCTGCCAACTGATTAGGTACAATGTTAAAACGTACGCTTAACTTTTGGGCAGTAGATGATTTGGTAACCTCAACTTTTTTGCCGCTTGATTTTGTTCTGAAAGCAATAATTTCGGCCCATTGTAACTTTAATGCTGCGGCCGTTTTAACTTTTGCGTTTAAATTGGAGTTTTCGCTCTCCAGGTTCGCAGCCTTGTTACTGATGTTTCTGAGCGTATTTTGCAAGCTATCGCGGCTGTTTTTTAGAAAGATATTATCTTTTTGTAGCTGAATAATCTGATCGTTGTAGTTTTTTACAAATGTTTTCAGTTCATTAATCTTTGTATTGGCCCTGTCGATTTCGGCTTGGGTAATCTGGTTCTTTTCTAAAGCTTTCTTTAACTCTTCTATTTTTGTTCGCGCAAGCTTCTGCTCCTCAATGAGTTTTTCGTTCAAATCAAGATTCAAAGCATTAACCTTATCAAGTTCAACCTCAATCTTTTCTACTTCAAGCCGGAGTTTATCTTTTTCTGCACTAACGGTAACAAATCTTTCACTTTGCTTTCGGTCTTTAAAAAACAAGTAAGCATTTGTGCCAATTAGAGCGGCAATAACGATGACAAGGAAGTAAATTTTGTTTCTATCACCCTTATTAATCTTTTGTGGTTCCATTTAATAACACTGTATCTTCTATAAATTAATATACTTTTGTTCTCCATAGGTAAATGGGGTACACAATTAATTTTATCAAGGCGCAAATTAAAATTTTTAATAAAGTTATAAGAGTTTTTAAAAAAAATCGTTTACTTGCTAATGTTCGATTTGTATACAAATCTACACAAACACACAACCTGAAAAAAATAAGATAAGAAATAATGCTTAAAAACTTCCTATACGCACTTTTATCCTTAACTATAGTACCATATATATTAAATGCACAACCTTTATCAAAAATTGCACCAAAAAGGGAATTTAGAGGTGTTTGGGTGGCTACTGTTACCAATATAGACTGGCCGTCGAGGCCCGGGTTGACCATTGATCAGCAGAAGCAGGAGTTGATTGGTATCTTAGAAAGACATAAAAGCCAGGGAATGAATGCCATTATATTGCAGGTCAGACCCGCAGCCGATGCATTTTACGCGAAATCCAGAGAGCCCTGGAGCCAATGGTTAATGGGGAGACAGGGCCTGGCGCCGGCACCTGGTTACGATCCGCTGGCTTTTGCCATCAAAGAAGCCCATTTCAGGGGAATGGAGCTGCATGCCTGGTTTAACCCTTACAGAGCCAGTATGAGTAGCTCGGCCGTGTTAAGCGAAAACCATGCTTATCGTAAACACCCCGACTGGTTTTTTACCTATGGTGGTAAAAAGCAGTTCGATCCGGGTATTCCGGAAGTGAGGGAATATATCGTACAGGTAATTTTAGATGTGGTAAAAGGCTATGACATTGATGGTATTCACTTCGACGATTACTTTTATCCATATAAATTAGAAGGGCAAACCATTAATGATAGCAATACTTTTAACAAATACCCTAATAATTTCTCAGACATAAAAGATTGGAGGCGCAATAATGTCGATCTGCTTATTAAACAGCTTGATGATAGTATCCACCACTATAAAAAATGGGTAAAATTCGGGATCAGTCCGTTCGGTATCTGGAAAAATAAAAATGAGGATCCTGAAGGCTCTGCCACCAGTGGGCTATCTAACTATGCTGAACTTTTTGCCGATAGCCGTAAATGGGTTAGAGAAGGTTGGGTGGATTACATTAATCCTCAGATTTACTTTACGTTCACCAGAAGAGTGGCGCCTTATGGCGTTTTGGTTGACTGGTGGAGCAATAATACTTTTGGCAGACATGTTTATATCGGGCAGGGCGCTTACCTGGTAAACTCAAGGGCAGAAGCCGCATGGAGAAACCTGAGCGAAATACCGAGGCAGATTAGATATCTGAGAGAGAATAACCGCATTCAGGGCAGCGTATTTTTCAGTTCAAAATCATTAAGTACAGTTGCTAAGGCAGTTGGGGATTCGTTAAAGAACGACTTTTATAAATACCTTGCTTTGCCGCCGCAAATGCCATGGCTGGATGAAGTTCCGCCAAACGAACCTCAGTCCTTAACTGCCGATGCATTGAGAGATGGCGTACATTTAAAATGGCAGCTTCCATTGAAGGCAAAGGATGGAGAAACAGCTTCAGGATTTGTGATCTACAGATTTGATGAAGGAGAGAAAATCTCGATACTCGACCCGAAGAATATTGTTAAAATAAGCTTTGAAGATTATCTTTCATTTATTGATACGAGTGTAGAAAGTGGAAAACGCTACAGTTATCTCGTAACGGCATTGGATCGGTTAAAGAATGAAAGCGAGCCGAGTGGGCCTGTTGGTGTAGAGATTCCGCTGGCAAAGGAATAAAAAGCTTTTAGTTTTTTTTATTGGTCGATTCTCTTTCTACAACACCCGGATCGAGCACAATATGTTCCATGTTGGCGTATGGGCTTTCCTGATTAATCATTTTCAGAAACATTTTAGCACATTCCTGGCCGATTTTTGAGGCATGCTGATCAATAGTGGACAGGTTGGGTGTAATGTAAGCGGAAAAGGCTTCATTTGCGAAACCGATTACCCCTATTTGAGGTGGGGTTTCATTTATTTCTTTTAACTTTTTAATTACGCCTAATGCCGTAAAATCATCACCTGCAATAATTGCATCGGGTTTATCGCTGCTGCGCATTAATTTTCCTGCGCCAAACCGACCATCTTTGATAGATAAACCGCCAAAAATAATATGGTCTTTTATTACCGGAAGGTTATGGTCTGATAAAGCTGCTTTGTACCCTTCTAACCGATCGTTAAATATTTTAATCTGGTGAACAGTGGTTACAAATGCAATTTTTTGATAACCCTGATCTATTAAGTGTTTTGTAGCAATATAACCGGCCTTAAAATCATCGAGTGTAACGGTTGGTACTTTTAAATCGGTATTTACACGGTCAAATAAAATCAGGGGCTTGTTTTGCTTGATAATTTCGCTAAAGTGGGCGGTATCTTCTGTTTCTAAAGACATTGAAGCCATAATACCATCTACCTGTGCTTCTAATAAAGTTCTTACGCCATTAATTTCGTTTTCAACTGATTCATTAGACTGGTATATAATCACGCGGTAGCCGCTGTCTTTCAGGCCATCCTCTATGCAGTGGATAATGGATGCAAAAAAATGTGCCTGTACACTTGGTACAATTACACCAATAATATGGGTTTTGCCGGATTTTAATGCCGATGCGAGTTTATTCGGGCTATAATTTAATTTTTTAGCCATTTCAACAACGGCTTTTCTGGTCGTATCACTTATCGCCGGAAAGCCACTGAGCGCCCGGGAAACAGTTGACACTGTAATGTCAAGCGCCTTGGCAATGTCGTATATGGTAGTTTTCTTTTTCAATTGGATAAGAGAGGGACAATCAATTATAGCATTTTTTTACTAAACCTTAATGATAATGTTTTTTTTGTACATAAAATATAATAATACATAAAAACCAAGTACATAGGTTACGGCCCAAACCAGTGAAGCATTTATCGGGCTGAAAAACGGTGTATAACAAGTCTCGTAAAACCAAACCAGGATGCCTTTTTTGGTGCCATCTGTCTTGGTAATCTGAATGAGGTTTAATACTCTTGGCATTAATCCGGCCAGAAAGAAAACTGTAATGGCATTTACACCATACACAACAAAAGGGGTAGTGAATTTTTTGTAACCCTGCACATCAATGATCCAGTAGCAGAGCGCCAATCCAATAGAGGCCAGGCCACCTGTATATAACACAAAAGAACTGGTCCATAACGATTTGTTAATCGGAAACTGGAGATCCCAGAGTAAGCCTAAAATAACTGCAGCAATTCCGGTGGTAAACAACCAGGCCACTTTTGTTGGATTATCTACATCTTTTCTGCGCATCCAAACGCCAATCAGAATGCCAAATAAACAGGTACCTGTTGCCGGCAATGTGCTTAGAATTCCTTCAGGGTCCCAGGTTTTAGATGAAGCCCAGGTATGTGCCTCTGTTAAAATTCCACGATCAATCCAGGCCGCTAAATTTGTTTCTTTTTCCAAATTCGGGTATCCAACGCCCGGTACTGGGATAAAAGTCATTAATGCCCAGTAAACGGCAAGTACCACAATTAATGTTTTAAATATTGTTTTGTTCGAAAATTTAATGAAAATGATACTGCTGATGATGAAAACAATTCCTATTCTTTGTAAAACACCCAGTAACCTAACCGTTTTAAAAGCTTCGACAATGGTACTATCGGTTGTTAATGCACTGATGATTTTCCCGAAGATAGCTAGAAAGAAGCCCAATAAATATAGGATAATACCACGCTTAACCGCTTTTATGATTGTTTTTTGATGTGTAGAGCGGTCTGCTTTACTGTTGCTCATGGCAAAAGCGATGGAGACACCAACAATCCATAAAAAGAACGGAAAAATCAAATCGGTAGGTGTGCAGCCGTTCCATTCTGCATGCTCCAAAGGTGCATAAATGTGGCCCCAACTACCAGGGTTATTCACTAAGATCATCGCGGCTACGGTTAACCCTCTAAAAAAATCCAGAGATAGCAAGCGTTGTTTAGGTTCAGTCATGATTAGCTTGGTTTGGTTTAGCAAACTAATTTAGACTATTGTTCTTAGAATGAGAAATTACTTGCAAAGTTTAGGCGGACAGCAGTGAGCAAGTCTATGAAAAACTTTCGAAGTCTTTCCACGTCCATGGTTTTTGAAACTTCGGAGGATAAAAAAATCCTGCTTTGAGCTAACAAAGCAGGATTGAATTATATTTTAATTAATCTTCAAATTTCCAGCGAACAAAAGCTTCCATTGCTTCGTATTCTGCTAGTCCAAGCTCGTCATAAGCTTTTGCAGTATCCCGGTTACGGTCTTCAGCCCGTTGCCAGAACTCTCTTGCGTCATCGCCAGGGAAAACCGCCCTGTCTTTCTGGCTCTGGTGTTTAAAAATCGCATATTTTTTGCGCTCAAGCTCTTGCGGAGAGATTGGAACCGCCATTTCGATTTCATGGGTTTCAAATTCATGCCATGCACCGCGATACATCCATAGCCAGCAATCCTGCGCCCAGGCTTCGGTTTTACGTAAGCGTTTCAGGGCTTCTAAAACAATTTTGAAACAAACAATATGTGTTCCGTGAGGATCTTCAAAATCACCGGCAGCATAAACCTGGTGAGGTTTTACCTGCTGCAACAGGGCTATTGTAAGTTCGATATCGGCATCAGTTACCGGGTTTTTCTGAACCTTTCCGCTTTCATAAAAAGGAAGTGCCTGAAAATGGATGTGATCATCTTCCAGACCGCAATATCTTGCCCCGGCAATTGCTTCACCTTTTCTGATAAGCCCTTTAACCGTCTGGATTTCAGGAGTGTCGATCTGGTTTGGTTTTTTCTGCTCAATAAAGGTTCTCATGTTGTTATAAAGCTCCTTTAACTGCGTATTGTCCATGCCCATTTTCTCTGTAAAATCTACATTAAATTCCACAAAACGAAGTGCATCGTCATCCCATACGGCAGTATTGCCTGAAGTTTGATATGCTACATGTACATTATGGCCCTGATCAACCAGGCGTAAAAAAGTACCGCCCATCGAAATCACATCATCATCCGGGTGAGGAGAGAATATAATCACATTTTTTTGAGCGGGTATGGCTCTTTCTGGACGTTGGGAGTCGTCGGCATTTGGTTTGCCACCCGGCCACCCGGTTATGGTGTGTTGTAACTTATTAAAGATATGGATGTTGATATTATAAACAGGTCCTTTTTCAGTAGCCAGTTGTGCCATACCATTATTGTTATAATCGTCTTCAGTTAATTTTAAGATTGGTTTTTTTAATGTATTGGCCAACCAGATTACTGCCTTTCGGATCAAAGCATCTGTCCATATACAATCTTTAACGAGCCATGGTGTATCAAAACGGGTAAGTTCTGAAGCTGCGGGAGCATCAAGTATAAATTCTACATGATCAGAAAGCTGAAGGTATGTTGCCGGAACTTCACCTGAAATTTCGCCTTCAACAGCTTTTTTGATAATGGAAGCTTTTTTACGGCTCCAGGCCATTAATATAATTTCTCTTGCTTTGAAAATTGTACCGATACCCATGGTAATGGCCTTCGTTGGTACAAAAGTTTTTCCGCCAAAATCGCGTGCCGCATCCCGGCGTGTCAAGTCATCTAAAGTAACTAAACGGGTGCCAGAATTTGGTGCAGAACCTGGCTCGTTAAACCCGATGTGACCAGTACGGCCGATTCCTAAAATCTGGATGTCAAGGCCGCCAAGATCGCCTATTTTCTTTTCATATTCCACGCAGAAAGCCGGAATATCTTCCAGTGCAAGCGTACCATCAGGGATGTGGACATTTTTTTTGTCAATATCGATATGATTGAAAAGGTTTTCGTTCATAAACGTCACATAACTCTGTGCCGCAGTTGGCGCCATTGGATAATATTCATCCAGGTTAAAAGTGATTACGTTTTTAAAACTCAAGCCCTCTTCTTTGTGCAGTCTAACCAGTTCGGCATAAACTGCAATTGGGGTAACACCTGTTGCTAAGCCCAGTACTGCAGGTGCGTTGTTTGCTTGTTTTGATTTAATGAGCTCGGCAATGCGATGTGCCACATTAATTGAAGCAATTTTTGGATTTTCGAACACGCTTACGGGTAATTTCTCGAAACGTGTCTCCTCCAGTAGATTTAATCTAGCCATTTTTTTTATATGGATTTTAATGTACGGAGCAGTAAATATAAAGAGTTATGCCCAATTTATAATAAAGGTTATTTACATTTATTGCAAGTATTTGCATAAAATCCATTAAAGGGGGTACACAAACGTTTGATCTTTTTACGATAAAATCAATATGAACGCACAGATCCAAAAGTTATATTCTAAAGCAGGCAAGCCGGAACGGCTGATTATCGGGTTGATGAGTGGAACTTCTATGGATGGGCTGGATATTGCCCTCTGTTCGGTTAAGAAAAGTGGTGCCGAAACCGATATCAGGGTTTTAAAATTTAAAACAGGTGATTATACAGCTGACTTTAGGGCGAAAATAAAAGCCATATTCTCTAAAAAGGAAGTTGATCTACAATTGGTTTGCCTGATGAACGAGTACATTGCAAACACCCATGCCCAATTAATCAATGAAGCCCTAAAGGAATGGGGGTATAAAAACGATGACATCGATTTTATTGCCAGCCACGGACAAACTATTTTCCACGCACCAAAATCTTTGCACCAACTGGCCGATTATCCTAATGGTACGTTACAGATTGGAGATGGCGACCACATAGCCATTAAAACCGGGATTATTACCCTATCTGATTTTAGGCAGAAACATTTGGCTGCAGGTGGTGAAGGTGCTCCTTTAGCTGTTTATGGTGATTATCTGATGTTTTCAAAAGCGGGGGAAGATCGGGTAATGTTAAATATTGGAGGAATAGCAAATTTCACGTACCTGCCCGGGAACACCGATGCCAGCGAAATTTTTTCGACAGATGTTGGGCCAGGTAATACGTTGATGGATCAGTATATGCAACAACAGTTTAATCAATTTTATGATAAGCACGCGGCTGTTGCCCGGAGCGGTCATTCAAATCCCGGCCTATTGGCGGCATTGCTAGATTGTGAATTCCTCATGTTGGATTTTCCGAAAACTACCGGGCCGGAATTATTTAACCTGGAATATTTGGTAAAGGCGCAAGAAAAATCTGCAACAACGCATTTAGGTCAGGAGGATGTAATGGCCACCCTGTGTCATTTTTCCGCAGAAGCCATTTCCAATGCGATAAAACGTTGTTTTGGATCGGACGCTACGGTGCAGGTATTTATGAGCGGGGGCGGGATGCACAATCCGCTGCTTGTTCAGCTTCTTCAAATCAAGCTGCCATTTTGCAGCTTCTTAAGCACTGAAGATCTTAATATTAATCCTGATGCAAAAGAGGCTGTTTTATTCGCTGTTCTGGCCAATGAAACGCTATGCGGTGAGCCGATTGATTTCGGCAACCGGCAAGGTGTGCCATCGGTTTGCATGGGTAAAATCAGTTTGCCAAAGTAGTTTTTCGGACTGTTTTTCAGCATCTTAGTATCCATTCGAAAGGTGAGCTGACACTCAGATTGGTACCTTGTACTTTCAGCGGTTTTGACTTTCAATCATTTCAGCTATTGGGCAGATCAGGAAAAGATGGAAAATTAAGTTATAAAATATTCAGCTCCTTTTGGCGGTAGGTCGAAAGCGATTCATGATCTATATCCAGCTCGGTAATCAAATAACTAATGCTTTCTATCGGACAAACTCTTAGGCGTAAAGCAATGTTGAGTTTTTCTGAAATGCAAAGTACTACTGTTTTTTTTGCACAGGCCAACATGGCTTTTTTAAGTTGGTTAATTTCCCAGTAGGTGTCGGTTAAGCCTTCTTCAGGGTGGATGGCACTTGTTCCCATCAGGCATAAATCGGCCTTAATTTCCGATAGTTGAGTAATTACCTGTCCACCGTAGGTTATCTGCGAATTTTTTGAAAACAGCCCGCCAATCAAAATCACTTCAATATTGTTGTATTTCGCCAGTTCTACAGCAACCAGCGGACTAATGGTAAAGAAAGTGGCTGATAAGCCTTGTGGCAGCAGCTTTACAAATTCTAAAATTGTTGTTCCGCCGCCTGTTAAAATCACCATGCCATCCTTGATCAGGCGAACAGCTTTTTTGCCGATAGCAATTTTACTATCGCGGGCGTATACCGTACTGTCATCAAAAGAACTATGATACGACTTGGATAATGCACCTCCATGAACCTTATAAAGCAGGTTTTCGTCAACAAGTTCCTGTAAATCCCTTCTGATGGTATCTTCTGAAACATTAAGCTGCTGCACCAGATCGGAAGTTAACACGCGGTTGTGCAAATTAATCTGTCGCATGATGAAGTCGTGGCGTTCTTTTTTTAGCATAGTGATGTTTGGCTTAAGCGAAAGTATAAAAGATTTTTAGATTTTCTATATGCTGCGCGTTTTTGCGTGTTGATGCGTGTTAATGTGATTAGGTGCTGGTAAATAGTTTGTTAAATTGTTTTTTTATTCCAAAACATTTATGATATTAGCATAAAAATGCGTTATTGTGCGTGTTTGGCAAACAACTATTTAACTAACTACAACTAACAAATCAATCATTCCTTAAACAGGCAGTTTATGAAAAAAAAATTACTACTAATTTTTATTGGTACGTTTTTGTTGCTGGCCCATGCTTTCGCGCAACAAATAACCGTTACCGGTAAGGTTACGTCGGCCGACGGACCTATTCCCGGTGTATCTATCCGTGTAAAAGGGAGTACTGTGGTTGCTCAAACCAATGCAGATGGAAATTATTCCATTAAAGCGTTAAAAACTGATGTACTTATCTTTACTTATATTGGTTATGCTACTGTTGAAAGAACAGTAGGAAACAATGCTTCTTTAAATGTGGTGCTTAAGGATAATGTGAATTCCCTTAACGAAGTGGTGGTTACGGCTTTAGGGCAACAGGTCTCCAAGAAAGCACTGGGAACTGCTCAACAACAGGTTAAAGGTCAGGATTTGGCCGATACTCAGCGAGAGAATTTTGTTAATGCCCTGCAAGGGCGTATTGCAGGTGTTGAAGTAACAAGTTCATCTGGTGTTCCAGGTGCATCTTCATCTATCACTATTAGGGGGGTAAGTTCTATTAGTGGAAGTAACCAGCCATTGTTTGTGGTAGATGGTTTGCCTATTGATAATAAAACGTTAAATACGAGTGCATTTTATTCTGATAACAGCTCAACTACAGCATTTTCTAACAGAGGGGTTGATTTTACTAATCGGGCTGCTGATATCAATCCAGAGGATATTGAGAGTCTAGTAGTTTTAAAAGGGCCTGAAGCTGCAGCATTATATGGAATTGACGCTGCAAATGGTGCCATTGTTATTACCACTAAGCGTGGCAAGTCAGGTAAAGGATCAATCAACTATAGCAATAGCTTTCGCTTAGAAAAAACCCGTACTAAACCAGAGATACAGGGTGTTTATGGCTTAGGTACAAATGGTATCTCCGGACCAGGAACGTTACAGTATTTTGGCCCTGCGTATGCTCCTGGAACTGTTTTGTATGACAATATTGATGGCTTCTTTCAGACTGCACTCACTCAAAAGCATAATCTGTCATTTGATGGTGGTGGACAGGACATGAGTTATAGGATTTCGACATCTTATACAGCGCAAAATGGCGTTGTTCCTAACTCTAATTATGATCGGTTTACCTTAAATGGGTCTACAAATGGAAAGTTAAACAATTGGATGAAAGTAGATTTATCCATGACCTATACTTATGCGTTAAATAATCAACCCTTTAAAGGGTCTGGAGGCCCACTGATTGGATTGCTTTTATGGCCACAGGAAGATGATGCCAGAAATTATCTTACCGCCGCTGGTACAAGAAGAAGGTTTACGACTGCTACGGATTTAACTTCTGAAATTGAAAACCCTTATTTTAATGTAAATAAGAACAAAATTAATTCTATCCAAAATAGAATAACATCTAACTTTGGCTTTACTATTACACCGGTTAGCTGGCTTAATTTTAAATCGAATATCGGTTTTGATGTATACTCAAACAAAAACTTACTGTTGAGCCATCCAGAAAGTTCAAGGGGATTTAATAAACAGGGTATTATGGATGTTGCTAATGACAACACCAGAAATGTTAACATTCAGAATTTACTAAATTTAACCAAACAGAAAATCACCTCTGATTTATCTATTGATGCGACATTGGGTAATGCAATACAAGATCTGAGATCTAATATTGATGCTCAATACGGTGAAGGATTTTTAGATCCAAACTTTATTTCTATCAATAATACCACTACAACATTGAGGAATGCAAAATCGTCCATTTCACAAAGAAGATTATTCAGTTTGTTTGCCCGTGCAACTTTAAATTACAAAGATTATCTGTACATCACGGCTACCGGTAGAAATGACTGGACATCTACTATTCCTATTGGAGCAAATTCATTCTTTTATCCTTCTGTATCTGGTAGTTTTGTGTTCACAGAAGTTCCCGCTTTTAAAGAGGCCTTAAGTAAAGTCTTTACTTCAGGTAAGCTGAGAGCTGCTTTTGCGAATGTAGGTAAAGATGCAAGGCCTTACAGTTATGTTCCTTCGTTGGAAAGTAAAGCCACCGTTGGCGGCGGATTTGGTTATGGTTTTACAGGGCCAAATTTAGCCCTAAGACCTGAGTTTGCAAGTTCGTATGAGGTTGGAACAGAGCTGGCTTTCTTTAAAGATAGATTGGGATTAGATTTTACTACTTATCGCAAAGAAACTTCCGATCAGATTGTTAACGATATCAGGGGTAGTTATGCTACCGGATATGTATTATTTAATTTAAATGGTGCTAAAACCAGAAGTGAGGGTATTGAGGTTACTCTGCGTGGAACACCAATTAAAACGAAAGATTTTAGCTGGAATGCGCTGGTAAACTTTGAAAGTGCGAGGGCAAAGGTTTTAAGTTTGCCAAATGAACTTCCGGAATCCTATGTTTCTGATACCAATGTTTATGGAACCATTAGAAATGGTACAACACCTGGTTATTCGACAAGATCATTAACCGGAACTTTCTACTTAAGAAATGATAGGGGAGATATCTTGATTAACCCGGTATCTGGATTACCGGTTAGGTCATCAGTAGTTATTCAAGGGCCGGGTAAGGGATATGACAGACAGCCAGATTTCTCGATCGGTATCACAAATACGTTTGCTTATAAAAACTTTGCATTATCATTCTTATTGGATATTAGAAAAGGCGGCGATGTGCTTAATGCCACCCAGAGTTTTCTTACACAAAGAGGTTTAAGCACTATGACACTGGACAGGTTAACCCCTAGAATTGTAACCGGTGTCATCCAGGATGGTAAAGAAAATAGTGCAAATCCTACAATCAATAATATTTCGGTAACTCCATTTTATCAAAATACTTACTACACCAATTTAAGCGAAGAACTTTTTATCGAAAAAGATATTAACTGGATCAGGTTGAAGGATGTAACCCTACAATATAAGTTACCACAAACTATTTTTAGCAAACAAAATTTCTTTAGAAGTGCCAGCGTTTTTGTGACTGGTACCGATTTATTTTTGATTACCAATTATTCAGGATTAGATCCGGTCGTGAATGGAAATACAGCTGCTGTTGGTGGTTCTGGTTCATCGGGAATAGACTATGGTAACTTTCCGGTACCAATAGGATTAAACTTTGGTGTTAAAATTGGCTTATAATAAGGAGAAAGAAAGAAATGAAAAAATTACAGATACTATTAATAATAGGAACTCTTATTTCAGCAAGTGCTTGTAAGAAATTCTTAGATGTAAATACAAACCCCAATGCGCCACAATCGGTAGAGGCTAATTTATATTTATCGCCAATGTTGCATTGGATGGCTACGGCACCACAGTTTGATGGAATTTATATAGGCCGCTATACACAGAATTTGGCTTCCACAGCAACTCAGGATCTTTGGGAACGGCATGGCAACAACCAGGCTGGTACCGCTCCCGATCAAGGTGGGCAAATATGGAGAACAACCTATTTTGATTTTGGACAAAATTTAATTGACATGACTAATAAAGCCGAAAGTCAGCAACGGTGGGATTTATTGGGCGTAGCACAGATTTTGAAAGCATGGGGCTGGCTTAGTGCTACAGATTGCAATGGCGAAATTATTATTAAAGAAGCGTTTGACCCAAATAAAACTTCTTTCAAGTATGATTCGCAAGAATTCGCTTATCAGGAAACATTGCGGTTAATAAACGCTGCAATTGCAAATTTAAATAGAACAGACGGGGCTGTAAATGAAACTTATTTGGGTAAGACTGATTTTATTTATAGAGGAAAACGTGCTTCTTGGATAAAATTTGCCAATGGTTTCAAAGCAATTGTTTTAAACCATTACTCTAATAAGACATCACTTTACAAACCAGATGATATTATTGCTGCAGTTGATGCTTCATTTGCAGGGAATGTGGATGATGCGCTAATTCCATACGCTGGAACAGCAAACGATGATGCTAACTTTTTATCTGCAACAAGAAATAACATAGGTACCCTTAGGCAGACCAAATTCATTCTATCATTAATGGACGGCACTGTTTTTACAAACGTTGTTGATCCGAGGATGAGCAGAATGCTGGCGCCATCGCCAGACGGCTTGTACAGAGGTTTAGAGCCAACTTTAGGTGTTGGTGCATTAACTACAGCTCAACAGCCACTAAACCTTTGGGGATATTCTTCTCAGGCAGCAGCAAATGCTTCCGCAACAACTCCAGCCAGGTATTTATTTGCACGTAAAAATAAATTTCCAATTATTACTTATGCTCAATTACAGTTTATAAAAGCTGAAGCAGCGTATAAAAAGGGAGATAAAGCAACGGCATTAGCGGCCTATAAAAATGCAGTTTCAGCACATTTTGACTTTGTAAATGCAAGAAATACGGATGACGGACAAACACCAACGCAGATAAGCGCAACAGAGAAAAGCACGTACCTTGCTTCTCCGGTTATTACACCTGCAAATCCCAACGATTTGACACTCTCACAAATTATGTGTCAAAAATATATTGCACAATGGGCTTGGGGTCATTTGGAACAATGGACAGATTTAAGAAGATATCACTATACAGATAAAGATCCTGTGACCGCAAATCAGGTATTTATAGGGTTTACTATCCCTACAGTACTTTTTCCAGATAACCAAACCAAAGTAGTACAGCGAATGCGACCAAGGTTTAATTCGGAATACGTTTGGAATAGGGAAGGTCTTAATGCAATAGGTGGCCTTGCAACCGATTATCAGACTAAAGAAATGTGGATAACAACACCCCAATAATTAAATTATGAAAAGAAAATATATCATATTTGCAGTACTACTGCTATCAACTATAATTTATTCTTGCAAGAAAAATGCTGTCCAAGAAATTTCAGTACCAATAACTGGTGCACAATTGAAGTATTTTAATTTTGCCCTCAACTCTCCCGTAGTAAATTTTTATGCTGGAAATACAAAAGTTACGGCAGCAAGTTCTACAACTGGCGTAGAAAGTGGAACTGCAGGCGTAGCATTTGCAAGTGTTTACCCATCGACAAATTCGTACACAATTATTGCTTCGGGTACTTACGATTTTACGGCGCAGCGCCCAAGTACTGCAACTGTAGATCCTAACTTGGTTATTGCTACCTTAAACAAACAAGTAGCAGACGGTAAAAATTATTCGATTTATTTATCTGGCCTTTATAACACTACAACTAAGAAAACTGATGTTTTTGTAGTTGATGATGTGCTACCTGCTATAGATACATCAGGTGCTTACGTGCGCTTTGTTCATGCCTCTTATAATGCAAATCCCTTTGATTTAGTCTTGAAAAATACAACAAGTTTGGTTGAGACAACTGTGGCCACTAATATAGCTTATAAAAGTGCTTCAAATTTTGCCAAAGTTCCACAGGGTGTTTATGATTTAATATTACGGTATACTGGAACAGCAACTAATATTGTAGTTAGAGCTGGTGTAAGTGTTACTAAATCTAATACATATAGCTTCAGCTTAAGAGGGGATATCACATTGCCCTATACTGGTACGGCAGTCAACCGGCCTTTTATTGATAATACTCCAAATAGATAAAATACAAAAAAGCAGCCATATGGTTGCTTTTTTGCCTAAAATGTAGGTTTAAAGCTATTCTAACAAAGCCGATTAGGCGGCGATAATTCTGAAATAGCGTTTGTTTACGCCGCTTTGGTGGGATACCAACTAAATTTCGATGTAGAAAGTTAAGCCTTTATCATCACAAATAGGTTAAAGTACCAGAATTTAAAATAAGCACCGGAGAAAAATAATCTGGCGCTTATTCCGATAGCTAAAAAATCTTAAACCCTAAACTTAATTGAAATAAGTTGGGTTTTTGTGTATATTTTTCGCTTTTGCTGATGTTTGATAAACCAGCTTCATAGCGTAAATCAACCGAAATGCTGCCTACATCTACACCTGCACCAGCTTGTAAGCCCAATGCCTGGTTTTTGTAATTGCTAAAATCTGTTGCTTGTTGATAAGCAGAACTAAAAGAAGAATTTTCATCCAAAACAAATGAAATAACCGGGCCGGCCATTAAGCGGAAGTTTAAATTTTTGGCGCCAAATTTTGTTCCCAATAAAACAGGAATATCCAAAGTCGTGAATTTTACTTTCCCTTCTGCAGATACCTCATTGCCATTATCCTGTTGAATGCTGATAAATTTATTGCCTTTGCTGCCAATATAAGCCTCAGGCTGTACATAAAAACTGGCGCCACCAATACGTGCCCAGGCACCGATCTGATAACCTAAACGGTTTTCTTCACTTGCGAAATCTGCATTTAACTTAGCCAGATTTACACCTGCTTTAACCCCCAGGTTAAAAGTTTGTGCCTTTGATGTTGCCCAACCCAGGGTTAGGAAAACAATGGAGAAAATGATTTTTTTCATGTTGTTTAATTTGTTTTTTTAGTTGTAATTCCAAAACAGTGCTCAAGAGATTTATGTGTGTTTTGCTCTTATGGTTTCTTTTTACCTCTTTTGCTGTTTGCTGTTCCGGGATTTGGTTTTATAACGCGCATTTAACACAATTATCGTGCAAATTTTTTTTGCGGATAGCTACTTTTTTTATTCCGTCACATAAAAAGGTATCAACCTGAACAAATATTTTTTACTTTTGCATTAAACAAAATATGCCATGGCTAATTTTCAACTTACTCCCGAAACCGCATTTAAGGTAAAAACTAAATTTCTAAGAAAATACCGCGATCTGGCAAATGAGCCTTTGGAATTTACACCTGGCAAAGAAGATCAATTGGTTGAAGATTTAATGCGTTTGGTAAAACGCGACCGTACCTACATCGAATTTACCATCCAAAAAGCACTTGCCGATGCTAAAGGAAACAGGCTTTAAGATTTTCATTTTTTCCAGCGCAAATTTTAGTTTAAACTTACTTTAGGCAATTTAAATACATAAATCGCTCCATGTATTTTGCTCCTGCTATGCAACGTAATTCTTTTATATTGGCATCCCTGCTTTGGTTAGTGGCGTTTACCGCAACAGCACAAAAACAGGTGTTTAACGATGCTTTCACCGATAGTTTAACTTCAGCGCAGACAAGAAAAGAATTAAATAATTTATCTGCCAATGACTACCTTAAGCAAACTTTAAGTAAAGGAAACCAATCTATTAATTATAGATTGCTGTTGCCGGCGAAGAACAAAAGTCAGAAGAAGTATCCTTTGGTTGTTACGTTTCACAACTCAACACGGATAGGTACAGATAATGAAAAGCAATTAGAACCATTAGCCAGGATCTGGTTACGGCCAGACATACGCCGGAGGTACCAGGCATTTGTAATTGCTCCGCAGTTTCAAACATGGTCATCAAATTATTATCCAGATTCAGTAAGAAATTGCTTAATCTCGAAGCCATCTGACGATGTACATTTATTATTGGATCTGATCCGTGAGGTAAAAAATAAATATCCTCAGATAGATCCTAACCGTATTTATCTGGTCGGTTATTCTATGGGGGCATCTACGGCACAGAACCTGATGAACATGGCTCCTGAAACCTTTGCCGCCATGGTTTCAATTGCTGCAGTTCCCGATTTTGTTAATATAAAAGCAATAAGCCAGAAGCCGATCTGGTTAATTCATGGCAGGCAGGATTATGACAATCCTTATGAGGGGAGCGAGCATTTATATCGCGCTTTAAAAGGCAATCGTAATCTATTGTTTACGACTTATAATAAGTTAGATCATAACCTGATTACAATTCCATTATTGCTTACACCTCAAATACCGGCCTGGTTGTTCTCCCAGCATCAATAGAATACACTGCCTTAGCCTTGAAACTGGTATTTAAATGGCCTGTTGCGTAACGCTCAATTTACGCTTTGCCCTCCAGCGGTCGTTTTTTATATTTATCGCTTTTTGTACATTTACATTGTATATAACACTAAATATCTTTCAAAAAGGCGGTAGATTATTGGTCCGCATCAGCGAAATTAAATAAAAGGGGAATGAAGAAACTAAAATACGGTCTTTTAGCAGCAGGTTTTGGGGTGGCTGTTTTATCTTTTTCGTTTAAAGAAGATTTATTTCTGGTATCTAAAAACCTCGATATTTTTGCTTCGCTCTATAAAGAAATCAATATCAACTACGTTGATGATACCAACGCTCCTCAATTGATGAAGACCGGTATTGATGCCATGTTGGATAGTTTAGATCCTTATACCGAATATGTGCCTGAATCTGAAATTGAAGATTATAAGCTGAAATATGTAAGCACGCAGTATGGTGGTATTGGTGCCAGTACTGTTTTTATTGATGGGAAGCTTTTTATTAACGATATCAGTGAAGGTTATCCGGCTAACAAAAGCGAGCTTAAAGCAGGCGACCAGCTGGTGAGCATTAACGGAATCCCGGTAAAGGGCAAAAATCGTCAGGAAATAAGTCAGCTTTTACGTGGCCCCAAAGGCACAGCAGTAGATTTGCTGGTGGTTAGAGAGGGGAAGGAAATAACAAAGAAGTTGGTAAGAGAGGAAATCAAACAGCCTAATGTTTCTTATTCAGGAATGGTAGGTGATGGAATTGGTTATATCAAACTTGATAAATTTTTAGAAAATTCCGGACAAGAGGTTAAAGATGCTTTGTTGGCCATTCAAAAAGAAAATCCAAAAGGAGTTGTTTTAGATTTAAGAAACAATGGCGGTGGCATTTTGCAGGAAGCAGTTAAAATTGTGAACCTTTTTGTAGATAAAGATCAGCTTATTGTAACCCAAAAGGGCAAAAATGCTGAGAAAACCATTTCCTACAGAACACTTTCAACCCCGGTTTCAACGTCAGTTCCATTGGTGGTGCTCGTAAACGGAAATTCTGCCTCAGCGTCAGAAATTGTGGCGGGTTCTCTGCAGGATTTAGACCGTGCCATCGTAATCGGGCAGCGGAGCTATGGTAAAGGCCTGGTTCAGCAAACTTTTAATCTCCCTTACAACAGCCTGGTTAAAGTAACGGTTGCCAAATATTATACACCTTCCGGCAGGTGCATCCAAAAGTTGGATTATGCACATAAAAACGCCGACGGTGTGGCGGAGCGTTTTGCCGATTCTACCATGGTAATGTATCCAACTAAAGCAGGTAGAAATGTGTATAGCGGCAATGGCGTTTACCCGGATATTGTGGTGGATGCTGCCAAGTTAAGCCCAATTACCATTTCGATGATCAATAAGAGCCTTTTCTTTAATTATGCCAATCAATACAGGAAAGAAAAACCAACATTAGCTTCGGCCAAAACTTTCCGGTTGTCGGATGCAGATTATGCCGCCTTCTCCAGTAGCCTTGCCGATAAAGACCTGTCTTACCAAAGCCGGACCGAGCGGTTATTATCCGATCTGCGTGCAGAGGCTGAAAAAGAAAATAAATCTGAAGAGGTAAAAACCGATCTCGAAAATCTTAAATATAAACTTACTTCGTCTAAAAAAACCGACCTCGTAAGCCATAAAGCAGAAATTAAGCGGGTTTTAGAAACACAGATCGTAAGTCGTTATTTTTACGAGAAAGGAAGGATTGAGCAGAGCTTTCAATACGATAAAGAATTGGCTGCGGCGAAGAATCTTTTTGCTAATCAATCGCAAATGCTGGCCATTTTAAAAGGCGATGGGAATTATAAGGTGATCGGAAAACCAACCAAAGCCACTGCATCAATAGATTAAACCTAAAAACCTATACCATTTCTTATGAAGAAATTGACCTTGTTGGGCCTTGTGCTATTTATTGCATTACAGTTAAAAGCGCAGGATTATACACCTACAGCTGCTAATTTAAAACAAAGAGCGTGGTTTAATGAAGCGCGGTTCGGCCTATTCATCCACTGGGGGCCTTTCAGTATACCCGGAAGTGGCGAATGGGTAATGAATGATCGAAAGCTTACCGTTCATAATTATACCAACCTTAAAGATTTTTTTAACCCTGTCGAGTTTAATGCCGCAGAATGGGTAAGCATGGCAAAAAATGCCGGAATGAAGTACATTACATTAATTACCCGTCACCACGATGGCTTTAGCATGTGGGATACGAAATATTCTGATTTCAATATCATGAATACCCCTTATAAAAAGGATATTGTTAAAATGATGGCTGATGAATGCCATAAGCAAGGTATACAATTGTATTTATACTATTCGCTTTTAGATTGGCGCAGGGAAGATTATCCACATGAAACCGGACGTACAGGGCAGCATTCCGGCCGGACCAGTAAAGGCGATTACGCCAGTTATTTGCAGTTTATGAAAAACCAGTTGACCGAGCTTTTGACCAATTACGGCGAAATAGGCGGAATCTGGTTTGATGGGCACTGGGATCAGACCGAACCAGAAGGATCGAAAGACAGAACCTCCAGAATTGATTGGAAATACAGTGAGATCTATGGTTTGATCCACAAACTTCAGCCACAGTGCATGATCGGTAATAACCACCACTTAACGCCATTTCCAGGTGAGGATTTCCAGATGTTTGAACGCGATCTTCCCGGCGAGAATAAATCCGGGCTAAGTTTTCAAAAAGCATCAGATAAACTGCCATTAGAAACCTGTGAAACCATTTCAAATTCGTGGGGTTATAATTTGAGCGATACCTACTACAAATCCGATAGAGAGCTGGTGCATATGTTGGTTAAAGCAGCCGGTTTGGGTTCCAATCTTTTACTGAACATCGGCCCGATGCCGAGTGGCAAAATCCAGCCGGAATTTCAAGACCGTTTGGCGGGCTTAGGTGCCTGGCTTAAAATTTACGGTGAAAGCATTTATGGGACAAAAGCAGGGTATATTAAACCTCAGAACTGGGGAAGCATTACGCAAACCAATAAGAAAATTTATATCCACATTCTGGATGGCAAAACCACTAGGCTTGATTTGGAAAACGTTCCGGTAAAGAAAATAAAAAAAGCATATTTGCTAAAAGATAAAAGCGTAGTAAACTTTGTTTTCAAAAAATCGAAACTCACTATTGATACGGTACCAAATACAGATGCACCAGATCAGGTGATTGTTTTGGATATTGAGTAAGGCATTTGTCATCATTGAACACAATGAAGGATCTTTTTACTAATATTTTTAACGGTCCAGCCAGCTTAAATATTCTCATATCGTAAAATATGGCATTTCAATTTTAAATCAATCGTTTTATTAATAGTAGTCGCCTGCAGTTAATAATCTTTTTCTTTCAAAAACCGGTTAAAATCCAAGACTTTAAGTAAAACTAATGTTTTTTGATCCTTTTAAGTTAAGATAAAGGTAAAACGTTTTATTTTTAGCGCGTTAATCTGTTATTGGAAACCATAAGCATACATCAATTCAAAAAAACTTTATCGATCCTATTTTAAATAAATGAAGAATATCTTTCTACTTTTCATATGTTGTTCAGCCTTTTTAGTCAATGCACAGCAACGATACGAGTTAAACTCGGGCTGGGTTTGTGCCAACATCAAAAATATCCAATCCAGCGGTCTGGAAATTTCTAAAACTAGTTTTTCGCTTAACAGCTGGATGCCCGCAACTGTGCCTGGAACAGTTTTAACCACTTTGCTGAATAACAAAAAAGTGCCTGATCCATTTTATGGAATGAATAACGAAAAGATTCCTGATGTATATCACACAGGCAACGAATATTATACTTATTGGTTTGTAAAAGATTTTCAAGAGCGCGCAATCGGCAATGAACAGGTTTGGTTACAGTTTAGGGGGATAAATTATAAAGCCGAAATCTATTTAAACGGAAAAAAGGTCAATCCAAAAACGCAGGTGGGCATGCACCTCAGGGCGCAGTATAATATTACCAGATTGTTATCTCCCGATGGAAAAAACAGGCTTGCTGTAATTGTTTACCCGCCAGATTTTCCCGGCAACCCAAATGGTGGCCAGGGGGGCGATGGAACGATTGCCAAGGGTTTAACCACCCAATATACTGCAGGCTGGGACTGGATTCAGCCTACCCGCGACCGCAACACGGGTATCTGGGATAAGGTAACCATCGAGAAAACCAAAAACATCAACATCCAAAATCCGCAGGTAATCACTGTGGTGCCAGGAAAACGTTTGCCGGAAGGCAAGCAAAGCCCTGCCACGATTAAAGTTTCGGTTGAAGTAGAAAACCCAACCAATCAATCTGTTTCAGGTATTCTACAATACCAGATCGATGGAAAATTGGTTAAACAGCGTGCAACTATTGCCGCAAATAAAACTACTGCGGTTAAATTTCCTGATTTACAGCTCGAAAATCCGAAATTATGGTGGCCGAGCGGATATGGACCGCAGAATCTGTATGATGTGAAAATTGAATTTATAGCGTCCAATCAGGTATTGGATCAGGAGCAGCTTAAAGTTGGGGTTCGCCAGATTGATAACATCTGGAATGAGCATACCGGAAGTATGGGCGCTTTTGTAAACGGGCAAAAAATTTTTATTAAAGGTGGTAACTGGATCATTAGTGATGCCATGTTGCGCTTTAGCGATGCCCGTTACGATGCAGAAGTGCGTTACCATAAAGATATGAACCTTAACCTGATCAGAATCTGGGGTGGGGCGATTCTTGAAAGACCTGAGTTTTACAATGCCTGTGATAAGTATGGCTTGCTGGTTTTTCAGGATTTCTGGTTTAGTGGCGATTGTAACGGCCGCTGGGTGGACCCAATGAAAAAGGAAGACCAGTGGACACGCAGAAATTATCCCGATGACCATCATCTAACCTTAGCTGCTATGGAAGATCAGATTAAAATGATCCGAAATCATGCCTCCCTTGCTTTTTGGTGCGGAGGGAATGAAATTACCCCGCCCGAAGATATTTTAGAGCCATTGAAAAACGATATACTTCCACGCCTGGATGGTACCAGGAAATTTTTCGATTTTTCTAACAGTGATGAAATGTCGTATAATTCCATTGGCGGAAACGGCGATGGTCCGTACGGTATTCAGGATATTAAAACTTTCTGGGGAGCGCGAACTTTTCCTTACAACTCTGAAGTGGGTTCGGTAGGGGTGGGTGATTATGCTTCCTTGCTCCGTTTTATTCCAGAGGAAAACCTGATTGCACCACAATACAAATCTAAACCCGATTCGGTTTGGGATTATCATAAATATATCTCATATGAGCAATACCTGAACCCATATGGTAAGCCAAAAAGTGCCGAAGATTTTGGAATGAAGGCGCAACTGGCCAATTACGATCAATACCGGGCTTTGATGGAAGGTTTCTCTAACAAAATGTGGGATTGGTATACGGGCTCCATCATTTGGAAAACACAAAACCCATGGACTGCCATGCGCGGACAGATGTATGATTATTACCTTGATCCTAATGCGT
Organism: Pedobacter suwonensis; assembly: GCF_900111825.1. Lineage (GTDB taxonomy): Bacteria > Bacteroidota > Bacteroidia > Sphingobacteriales > Sphingobacteriaceae > Pedobacter > Pedobacter suwonensis. The sequence continues at coordinate 154,921 of NZ_FOJM01000008.1, forward strand.
GTTTATATGGCTTAAGGAAAGGAAGTGAGCCTTTGCACGTGATGATGAACCCTTTGGATAGCATGGTTACGATTGTGAATAATGGGTTTTCTACAGAAAATAACCTGATGGTCCAGGCAAAAGCTTACGATATGGACGGCAAAGATTATTTTTATTCTCAGGTCTTTAATTCCGTTGGTCCAGCTTCAGTAAGAAGACTTTTTCCTATGAATGAGTTTTTAACCAAACTGGATAAAAAAGAGGGTGTATTTGTTTCATTAAGAATTTTAGATCAGAAACAAAATATTTTAAGCGAGAATTTATATTGGCTCCCCGGAAAAGATGGCGAGTATTCGGGCTTGAAAAACATCAAAAGAACGCCTTTACAAATTACGGCTATCCATCAGAAAAATGGAAAAGTAGCGGTAACCTTAAGTAATGCAGCCGGAAATCCTGTGGCATTTTTTAACCGGATCGCGTTAATAAATGGCAATACCGGCGAACGTATACTACCGGCATTTTATAACGATAACTATGTAAGCATTTTACCTGGAGAAAGCAAAACGATAACTGTAGAATATACAGGTAAACAAAGTAATCTGGCGATAGAGGTATATGGCTGGAATGTAGAAAAGCAGAAAGTAAATATCCGTTAGTCGGGATTTGTAATCCCGGCTGTAGAGTTAAAGATTTTTAATCCTCAAAGTTGATAGCGTGATTTGTTTTTTGGAAATGATGGGTTCTGATGTCTTGGCGGATGGTAGTCCTGCTATCGCTGCAAGTCCTCGCTGCGCTCCGGGCTTTTCGCTTTATCAGGTTTAACAACAAAGGCCGGTACTCAAGAACTTTTGCTGTGTTCCGTGTGGATTAAAATTCTACAATAAGAAGGGCCGGGATTGTAAACTCAAGTCGCGGTGGATTTGCGTAAGGAATTGTAGGTGTGCACCGTTAGTCGGGATTTGTAATCCCGGCTGTAGAGTTAAAGATTTTTAATCCTCAAAGTTGATAGCGTGATTTGTTTTTTGGAAATGATAGGTTCTGATGTCTTTGCGGATGATAGTCCTGCTATCGCTGCAAGTCCTCGCTGCGCTCCGGGCTTTTCGCTTTATCAGGTTTAAAAACACAGGCAGCTGCATCAAATACTCCAGACCTCTCAGGTTTTTTAAACCTGGGAGGTCTAATTTTAGCCAACAAAAATGGCGATACTTTTGATATCGCCATTTTCTTGTTATGATTTTTTACTACTTAACTTACGCCGTGTAATTTCACTTTTAATCCATCCATATTATTGTTTAATTGCAATTGGCAGGCTAAACGTGAGTTTGGTAACAGGTCAGGCAGAGTATCCAGCATGGCATACTCATCATCTGTCATTTCATTAAGTTTTTCTTCGCCTTCCAATACATCAACACAGCAGGTTGCACATAAAGCCATTCCGCCACAAGTAGCAAGAATATCGTACTCTGATGCCTTTAAAAACTCCATCAGGCTCAGGCCCATATCGGTTGGGGCAACGTGTTCTGTAACCGAGCCATCCGGCTCCTGCATATATATATTAATGTTGTTTTCCATTTTGCTTTCTTTATTAGCGCAAATATAACAGAAAGCTTAAAATTCTGAAACTCCGTTTACAGTGGTATATTTCATCGTATATTTCACGCCAGGATTCATGTAAGAATAAGCGCTGTGGCTCATTAATGCCGCCTCGTGGAAACCGCAAAGAATCAATTTGAGTTTGTTGGTATAGGTATTGATATCACCAATGGCGTAAATACCTGGAATATTGGTCGAGTAATCATCAACATTTACTTCAATTGCACTTTTGCTGATGTTTAAGTTCCAGTCTTCAATCGGACCTAACTTAGGGCTCAAACCAAACAAAGGAATTAAGTGATCAGCTTCAACAACTGTTTTTTCCATGGTACGGTTCTGTACAATTTCAACCTTTTCCAATTTATCTGTTCCGTGTACGGCCTGTAGGTTGCTGTTTAAAATCAGATTGATTTTTCCACTTTCTGCCAACGCCATTACTTTTGCAACCGAATCAGGGGCACCACGGAAACTTTCGCTTCTGTGCACTAAAGTCAGTTCAGAACAAACTTCTGCCAGGTAAATGGTCCAGTCTAAAGCAGAGTCACCACCGCCGGCAATCACCATTTTCTGGTCTCGATATTTCTCCGGATCAAGGATCATGTAGTTTACACCTTTACCATTTTCAAAGTTTTCTAAATTTTCTACAGCAGGCTTGCGCGGCTCAAAACAACCTAAACCGCCAGCAATAACTACAACTTTAGCTTCGATAACGGTACCCATATTGGTCGTTAAAACAAAATCAGCTTCACCACGCTTTTCCAAACCTTCAATACGCTCACCTAAAGTAAACGTAGGATGGAAAGGTTTGGCCTGCTCCATTAAATTGTCGATAAGTTCCTGTGCCAGTACAGAAGGATAACCAGGGATATCGTAAATCGGTTTTTTAGGATAAATTTCAGACAGCTGACCACCAACCTGAGGAAGGTAATCAATTAAATGACAACGCATTTTTAATAAACCGGCTTCAAAAATGGCAAATAAACCAACCGGACCAGCGCCTATTACGGCTATATCAGTAGTGATCATTAAAGAAAAATTTGACGCAAAGTTACGAAATAAAGTCTTACCAAATCAGCTATTTAGAAATATTCTAGATAATTTTGCAATCCTATTATATTCAGTATTTTATATGCTTTGAGCTAACCGAAAGCAAAAGTTAAAGGTTTTTAATGTTTTAAAGCAAATTATAATTGGTCTATAGGTTTAGTGGGGAAAATAATTTTGTCATCCTGAGGAACGAAGGATCTTTTGCCTTTTAAGTTCCAATAGTCATAAAAAGATTTGCTTCGCAGAGCCTCCGGGTTCTTCACTGCGTTCAGAATAACAAAAGAACGCTACCAACTCATCCCTAAATTCTGAAATACAAAACTCCATACATCGGTTGCTTCTTCAATCAATTTGGTTGTGGGTTTACCTGCCCCATGTCCGGCATTGGTTTCTATCCGGATTAAAACCGGGTTTTTACCTTTATATTTCTCCTGTAGCGTTGCTGCAAATTTAAATGAATGTGCCGGTACTACACGGTCATCATGATCGGCAGTGGTTATTAAAGTTGCCGGATAATTAACGCCGCTTTTGATGTTATGCAACGGCGAATATTTGATCAGGTAATCAAAGTCCTCTTTTTTATCGCTGGTGCCATATTCAACTGCCCAACCCCAGCCAACGGTAAATTTGTGGTAGCGAAGCATATCTAAAACGCCTACAGCTGGTAAAGCTACTTTAAATAGATCGGGGCGTTGGGTCATGCAGGCACCAACCAATAAACCGCCGTTTGAACCTCCCGAAATCGCAATTTTATTAGGATTGGTATATTTTTCTTTTACGAGGTATTCCGCTGCGGCTATAAAGTCATCGAAAACGTTTTGTTTTTTAGCTAACATGCCGCCTTTGTGCCAAGCTTCGCCATACTCGCTTCCTCCACGTAAGCTAGGTTGAACGTAGATGCCTCCGCGTTCCAGGAACAACATCCTGGAGAGACTGAATCCTGGTGTTAAACTTACCTGGAAGCCGCCATATGCATAAAGGTAAACCGGATTATCACCATTCAGTTTGATGCCTTTTTTGTGTACGATAAACATGGGTACTTTGGTGCCATCTTTCGAGGGATAAAATACCTGTTTGGTTTCATAATTATCTGTATTGAAGTTTAGCTCGGACTTTTTATATAAGACTGATTCGTTCTTGGCTACATCGTAACGGTAAATGTTGCCTGGAGTGGTAAAATTAGAAAAAGTATAAAAAAATTCTTTATCTTCTTTGTAACCCCCAAAACCTCCCACGGTTCCGATTGCCGGTAGTTTTACTTCGCCGATTTTGTTTCCGGTCAAATCAAACTGAATAATGTTGGTACTCGCATCTTTTAAATAGGTAGCCCAAAGAAACCCTCCGCCAGTTCCAACACCTTCCAAAGCCAGTTTGGATTCAGGGATAATTTTCTGCCAGTTTTTAGGATCTGCATTTTTAGGATCGACTAAAACAACCTGTTTGTTTTCTGCTCCTAAATCCGTGTTCACCAATAATTTGTCGCCCATATTGTCAACAACGCTGTGATTATGGTCATAACCTTTAATCAGGGGCGCTATTTTGCTATCTGGTATTTTTAAATCCTGATAATATAATGCATTGCCCGAAGTGCCCGCACTGGCATAAATCACCAAAAAACGTTCATCTTCTGTAACGGTTGCACCTAAATATAAATTAGGATTGGTCTTGTCTTCAAAAACTAACTGATCATTTTGTTGTTGATCTCCCAATTTGTGGAAATATACCTTTTGGGATTTGTTGGCTGCAGAAAGATCGGTTCCTTTGGCAGGCTCGTCAAATTTACTGTAGTAAAAACCATTGCCTTTCCAGGCTGCACCAGAAAATTTAGTCCATTTTAACTCATCGGCTAATTTGGTTTTACTGGCAATATCCATTACGTAAATGTTGCTCCAGTCTGACCCGGCCTGCGCAACGGAATAGGCCAGGTATTTTTTATCGTGCGAGAAACCGAGCATTGAAATGGCCGCTGTACCATCTTTGGTAAGTGTATTGGGATCGAGAAAAACTTCTTCTTTGCCCTCTAACCCTTTTTTAATAAACCAGATATTCTGGTTTTGAAGGCCATCGTTTTTGGTGAAAAAATAATACTCACCAACTTTAAACGGGGCGCTTTCTTTCGGGTAGTTCCATAATTCAGTTAGTCGCTTTTTTATATCGGCACGATAGGGAATCTGCTCCAGGTAATTTTGAGTGACTTTGTTTTCGGCCATTACCCAGGCTTTTGTTTCTGTCGAGGTGTCGTTCTCTAACCACCTGTAGGGGTCGGCAATGGTTGTACCGAAATAATTATCTTTTGTGCTGTCTTTTTTTGTTTCAGGATATTTCATCAATGTTATTTTTTCTGCAGGTTTTTTACCTGGGTTACAGGCAAAAAGGCTTAGTGCAAATAAACTTAATACAAATTGTTTTTTCATAATTTTTGATTGAAGAGAAATGCTAATTTAGTGAATGGCACTGATTAAGTTATTGATGATGAACGAATATTTTGGTTTGGCCTTATTTTTAACCGGGATTTGGGCGGTGGTTTTTATACTGATGTCTCAATCCTGGCAGCTCGCCATTGCGTTACTGCCATTTAGTATGTACCTGCTATTCAATCCGGCTAATTGGTCCTATTATGTGCTGTTTTGCCCGGTTTTGTGTTTGCTCGTATTCGATATTCATGTACTGCCAGCGGATATGAGGTGGAAAGGATGGAAAAAATATTTGCCATATGTTTTTAGCCTGCCTTTTATCGCCCGGTTTATTTACTATACCCCTGCTCTTTTTAAAGATAGTTCGACAGTGTTTAAAGTATGGTGTATATTCATTGTTGTTTTGATATTGATACTTGTTGGTAAGATGTGGGTTGGAGATGTAATCATGTTGCTTCTAAACCGGCTGAAGTTAAAATCGGTAACCGAAATAGAATGTACCTTTAAGAAACAAAAGACTGAGCGTACTTACCGGCATATTCGCTACATGGTACAGTTAACCGGAATGGAAATGCTGGAAACTTCTGGTTTTTTTTATTGGTACCTTAAGTTTAAAAATGTAGAAGAAGGCGATTCATTAAGGTTTAGAATTAAAACAGGATGGTTAGGACTCGAATTTATCAGCGGTTTCCCAAAAATTGTAAGTAGAAAAAATCAAACCAGCTGTTAAAAATCGTGACTCGTTTTTATTGCTTTAGTCTCTCTGCTTTGGCCTTTTTCCCTTATTTCCCTTACCTTTGAATTTGTACATGACAAAAAATATTTACTTCGCTTCTGATTTTCATTTAGGAACACCCAATTATGCTGAAAGCCGTGCCCGTGAAGCGCGGATTGTGGATTGGTTGAATTTTATTGAACCAAATTGTGGTGAGTTGTTTTTGATGGGCGACATTTTCGATTTCTGGTTCGAGTATGCTGAAGTCATCCCCAAGGGGTTTATTCGTTTACAGGGTAAACTGGCATCTATGACTGATGCAGGGATAAAAATCTATTTTTTTAAGGGTAACCATGATATGTGGGTGCGTAATTATTTCACTCAGGAAATTGGCATGGAGATCATCAGTGATGAGCTGGTGATTGAGCGCGGTGGAAAGAAATTTTACCTGCACCATGGCGATGGCTTAGGGCCTGGAGATCATAAATATAAATTTTTGAGAAAGATTTTTAGGAGCAGGTTTTGCCAATGGTTATTTGCACGTTTGCATCCAAACCTCGGGATCGGTATCGCAAGCGCGTGGAGCCAGGGTAGCAGGGCCGCACAAACGGAAAAAGAGGTGTTTTTAGGAGAAGATAAAGAGTGGTTGGCCATTTATGCTAAAGAGCAACTCCAGAAAGCACATTTCGATTTTTTTATTTTCGGACACAGACACCTGCCGCTCGATATTGATTTAGGCAATGGTAGCCGGTATGTAAATATTGGCGAATGGCTTAATTATAACTCTTACGGGGTGTTTGATGGGATAGATTTAAAATTAGAATACTATAATCCTAAACTATAATATTGCTGCATTAGGAAGGTAATACCTGTAGGTTTGTTTGATGTTGATCGGGCTTTCCCGTCGCAGGATGCATTGCCTTTTGTCCCTAAACCCGATAGAACGGAAAGCCCGGAGTGCAGCGAGGACTTGAAGAGATAGCGGGACTACTGGCCGCCATAGTATCGGAACCGTCCATTTTCAAAACTGCTAAAATAATGCCTTACCTGTTAATCGATCTTTAAACTTAAAACTGATGTGTTTTTGGAAAGCAGTGTCTGTAGCATTGTTTAATGTTCGTCGGGCTTTCCGTTATAGTCCCGGTGAAAAATCGGGAGCTGCCACTGCAATCCCGTTTATTAAGGGAGGCCGGTACTACTATTTGAGGTTGTATTAAGCCAAAAATCTGCCATACTTTGTACCTAAACCCGATAGAACGGAAAGCCCGGAGCGCAGCGAGGACTTGGAGGGATAGCGGGACTGCTGGCCGCCATAGGGGAGGAACCGCTCATTTCCAAAACCTCCAATAGTAAAATAACTTTCCTTTTTCCGATTCATTTGCTGAATGCCCGTACAGTTAACCAATTAACCCTTCTCCCCAACTAACTAATTCATCTTTTTTCCTTATTTTTGCATTTCCTGAATTTTTGGGCCTATGCCAACCATCAGGAATTTCAACAACAATAAATATGTTAGATAAATTAGAAGCTATAAAGCTGCGTTGGGAAGATGTAGAGGAATCGTTGAGCAATCCGGATGTAATTCAGGATATGAAACGTTTTGCAGCTTTAAATAAAGAATACAAAGACTTGGGCAAGATTGTAGACGAGTACAAAATCTACAAAAATGTGATGAGCAACATCGATGCCAACAAAGAAATTTTAGCTACTGAAAAGGATCCTGAAATGCGCGAAATGGCAAAAGAGGAACTCGATCTGCTGTTAAAGCAACAGGAAGAAATGGAGAGTAATATCCGTTTGATGTTGATTCCTAAAGATCCGGAAGATGCTAAAAATGCCGTTTTTGAGATCCGCGGTGGTACGGGTGGCGATGAAGCAGCTTTATTTGCCGGCGATTTATACCGCATGTATACCCGATATTTCGAATCTAAAGGCTGGAATGTTGAAGTGGTTGATGTGACTGAAGGTACAGCGGGTGGTTACAAAGAGGTTATCTTAAAAGTGAGCGGTGAAGATGTTTATGGTCAACTGAAATACGAAAGTGGTGTACACCGTGTGCAGCGTGTACCAGATACCGAAACCCAGGGTCGTGTGCATACTTCAGCTGCCTCGGTAGCTGTTTTGCCGGAAGCAGAAGAAATTGATCTTTATATTAACCCTGCCGATATTGAACTGCAGACCTCACGCTCAGGTGGTGCTGGTGGGCAGAATGTAAACAAGGTGGAGACCAAGGTGCAGTTAACACATAAACCATCGGGTATCGTAGTGGTTTGCCAGCGTGAACGTTCGCAACTGGGTAACCGTATAATTGCAATGGAAATGCTGCGCAGTAAGCTTTACGATATCGAATTGCAGAAAAAGAACGGGGATATTGCTGCTAAGCGTAAAACAATGGTGTCAACCGGTGACCGTTCTGCGAAGATCAGAACTTATAACTACCCTCAGGGCCGCGTTACCGAACACCGTATCGGCTTAACCATGTATAACCTGCCAGCGATTATGGATGGCGACATTCAGGAAATTATTGATGCGCTTCAGTTTGCAGAAAATGCAGAGAAGATGCAGGAAGGTGCTGTTGGTTAAGTAGTTAAATGTTTTTTAAAAAAAAATTTGCGAATTAAGATATAGTCTCTATATTTGCAACCTCGAAAGAGACAAGAGGTTCGAACTTTAAAGAAGAACAAGAGGAGTGGTAGTTCAGCTGGTTAGAATGCCTGCCTGTCACGCAGGAGGTCGCGGGTTCGAGTCCCGTCCATTCCGCAAAAAGCCTTAACTTGAAAAAGTTGAGGCTTTTTCGTTTTACAGTTGTGGCAATAATCCGGGATCAAGCGGATCAAGCGGAATTCTTGGGATCAAGCGGAATTCTTGGGGGGCAGGATAAAAACACATAGCTTTGTTTTTTACTATTTTCATTTCACATGCCTTCTACCATAGTCTGTTCTGCTCCCGGCAGATCAAGGGGGATGGTTGCGGGCGAATAAACTACATTACTTTAAAATGCACAGTATACGGTTGTAATGGATAACCTGTTTTGGACTTGAATGATCTATCGGTAATTACAAAATCATAAGTTTGCCCGGATTTTAAGGCTAATTTAAGCTTAAATGATTTACGGTTGTCTGTAAAACCTATTACACCCGAAAGAGGAAAATGCTCTTTACCGCCTTCTCCCAGGTTAATCGAATAACCTTCGCCCATGGGTTCAGAGAAATTGACGGTGAGTTCAGTTAAAGATGCAGAAACATCTTCCCTTCCATTAATGTCTGGCGTAAGGCTTACCACCAGCGGTTGCAGCTTTTTAAACTTATTTAATAGCTCCTCCTTGTTAAGCGGCTCCTTGTAATATTCCGAATCCTTAAGAAAATCTAAAACCTGCTTTTCATTGCTGTAATCCAATTCTATGATTTTTTTAACCGCCAGTTTTTTGTCGGTTTGATGCTGATAATAAGCCTTACAGATAACATAACCCATAAAGTAGCCCAGATCCGGATGAGGACTTTTAGAGCCATTATACAGCCAGTTATCTGTATTGGTGCCAAACATTTCAATTTGAAACTTTTCTTTGAGCTCCTGCTCATGCTCACGGCCGTATCTCATATAAGCATTGTTGTTTTTCTTGCCGGTTACCAGTTCCGCAATAAAATCAGCCGATCCTTCCATAATTGTTTGTGCAAGCAAAACCCCGTCACCAGCTTTTTGTTGTGTATGCACATATTCGTGAACATTAAGGCTAACCAGGTTCGAGGTCTGCTGATCTTTAAATACATTTTTTAACCAGTCGCTCAATTCCGAGGCTTCGGTATTTTTGTCTGCCGTTGCAATTTCTGTTCCCACAAGAACCATATCATCTGTAGTGGTACCGCCTGAACGCAGGCCGCCAACGGTGAAATACATTTTAGCCGGGCGCATTTCGGGATACAATTTCCTGAAATTATCTATACTACTCGTAATGGCCGGCACCTGTTTTTTAATACTGAGCGTGTTGCTCCTGATGCTCTTCCAAAACTTAGGATATTTATGGATCAGTGTAACCCACAATTTTGCATCGTAGTCTCGGGCTTTCATAAAAGCTTTCAGCCCCGGAGTACCTTTGTCCACATATAGCCTTTGCATAATATCGACTTGCTTTGCAGTATCAATAGTAGTTACAACGCTGTCATATGCTTGCCAATAACGGTCAATATCATCGGTGTTGACGGTTTTTGAATGGTGTTGTTGCGCGTGAATTAGCGAAGGAAAACAAAAAGTAAAAGCGAGTAGATAAATGTATTTCATGTCAGTTCGAAGGCGATTTTAATTTAAATGCGACATCAATATAAGATTATTTCATCATTACCCTTAAATAAATTGTTGTAAAAATCCTCGCCTTTGATATCGAAACCAGATTATTCAAATGTTGTAAGTAACCAGGTCAATTTAATATGCTATATCACTCCAGATTGAGCATTCTGCTTTTACCATCTCTTCTCGATCGTGTTGCAGAGTCCTTTAGCACATTTATTGATAAACGTTACGAATATTTATTGAAATCTAACAAATATCAAACATGCCTTGCATTATCAAACGCTTATGTTCAACTTTCAAATAAATTATAGTGGTAGTGCTGGCAAATTAAATTTATATCACAATAGTTAGCTATTTGTATAATGTTTTTCGTTGAGGTATAACTGATGTTTATAAATAGCAAATTAACCAAAACCTGAACGCTAGGGTAAGTTGGCGATTATCAATCAAATATTAAACTTTAAAGAAATGATCAAGTTAAAAGAGATGCAAAAAGGCCTGTCTTCATTGGAAAATAAGCAACTAGATTTCAAAAGTTCTAAATCTGTATTAGGTGGTTTAGCTGGTGGGCCTAAGTATATTGTGTCTAATCTTCGAGATGAAAACGGATGTCAATTGGTAGATTACTATTACGATGGCAAATGGTATGCTAGATTTAGCGATTGTAAAAACGAATATTAATGATAATCAATTTAATGAAATAATAATTAAGTCTGCAAGTTTTTCTTTTTACACAAGAAAAGCTTGCAGATTTTAAGCTTATAAGTATTACGATCTAATATGAGCAATGGTATATGCTGTTTCGATCAGATGTCTGCAATAAGTTAAATAGTGCCAGGTAATATCCTCATTGAACTACGGCTTCTAAATCAAGTATATCATGGCAATAAATTGCAGTTACAGAGCGTAGATTCGAGTACCGCCAAGTCGGCAAACAAAGTTGAATTATAAAAAATGTCAGATTGGTAATTAAGCGTTTTTTTTATGATCAAAATCTGCAAAATACCTAGCATTTAAGCCCTGATTTTTATATTTGCCCATCAATAAAACTACGCCATAAAACCCCGTGAAAAAAATTACTATTCTACTACTGTTATTAACAACAGGTTTATTACGCGCCAATGCGCAGGAAAAAGCAAGCTTTGACAAAGCTTTTCAAAAGGCAAACAATGGTAAATCCCGCATAGAGATACCGCCCCTTAAAGAACTGTTGCACATTATGCTGGCCATTACTAAAACCGGGCTTGGCAATGATGATATGGTGAATCAAAGTGGTACATACTATCAGGATGTACTCAAACATTTTAAGCCATATGCAAACGAGCCCATCATAAAAACCTTTGATTCATTGCTGAACGTTTCGCTCTATAATTATATTTTCATCTCCGGAAATGCGATGTCTTATGATTTTTCGGGAACTACACTAAAGCGCAACCCTAATTACATTTTTCCGGCGCGTGGCGTGGCTAATATGGTGATCAGCACCAATCCGTTAGATACCTATAAAAAAGATATAGAAGCGTTTGCTAAAAAATCGCGGTTTCAGGATTTTTATAGTCAGCAAAAGCCATATTATACTAAAATAATTGCAGAATATAAGTCCGGTACAGACCTGGATAAACAATGGAAATGGCTCGAAAAGAACTTCAAAACCAGCATCAACAGCTACCTGATTTTGTGTTCGCCCCTCATTAACGGGCTCAATTATACCACTGAGTTTAAAGACAAAGGCTTTAGGCAGATCGTTATGGTGCTTCCCATGCTTGACCATGATCCTAAACTTTCGGCAATCCAAAACGAACTTTTCAATACAAGGGTGATGTTTTCAGAAATAGACCATAACTATGTAGGGGTGCCATCAAATTTGCATAAAGTCAGCATAGATAGTGTATTTAAGGATAGGGCAACCTGGGTAAATGAGAAAGCTGATGGCACCTATGCTTATCCAACGCCGGTTCAGGTCTTCAACGAGTACATGACCTTTGGTACTTTTTTGCTGTATTGCCAGGACAATTATAATAAAGCGCTTTATGCTGAAACCCGAAATAATGTAATCAGTTTGATGACAGCGCGCGGCTTCCCGAAAATGGAGCTGTTTGTGTCGTGTTTAGAGCAGGCAAAATCGGCAGCTCCTCAGAAAAAGATTGATGATCTGTATCCACACTTGCTGAAATTGTTGAGTAAATAGCGTTATGCAGTTGACTTTGTTTATTAACTGTGATAAAGGGCTATTCTTATGAATAGAAAGATGATGAAAAAAGTATTGGTGACTAAACAAGCCGTAACAAAAGAAGTTAAGGTTTTTGTTTTGTAACAGATACAATTAAATATATAGAATGAGGATCAGTGTGTTACGGGCTTAGGGATTAAAAAAATCGGATACTATGCTGATAAACTGAATATAGTGTCTATATTTGCAATCCTGAAAAGGGAAAGAGGTTCAAACTTTAAAGAGAACAAAAGGAGTGGTAGTTCAGCTGGTTAGAATGCCTGCCTGTCACGCAGGAGGTCGCGGGTTCGAGTCCCGTCCATTCCGCAAAAAAAAAAGTTTATTCAAGTAAAGCCTGTAAATTAAATGTTTACAGGCTTTTTCATTTTCTGGAAAGCTTAAATTGGCATATTTAAAAATACAACGGATAAAAATTGAAGAATGATATTCAGTAGTGCGCTCTGTAAGGCCCGTCAAACATCGTTCACCTGCTTCCCGTTTTCTTTTTTAGAAGTTCCTCGTATGCCGGGCTGTTCTGTTTTTCCATTGGATTAGAAATCTTGATGCCGGCTTTTTCAAACTCGCCGATCAATCTTTTGTCGAAATCGGCGATGTATGATGCAAATGATAAAGAATCCTTTTCTTCAGGGATCGTTTTAAAAGGAATATCCGGTTCTTTAAATCGGTGCAAAACGGCTTGCGTGCCATCATTCCCATCTAAAAGAAGCGAGTCGCCATAATTTGTAATCTTGGCTTCATAATCTTTGGTAAGGTATTTTAAAGAATCATTTTCTATTTTATAAGGAAGTTTAAAGCGGCCAACTTTCTGGTTATAGAAAACTACAGATTGCGAATCGATATCAAATTCACTATAGCCATTTGCGGTCGAAAACCGATGCCATTTTCCGATTATTGAATTTTTATTTCCATTCCCATTTTTAGCTTTTGGCGAATTGCAGGCGGATAGGATGGAAATGCAGACAGCAAAGCAATAAAGTATAGTTCTCATGATAATCTTTGTTAAATATATTTAAGTGTCATCAATTCACGTAAGTGGACAAAAATAGCTGTACAATATACTGCCCGATTTGCGGTCGGGCAGTATGTTACATAAAGTGATTAAACAAATATTTTATTGTGCCCAAATGGTACAATTAATGTTACCATTTGTATTTGAACCCCATGTTTCCGAAACCATAATAGCTGGAATGTTCAACTGACCTAGGGTATATCCTAAACTTTGCCATTTGTTATAGTGATTGGCAAAAGTAATGGTATGATTTTGTCCGGTAGATGTTTTTGTAACCCTTGAGCTGTAAATCTGCCTGAAACCATCACCACCGTCGATATTTTTACCTGCCATCCATCTGGTCCATACGTTATAACCTGCACCATCCGTTTCAAATGTGCCTAAATAAGTACCATCGTGTGGTGAAACTGCACCCCATGTTTCATTCACATAATACTCATAATAAGGGCTTCTGCTCCATCCGTACCAGCCAAAAGTGCCACCACCCGAGTTTGAATAGGCGCCCAGGTTATATCCTATCTTATAGGTTGGCGATCCTACTGAATAACCTTTACCGCAGGTAAAATTACCGTTAAATCCATTCCAGTTCACACTGTAATTTCCACCGCTACCATTGGCATAGTTAACGGTGCCGGTTGCGCCGTCACTCTTCCAAAGAGACCAGAAAAAGCCGTTATTAGTGCCTGATTGATAGGATTCTACCGTAGCGACAGCTTTGTTTGAAGGAGGTAAAGCAGTAACAGCCTCTGGCTCCATCTTTTCATTTTTTTTACAGCCTGTTAAACCTGCAATGCCTGCAAACACTAAGGTTGCAGCTGCAACAAAAGTAACCTTCCTGGTTACACCTGTTAGTGAATTTTGTTTTTTCATAATGAAATATATATTGGTTAGGAAAGCAAAATAAGTGTATCCCGATGCGATAGATAGCTAATAATCAGCAAATTTATTATACAAATGTTTCTACTTCTTTGTATTCTTAGTTTTGTATTGTTGTAGTTTTTTATTTGTGTTGCTGTTTCTTTGTATATGCTCATCCTAACTTACCCTGTAGCGTTTTGATAGGTTTTGTCGTTTTTGCTTAAAAAATATATGATGAAAAAAATAATGCTCGTATTGTTGGTAAGCATTGCCTTACTAAACTGTAAAAAAAATAAAGCAACATCTGATTGTGGGTCTAAAATCTGTACTGAGGAATTTGTTTCGGTAATGATTAAATTTGTAGATAATAAAGGTGCTGGTGCTGAGGTAAAGGATTTCAACGTAATTAACCAGCGAACAGGAAAGCGGATAACGGCTAATTCGAGTGTCTCTACGAGCACTACGAAAGGTGTATTTATTGTTGTTGATGACCAAAATAAACCTGACTTATCTGAACAGGGCGATGATTTAAAAATAACAGGTACTTCTGTAGATACCCAGCAAACAAAATCTGTTGTTGTTAAAGTAACTGGCGGTAAATGTGCATGTCATATTGGTAAAATCTCAGGGGCAGATCAAGTTGCTTTCGATTAGGCCTGCTGAGTTTAAGTCAATAAAAAAGCTGTACCCGCTTTTAAGGGGTACAGCTCCGGTATAAAATTTACTCCGAGAAATATTTTAATCCAGCAATGTCCAGGTTTTTCTGGCCTGTACCTGTTGTACCACCTGCTGTTCGGCAACCACGATATTTTCCTTACGCTGGCCAATGTATTCTAATCCACTTAATTTATTCCAAAGTGCTACCAATACGTTCATAAACTCGCTGACCATTACCATGCTGTTGTTAATCTGTTTGTGATCATAAACCAACTCGATGGTTTTGGCCAAAAGCTCTTCAAAATTTCCAGGGGTAACATCTTTCCACTCGTAAAAATATTTGAGCAGTTCTTCCCGTTCACGCGGATCAATCAGTTTGATGGCGGTAAAAAAGATATGTGCCAGACTGGAGAAATAACCGGTTAAAACAACGGGCGATTCACGGTGTGCAATGTTTCTGTATTCGTAAAATAAGCCGGCAATGTAATCCACAATTTTTTCAGAAATCAGACGGATGTTTTTGCCCAGCGGTGTAATATTATCACGCCCTCCTGTCTTGTCGATAATTTTGAAAGCCGCCAGCTGCAGATCGTTTAATAAAACACTGAACGATTCGTAATATCGAATTAATGCCGGGTGACTGGTTATGGTTGAGCTCGGCGGGATATAACTATTATTGATGGACAATCTTCCATTCTCGTAATAAACCTGACCGATCGTTAAAAAATAGCTGTCGGCGGTTTGCGAACGCACTTCGCTTTCTGGTAAAACGGTAATTGAATAACTTTTAGCCAACTCCGGATAGCGGATCGGGCTTTCCTCAGGGTTTGGCGTGCCTGTTGGTACCCGGTTAAATGGACTCACAACCAACAGAATAACATAGTTACGTGGTTCTGACTGGCCAAAATAATGGTTGTGCACCAAGGTATCCATATTATCAGATTGTGTAATATCAATGTGGCAGCCCTCGGGGGTAACCGCATTACAATATCTCACTCTGATTTCGATATGATTGGTTGCTTTTTCGATAATTTCGATGTCGTGCGAACTTTTATAACCAGCAAATGGAGGTAAAAATCCGTAATTGCTGTTATTGAGCTGTAGCGATACGGCATCTCTCACAAAATCCTGCAAATAGAGATCACTTACTGTAAAATGATCACTGGACAGCTTCATGCCATTAATCCAGTTGATGGATTTATATTTAAGCGGCTTTATCATGGTAGATGTTTTTTATAGATTAGATAAAGATAGCACTTTCGCCAACTTCGTTAGGCTTATTTACGTTTTCTGATACGCGTTTAGCGTAAATGGTCATTTTCTCTGTAATGCCGTTTTCAATGATATCCAGATCGGGATCTATGAAGATATTGCGTTTAAAAAAGGAAGTTTTAATAAAAAAAATCCATTTATAATTCTCCTGGTCCTCGCTTCTGAACTCCACCGGGCTTTTGGCAAACTTCAGGTTGTAATCGTCAATAAACTTATGAAACCAGATGCCAAAGTTCATGTTTTCTACAGCTTTGACCTTCACTTTTAATGGTTCAGGATCGGTGCTCCTTTTATAGAGTTCCAACTCCAGCACCAAAAGCCTGTTGAAATCTACATGGTCCATATTGATATCCAGCGGAGTATCAGGATACTTCCATATTTTGTAGATTTCAGACGGAATGCTCAGCAGTGACACATAGGCCCACCAGAAAAGAAGCGGAACAAAGAAACAGGCAATGCTGCCCGCACCAAACCAGCCAAAATTTATTGAGCTTAACCAATTAAAGGCGAGCTGATATAAATAGACTGATAAAATGGCCGCAACCAAGGTGGCAAAAAAGATAAATAATTTACGTTCCAGCAAATCCTTCGGGTAATACTTTGTTAGTAAATAAACAAACACTACACCCATTAAAATATAGAAAATGCAGCATATAATGTAGCCCCAGGGCATAAAATTAAAATTGAGGAAGCCTAGAAAGCCCGGAATGGCTAAAATAATTCCGATGATCAGAACACTTACAATGAGTTTTTTGTTATTTAAAAACTGGTTCTTTTTGTTGATGAAAGAGAGTACCGCCGTTGAGACCATAAAGATCAGCGGAAACAGAAGAAAGCGAATAAAAAATGATTTAACGTCCATTAATTTTTTATAGATGTGATGTACTACAAATATAGTATCTTTCGTATTTGATATGATTCTTATTTTTTTCGATAACAAAAATCAATCCTATAACAAAACTGCAAGCTTAAAGTTTACATGAAAAACGAAACTTTTATTAATAACGAACTCTTTACGGATTACAAGGCGGTGGCTCATGCAGCCGATTTGATAGAACGTGATGTTATAGCAGCCGATCGTGTTGAAATTATCCCCTTAGGGCCTGATAAACGGGCTTTTGCAAAAGACATTGAAAATACCAGCGTTTATTATTCCGAAAAAAGAAGGCAGGATCGTATCCGTATCAGCACCAATAGGGAAGGTTTATATGATATGCTGCCCGAAGGGCTTTTCCACCGGCCGCCAACGGGTAGTGCGGGTATGGATGAAGAATCCATGATTAAGGATATCAGAGAACGGAGGGAAGAAGAAAAACAGGCACGGTTATTTTTTACGCCATTTGATGCCGAAATTAACCATGTAAGAATCATGACCGAGCTGTATGAAAACATGCTCGACAAAAAAACAACCTATTCTGATTTAAGCCGGATCTTTGAATTCGGATGGGATGAATTTAACCTGCTAAACAAGGAGCAGAGCATCATTTGGATGCACCTGTTGCCTGAAATTCAACAAAAGAGAAACGATATCGATTTTGTTTCGAAGGTGCTTACCGCATTATTTAATTTGCCAATCGCCGTTGTAAATGCCACAGCTCATGTTAAGCCGATAAAAATTGCAGACCACCTACAGGTTGAGTTGGGTTCGGGGGCATTAGGCATCGATACCATTATAGGAGACAGTTTTACGCCGGAAAATGAATCTTTCAATGTTAATATCGGTCCAACTTCTCCACAAGAGTTGGTCAGTTTTATTCCAGGACAAAAAAACAGGGCCATTTTGGATATGGCCATAAGCTATTTAATGCCTGTAGATGCTGAGGTTGATGTTGAACTCCTTACTGCACCCGATTTACAGGAAACGGTATTGAGTGCAGATGGTGAACGTGCTTATTTAGGTTACACGGTTTATCTTTAAAAATATATTAAAACTGCCGGAGGTCATCATTGATGAGGTATGAAGCCGTTCTACAACGATCGCTGCCTTCGCAATGCATTCATTTCCAGCGGATGTAATGCGGAAGCGAGATCTATCTATGCAAACCTCTCCGTTATACGGCGTTCAATCCGATTGCTATCGGATTGAAATGTGGCACCTATTATTACACCGCCCTATACAATGCCGGCTTCAACATTAACCGATAATGTACATTCATCGTGCTTCTTAATTTTAATTTCGCCAGGGTAAGACTTAAAAGTTCGTCCCAATCTTGTGTACTAAGTTGAAGGTTGTCCGCAGGTTCAATGATAATATCTATCGTTTTAATAAAGCCTGCATTTGGCTTGTTATCCATAATAATGCCTTTAGCCAGCGTAACGCCTTTTAACTTATTGCCCAGTTCGTAACGGCAAAAATTAATGACGTCTGCTTTGGTGATAATCCGGTCTGCTGTGGTCAATCCATATTTATAGGCCTGTACGCTGTTCGTTGCATTTAACTTCGATCGGCCTCCTTTGGTCTGGCTCAACAAAAAAATACTTTCTGCATTTACCTTATTATTGTCGTATAGTGCTAATCGGCTACCGGCATTAATGTGGTTAGCCTCTTCGGCCTGTGTTACCCAGATATCCAGAAATAAAATATCGGCATCGTCAATTGGTTTTAATACAATATAGCTGGGTAACTCTTTGATGTCTTTTAACGCCGAACGGCTCTTTTGTTCGATAAGTGCTATATTTTGTTCTAAATTTTTAAGAATTGTACTTAAAAAATCAGGTCCATAGGCAGAGAATGAAGCTTTCTCATCCCGGAGCAGTTCAAACAGATAATCGACCAGTTCTTTTGCATTTCTGGTATCGAAACGCTCCGTGCCGCCATATCTGATCGAGAACGAACCATCCCCCTTATCATTCTCATTGGTGTAAGGGATTTCGTTATAGCTTTTGCCTTTATTGTCTTTCAGATTTTCTACCGCAAGCATCTGGTCCATCGCCTCGGTTTTAATCGGAATGATATTATTCATGGTTTTAAGCCGGTGTTTAATCTGGCTTAGCTTTTTATTCACCACCGGAAAAGCATTAATATAGATATGAAGTTCGTTCAGCATTTCCTGGTTAATGCCGGCGGGGAAAACCACCTTTAACCATTTCACTTTTGGGTCAATCTGGTTTAGTGCATTTGGTTGAAAAACGTGTGAGAAAGCAACTGGTAATTCCTGGCTGTTATCAATATTGAAATCATTAAGATCGCCAAGCGTAATAAATCTATTGTTGTAAAACTGTAAAACATCGGCCTTAACCAGATTAAGCAACTGTTTGTGATGAAATGGTGCTTCTATTTTACCTGTTAAAGGCTCGTCCATAAACCTTTCTGTATAAGCCGTAATTTCGTTGTCTTTATAGAACCATTTACCCAGCGATAACAGGTCGTAAGTGTTTTCTGGTACTGAATAATTCTTCCAATCGAAAAATAAGTTCAGTTTATTAAAATCCATCCAGTTCTTTATCCCGGTAAAACCAATATACAGGGTATTTTTTTCTAATGAAAAACCAGGCAATGTATTGAGCACTGGCTGTTTGCTCATGTGTTCTACATTAAAGAGTGTAGTTCCGGTGGCAATGTATTTTATAGCTGCATTTTTAACTTTTACAGTGTGTAAAGGGCTAAAGAAAATATCTGTTTTTTTAGCCTTATCGTTTTCCTGCAGGATATTTTTCTTGAAAGCAAACTGGGTATATGGCGATAGATAGTCCTCTTCTTCAATAGCGCGGGCATGGATGATGGCATGGGCAGGTAATGATGAGGTTAAATGATCCGGCGCAAGGATGCGGCTAATTTTATCGAAGATTCTATTCTCCAAGTTTTTTACATCATTGGATACATTAAAAAGCTCATTGCTCAGGGCATCAATAATCAGCTTTACAAGTGGATCAAAATCGTTACTGTCTTTAACATTCCAAAAATCTTCGGCATTTTTTAGAATTCTATTCCTGATTTCATCTTTTGATGAATAAAAAACTGGTTTCATGTGTAGAATATTTTGAGCGTTTTAATTTTAGGTTGATAATGGGCTAAGAAATAAAGCGGTATTAAAAAAGTATTTTTCTCCGGTGGTTTTTATTAGTGCCCTCACACTAATATCTACTTTCTTTTTGATCTCGGTTATCTTACGTAACGGATATACATTTTCTACCTCGGTAATGTGCACTTCAACGGAAGTATTATATATCCTAAACTCATAGTCGGTAATCGATTTTAGTAACGATCTGCGGAATTTTTCCTCCCAGATACTTTCGCTTACAATTAATTCAAAGTCAAGGTCCCATATCTCGCACCCAAAATCGTTGTTGAACCGATGTTCTCCAAACCGAGTAAAAATAATTAGCTCTATGTGGTTAGAAATCGATTTACCCAGGTCGGTTGGCTGAAGGCCACTGCCCGAAAAAACGGACTTAAATCTGAAGGGTTTGTGATAAAAATTTTCAGACATAGACGATTTGGCTTAAAGTTTGTTAAAAATAAAAGAAATAAAATCGTTTTTATTACCAAACAACGAATATTGAAAATTGTTATAGTACGGTGATAATTTGAGAAGAAATGTGTGATTTTAAGTGAATTTGATGTCAGATTAATCATTAAACTATTGTTATGCGAAACTATTAACCTTCTATGAAACCTATTAACGCCGTCGAAATTAGGAGTGCTTATACCAAGTTTATCTTAGACTTTGTGCTACTTGCATTATTCTCTATTTTGTGTGTATATCTTTTCTTTGCAGCTTCCGATTACGAGTACAGTCTACTCGATAAAAAGGTAAAAGAAACCGATAAACTCTCTTACTTAAGAAAAGATATCAATACAAATTTTGATCTTATTCAGGTTCGTTTTAAGGAGCTTGCCCAATATCGCGACTATAATGCAAACGAAATGAGCAAGCAAAGTATCCTGCTTAGTGATATCCAGAGTGCCAATAACCGGATCAAAGAATTGATTTCCAAAAAAACTGAATCCAGTCCGAGTTTTGATCTGTATGAGAAATTAAACAAAAATGTTGGTGCAATGGCCGATCTGCAGGATTCGCTTTTCCAATCAAGGAGCGATATACAGCGGTATAAAGAACGGATAAATGAATGCCAAAGGGCAAATCAATCTGCGGCACAAAAAATAAGAAGTGGTAGATATGGCAGGTAATTAATACGATATGATAAAATTAAGCATAAAAGAAAGGCGCGAACAATTCCTGTTTTTTACAGCGTTGTTCGTTTTTACGG
Source organism: Pedobacter suwonensis (assembly GCF_900111825.1). Taxonomy (GTDB): domain Bacteria; phylum Bacteroidota; class Bacteroidia; order Sphingobacteriales; family Sphingobacteriaceae; genus Pedobacter; species Pedobacter suwonensis. The sequence goes on from NZ_FOJM01000008.1 coordinate 176,190, forward strand.
TAGGGCTTTTAAGCTTCGGGATTTTCTATAGCGATAAATCGCGGTATGAAATTTCTAAAGAAGAACTCGAAGTAAAGATTAATGAGAACGAGGCTTTCGAAAATATGGTTAAGGAAACCATGCCCACTATTGATACTACTTTTAAACAAATTACCCGTTATAACCCGAATGTGCAGGCCGTTTTTCTTAAAAACGATATCCAGCTTTCATTAGGCTCAATCAAAGCTGCATTTGACCGTAAGGCATCAGATTCCCGCTATAAAATCTTTGTTCATACCGCACAGTTATACGACAGATTATTTTACGATAGACAAGAACAAAACAGAAATATTTCAGATATCGAGCTGCATAAAAGACAGTTGGATGATTGTATCACCAATAGACGTCAATTACAGCAAACCATATCTGCAAGATAAACATCACCAAAAACAACCTATAAAAACGCTACCTATGTCTGAAACAAACACCAAGCAAGTTAATTCAAATTCGCAGGGCTATGTTATTCTCTACATCCTGTTGGCTGTACTGCTCTTAACAGGCCTGATTTTCTTATTCAAGAGTTCATTGTTCGAAAAAAGGACAATTGATGCGAGAATCCTGAAGGATGAAATTTATTTAAATGAAGATCTGGTTTTCACCGATAATACCCCAAAGGCCTCCAAATGGTTATGGGAGTTTGGTAATGGTGAAAAAGCGACAACAAAAACAGGGACCTACCATTATACCAAGCCCGATACCTATATTGTGCGCTTAACCGTTGACGGTGAACTCCGTCAGGAATTTCCGGTTACCGTGCGCGATACCGTGCACACACCCGTTTTGGATAGTATACTCACCATTAGCGGGCCAACGGCTGGTTTGGTTAACGAAGAGATCAGGCTTGAAGGCGATGGCCCAGGAAAAGATTTTGAATGGTCTTTTGGCGAAACCGGCCGCGTTGACGTTAAGGGGAAGACAGCCTTATATACCTACCGTAGCCCCGGAAAATATGTAGTCCGTCTTCGGTCAGATAAAGCCCGTAAGCCTGCCTTTCTAACCGTTCTGATTACCGATCCAAATGCCGAAATCGTTGAAGATTTAGTTGCGCCTGGTGATGGAGAACGTAAAACCATTGATGATATCAGGGCCCGCTTACAAGCCATAGCCAACGGTGCAGATTTTAATTCCAACTATTACTACCTCATTAACAAATACATGTGCAACAACGAAAAAGTAACGGTAAATGTAGAAATGAATGGTAAGAAAAAACAGACTGATATTTATTCGTACTGTATGGGCTTAACATTTGGAGGCGAAATAGCGGTGGATGAGGCGCAGTTAACGATTAAGCCAAACTCTACCTGTGCCAGTTTATTAAATATTAAACAACACTCTGCAACTGCCCAGCCCGCAACAACAGCAACCACTGATGCTCAGCCGGCAAAAACGAAATAGATTAACATCTTCACCTAATTTTAAGCTCATCTACATAGAATATGAAAAAATATTATGCCTTAACCATCCTATTTTTAGGAATATCGTTTGCCTATGCGCAATCACCGGCATCCTTTGGCAAAAAAGTAAAATACATGCCTAAATCTTACGAGAGGCCGGCCGAAACCATAGATATTAACGATAATACCGGCAGAAGCAGCCTACCATGGATTGTTTTTTCCGACCGTGAAGATAATTATACAACCACGGCGCCTGGTGGAAGCCTTATCATGAAAAAAATCAGCTTTATGGAACCTTTTTATGTTTCTAAAGAAGAGAACGGCTATTTGAAACTAATCAAATATAAAGCGGGCATGATCAGGGGAAGGAAAATCAATGATAAAAAGAGCGCCATCAGCTACGGATGGATAGCAAAATCAAAATTGCTTTTATGGCAACGTGCATTCTCTAACCAAAAAACAGGTTATGCTGAGAAAGCCATTGGTATTGTAAATGGCAAAAATGCCTTAACCGAACCAAAATTTTATTTCGATACTACCGATTCCATCTTGGTTTACAATACGCCTGAACTTAAAGACAGAAGGGCAAAAGTGAGGTTGCACGAAATTGCTTACATCTATAAAAAATCAGAAGATGGTAAAAAATACCTGATCGGCTCTGATGACCAGCTGGTTGCAGATAGTGCGCTGAAAAGTGTTTATGGATGGGTTTCTGCTGAGGCAGTACACCACTGGGGTGATCGTTTATACATCACCTCCATTAAACCTGGCGATTACGACAAGGATGATTCTACCTCAATGGCCATTAAAAACGGAATCGATAACGGAACTGCTTTTGTGATAGACCCCTTATTGCCAAGAGAAAACCTGATTCTGCGTAGTGTACCTGTTGTTTCAAATGATGATGGTGCAAACACAGTTGGCATTGCCACCGATGTTTACAATAAAAAAGATAATAAGCTATTAACCATTAACGGTTCATCCCTTTCTTATCAGGATTATTTGAATCTGCGCAAAAATAGAACAAAGGTAAATATTGTTTTTGTAGTGGATGGAGGAAGTCCAATGACCAAATATCTTTCCGGGATGACCAATACCATTGGTTCATTCGAAAACCTTATGGGCGATTTTGGTAAGGGTACAAAGGTAAACTATGGCGGTGTAGTGTACCGGGGCGAAACCGGCTGCGGGCAGCAAGGTATTTTTGTAAGCCCGATCCAGGATGATTACCGGAAGTTTATGAATTTCTTATCAAACCAGGCAAAAAACACCATGAGGTGTAATGGAGAGATTACTGAAAGTCCGGTTTTTAGTGCTTTAAAAGCTGGAATAAATTTATTTAAAGGAAAAAAGAACGAAACCAACTTAATTATTTTAGTGGGCAGTACCGGAAACACAGGCGGCACCAATAATTACCTCATCAATGAGTTGAGTGAGCAGGTGGCCCTTGCAGATGCCCGAATTTTAGCCTTACAGGTATATAGCGATTTTAACCAGTCGTTTAATGATTTTGTTATCCAATCTCGCAAACTGGTTTCAGAATCAGCCATCCGTGCGGCCGAGTACAGAAAAAATACTATGGTTAAGGGAGAAGGATTGAAAAGCTTTCAGCCTTACAACACGAGCTTGCAAGACTCTATTTCTTACTATCTGGACTATCCTAAAAATAGTTTGATACAAGGCGGTGTGGTTTTCCCGACCAAAGGATCGGTAAACTCCAACCAGAGTATGACGATTGCCCTACGTCGTTTTATAAAAGAAACCAATATGGATATCGTCAACCAGATCAGCTCTTTAGATAGTGCTTTCCGTTTAACAGGTATTTCACGTAAAAACCTGTCAGCCGATGTGGAAGCTTTATTACCTCAGCCTGTCGGTATGGAAGTGGCCGATCGTATGCCGCATAATGCTTTTAAATATTATACTACTGCCAGTATATCTGCCGATGTAGTAAAAAATAATCCGACCACTTTACAATATGCAATTGTACTGAACAATATGGAGTACAAACAGATTGTAGATGTTTTTTCGATTATGTTAGGGCAAAACCTTCAGGCAGATCAATCCTCTTTCAGGAGAAAGCTGGTTAAAAACTATGTAAGGATGCCTAAGCAGTTGTTGGGTATGAAGATGTCATCGGGTGATATCAAGGCCATGACGCTAACAAACTACATTAAGTTGGTTACAGGTTTACCTCTAAACAATGAGTTTTTATCGAAATATACGGTAAGCGATTTAAAGAACACCTCTAAAATGCCGCTTGATCAGTTTGAAGCCTATATTAAATTATTGGATCAGTCGGTTCAGCAGATTAAGAGAGCTACGCAGATTGAACAACAGTTCATTTCGAACGGCAAAATCTACTACTACATTACCGAAAATAATTTTAACCCGGCAGTATTGCCTGCAACCAACTAAAGGCTATGGCAGTTACAAATTTAAGTGAATCGGTAAAAACAGCGTTGCATATTGCGCAGTCGCTGGCAAAGGAATACAGAAACGAATTGTTTTCTGCAGCTCATTTGTTAAAAGGATTAATGCATAAAGATGTAGGTTTAAGATCGTTTATCACTTCCATTGGTAAAGACGAGGAGTATATCAGCGAATGGGCTGAAGTTCGGATAGATGAACAACCAAAAGCGGCAAGCCTTAGTGATACCGTTAGCGGTGCCCCGGAAATTGCGGTGATTTTTGAAGAAGCCGATAATGTGCGTATTAAACTCGGGTTAGATTTAATTACCCCGGTTTGTGTATTAACCGCACTGGCAAAACCGGGTATCGGCTTTCAGCCCGATCAGTTAAAATCATTTCCGATCAAAGAACGCGAAATTTTGGATCTCTATGTAAAAGATGAAGAAATTTCGAAAGCAGTTTCGCCGGATAAAACAAATGCTGGTCCGGAAAATAAAAGTACAGGCAATGCGCTGTATAAATATTGCCTGGACCGCCTGCAAATGGTTAGAGATGGCAAAACAGACCCCATAATTGGTCGTGACAAGGAAACCCGGCAAATGATGGAAATCCTTTGCCGCAGAACCAAACCCAATGTTATTTTAACTGGCGATGCCGGTGTAGGCAAAACAGCATTGGTTGATGGCTTTGCGATTGATATTGTAAACCAGAACGTTCCCGATCGTTTAAAACCGGTTCAGCTTTTCGAATTGGATTTAGGATCGTTAATTGCCGGTGCATCTTATAAGGGAGAAATTGAGGACCGTTTAAAAAACATCATCAAAGAAATAAAACAGTTTGAAAAAGCGGTACTCTTTATTGATGAAATCCATACCTTATTGGATAGTAAAGGTCCTTTGGGGGCTGGGATTGGTAATTTACTGAAACCAGAACTTGCCCGTGGCGAAATCACTGTGATCGGGGCGACCACTATTGATGAGTATCGTAAGATTATTGAGCCTGAGCAGGCTTTTAGCAGGCGTTTTGAAGTACTTCAGGTAAATGAACCAAATGAAGAAAGTACCATAAAAATGTTGCAGAAACTTGCAGTGAAATACGAAGAACACCATACATTAACCATTGAGCAGGATGCTTTAGGGGAATGTGTGCGTTTGGCCAAACGTTACATGAAAGACAGAAGGCTGCCTGATTCCGCGTTTGATCTCTTAGACAGGACCATGGCTGCGATGAAAATGATGAACGATACCTCCGACCAGGCCATTGACAGTTTGGAGGCAGAATTAGAAACATTAAATGCCAATACAGAAGAATCAGAAGCTGATCGTTTTGCAGATTATAAATGGCTTTATTCCTTACTTCAAAATAAGTTAAGTCCGGTTTTATTAGGCCGTTTAACGGATGAAACACAGACTGACGCCTTTGAAACCGCTGATGAATACCAGGATTATATCAACAGCAGCCTGCAGGAATTAAAAAAATATGCTGCTGAAAAAAGCGACCGCATTTCTAAACAGGATATCGCTTCGATAGTGGCCTATAAAACAGGCATCCCAATGGGAAAACTGCAGGCTGGTGAGAAGGAAAAACTGCTCAATATGGAACAATACCTTAAAAAACGGGTAGTAGGTCAGGATCAGGCTTTAAAAGCTGTTTCTGATGCCATATTGGAATCGCGCAGTGGCTTGAACAAAAAAGGACAGCCAATTGGGTCTTTCTTTTTGCTGGGCCCAACGGGTACAGGTAAAACCGAACTGGCCAAATCAATTGCCGAGTTTTTATTTAATGATGAAAAGGCAATGATCAGGTTCGATATGTCAGAATTTAAAGAAGAACACAGTGCAGCCCTGCTTTATGGTGCGCCCCCGGGCTATGTGGGGTATGAAGAAGGTGGTCTGTTGGTGAATAAAATCAGGCAGCAGCCTTACTCGGTGCTATTGTTCGATGAGATTGAAAAAGCACACCCTTCGGTTTTCGATACCTTTTTGCAGATTCTGGATGAGGGCCATATGCACGATCGTTTAGGAAAAGAGGGAGATTTTAGCAATTCGCTTATCCTTTTTACCTCAAATATTGGCAGCGAATGGATAGCAGAACAGATAGGAAAAGGCGTGGTTCCGGCTTCAAACCAATTAATGGAGGTTATGGCAGGACATTTCCGTCCTGAATTTTTAGCCCGGATTTCTGAAATTGTTCCGTTTGCACCAATTAACGAAAGTAACGTGGTGCGCATTTTTGAAATTCAGTTAAACAGTTTGGTACAGTCGCTGAACAAAATGGGTATCGAATTTGAAATAGCAGAAGATGCCAAGAAAATGATTGCTTTAGATGGCTTTACGCCCAAATATGGAGCAAGGCAATTATCAGCAGTGATCAGAAATCTATTGCGCAGGCCGATTTCCAAATACATCATTTCCGGCGAGCTTAAAAAAGGATCGAAGATTAAAGTAAGCAAACATGCTGAAGAAGATAAAATAGAGTGGAATATTATTCAGCCATAAGCCATTATATTGGAACAAAAATTGAGTTAAAATGTTAACTATTATATTATTAGTATAAATTAATCGTAAATCTAAATCAACATATTATGTTTAACTATGAAATTGGAGGTAACGAGCGGAAAATTGATACGTCAGAAGCCTTCGCGGAGATTGCCCATAATAAAACGCTTTTCGTACAAAAACTTACCGATAACGAACCCATAAAACCGGAAAAGGTAGAAGGACTAAAAACCGTTAAGGAAGTATTTGCCCATTATAAACCAAATGTAAAAGTAGCTTTTGAAAAGCAGGATGGATCTACCGTTGGCGAAACCTTAAATTTTAATGATCTGGGCGATTTCGGTGTCAAAAATATCATCAATCAAAGCAACTACCTTACAGATGTGAACATTGAGCGGGAGATGTCGCTTAATGTGATTAAACAGTTAAAATCGAACAAAACCTTAAAAGCTACATTGGATGATGAAGAAACTAAATCGGCCTTCATCAGTGCTTTGAAGAACTTTGTAGATGAATTGGAGCAAAATAAATAATCTTAACGCGGAGAAAACATGTCAAATCCTCAAGAATTAAAAGCAGACCAAAATATATCCGAAGCAGGTTTTAGACCGGCAGAAGGTAAAACCATAGAAAAAACATCACTTAAAGATAACTTAGAAAAACTGGCCAGGGTTGGCGGTTTCGATTTGTTGGAAGCAACAGTTGATGGTCTTCAGAATTTAAATCCGGAAAGAAAAGCACGGAAACAGATTTTTTTAACCGGCGACGAAAAGAAGAAGGAACGCGAAGAGCTGAAAAAGAAAATCCAGCTTTGGATAGAAGTACTTGAGTCTTCCGGTTCGGTGGCCGATATGGTTGAAAAAAGTACTGAAAAACTGAATGCTGCAGAAGAAAACTTAAATAAGAACATTGCTACCGCGTTAGAAAGTACCAGGGAACTGGAACAGGCTTACCGTTCGGTACATTTATTTTATAAAAATACCGAGTCAGACAAACTGAAAAACGTGGTGCTGTTAAATGCTTCAATGGATCAGATCAAAGATCTTGATAATCCGCGTTTCATAGAGTATGTAGATGATGAATTAAAGCAGAATTACGATCGTTTGGATCTTCGTAACAACTATTCATTGATGGTTGTTCCGGGTTATATGGGGTCTAATAAAGTACTCGAAAGATGGGCTAAGATCGCACACAACAATAAAGCGATGCTGGTAACCGATTTTGCCGATTTGGATCAGCCGGATGATGTACTTGATTTATTTACCGCCGCCAACTTCACCGGCGGAGATGCCTTTAGATCAAACGTAATCATGACCTGTAACTGGCTGGTAGGCCGTGGTAAAGTGGCAGAGGTAGGCGAGGAAGATGATCTTACCGTGCCAGGATCGGCAGCTCTAGCCGGTAAAATGTACTATACCCTGATGTCGCAGGTTACGGCGGGTAAAAAACATGGTGCTATCAATGAAGTTGATGGTGTGAAATTCGATTTAAAGAAAAGTGAAATCTCTCATTTAGAGCGGGTAGGTTTAGTGCCAATGGTTAATGAGTACGGTAAAGTAATGGCTTTCTCAGCTAAAACACTATTCAATGGCGATAATATTGGTTTACAAACCTATTCAGTAGTGCGTGTATTCGATTATATTACCAAAGTATTGTTTGATTTCCTGAACAGAAGGGCTTTCGAGAACTGGACTTCCAAAACCGAACAGGATCTTCGCGGACAGATTGTTAAATTTTTGGATGGCATCCAGGGCGCCGACCGTTTGATTGAGCGTTTCAAGATTATGCGTTTCGAAAGGGATGAACAGCAAAAAGACAGAATTCACCTGGATATCCACATTACACCGTATTTCCCGGCCAAAAGTTTTGTGGTAAAACTAGACGGACATAAAGGTGAAGATGAAAGTACCACCTGGAGCTCAGAATATAATCAGCAATAGTTTTTGATAGCTGAAAATAAAAACCCAACCCTGGCGTTGGGTTTTTTTATGGGGTATGCATAACACTTAACAAATTCTTTATAATTTTGTAATGCATCAGCCCAATCAGATTAATCAAAAAAAATGAAGCAAGTACTTATCCTGAATGGGGATATCGAAAAAAACGCGTCTACAAATTTCCTGATTAACGCTTATAAGCAAGGTGCAGAAAGTGCTGGTGCTACCGTTAGGGAGTTGGCCATTATCGATCTGATATTTAACTCGAACAAGCTATTTAACAATAGACAGATTGCCGAGTTAGAGCCTGATTTGCAGAAAGCCTTAACGGCAATCAGGCAAAGCAACCATATTGTACTTTTTTGTCCGGTGTATGTGGATCATATTCCGGCAAAGATTAAAGGCTTTTTTGACCGTTTGTTTATGCCTGATCAGGTTTTTGCTACGCAGCAACAAAACGTGAATAATAACTTCAGTGGCCGCTCGGCTAGAATTGTATCCATTTTAGATGAAGCCACTTTTAAGGAGTGGAAAGCAAATAAAAAAACTACTTACCTTTCTATCAAAAAAGTGGTTTTTGAAAAATGCAAAATGAGCCCGGTATTGACCAATACTATAGGCGAACTACATTCGCTTGAAAATCACTACAGCCAGAAATGGTTGGCTAAAATGGAGAAATTTGGATCGCAGCTGATTTAAGAGACTATAGTCTATTTCTAATAAGTTCAGCCTTTCATTTTGCAACAACTTGTCCTAAAATGCTACACTTTGTGTATAATCGCTACATTTTTGTTGTGCATTTAACTACTCTAATGTATTTGTTACAATAAATATAGTTTGGGTTTTTCCACAGTTTTTCCACAAAACGCAATTCATAACTGCGTTTTTAGGCGATAAACGCCCATCCGGTATATTAAAAACTTTGCTTGCTTATAGCTGATAGGCAATATATGGCACGTTTGGCCTGATATTTGGTTAACATTAAAAAGTAGCGGAGGCTACTGATAATCAAATTTTTAACCTTTAAATTTTAAAACTATGGCTTTCAAAGCTAGATTAAATTTTTCGGGCAAGGAGTACGATGTGCTTCACTGTGCCTATGCGTTAAACCGTGATGTAGATGCAAAAGGAAGACCCTCTTCCGGAGTTTACGGCGGTACCATCGACATTGAGATCGAATCAACCGAAGACACCTCAATTATCGAGGCGATGGTGAACAACCAGTACAAACCTATTACAGGAACCCTTCTGATCAAGAAAACAGAGGAAGATGCCAAAATGAAAGAAGTTCATTTCGAAGATGGTTACATTGTTAAATATTCCGAAGGGATAAACATTGTGGGCGATCATCCGATGACACTTAAGTTCCAGATTTCGGCCCGCAAGCTAAAATTAGGAAATGCAGAACACCTTAACGACTGGCCGAAGGCCTAATTGAGGTTGAGGGTAGGGAGGTATAGGGTGTAAGGTTGAAAACGCCACACGCCGAAAGCCATGCCCTACGGCAACCGCTCAGCGCAATTCATTCATTTAAAAACATTTAAATTTTACTACAATGGCATTCAAAACCCGTTTAAACTTAGGATCAAAAGAATTTGATGTACTACAGTGCAGCTTTTCATTAAATAGAGATGTTGACGCAAAAGGTCGTCCATCGTCAGGTGTTTATGGTGGTACCATCCACATCGAAATCGAATCTACAGAAGATACTTCAGTAATAGAATCGATGGTGAACAACCAATACAAGCCGCTTTCAGGCAACATCATCTTTAAAAAAGGCGAAGAAGATGCAAAAATGAAAGAACTGTCTTTTGAAGATGGTTACATTATCCAATATAACGAAGGTATTGCAGTAAACGACAATACACCTATGACTTTAAGCTTTGTGGTATCGGCGCGTAAGCTGAAACTAGGCAATGCCGAGCATGAAAACGATTGGCCTAAGGCTTAGTCCTTTTATGCATATCAATTAATTGATGCGCCCCGATTTTTCGGGGCGTATTTAGTTCAACGCGCTTCAATTCTGTTACTATATAGTAGATCTAAATTATCGTCGAACGGTAGTGGGTTTATCCCGTCAGCTACTTTTACATTAAAGCTCAAGATGTCTGGCCAACGCAAATATATTGCAGTAGAAAACAATTACCAGTCTGGTAAAGTGTTTGGTTTGGCATACGCACACAAAGATCATCCGAAGAGTCCTTTTATAAAAGTGGAATCATTTTTATCAAAGAGTTATGCTTTAAAACCTGGCAACTGGATTTAGCTTAGGTAATTTTTGTGATCAAGATTAATCAATATGGAAAAGAAACTCATTGCAGAAATCAATATAGAGGATAAGGAAATTACCCATTTTGCTTCCTTTAGTCTCACACAGGCTTTTAACGAACACCATTATTTTGAGCTGCGTTTCAACCACGATCAGATGGGCGCGCCCGGGCTGATCACTTTAGATGATAGCCGCGATTTCGTAGGCAAAACCTTAACCGCATCCTTCGGTCATTCGCCAGAAGGTATGCAGAATTTTAAAGGCCTGGTCTCTAAAGTCGAGCTATCACAAAACCATGGTTACCATGGTGTTTTAATCGTAAGCGGTTATAGCCCCACCATTTTAATTGATCGTGGGCCCGATCTGGGTTCTTATCTGGATAAAGATCTGAATGAGATCGTAAAACTGGCTACGAAAGATACCCCCGCTAACGATTTAAAGGTTGTGGCGAATGCTGCCAGAACTTCATCTATTGATTATATTATTCAATATAGGGAGAGTGATTTTGATTTTTTAAATCGTCTCTCAGCCGAATACCACGAGTGGTTTTTTTACGATGGTAAACAGCTTAATTTCGGCAAACCCAATATACAGAAAGAAATATCTTTGTTTTATGGTAGAGATGTGCAGGAAATGCAGTATGCCATGGAAATCGCGCCGATCAAAAATAAGCGGTTCTCCTATAATCCCAGGCAGAACGAAATGCTGCAAAGTGAAAGTACGGGCAAGGTAGAAGGAACCCCTGATCTTTCGCACGCGGTTAAAGCTTCCAACTTAACTTTTAGCAAAACTTTTAATCAACCTGCTTTAATCAGGGTTGACAATAACAACGATATCAAAAACCTGGTTGAAAATGAAGAAAAGGCCAATACCAGTGAACTTTTAAAAGTTACGGCCCGGGGTGATAATGCAGGATTGAGCATCGGAAGTATCGCTGAAATTACGATGAGCCTTAGAAAAGAGATGACGTTCACTACCGAAAGTTTAGGCAAATTTTTGATTACCAGTATCAAACACCATATCGACGAGAATGGTAAATACCATAATAATTTTGAGGGAAGAATATCCACTACCGAGCGTATTCTGGTAAAAAACTTTGAAAAACCGCAGCCCGATATGCAGTTGGCAGATGTAATCGATAATAATGATCCGCAGGGCCAGGGCCGGATAAAAGTGAAATTTAAATGGGAATGTTTAACCAATGATGTTACGGAATGGCTGCGTGTAGTTACTCCAAGTGCAGGTATCGGAGACAGGGGTAATAACAGGGGTTACTTCGCCATCCCTGAAATAGATGATCAGGTGATGATTGCTTTCGAAGAAGGCAATATTGCTCGCCCGGTAGTGATGGGGAGTGTTTATCATAGTTCCAGCGTAGACAGCAGTCCTTTAATTAAAAACCACCTTAAAAGTATTATTACTCGGAGCGGTCACCTGGTTGAGTTCGATGATGATCCAGGTACACAGGGGATAAAAATTACCGATATTCATAACAACATTATCCATATCGATACCAAAGGCAATAACATCACCATTACTGCATTGGAGAACATGACTTTGAACTGTAAAAATATGCAGATTAATGTGCAGGAGAATATGGATGTGAGTGTGGGGCAAGATCAGAGTACAAGTGTTGGAAATAATCAAAGTACTTCAGTTAATAAGGATATTTCAACTGTTGCAGGAAGTAATTATTTACTGAGCGCTACTGGTGAAATCCGTGAAAACTCAGATGTCCGCTCAGAGTTTGTTACCAAAGATTTTGTCAGACAGGCGGAAACATCTAATGAACTGGCTGGGGAGATTACGCTATTTAGCCAGAAAGAAAACATGACATTACAAAGTGGTAAAACAGTCGAAGTTAACAGTGCGGAGAAATCAAAACTATTTTAAGCGATGGCAATTAAAAAACAATGCACCAGTATGAGGATTTATGTAAGCACAAATTATAATCTTTTAGTGGAAAGTAGCTTTAAAAAAATTGCTGATCGGATAAATGTTGAAGCAAAAAGTAATAACCTTTTTCTTGTAAGTAATAAAAAAGTAGTTGGCGAGGGTGGTAAATCAAGTTAATTATGGCAAACGTCACATTTGGAAACTATACTCCACAGGAAGATCCTAAGGATGCCTTACAATACGTTTATTATACACGTGAGGGAGAGTATCTTGGTGGGATTACAGGAAGTGCGAAAATATTTACGACAACTAAAGACAAATATGATCAGGCTGTAGCTGCAAAAAATTGGGAGTCTTTAAATGTGGATGCGAACCTGGTTAAATATGATGGTAAAGCTCTCTCACATTCAGATTTCCGCTACATTGCCTACATTGTGAGTCATGAATCTGGTAATGCTGATATAAAGGAACTCAGGTGCGTAGCCTTTACCAGTCGAAACAGAGCTGTTTCCACAAAAAAAACGTGGCGATCACTACTCGCTTCAGGTTACTCGTCCGTGCCTAATAAGAAAGAGCTACCTGATAAAAATGATGAAAAGTCAAAACTCGCCAGATATGCAGTGCTAGATGTTTGTTTCGGTGTAAAGGATATTACAGACGGAGCGGAATTTTGGGATGGAACAGATTTTCTCGCTTGGGGCAATTCTGAAACAAACCCATACAATAAATTGGGACAAAATAAATTTGATGAATATAAATTCGTCGAAATTCCAAAAGCCATTTACGATGATTTTGTTGCTGCTAATGGTACTTCAGCCAGATATAAGGATAAAGGTAACCATGATGCCAATACAGATCAGGGTACACATGAGCATTTAAAAAAGAAAGTTAAAAAACCGGTACTAGGTCCGGATGGCAAGCAGGTAAAAGGACCTGATGGCAAACCACAATTTAAAGAAGTTGAAGTGCCTGACAGAATTAAATATGCCGTTCCATCAGCCGATTTTCAAGATCAGCAATACTGGACGAGTGGAAATTTTTATTACGAAACTAATGTAAAGGCTACAAACGGTATTTCTGCTACCATTACTGCCGGGAAAAGTATATTCTGGAAATTAACACCTAACCGTTTAACTGCTGAAACTGCAAAATAAAATATGAATAAGATTATATTGGTATTTATACTCCATTTCTTTATTGTTTTTTCTGTAACTGCACAGCAGTCACAGAAGAAAGCAAATCCCTATGATGGAACTTTATTAACGCAAGTAACAGAAGTTAAATCTGAGCAGGGCAATGAAAGGGATACCACTAAAATATTATACCTTCAAAACAGTTCAAAAGACAGTCTTTTTGTTTATAAAATTGCTGAAGGTGTAATCTCCGAAGCCACGGCTTATATTTTAATAGGTAATAGTAAAGGCCTTTATTTAATTGCTAAGCCTATTTTTGGTGATGCAGAAACCCTTAATAAGCTGCAAATTGAGTTCTCTGACACCGAGCATGTTGTTCTCATCAATCAACAAGATAAATATCTATTATATCCGAAGTTTTATGCTTCGGCTAAACAGGAAATAAATACCAAACATTCTGTTATTGGTTTATTTGATCTTTTAGAAGACTATCTTGAGGATTATTCTATTCTTGATATTTATCCGGTCTTATTGTCTGAAAATAAAGCAAGATGGAGTAAAATTATTCAGCATGCGAAAATTATAACCCAGCGGAACCAATCAGATTTAAAAGATACCTGGGATTCAAAATATCAATACAACAGCCAAGGCAAACTGCTATCGGTTAAAGCTACCTCAGCAGAGGAGACACATTTTAGTAAGAAAATGAGTTATATCAATTCTAGCACAATCAAAATGGATATTTACCGGAATATAGAAGATCGTCAGATTTTATCAAGAAAGGTCATCTATAATCCTTTGAAAAATAACCAGCTTGATATTACCGATCAGGTTGAAGAAACAGGTCAGAATAAAGAAACAATACTGATCACGAAGATTCATAAAAAAAACATAGGAAAAGTAAAATCGCTATACCTATCTCAGTTAGAGATAAAGAAGTTAATAAAGCAATTAAAATAAATGTAAATGATTTGATGTAAGTAATCTACGACAAGAATTTGCTCCAATTAATTAACATTTCTTTTAAATCTAATCAGTTTATAACGGCGACAATATGGACATCTCAAATAAAAAAATATATTACTCAGGTGTAAATGCGCTTCGTTTAGAGTGGCCTGTCGATTTGTCTGCACATTATGGCGTTGTGATCACCTTCAACGAAAGGGAGGAAAATGCTAATGAAGTAAAGTATGAATTAAGGGTAACTCGGCTAAAACCAGGTAATGCAGGGCAGCCGCTTTTTCAGATTGAAAGAATAAGTGATGTTTTTATTAATGAAATATCGCCTGACCTTATAGCCGATAAACTGGCATATGCCCTGGGGAAAGTATTTTATCCTTTGGTGATAGCAGTTGATTATAATGGAGGTTTCCAGAGCGTTTACAACCATGATGAAATTTTAAAAAGATGGCAATTGGTTAAACAAAAGGTGCTTGATAATTTTGAAGGTCATCTGGTAGAAGATTATATCTGCCGTATGGAAAAACAGCTTTCCAATCCTGATCAAATTACCCTTGCGTTTTATAATAACGACTGGTTTATACATACTTTTTTTAAACCTGTTTATAAAGAATATGGACCCAACTATGCTACAGAAAGCTTGTTTAAGTTTCCGATAGCAAGAGATTTTATTGTAGAGGGTTATTTGACGCAAGAGAAAATAAGCAGCGAGACCAACCATTTTGGGGCAATAGAACTAACACACAATGGTAAGGTAATGTCTGTAGCCGATGAAATGGCTATAGCCGGTAGCAAAGAAGGAAATTACGAGGGATATTATCTTTTACATCCTAAATTTAAGCGGATCCTGTCGGTTGTTTCTGATTTTAGTTATGAACAGAAGAAGGTAAAAGTGAAAATAACGCTTATTCCAGAAAAAGGGCAGGAATTTGATCACGATTTTGAGCTTGATCGTCATGTTAAAGGTGTTCCGGTAACAGAAATGGTGATCATTGACGGCTATACTAAAAAGAAGTTTTGGAATCGCATATTAAATAAATAAAGATGGCAGAGAAACATGTAGTAGTTCAAGGTGCGCAATGTTTGTGCAAATTTGGATCAGCTCCAGATAAGTTGAAGGTGCTGACGCATACTAAAGAATATGCCAATGATAAGGATGGAAGTCAAAAAATGATCGCTACCACTATGGATATCGGTTCTACTTTTGAGAAAAACATGTTCGGATCTTGCTCAAAAATGAACAACAAACCATGCAATGCAACAGTAACGAAATGGTCGGGTTTTTATGAAGATACGGTATTGACAAATGGAGGAAAAATTTTGCTTGAAGATAGTAAGGCGACCTGTCCGATAGGAGGCGCCGATTGCATTGAGATTATCCAACACGGTCAAAAGTCAGAGGCCTCAAAACAAAACTTTGATAATGCAAATAAAGATGTACAATCACAGCTCAACCCTTTGTCAGAGTCTTTAAATGAATCTGCAGATAATTTTAACGGTTTAGAAGCGAGTGTTAAAGCATAACTTATGGCAAAGGGAATCAAGAAAATTGTTTGGACCGGCGAAGGTAAAGTATATAATGCCAAGAAAGGATCTATACCCGGTCAGTTAATGGTAGTAGCCCCTAGTGAGCGTATTTGGTTTAAAATTGGCGAATGGGAGGCTGGAACAACAGAGCAGGATAAAAAGAAAGATATAAAATGGGCAATTTTTAATCAAAAAGGAGTTATTGATTTTCAAAAAACAATCCCCAGCCATTTTAAATATGGCTTTAAAATTCCCAGAAAACTCTGCGGTCCTTATTTATGGTATATTGAAGCAAGCTGGAGTGGAAACTTTGATGGCAAATCAGGGCTGAAAGTCAGGGGCGAATCACCAGCAAAAATAGTAGACAGCAGATGGAGCCAAAATGAAGGTGGACCTGATGTACGCAAAACTTACCAGTTTTCTTATGGAGAACTTATTTGGCTCCGGCTTTTTACCGAAGGTTTAAATGGCTATAACAACGTAGAAGTAAGGGTTTTCAGAAGGTTGAGGTCGGCAATGGGTTTATGGCCAAAAGATGATGAAGTAACCCGTAAAATTTACAGGGTTAGTGTAATTAATGGCGAAATTAATTTGAAAATTCCTAATACTTATTCCTGGTACCAGTCTATGAACGATAGGGCTGAAGTGGAGGAATTTTATGTTCGTGTGGTACATCCGGTAACTGGTAAATATATTGAAGATACCAGAAAGAAACCCGATACGGCCCATGCCCGTTTTTTAAGGATAAAAGACAAGGTGAAATCGCAGGTAGTGGAAAAGCCTCAAAACAGAACACCTGTTACCATTTACCAACCGGATAAAAATGAAGCAAGGTTTGAGTTATGTAAGTTTGAGCAGATTAATTTGACCGAAGAGGGGGGGAAACCCGAACTTATTTTTGATAATGGAAAAGGAATTAAGAATACTGTCGATAGAAGGGAAAAAATAGTTGAATCTATTCATTTTAAGTTTGATAGTACAGAATTATTACCTGAAAGTTTAAGACAGCTTAATAACATTTTGAGGTTTTTATTAGAGCATCGTCATAGCACCATTCATCTCGATGGTTTTGCCTGTGTAATTGGGAAACAAAATCATAATAATGTATTATCGCAGAATAGAGCAATAACCGTTAGGGAATTTTTTGTAAAAGGAAAGTTAGATGCTAACCGGATTAAAACCACTGGACATGGAGAAGTTAGTCCTACTGATGATAAAATGGGTCGGGATAATATCAAATATAAAAATGAATACGAATACGTAAATAACAGACGGGTAGATATTGCATTTGAATATTATGGTCATAATGCCGAAACTATTATTTACGAAACAATAGCAGGAAATAAACCCAAAAAAATTACAATAGAACCAATAAATTTTGATACCAAAGCTTGTTTCGAACGCAAAAAACATAGCAAAACCATCAAGTTGGTCAATGTTGATGTAAATGCTGAAAGCGAAGGTAAAATTACGGTGCCTGCAGTATCTACAATGAGTAAATTTAACGTTGTACCTTTGAATTATATCTGGCCGAGACGGGATGGTATAAAGAATATCTATTCCGTTCATATTCATACCTGCAGGTATTATTCTGTGCTAAATAATGCAACACTTGCCATACATGTTTACTCAGACATTAAATGGACGTTAGAATTTAAATGGTCTCATACGCAGCCTTTCGCCTATTCATATGGTAATAAACTATACGGTTATGAGTTAAAAAATGCCCAAGATAAAGCCATTGGGTCCGCTATTGATGCAGAGTGGTCTAAACGATACGGGGAAATGGCGCAAAAGTTTGAGTTATCTCTAACAGGAGAATGGACTTCGGCAAGTGGCAGCAAACAGAAAATAGAATTTGGGAAGGAGTGGGCAGAGCGTATTGCAAAAACATTGAAAGTTATCAATCAGGTTAAGCAGATGGCTGATCGTGTATCAAATTCCAGTTTAGCCAAAGGACGTTTTATGTTTGAAGTTAAAGCACCTGTTTTGGCCGTTTCTGCTCAGTGGTACCTTAAAAAAGCAAATCGTGTCGTCGGCGAGATCGTTGAGATTGGAGCAGATACTAGTCCTTTGATTGAGGCAGATATAAGTATCGATCTCATAGATATTGTGCTTAAATATGGTGGTAATGCAATATGCCCGGGAGCTGGAGAAGTGCTGGCATGGGTAAAAGATAAAATGAACAAATATGTCAAAATTACGTTTATAGTAACACTTGGCGGTGCAATTAACGTTTCGGGCAAGACGATAATTAATATCCGGTTTCCAAAAGAAACAACTGGTGAAGTAAAAATCACTGGCGAAATAAAAGTGAGTATTGAATTTAAAGCTACTGCAAAAGCCGAAACAGCAAGTATGGGTATTTCAGGAATTTTAAAGGCTGATGCTAAAACCAGTGTTACTGGTGGTGTAAAAGTTGGCGCAGATAATGATGGTGTATATGTTGCTCCTGTAGCAGAATTTGGAGGGATCAAAGCAACTTTTGTTGCTGCGACAACTATTAAGTTTGGCTTTATTAAGCGAACTTTCAGTTATGATGGAGAAGCAGTGCTTGTAGAAAAGGATGAGGTTAATTTTAAAAAGCATTATCTAATTTAATTTTTATTTATGAAAAAAATTACGGTCATTTTATTTTGTTTGGCGCTATGGAGTTGTAGTCAAAAGAAAATCGATTTAAAAGATCTTATAGTAGGTCAAAAGCCAAATATTGATCTTTCAGCTTTTACCGATAATATCAAAGAACAGCGTGGACGTTTTGAAATGCCAACGGAAAATGGTGTTCAACTAGTTGATAAAGGCGAAAAAGTAGTATATTATTATTTTGCAGGTAAAAAAAACATAACTTTCTATAAGGCTAAAATTGCAGATGTTTTAGAAACCAAAGTTGTGACCTATAATGGTTTAGTGAGCTTTATAAGCGTGCATCCAGATAACAGAGATGCTGTAAGTTTGCTTAAAGATTTGCTTAAAACTTACGGCGCCCCCGATTCGATTTCCTATGATACAAGAAAATTCATAGGCTCAGATAGCGAAACCGCTAATGTTTTAAAAAATGCATTACCACGCTATGTAAAGGAGGTAGCAGATGAATTTGATAATAAGTCAACACAATATCCTCAGCAGTTTTTTTGGAGCAAAAATGATATACTTAACTACATAACAATAGATCCGACAAACGCAAATCTCAATATGTCTGTTAAGATTGTAACCAAACGAGCTTATATGGACCACATTGTTCAAGAATATGCAAAACCACTATTAAAAGAATATGATAGTCCCTTTGCCCACCTTTTTAAAAAATAGTGGATCACCCAATTTGGGTATCCGACGAACAAAGACTAATAGTTAGTTTGTACATAAATTACCAATGATGAAAGAACCTTATTACTTAGTAGACTTTAATGTCTCACTAGCAAATTTTGATATTTTGATCAATGATGTGCTTGCCTTTTCTTATAACGATGGGGGAAGCATTTACTCAAATTATCCTATTAACCATTTTATCCTAAGCAGTGGTGTACAGCAGGTTAAAGTAAGGTTCAAACCTTTAAAAAATTCACAAACCATACATCATGAAGCCGAAGCCATTATCAAAATCCAATACCTTGATGCTTCTACAATGGATCAGGAGCAGCTGACAACCGTATATGAGTATAAAATGCCAAAGGCTAAAAGGGATACATTACCGATGTTAGAATCAATAGGCGAATTTAAGGCAGAAGTACCTTACCGGTTAATAGGCTGGAGTGATGCAGGTATAATCGATATTAAAAATGAAGTTGCTCTTGAACGGATACATAACTATTACCGCCGTATTTATACCCTTTTTAAAGATAAGGATGTAAACAGTCTTGCCTTGCTCTTAAAAAAAAGATATGAAGAAACAGATGCATCCATGTACCTCGACGAAGATAATATAGCTGGATTAAATAATATTTTTAAGATGCTGGAAGCTGAAGGCTATATCATGCAGGATTTTCCTGAAACGCCACAGATATCTTTGTATGCGAAAAATAGAATAGTGAATTTAGTTAGGGAGAATACATCACCTGTTATTTTTTATCTAAAAAAGGAGACGAATGAAGAATTTGGGTTTCCTTTCTACATTTATCTGCCTAAAGGCAAAAATTCTTTTGAAATTATCCGATAGATAATTTGTATTAACGCATAAATTAACTTCATTTTTATCTTTTTGGATTGCGACATTCCAAATACAAACCTAGAAAAGAAATTGATTGGTAAATGTATATGTGAATTAAGAATTATGAAACAATCACTTACTAAGATCAAGATATATACAGGCTTTACCTCCCTGAAATGGTAAATTTTTCGAAAGGTCATGAGAAAGAGCAAATGACTTCGAAAAAGATCTATCAGTCGATGCTTATAGCATGTAAATGGTGTAAATTTGATAGCGGTATTTATTAAAAGCATGATCGTCAAAAGAATTTCAATTGTCTTATTCTGTTATTTCCTGCTTTTTAGGCTTTATGCTGTTTGCTCATTATTCTATTCCTTCATTAGCCAAGCCCCAAATAAAGCCCTGATAAGAAATACCAACGATGGTTATCAGCTGACCATTTTTCAGCTTGAATTTTATTTTTTCCTTATTGTTTTATATAGTTTCAGGCCTTCACGTTTTAAAAAAACGATTGCTCAAAGCTATAAGCAGAGTGGTACTGAAATGGCCTCTAGAAAATCATTTTTCTGGATCGTTTATGTTGGTATGCTACTTGCCGTTTTTGGGATACCTTTATTAATATTACATGATTCAATCGCTGGTGTATTTGAGATCATTACAGTAGCCAACCAGTATATTATTGAAAGCTTTGGTTTACTGATGATGGCTGTTATTTTTATTGGTTTAAATATAACGGGCTTTTACTACGATTTCGTAAATGCTTTTGATCATGCCAGGACTCAGTTTTTCAGGTCTTTGTTCGCATTTATATTAACCATCCCAATCTCAGCTTTTTTGTATTTTATTTCAGTTCTACTACAGAAAAAAACCGATGCATTAATCATAATTTGTTTGGCCTTTAATCTTTCTTTTCTCTATCTAAGTATTATCGGCCCTTTAACTAAAATAATTTATAGGTCTAAAAGAAAAACTGCTAAATAATTACTTAGAAAAACCAATCAGAGATATTTGGTGCATGGTTTGTGGATTAGATGTGTAAATCCAAATAAGAAAACCGCTCAATTAAATTTTAATACAGGAATGACAGATAGGTTGATAAAATTGATTGCACTAGGAGTTTGTTTAAGTTTACCATCCTGTGCACAGGATAGAAAAGATACAGCAGCCGACAATAAAATCGCAGGAAAAACAGATTATCAAAAGGAAGGTGTTTTGTTTAAATTAAAGCATGAGCATTTAGACTGTTCGTATGAAATATTGTTGAATGACATGCCGATAGTTACTTATTTTGGATTAGGCGAAAGATCTGGTTTAACGGTAGATCTCAATCAGTATATCTTGAAGCCGGGAAAACAGGAAGTAACCATAAGAATGTTCCCTGTAAAGAAAGAGGAAAATCATTTTGCTCCAAAGCTATCTAAAAGCGCTTTTGTTAAAATAGAAATTACAAAGAACAAAGAGCCAATGACGATGCTCGATCAGTTAAATGCTAGGGGCAAAGGAAAAGAATATAAATGGGAAACATTAACCTATCAAACACCCAGGTTAGATAAGCCTTTGCCATATATAGCGTATAAAACGTCGTTTGTAGTTGATGAGAAAGATGTTAACTGGAAAATTGTGGGCTGGAGCAAAAGTAAAAAGTTAAATAACGATCCAAACCTTCGTAAAGAAGTTGATGAATTTTATAACAATTACAAAAAGGTATTGGAAGAGGGGGATAGAAATAAATTTCTTTCATTAGTAAGAACTGCAATTGATGAAGAAGCAGCATCAAAACCCTGGGATAAAGAGATTGAAAATCAGCTTACCAAGAATATGATTGATTATGCTGCTGAAAAAAGAAATTTTATATACCCCTGTACAAAAGCAGAATTAAAATTTTTTGGAGATGGGAGAGTGGTAACTTTGGTATGTGCAGATACACTTACATTCGGAGATGCTCCGCTGATTTCTAAGACTGCTAAAAATATGGTGCCAAAATCTCACACCTTTTATCTTCACAGACCAGCAGGTACCAATAAACTCGAAATTATCAGATGATAAAAGAAAGGTTGTTTTTATCTTTTTCTTAAAATAGGCCCTAACTTTTTATTTCCGGTATCGAACTTAAATAATAAGACTTTGGAAGCACTTTTAATAAGATAATTTATATTGTAAAATATGTTTTATAAAATCTATTTAGAAAATAACGAGCTGATTATTCAAACATTCTTTTTAAAGGAAAAAATTGCTATTGATTCAATTGATGACATCATTATTTTCTATAATCGAAGTTTTAATAAGCATAAACTATTTACTTACTTTAATAAGCCAGTACAATATGAACTAACCAGGAAATCCTGGTTTTATCAAATGTTATTTCAAATATTTTTAGTTTTTAATACAGAAAAGTTTAGAATTTACCGGGTTTATGAAAACGAAATCATTACCCTAATGTTCAGCTTATTAAAGCCGTACCTTCCTACGCTCATTGAAACCAGAGATCTGGATCTAGACAATAGTTTTATATGGATGACTGAGGATGAGGGTGGCCACTTTAAGCAAACGAAACTTGTTTATAGTAGGGAAGGCTTAGGTTTGAAAAGAGTAATGTTGAAGCATAAGATATTGATGCAGAAATAGCTAAGTGTTATCTTTCAACAGCAATTTAATCACATTTTTTAACGCAGGATTCCGGTTAGATTCCTTCCAGATCATATACAGTTCCGTTCGCTGCGGAATATGGGTAAGTTCTACAAAATTTACATTTTCCTGGTAACCATATTGTAAGCCGGTGGGTACAATGGCAATACCTAAGCCTTCCTCTACCAGTTTAAAAATCGTTAACGCATTAACGGATTTATGATAAGTTTTGGGTTTAAAA
Source organism: Pedobacter suwonensis (assembly GCF_900111825.1). Lineage (GTDB taxonomy): Bacteria > Bacteroidota > Bacteroidia > Sphingobacteriales > Sphingobacteriaceae > Pedobacter > Pedobacter suwonensis. The sequence goes on from NZ_FOJM01000008.1 coordinate 199,265, forward strand.
CCATGATCCTCACAAATGCTCATCATTAAGTCGTAATAAAAAGGACTGTCATCGCTCGAGAAAAAGATAAAGGGTTCGTCGCCCAGTTTTTTTACCGCTTCGTAACTGGCCTTTTTCATTGGGTGACTTTTAGGCAATACCAGCGAAAAGGTATCCTGATGGATCATGTGTTTAGAAATGCCAGGATTAAACTGCTGCATTCTTACAAAACCGATGTCGAGCATATCTTTTTCCAGTAATTCGATCTGTAACTTATTGGGCATTTCATCCAGATTGGTGCTGATTTCCGGAAAAACTTTGTTCAGTTTAAAGATCACTTCAGGTACAATTTTTTGTGCTGCAGAACCCAAAAATCCAATGCGGAGTTCGCCCTGTTTACCCTCATTAATATTACTGACCTGTTTTTTAATGTTTTCGATATGGCTGAAGATAAAGTCTACTTCATCTTTAAGATAAAGGCCTGCTTCTGTCAGTGCGACTTTTTTCTTGTTCCGGTCAAATAGAGGTGCATTAAAAATCTCCTCCATTTGCTTAATCTGCCGGCTTAGTCCAGGCTGCGAAATAAATAAGCGGTCTGCAGCCTTCCTAAACTTCAGTTCCTCCGCCAAAACCTGAAAATATTTCAAATGCCTAAGCTCTATCTGATAACTCATGGTTATTACGTGATGATGTAATTGGTATTTATAGGTATCAAATATAGCGCTTATTTTTGTTTAAAGCCTTCATCGTTATGAACCAACAAGAGATTTTTAACTACGGAACCGATCATTTAACTGCTAAATTGGCTTTAGCCATCAGTAAGGGTGAAGTGAAAGGCATATTAAGCGAAAGCACAAAGGAGAGAGTGCTTAAAAGCAGCGAAGTGGTTGAGCGGATTGCGGGTTCCGGGCTGGCTGTTTATGGTATTAATACAGGTTTTGGTCCGCTTTGTACTTCCATGATCTCGGCTGTTGATACGCGAAAGCTACAGGAAAATATCCTGAAAAGCCATGCTGTGGGTGTTGGTGAACCGATAGATGATGAAATATCAAAGCTAATGCTGGTATTAAAATTACAAGCACTGGCTAAAGGTTATTCGGGCATTAAGATCGAAACGCTTGAACGAATGACCTGGTTTCTGGAAACCGGTGCAACACCTCTGGTTCCCAAACAAGGCTCTGTCGGTGCTTCGGGCGATCTTGCTCCCCTTTCTCATCTCTTTTTACCTTTGATTGGTTTGGGTAAGGTTCACTATAAAGGAGAAATTATAGCTACAGCTGAACTTTTAAAAGAACACCAGATGCAGCCTTTACAATTAGGACCCAAAGAAGGCCTGGCTTTAATTAATGGTACACAGTTTATTGCTGCGCATGCCATTAAGGTAGTGCAACGTTTAGAGAATGTGCTGGCATCAGCAGATATTATAGCGGCAATGATGATTGAGGGCTTACAGGGATCACAAAAACCTTTTCATGCAGAGCTCCATGAGCTGAGGCCATATCCTGCAAATATTTCGGTGGCAGAACAGGTGCGCAAACTCCTGGAGGGTTCTGAAATTATGAAATCACATGCCGACTGTGCTAAAGTACAGGATCCGTATTCTTTAAGATGCATTCCGCAGGTACACGGCGCTTCCAGAACGGCCTGGTTACATTTAAAGGAAGCTTTAGAAATCGAACTGAATTCGGTAACCGATAACCCCGTGATATTTGATGATGATTTAACCATCAGCGGAGGTAATTTTCACGGTCAGCCACTGGCTTTGCCCCTTGATTATGCTTGTTTAGCAGCTGCTGAAATCGGAAATATCAGTGACCGGAGAATTTATCTCTCGCTTGAGGGAAATACCCCCGGTGTGCCGAAATTGCTGATGAAAGAGACCGGATTAAATTCTGGTTTTATGATTGTCCAATATACTTCCGCAGCTTTGGCAAGCGAGAATAAAGGTCTCTGTTTCCCGGCCAGTGCGGATAGCATCCCAACTTCTTTAGGTCAGGAGGATCACGTGAGTATGGGTTCGATCAGCGGACGTAAAGCGCTTCAGGTGATCGAGAACGTAGAGAAAATTTTGGGTATAGAATTATTTTGTGCTGCACAGGCTGTTGACTACCACCATCCATTAAAGCCTGGTAAAATATTGGCTGCGGTACATGATTTCGTGCGTACCGAAATTGATCATTTTGAAGAAGACCAAATCATGTATGATAGGATGGAAAATGCCATCGAAATGGTGCAGACAGGTAAAATTGTAGTCATTGCCAATCAAGCCGCATCTACATTGAATTAACAATTTAATTTTCAGATTATGGATTTTAAAGCACAGCTATTAGCTGGTATTCCTGCTACATTGCCAGCAAAAAAGAACCGGAATCCGGTACTGAACCATGCTCCTGTAAGGAGAGCTGTCTTAAATACTGAAGAGAAAAAGCTAAGCATTAAAAATGCTTTACGTTATTTTCCAGAGGCATGGCATCTGGAATTGGCACAGGAGTTTTTGGGCGAGCTGGAAAATTACGGGCATATTTATATGTATCGTTTTATGCCAGATTATGCCATTTACGCCAGACCAATAAGCGAATATCCCTGCCGTACACTACATGCAGCCGCAATTATGCTTATGATCCAGAATAACTTAGATCCGGCAATAGCGCAGCATCCTGAAGAGTTGATTACTTATGGGGGGAATGGTAGCGTGTTCCAAAATTGGGCCCAATATCTTTTAACCATGCAGTACCTCGCTACTATGACCGATCAGCAAACGCTTAATATCTATAGTGGGCATCCGCAGGGGTTATTTCCCTCTAATGCTGCGGCGCCCCGTGTTGTGGTGACGAATGGCATGATGATTCCTAATTATTCCTCGCCGGAAGATTTTGAAAAGTTCAATGCCTTGGGGGTTACACAATATGGTCAAATGACTGCGGGTTCATATATGTATATCGGTCCTCAGGGTATTGTACATGGTACGGCCATTACCCTAATGAATGCTTTCCGTAAACAGGGATTTTTTGGAAAAGAGGTAGCAGGTAAAATCTTTTTAACGGCCGGTTTGGGCGGCATGAGTGGAGCCCAGACCAAAGCAGGGAATATTGTTGGTTGTATCACGGTTTGTGCCGAGGTAAACCCAAAGGCTGCAATTAAAAGGCATCAACAAGGCTGGGTAGATGAGCTTTTTGAACATTTGGATGAACTGGTGAAAAGGGTTCTACTGGCCCAAAACGAAAAGCAAGCGGTTTCATTGGCTTATATTGGTAATGTAGTGGATGTTTGGGAACGTTTTGAGCAGGAAAATATTGAAGTTGCAATCGGTTCTGACCAAACTTCGCTGCATAATCCATATGCCGGGGGGTATTATCCGGTAGGTTTAAACTTTAACAAGGCTAATGAAATGATGGCTGAAGCGCCGGATCAATTTAGAGTTTATGTACAGGAATCGTTAAAAAGACAGGCAAAAAGCATCAACAACCATACAGCTAAAGGAACTTATTTTTTTGACTATGGAAATGCCTTTTTGTTGGAGTGCAGCAGGGCAGGTGCCAATGTAATGGCTCCAAATGGTATAGATTTCAGGTATCCATCCTATGTGGAAGATATTTTAGGTCCCCTTTGTTTCGATTATGGTTTTGGCCCGTTTAGATGGGTTTGTACTTCAGGAAATGAAAAGGATCTGGATTTAACTGACCGTATGGCTCAAGAAGTAATGGAAGAGCTAAAGCGAAACGCTCCGGAAGAAATACAACAACAATTGCAGGATAATATTAACTGGATCACTGCCGCCAAAGTAAACAGGTTAGTAGTCGGTTCAAAAGCCCGAATTTTATATGCCGATGCTGAAGGCAGGGCAAAAATTGCGTTGAGATTTAATGAGGCCATTAAAACAGGTAAATTATCGGCGCCCGTAATTTTGGGAAGAGATCATCACGATGTAAGCGGAACGGATTCGCCTTTTCGAGAAACCAGCAATATTTACGACGGAAGCAGGTTTACGGCCGATATGGCCATTCATAATGTGATTGGCGACAGCTTTAGAGGTGCCACCTGGGTTTCAATCCATAATGGCGGCGGTGTAGGCTGGGGCGAGGTAATAAACGGTGGTTTTGGGTTGGTATTGGATGGAACTGAACAGGCTGCCGAAAAATTGCAGAACATGCTCTTTTACGATGTAAACAATGGAATTGCCAGAAGGAGCTGGGCCCGTAATAAAGAAGCCAGGTTTGCCATAGAACGCGAAATGGCACGTACAGCAGATTTAAAGATTACGCTGCCAAATTTAGTCGATGAAGAGATTTTAAACGGGTTAGAAATCTGTTAAATTTTTGTCGGCAAGAAATACACCATGTCATTCTGAACGCAGTGAAGAATCTTTCAAGCTTATAGAGAAAGATTCTTCGTTTCACTCAGAATGACAAACTAAAACCATTTTTTAGAAAAAACTTAACTCACTCCGTGAAAAACTCAATGTACTTTGTGGTAAAAAAGTTGTAAAAATTAACTCAATGGCAAAGTAAAATGGAAAACCGAACCCTTACCTTCTTCACTTTCAGCCCATATTCTGCCACCATGCCTCTCTACAATTTCTGCACTTAGGTAAAGTCCAATACCAAAACCCGAAATGGTGTGATTGCCCTGTACCCGGTAATAACGTTCAAAAAGCTTTTCAATGTCTTCAGGCCTTATCCCGATGCCTTCATCTTTAATCTGGACTTCAACCTCTGTGTCACTTAAATTACAGCTTATTTCGATCGATGTTCCATTGTCGGAATATTTTATCCCGTTACTGATCAGGTTAGAAATTACGTTGCCGATTTTATCCCTATCTGCATAAATGTCGACCCCACAGGTAGGGTGTAAGATAATCTGATGAGAAGATTGTGAAATATAAGTTTCCTCAATGGTTTCTTTCAGCAGGTCATCTAAATTGAAGTTTGTTTTTTCGATCAGTAGTTTGCTGGATTCCAAGCGCGATACATTCAAGAAGCCGTTGATCATGGTTGTCATTTTTCTGATCTGGCTGTTTGTTTTTTCCAAAGCCACTATCGCATAATTGTCTTCATCTTTTTTAGCCTTGCGTTGCAAAACCTGTACAAAGCCGTTGATGGCTGTTAATGGAGTTTTTAGTTCATGACTAACCATTCCGATGAAATCATTCTTTCTGATTTCATCTAATTTTTGCTCCGTGATATCGATAAAGAGTCCAGAATATTCTGTTATATGGCCATGCTGATCTACAAATACCCTTCCTGTTGTCCTAATCCATTTTTCTTCGCCCGTAGTTAAATTGGTTATCGGATATTCATTGTCGCTTGAAGAATGAGTGTTTAATGCATTTGCAAAAGACTTTTTCAGTTCATTATGATAGTCGGCATGGACTGCGCTCATAATGTCGCTCGTTTTAGCAGGCTCGTCAAGTGGTAGGCCGAGCAGGCTTTTCACAAATCCCGATACCGTAATTTCGAGTGTTTTAGGATCGATGCTCCAGGTACCCATTTTTCCGGTATCAATGGCTTGAAGCAACCGTTCCTCGCTATCGGCTAACTTTTGGGTATATTGAATCAGGTCTTCATGTGTTTGTGCGAGCTCTTCATTGGTTGCTGCCAATTCCTCATTTGCCGCTGCCATTTCGATGTTGATATCCTGCAGCTCTTCCTGATGGAGTTTTCGTTCGGTAATATCCGGACTTACCGTAGCAATCGCCGTTATTTGACCTGTTTCCTGATCTTTTATGGCAAAACCACTCCATTCAATCCAAAAAGGATTTCCTGTTATTTCGTTCCAGAAGCGGATTTCCTGTTTAAAATCAATGCCTTGTAAAACTCCCGATAAAAGCTCTTCAGCTGTGGGTCTGTCAGCAGGGAAAATAACCTCCAGCATATTTCGGTTGGTAATGTTTGCCCAACCTAACTTTCTTAATCCTGCAGGATTTAAGTATTGGATAGACATATCCAAGCCGATCAAAGCGATAAATTCTGAACTGGCTTCGATGAGTTTATTCAAATTTAAGCGCTCCAGTTCAATTAATTTTCTTTCTGTAATATCAATACACGAACTGATATAACCTGCAAAAGATCCATCGGCGTGGAAACGTGGTGGACCACTGGTAAGCAGCCATCGGTAATCGCCTTTTTGAGTCAGGACCCTAAACTCTCCGGTAAACGGCTTTTTATCGCGAAGGGCTGAAAGGTAAATATCCAGATACCGGTCCCGATCTTCGGGATGGATCAGGTCAGCCCAGCCGAAAGCGAGCAGGGCATCCATTGATCTGCCCGTTAAGTTTGTCCACGGTTTATTAAAATAAATCGCATTTCCAAACTCGTCGCCAACAGTAATGAAAATGTCAGTTCCCTCTGCCATGGTTTTGAAGCGTTTTTCACTTTCGGACAGCTGGTTAAACCTTTCTGCAACCCTTAATTCCAGTTCGTTATTTAACACATGTAATGTTTCCTGTGTTTCCTGTAATTCTTCGTTTGTGGCCACCAGTTCTTCATTGGTAGCTGCAAGTTCTTCTACTGTGGCCGCTAGTTCCTCATTTAGTACCTGTTCCCGCTGTAAAGCCTCATCTTTCTGCTGCTCCCTTTCTATAGCCTCACGCCTTAATACGCGCTCGCTTACATCAACCGCCGTATGTAAAATACAGATGGTTTTGCCTTCATCGTTTTTGATTGCCCGGTATTCAAAATCAAAATAAAAGGTCTTTAGCTCCCCGTCAATAATCAGGTCTGCTGCTGTATCCTTTCCTGAAATAACAAGGCCTTCCAGCCAAACCTTCCTGAACATCTCAATAAAAGGCTGTCCTTTTAACTCAGGCAGGGCATCTTCAAGCGATTTTCCGATTACATTTCTGTCTTTGCCCCAAATTCTAAGCATCGCGTCATTTGCAGTCTGTATAATGGCCGTTTCTCCTACATGAACTGCGGTTGCGGTATGTGTATAATTAAAAACTTCTATTAATTGATCATTACTTAAAAAAGGACTGGACTGGCTCATTCTGGATTTTTACGGCGTGATCTAAAATAATTATTTACTTAAGTTTCAAAATAAACAAAACCTAAGCAGGATTTTCCAATGTAGATTATATACTAACCATAACCTCTTTAAAAAGGTTTTTGATTAAATGAATTTCTGACGCATATTGGGTGTTTTTTCTACAACCAAAGTACAAAGTGTTGGTGAGTTTGGATGTACCTTCCCAGATTACCTTTATTTTTTCATCCTCAACTTCTTTTTTGCAAAGAAAGTCGGGGATAATGGCCAGGCCTTTCCCCGCTGACAGGCAGCGGACGATCGAATTAAGGTTAGGTACAATGTAGTTTGGACGGAAATCGGCGTGCTTGCCAAAGTTAAGCTGCCAAAAACGTAACAGGTGTTCCATGTCTCCAGCAGTACCATACCATTTTTGCTGTTTTAACCAGGTCTCCATTCCTGAGAGATTTTTCTTTTTAACCAACGCATCAAAAGCCTGTACATCAGTTTCTGTTCCACCTACTAAAACAATGGTTTCTGAAGAAAAGGCTTCATGTTCTACATTTGGCGAATTGCCTTTTTGTGGGGTGATAATGAGGTCTAAAATACCTTTATCCAACTGGTCTAACATCTCTGGATATTCTCCAAAACGGATAATGACATTAAACGGAAGCGTAGAAATATATTGCTCAAGCGTAATCTGAAAAGTTTCGAAACACATGCCCACGCTGATGGTTGGAGTATGTTTCTCCGTACTTTTCTGGAAATGTTTTTCTGCATCTTCCAGTTTGGTTAAAGGTTCTACAATAAAATTGTATAGTACTTTTCCCTTTTCCGTGGGAATCATTTTCCTGCCCGTTCGCTCGAACAGTTTATAGCCCACGTAGCTTTCTAAAGAGCTTAAGTGTAAACTTACCCCAGGCTGAGAAATAAACAGATTCTCTGCTGCACCGGTTAAGGTTCCTGTTTTATAAACCGCCTTAAAACTTCTATACCACTCTAAATTAACCAAAACTAAACTATTATAATTATGATACAAAGGTATAAATTAACTTATTTTAATGATACTTTATATTGCGATAATTTTGTGTCAGTAAATAGCAAAGACAAAATGACAAAAATATTCATCATCAACGGCGGGCAAAAATTTGGTCATTCCGGTGGCAGATTTAACGAAACAGTAGCCAATGCTACTGCAGATTTCTTCTCTTTACAAGAGGGATTTGAAATCAAAACAACCAATATCAATTATGAGTATAATCCGAAAGAAGAAGTAGCGAAGTATGTTTGGGCAGACATTGTAATTTATCACACCCCGATCTGGTGGTTCCAGTTGCCGCACGGATTTAAAAAGTACATTGATGTGGTATTTACTGAAGGGCATAAAAATGGGATTTACATTAGCGACGGGCGGAAAGCTGATCATCCAACCCGGAATTATGGTACAGGAGGCATGTTGCATGGTCGGAAATACATGGTTACATCATCATGGAATGCGCCCAAAGAGGCATTTACCTTGCCCGGAGAATTTTTTAAGGAAACCGGTGTGGATGATGGTGTCTTGTTCGGTTTCCACAGGATGAATGCCTTTACCGGGATGGAACAAATACCAGGAATTCATTTTCATGATGTAGAAAAGAATGCAGATATTAGGACTGCACTTAAATTGTATCAGGAACATTTAAATCAGATTTTTTAAATACAGTAATATATGAGCATTTATTTAACAGCGATAGTTAAAAGCAAAAAAGAAACCGTGGATGAACTAAGAGCCATGCTGCTGAATATGGTTGCAAATTCGCGTACCGAGGAAGCTTGCATTCAGTACGACCTGCATGAGGCAGGAGATACTAATACGTTTATTTTTCAGGAGGAATGGAAAGACCAGGCAGGTTTGGATCTGCATAATAAGCAGCCTTACCTCTTAGGTTTTGTCGCGCAAGCCAGTCGGTTGACCGATGAGATTGTGATCTATAAAACAGAAAAGTTAGCCTGATTATCCTTTACTATATTTAGTAGTTAAGGAAGAGCCTACGGAAGCAATTACAACAAAAGCAACAGCAAAACACTCTTTTAAGCTGAGGTATTCCTGTAAAAATACAAGTGCTGCTAAAGAGGCCATAGCAGGTTCAAGACTCATTAAAATACTAAAAGTACGAGGCGGAAGCTGCTTAAATGCTTTCATTTCTAAGGTGAAGGGTATGGCGCTTGAAAGTAGTGCAAGTGCCGCTCCCAATCCCATTAATTTAGGATTCAACGTGCTCAAACCACCGCCATAAATGCCGAAAGGCAAAATGACGAGGGTAGCAAATAACATCCCGATAGCAACGGCATCGCCTCCTTTCATCATTTTGGAAATTCTACCACCTAAAATAATATAACCAGCCCAGAAAACACCGGCCAAAAGTGCCAGCAGTACGCCGGTTAAATTGAGTCCGGTACCCGTCCAGGGGGTAATTAATATGATGCCAGTGGCAGCAAGTACCACCCAAAGAAAATCAATAGGTTTTTTTGAACCGAAAATGGCAACCCCAAGCGGACCAACAAATTCTAAAGTTACTCCCAAACCGATCGGGATTCGTGCTATGGCCATGTAAAAAACCATATTCATTACTCCTAAACAAACGCCGTACAGGATCACGTATTTCCATTGTTTGGCATTTAATTGATAGAGGTTTGGCCTAAAGGCAAGCAGTAAGATTAATGCTGATAAACCAATACGTAACGATGCGGTTGCAGCAGCTCCAATTTGCGGAAAAAGGCCTTTTGCAATTGCCGCCCCACATTGTACACTGATGATAGACAGTAAAACAGCAGGTACCGGCGGAATATTGATTTTGCTTTTCATCAGGGATGTGTAAATGAGGCGCAAAATTAGGGAATTATAAACTGCCGGAGGTCTAAAATGAAAAAAGGAGAATCAGATTACGCTGCTTCTCCTTCGATTATAAGCTGAATTTTATCAACAGAACAGTTCCTGTTCATCCCGGTTTTCAGTAGGAATTTTCTTTAAAAAATCGTCAAATGCCGGCCCCTCATTATCCGAATATGTTCCGTAAGCATCCAGTACATACCCAATATTTTTTTCTCTATCTTCTATCAGATATAATACTGAATTGTCAGCAGGGTCAGAATCTCCTTCAAAACGATAAGTTTTAACAATTGTCAAATCTTCGGGTTTATAAATTTTTCCGAGTGATTTACTTTGCATCTTACCGTGATCAGACATTTTTAATTCGTTATCTTTTCCTTTCAGCCTCAATTTTTCCAAAATTTGACTTAAAGTGTTCATTTCATTTGGCTGTTCCATAGTTGTACTATTTTATAGTGATTAAACAAGTGGCGTGCAAAATGGTTTTGCCAGCATTCTTTTTAAAGCAAACTAAATGATTGCCCGTCTGTTCTTCATTAAACTAAAATCTAATCATATGAAAAAATACTTTTTAAGCTTGGCAATTGCTGGTATTGCGATTTTAAGTGCCTGCACCAAAACCGATAAAGAAATTGCCCGGGCCACTTTAACTGAAACAGCAGACAATACGAAAACCATCGGAACAGCAAAGTTTTATGAATTGAGCGATGGGAGAATTAAGATGGATATTGAAATGAATTTTGCGGCACGCGCCGACAGCAATGTGGCGGTACACTTTCACGAACATGGCGATTGTGGCAACATGGGTGAAAATACCCACGGCCACTGGAACCCAACTAAAGAGGCCCACGGCAAATGGGGATCGGCAGCGTACCACAGTGGCGATATCGGCAACATCAAGTTAGATGGTAAAGGCCATGCCACACTTTCGGTTACTACGGATAGATGGAGTGTTAAAGATGGCGATATTAAAAATATTATTGGCAGGGGAATTATCGTGCATGGCGGTACGGATGATTATACCACGCAACCAACGGGTAACTCAGGACCACGGGTGGGCTGTGGGGTTATCGAAGCAGTGAAATAATTTGCGTTAAAAAATCGGTCGTTACTGACCTTTCTCAAGCGGTTAAATTTTTAGCCGCTTTTTTTATGCAATTTGGCGAGCCTTGTCATCATTATTAAAAAACCTAAATCATATGGCAACGCTAAACGAATCTCAAAGCGGCAAGGCTGCAAAAGGAAGAACCAAAAAAGTAACACCAAGGGTAGATCTTACTGCAATGGTAGATCTCATGTTTTTATTGACCACATTTTTTATGCTCACCACAACGCTGAGCCAGTTAAATGCTGCCGATATTGCTAAGCCAGATAAAACGAATATTAATATCAAAGAAAATTTTCCCGAATCGCGCACCATGACTATTGTATTGGGTAAAAATAATAGGGCCATTTCTTACATGGGTACTATTGAAAAGGCCAATATGAAAGTAATGCCTGTTGCAGATCTACAAAAAGAAATTATGGCGAATAAGCTACTGGTTGCAGCTTCCCATCAGAACAATCCATCGAAGCATATGATCGTGATCATCAAGCCAGGCAAAACTGCCAGATTCCAAAATTTTGTTGATGCAGTTGATGAGATGAAAATCGCAGATATTAAATCATACAGCATAGATGATGAGCATTTCGAAGATAAAGAGTTATTGTTTATGAAAAATAATGGACTTTAATGTTTTAGCGTAGTGTTGGATATTTGTGGTGTTGGATGTTGGCATCCGACCCAAAATCGGCATAGTAAAGAGAAAAAGTTAAATATTGTTTGTTGTTTTTATGGAAAGCAGTTGCAGTAGCTTTTTTTAATGTCCGTCCTGCTTTTTGCTTGTAGTCCCGATTAGAAAAAAATCGGGAGCTACCGCTTCAATCAGGTTTGGATAAGTCAGGTTTTTGCAAGTATTATTTGTGATATTGGATGTTGGCATCCGACCCAAGATCATCATAGTAAAGATAAAAAGTTAAATATTGTTTGTTGGTTTTTGGAAAGCAATTGCAGTGAATCTTTTTAATGTCCGCCCTGCTTTTTGCTTGTAGTCCCGATTAGAAAAAATCGGGAGCTACCGCTTCAATCAGGTTTGGATAAGTCAGGTTTTTACAAGTATTATTTGTGGTGTTGGATGTTACCATCCGACACAAACACCTGCTTAACTTAGCAGGACTTTCGGAACCGATAGATGCGGAACCCTGCTTTTCAAAAAAACATAGTGGTTTTTCTGCTGTTTGATGGACCACCAAACAGGAAAACAAAAAAGGCGTTTTGCAATGTCGCAAAAACGCCTTTTTATATCATTTTATTAGAAGGATTAAATACCGAAAGCAGCTTTAACCTGATCTACGTAATCTAATTTCTCCCAGGTAAACAACTCAACTGATACGGTTTTTTCTTCGCCGTTTGGCGTTCTGAAAGTTTTGGTCACTGTTTCTGGTGTACGGCCCATGTGTCCGTAAGCAGCAGTTTCGCTATAAATTGGGTTTCTTAATTTTAAACGTTGCTCAATAAAGTAAGGGCGCATATCAAAAATCGATTCTACAATTTTAGCAATCTCTCCATCCGTTTTACCTACTTTACCTGTTCCATAAGTATTGATGTAAATACCCATCGGTTTAGCCACACCGATTGCGTATGATACCTGAACCAAAATTTCATCAGCAATGCCGGCAGCCACTAAATTTTTAGCGATATGACGGGTAGCATAAGCCGCACTTCTATCTACTTTACTTGGATCTTTACCAGAGAAAGCACCACCACCGTGCGCACCTTTACCCCCGTAAGTATCAACAATAATTTTTCTACCGGTTAAACCCGTATCGCCATGCGGACCGCCGATTACAAATTTACCGGTTGGGTTAATATGGTACTCAATCTGATCATTAAATAAATGCGCATACTGCGGATTGTTTTTGATGATGCGAGGGATTAAAATATTAACCAGGTCAGTTTTGATTTTGGCCAGCATGCCGGCTTCTTCATCAAAATCATCATGTTGTGTAGAAATTACAATCGCATCAATGCGAACAGGTTTGTTGTTATCATCGTATTCTAAAGTCACCTGACTTTTTGCATCCGGGCGTAAATAAGTGATTTCATTATTTTCGCGACGTAAAACAGCAAGTTCCTGTAGTAATTTATGAGAAAGGTTTAATGCCAAAGGCATATAATCTTCAGTTTCATTTGTAGCATAACCGAACATCATACCCTGATCGCCCGCGCCTTGTTCTTCTTTGCTGCTTCTATCTACACCCTGGTTGATATCTTGCGACTGCTCGTGTATGGCAGATAAAATACCGCAGGAGTTGGCCTCAAACATGTATTCGCTTTTGGTGTAACCAATTTTCTTGATTACATCGCGCGCAATCTGCTGTACATCTAAATATGTTTTAGATTTCACCTCACCCGCCAAAATAACCTGACCCGTAGTAACCAAAGTTTCGCAAGCTACTTTTGATTCTGGGTCGAAAGCCAAAAAGTTGTCAATTAATGCATCCGAAATTTGATCGGCGATTTTATCTGGGTGACCTTCAGAAACAGATTCTGATGTAAATAAATATGACATTTATTAAATAATTAATGATAAATAAACAAATTTATGATTGCCAAACCCCTTGGAAACAGGTGTTGAAATGATTGAAAGGAGGCATTAGCAATTTTTTTAAGTGGTTGCAATCCGGTCCCGCGGTATCGGGATAGCAAATCAATCCACTTTTTACTGCGGCAAAATTAGCATATTTTCTTTATTTCAAAAATTATAGATTATTTTGTGCACTCAATCTTACACTTTGCACACAAAGATCAATATTCTCTTTATCATAAACCCCATCTCCGGTGGGAGAGGGAAACGGCGTATCCCCGATTTTATAGATAAATATTTAAATAAGGAAAAGTTTAGTCCAAATTTCGTTTTTAGTGAATATGTGGGGCATGCCAGCGAATTGGCAGATGAAGCGGCTACCAAAAACTTTGATGTAATTGTTGCTGCGGGTGGCGATGGTACCATAAATGAAGTGGCTACAAAAGTATTAAAGCACCAGAAAATTTTAGGAATTTTGCCGCTGGGATCAGGTAATGGCCTTGCCCGCTTTCTGAATATTTCCAAAAACTTAAGGTATGCACTTTCCATCATCAATGATTTTAAGATCGATAAAATTGATACAGCCGAGTTTAATAAAAAATGTTTTTTCAACCTGGCCGGAATGGGATTTGATGCTCACCTGAGTGCTGTTTTTTCGAAGGATAAAAAACGCGGGTTATCAGGCTATGTAAAATTGGGCTTTAAGGAGGTTTTTAATTATAAGCCGCAACTTTATCAGCTGGATATTGATGGTAAAACTTATAGCCGGAAAGCCTTTGCTATTAGTATTGCCAATTCATCTCAATATGGAAATGATGTGTACATCGCACCAAATGCATCGGTAAAAGATGGATTACTGGATGTTTGCATTATTAAACCTTTCCCCATAATAAAATTACCATTATTGGGTTATGTAATGTTAAATGGTAAAGCCGAAACATCTGATATGATCGAGATTATTAAAGGGAAAAACATTAAAATCATAAGAGAAATGTCCGGTGCGGTGCATGTTGATGGGGAGCCTTTACAGATGGGCGCTGAGATTGAAGCGGTGGTGAATCCACTCTCTTTAAAAGTGATCGTTCCGTAGTTAAGTTTGGAGCTTGGCGGTTAGAGTTGCGGGTTAATTAACCGATTAAAACAATTAACCATCTATCATCATCCATTTTACATCTCCCATATTACATTTAAAACCATGAAATCGAAGAAAAATAGTTTAAGCGACCTTGGCGGAATTATGTATTCTACCAATCCGGAGTTCGAATACGAAGAAGAAGTTGATAATACCGTTACTTTGCCAAACAATCAGCAGGATTTAAGGGTGATGCTGGATAAAAAGAATCGTGGAGGTAAGGCCGTAACGTTAATTACTGGTTTTCGAGGGCGTTCAGAAGATTTAGAAGTGTTGGGCAAAATGCTGAAGACCAAATGTGGTGTAGGTGGTTCTGTTAAAGATGGTGAAATCATGATCCAGGGTGATGTGCGCGATAAAGTGATGGGTATTCTGCAAAAGGATGGTTATAAGGTGAAAAAGGCCGGGGGATAATAGTTGTCATCCTGAGGGATAATTTATGATATAAAAATCAATATGATTGACGTTTTTTCCTTCGCACAATTCTTGCCTCGGCTCACCGCCGCCGAAGGGCTCTTACTTTTTGGCATCAAAAAGTAACAAAAAATGCCGGCTGAAAATTTTTCTTTTAAAGCCAGTGTTATGGCTAGAACAGTGCAGTCCGAAAAATTTATTAGGCCGGTTTTAAGTAGAACGGTGATACGGTGCTATGGCCTAGCTATACGGAAATGCATGATGCCGCATTCTGCTCATTAATAGGTAATTACAAAATAACGTCAATGGTAGTGAAACGAAGGATCTTTCTATTCGGGGTAAATTCTTATGCATTAGTCTTCGACTCCGCTCAGACTGACAGATGTTGATTGGTTTACCCTCATTAACCACACTCCCCATATAAATCCTGCTCCAAACCTATTCTTTACTAATTCAGCTCAATCAGATCCTGTTTTAATGTTTCTTAACCAGATTTTTTGCAAGATGTTTATGAAAAATTAAACTCATGAAAAAAATAATTTACTTCTTTCTCTTTTGTTTGCCGCTACTCTGTTTTAGTCAGGAGAAAAATGATATTTTCTTAAGTGAAGCCAATGGTAACCCAACGTATTATAGGATTTCCAGACCGAATTCAGACTGTCCTGTGTTGCTACGGGTTGATGAAAAAACTAAATGGATTTCATTCAGTAATCATGAATCGGGCGATACGCTGAAAAATAATGTTTTCCTTGGAGAGGCAAAAACGATTCATCTGGAGATGAGGATTCACAAAGACAGCCTAAGATATTATAGGTATTCTGTCATAAAGAATGATAGTGTTTATCTCGTGGATGATGCTATTCCGCGTAAGATAAATTTTAAATGGCCCAAAGGCAGTGATTTTCCAGAATACTTTACAATGAGTTTAGGCGATTATAATGTTGTTGGAAAAAAGATTGTGGTTAAAATATACAAACTGCCCCAGAAATTTAAAGTTAACACAATTGTAATTTACAATCAGCCTCTTTTGCTTCCTAAAGTGTTGACTAAGAGTTTATTTTTAGAATCAATAAATACAAAGGGACTATCCGTTAGTGAAATCACCAAAATGATGATAAAAAGAGGGCGGGAATCATTTTTCCTCAAACGGCAACCTCTAAATGACGGCGAAACTATTACTATAAGTGATAGTATAAAACTAATGTCGATCGGTATAGAGAATACAGGTGTTAATTTTATTTACAAGGTTAAAATAACCCGATACGGTAGTGATTACCCTGAAGAAACTGTTTTAACAACCAGCGATTGGGATAATTCTTATATATCAGTTGATGCTGAATATTTTAAGAAACCTGGAAATTATATGGTTACTATTGCTCCTGAACTTAGGTCTTTGGACATTCCACGCGGTGCATCCCTAACATTGCCGCTAACCTCATTTAACTTTATTGTTATTGATAAGAGGGCAAAACTTTTTACTGCCAAAGAGTTATTCCTCATTAGCATTATTATTGGTGGCTTTGTCGGACTTATATCTGTGTTAATTCTTAACAATAGAAAAAAAAGAGCAGCTACGCAACTTGCTCAGAAATCCCAGGAAAAAGAAATCGCAAAACTCCAGTTGGAATCCGTTCGCTCACAGTTAAACCCCCATTTTTTGTTCAATGCGTTAGCGGGCATACAGAACCTAATGAACAAAAATGAAGTCGACAATGCCAATCGTTACCTCACTAAATTTGCCCGCCTTACCAGGAATGTTTTAGATCATAAAGACCTCATCAGTTTAACAGCAGAAAAAATGTTATTAGATGATTATCTGCAGATGGAGCAGTTGCGCTTTGGCTTTCAGTATAATATTAGTGCTTCACCAGATCTGGATGTGGAGAATATTGAAATTCCGGCCATGCTTTTACAGCCTTTTTTGGAAAATGCGGTTAAATACGGTGTGGCCGAAAAAGGAAGTAATGGTCAGATTGAAATTAATTTCATCAAAGTTGACGCTGACCTAATACTAAGTATAACCGATAACGGAACTGGTTTCGATACTGCAAAAAATTACGACGGTTTGGGCTTGGCACTAAGCAAAAACCGGATATCTTTACTGAATTCAATTTATAAAGAAACTCTATTTATGCTCGATATCCAGTCAGGTGGCAACGGTACTACCGTTAAAATTACACTTACCCAATGGTTATAAAATGCGGACAATTTTAGTAGACGACGAAGCTGCCAATCTGGAAAATTTAAAGATTTTACTGGCTAAATATTGCCCAGAGATCAAAGTAGTGGTTTGCTCTACCACGATAGAAGAGGCTTTTGCACAGGTTAAACTGCATCATCCCGATTTGCTTTTCCTGGATATCCAGATGGGTAAAACAACAGGTTTTGACTTGTTGAAGCAGCTTACAGAGAAAACTTTTGAGGTGGTTTTTGTAACTGCTTATGATCATTATGGCATCCAGGCCGTAAAGTTTGCGGCTTTAGATTATCTGCTCAAGCCGGTTGATCCCGAAGAGCTGAAAGCTGCAGTTGAGAAGGCCAAAATCAGGATCAAAAACAAAATCGATGGCGACCAGCTCAATTTTTTGCTGAGCCAGATTAAAAAAAGTGAGGCAACTATTCCTAAAATAGCGCTGCCGCAACAACATGAAATCCGATACGTCTCTGTTGATGATATTGTGCGCTGCGTAGCCGATAATACGTATACGTTTTTCTTTTTAAGCAACGGTGATAAAATCCTGATCTCGAAACCGTTGAAAGAATATGCAGATCTGCTTAAACCGCAAGGCTTTGTGCGGGCGCACCAAAGTCATCTGGTGAATCCCAAATTTGTAAAAAGCTGGTTAAAAGAGGACGGAGGAACGCTATTGATGACCAATGGCGATAAAATCCCGGTTTCTAAACCGAACAGGGAAATGGTGAAAGAAGTATTGGGGAAATGACATTTCAAACCTCGCAGGTTTCAAAAACCTGCGAGGTTTAGACATTACCTTACATTTTTGTACTTTTGCGGCTATGTCAGTTATTAAACCCTCACTACCAAAAGGTACCCGCGATTTTTCTCCCATAGAAATGGTAAAACGCAACTTTATTTACGATACCATTAAAACGGTTTTCAGAAAATATGGTTATGCTGAGATTCAGACACCAAGTTTCGAAAACCTGTCTACCCTGACCGGAAAGTACGGCGATGAAGGCGATAAACTGATTTTTAAAATATTAAATAGCGGCGACTTAATAGATCAGAAACTCATAAATCAATTTTCTGAGTTAGCAAATGCTCTAAATGAAGAAAATTGGACTGTAAAAAAGGACGATGATAAAGAGACTGTTACTTATGTGTTTAAAGGTAAAAAAGAAGATTTTTTTACTAGCATATTTGGGTTTGGAGAATTCGATAAATCAAGCGCTTTATATAAGAAAAGTAATAAAGAACTTATTAATAGGGTTTCTGAAAAAGCATTACGGTACGATTTAACTGTACCTTTTGCCCGTTACGTGGTGATGCACCAGCACGAAATTACTTTACCTTTTAAGCGTTTCCAGGTACAGCCGGTATGGCGCGCCGATCGTCCGCAAAAAGGCAGGTACCGTGAATTTTACCAGTGCGATGTGGATGTAGTGGGTTCGGAAAGTTTATTGAACGAAGCCGAGTTTATTCTGATCTACAACGAAGCTTTGAGCAAATTGGGCTTAAAGGATTTCACCATCAAAATTAATAACCGCAAAATTCTATCAGGTATTGCCGAAATTATCGGTAAGCCGGATTTAATTATCGATATGACGGTGGCCATTGATAAACTGGATAAAATCGGCCTAGATGGTGTAAGTAAAGAATTGTTAGAACGGGGTTTTACAGAACAGGATTTAGAAAAACTCCGTCCTGTAATTTTGTTAGAAGGTTTTAATGAGGAGAAACTGGCCAGCCTGAAAGAAGTTTTAGCTGAATCTGAAACCGGTTTAAAAGGTATTGAAGAAATAGAACAGGTTTTTGATTATGTAGAAAGCCTTATTGCTTATGGTTTACCTTTAACTGCGAAATTAGAATTAGACATTACTTTAGCCCGTGGATTAAATTATTATACGGGTTGTATTTTCGAAGTTAAAACCAACGAAGTGGCCATGGGCAGCATTGGTGGCGGTGGCAGATATGATGATTTAACCGGTATGTTTGGCTTAAAAGGCTTAACAGGCGTAGGTGTTTCTTTTGGGGCAGACCGCATTTATGATGTACTGGAAGAACTTAATCTTTTTCCAGCATCAGCAGAAGTGGGAACGAAAGTTTTGATCAGTAATTTCGATGAAACAGCGGAAAAATATGCCCTGCCGATTGTTCAGCAGCTAAGGAATGCAGGGATTTCTGCAGAATTATATCCGAGTTCTGCGAAACTGAAAAAACAAATGGCTTATGCTGATGCCAAGAACATTCCATATGTGATTCTAATTGGTGGAGATGAAATGGCCAGCGGAGAATTGACACTAAAAGATATGCAAAGCGGCGAACAGAAAAAACTGACTGTTTTGGGGATACTGGAGTTGTTGAAATAATACTCATTTTCTACTGAAGAGAAAATCCGTCATTGCGAGAAGGCTTTTTCAACCGACGAAGCAATCTTTATGATAGAATCACTTAGCATAAATGATTGCTTCGTCGTTCCTCCTCGCAATGACGAGTGCTGGATTATCGGCCAACCCGCAATAAAACCGGAAAATGCACATCCTTTTCTGCGTCATCACCCCAGGCTTCTTTTAGTTCGGTAAGCATGTATTCTAATGGATTGCGTTCGTTAGCTTTTTTATAATGTTGTAATGCAGACCAGGTATTCAAATAACCGATTAACTGTTTAAAATTCCAGGTGGTTTTGATCTGAAAATGTGGTGCAATAATTTCTTCAAAAGGAAATGGAATGGTTTTGTAACCTTCTTCAATATAACGGCGTTCATTATCCCAGTATTTTCCCAAAATATCTTCATATAGCTTATGGACTGCTACATCTACTTTTTTATCAATAACCATTAAACCGTAACCTATTACCGCGAAAAGACCATCTGGTTTTAGTGTTCTTTTTACTTCCCCATAAAATGCTTCGAAATTAAACCAATGGATGGCCTGCGCCACCGTAATTAAATCGAAACTATTATTCTCCACCGAGATTTGTTCTGCTGGTTCTAATTTATAAGTGATGTTGGGCAGCTGTAAAGCATTTTTTAACTGATTCTCGCTAATGTCTGTGGCATAGACCTCATTAAAGTGCTGTGCCAATACCCGTGCAACCTGGCCATTTCCTGTAGCACAATCCCATGCTGTTTCCTTATTTTTTACCAGGGCAAACAAATAATCATATAACGCTTGTGGATAAGTGGGCCGGTAAATGGCATAATCGGCAGATTGAGTTGAAAAATTATCTTTCATTGTTATAATGATTGAATGTTGAACGATGAAGGAGTGAATGGGTAAGGGCGGATATGACTTCGCGCTTTCTTATAAAATTATTATATTTTTGATAAACAAGTGTTATTAATTTAAGTTTCATATTCGGCAATTACTCATTCAAATTCTCTAAAGCAATCTATTGCTCATTTATTAAATAAGTCTACACCATGGAAAAAGCAGTACCAAAAGACGAAATTAAGGATGTAGAATACCGGTTAAAATCTATATTTGGTGGTTCGGTCGGGAACCTGGTTGAATGGTACGACTGGTACACCTATTCTGCTTTTGCATTATATTTTTCTCCTGCCTTTTTCCCGAACAGCAATCCCACGGCACAATTGTTAAACACGGCTGGAATTTTCGCGGTAGGGTTTTTAATGCGCCCTATTGGTGGCTGGTTATTTGGAAGTATTGCCGATAAACTGGGCAGAAAACGTTCCATGACACTTTCTGTGCTGATTATGGCTATAGGGTCTTTAATTATCGGTTTAACTCCTGGCTACAAAAGGATCGGCATCGCTGCTCCGTTATTGCTCGTTATTGCCAGATTGATTCAGGGTTTGAGTACCGGCGGCGAATATGGAACGTCCGCTACCTATCTGAGCGAAATGGCCACCAAAAAACACCGTGGATTTTATTCAAGCTTTCAATATGTAACACTTATCGGCGGACAATTATTGGCTTTAGGTATCCAGCTGATTCTGCAGAACTGGCTGCTTAGTCCTGAAGAATTACATGCCTGGGGTTGGCGGATCCCCTTTTTTATAGGCGCTGCCCTCTCGTTTTTTGCACTGTATCTGCGCAGGCATATTGATGAAACGGCTGTTTTTAAAAGTAAGAATACCGAAGGCAAAAAAGGCGGAATGGCTGTGCTGTTAAAGTATCCGAAAGAGGTTTTTACCGTAGTGGGCCTAACATTGGGCGGAACCATCGCTTTTTATACCTTTAGTACCTATATGCAAAAGTTTCTCGTAAACACGGTTCAGCTGAGTAAAGAAACTTCTACAACTTTATCCTTCGTTTCGTTGTTGGTTTTTGCCATTATGCAGCCTTTATTCGGCTTGCTGTCTGATAAAATCGGGAGAAAGCCGCTCTTAATCGGGTTTGGGATATTGGGTACATTATGTACCTATCCCATTTTAACGGGCGTAGCCAGCGAGACCAACACTACCATTATCTTTTTATTAATGATTGGTGCGTTAATTATCGTCAGCGGGTATACGAGTATCAATGCGGTAGTGAAAGCTGAATTATTCCCCGCTGAAATCAGGGCTTTGGGTGTGGGTTTACCTTATGCTTTAACCGTTGCTGTTTTCGGTGGAACGGCAGAATATTTTGCACTCTGGTTTAAAAATATCGGTCATGAAACTTATTTTTATTGGTATGTAACCGGATGTATTTTAATCTCCCTGATCTTATACACTACCATGAAAGATACCAAACACCACTCGAAGATTGAGGATTAGACTTCAGTTCTTTTTTATATGCGATCGTCGCCCTGATCCGATAGCCATCGAATTTATCCCAAATGGTCCTCGTTTGTAACGGGGATTATTGAGATCTGCAATTATAACGCAGATAAAAAAAGGTGGCGATTAAATCGCCATTATCCTTCATCCGCGTTACAAACGCGGAAGAAACACTTTTACTGATAAGCATCTTCGTTAATCTATGCCTCTGTAGCAAACTTATGCCGCTCCTGTTTGGTTGGTAAATTATCGACAAACAACATATTCAATTTTTATATATTTACCATTATGCAAAACCTACCTCCTTTAGCCGAACGTATGCGCCCTCAAAACCTAAATGAATATGTTGGCCAGCAGCATTTGGTAGGAGAGGGTGCCGTATTGCGCAAAGCGATTGAAAGTGGCCAGCTGCCATCCATGATTTTCTGGGGGCCGCCCGGAGTTGGTAAAACCACATTGGCCTATATTATTTCGCAAGCTTTAGACAGGCCTTTTTTTAATTTGAGTGCCATAAACAGCGGCGTGAAAGATATCCGTGAGGTGATTGACCGTGCCGCGCAGTTAAAAGATAGCTTTTTGGGTTTGCCTATTTTGTTTATTGATGAGATTCACCGTTTCAGTAAGTCGCAGCAAGATAGTTTGTTGGGAGCTGTAGAGCGGGGCCTGGTTACTTTGATCGGCGCCACGACAGAAAATCCATCTTTCGAAGTTATTTCCGCTTTACTTTCCCGTTGTCAGGTTTACATTTTAAAATCACTTACTGAAGAGGAATTGGTGGGCTTATTGCAAACAGCCATTAAAAAAGACACTGTTCTTATAGAGAAGAAAATTTCGATTAAAGAACATGAGGCTTTAATCCGTTTATCAGGTGGTGATGCAAGGAAATTATTAAACGTACTCGAAATTGCCATCAATGGTATAGGCGGCGATAAAATTGTGCTCACCAATGAGAATGTTCTGGCTCATGCTCAACAGAACCTGGCACTTTATGATAAAGCCGGAGAACAGCATTACGATATCATTTCGGCATTCATTAAATCAATCCGTGGCAGCGACCCGAATGCGGCAGTTTATTGGTTGGCCAGGATGATAGAAGGTGGAGAAGATCCATTGTTCATCGCCCGCAGGTTGTTGATTTTATCTTCAGAAGATATCGGAAATGCCAATCCAAATGCACTGTTATTGGCGAATAATTGTTTCACGGCTGTCAATGTAATCGGCTATCCGGAGGCACGGATTATTTTATCGCAATGTGTAACCTATCTGGCCAGTTCGCCAAAAAGTAATGCCGCTTACGAAGCCATTAATAAGGCACAAGCTTTGGTTAAGCAAACGGGTAATCTGCCTGTGCCGTTACACATCCGCAATGCACCTACCAAACTGATGAAAAATATCGGCTATGGTAAAGATTACCAATATTCGCATGGATATGAAGGTAATTTTTCGCCACAGGAATACTTTCCTGAAGAATTAAGCGGCACAAAACTCTACGATCCGGGTAAAAACCCCGCAGAAGATAAACTGCGCGAAAAGCTTAGGCAAAACTGGAAAGACAAATACAAATATTAGTGTAACATTTTGTACCTAATGTATACTAATAGATAAACTGACTAAAATCAAACACCTAAACTAAATATGCTGAGTACTTTTTTAAGCCATCAAAGAAAATCTTTCTGGCGTTCGCGGAACCGGGGCAGCAGTATTGCCGGCCAGATTGTTTTGGGTTTCTTTATGCTGTACTTTTTTACGCTGGCACTAGGAGCCGGACTAGGTATGTCTCATTTATTGACCTACTTTTTTCCAAATCAGGATGTAGTTAAAAGTTTCAACGGCATCATTCTTTATTATTTCGCATTCGATTTTATCATGCGTCTGCAGTTTCAGGAGCTCCCGACCTTAAGCATCATCCCTTATTTGCATTTAAGGATTTCCAGAAGCCAGATCATTAGGTTTTTAAATGTAAAAGCATTGTTTTCGGCATTTAACCTTTGGCCGTTTTTTATTTTTCTGCCCTTCTGTTTTATTAAAATAGCCCCCACACTAGGTGTCGTTACCACCATTATGTATATGGTTTCGATATTTTCAATGATGGTTTTTAACAATTACCTAGTGTTATACATTAAGCGAAAGTCCATTACCAATACACTTTATACCTTTATCGGATTGGTGATCATTGCAGCATTTGCCGCTTTGGAATATTATAAGGTTATTTCAATTATGGCCGGCTCCGATTTTGTGTTCCGTGCCATTGCTGCCCATCCTTATTATGCGTTCGCATTTACCTTTGCGGCGATAGCTATATTTTATTTCAACTCCGGTTTCCTGCGTAAAAACCTTTACGTGGAAGAGTTAAGCAGTAAACAAGAGAAAAAGGGCAGTACCGATTATGCTTTCCTTAACCGCTTTGGAAAAGTCGGCGAGCTGGCTGCTTTAGAGTTAAAATTAATTCTCCGTCATAAACGTCCACGCTCTGCAGTGATTATGGGCTTCTTTTTTCTTTTTTATGGGTTTATTTTTTATAAGGAAAAAGCAATCAATAGCGATGCTTTTGGCCAGATGATGTTTGGCGCCATATTTATGACGGGTATTTCGATCATTATTTATGGCCAGTTTATGTTTGCCTGGCAAAGTGCCCACTTTGATGGGATATTGGCCAATAAAATCAATTTTAGAGATTACATAAAGGCCAAATTTTTGCTTTTCACTATTGGTTGTACCATTATTACGGTGTTGGCAAGTTTTTATGGGTTTTTGAGTCCAAAATTATTGCTGCTGCATTTGGCTGCCTATTTTTATAACATCGGGTTTGGAACAGTGGTAGTGCTTTATCTGGCTACCTTAAATTATAAAAGATTAGATATTACCAAAGCCGCAAGTTTTAACTATCAGGGAACCGGTGCTACGCAATGGCTTTTAATGTTCCCTTACGCACTTACACCCATTATCATGTACGTGCCATTTGGCATATTAAATAAACCTTACTGGGGATTAGCCGTGGTAGGTGTATTTGGTTTAGCCATGCTTTTGTTAAGAGGCTTTTGGGTAAATTACATTGCAAAACGACTTGAAAAACAACAATATAAAATAGCCGAAGGCTTTAGAGAATAATTATGATTTTAGAAGTTAAGAAATTACAAAAAGTTTATGGCGATAAAACCGTTGTAAACATCGAAGATCTGCAGATTGCGGCCGGCGAAACCGTTGGTTTAGTAGGGAATAACGGTGCAGGTAAAACTACTTTCTTTAGGATGCTTTTAGATCTTATCCGCCCAACTTCAGGGGAGGTTTTATCCAAAGGCGAAAATGTAATGCAAAACGATAACTGGAAAAATTATACCGCATCTTTTTTGGATGAAGGTTTCCTGATCGATTATTTAACACCTGAAGAGTATTTTATTTTTATCGGAAGTTTACACAATTTAAGTGTTGCCGATGTTTCTGCATACCTTAACCAATATGGTGAGTTTTTTAATGGTGAAATCCTGAACAGTGGGAAATACATTCGCGATTTCAGTAAAGGAAACCAGGTAAAAGTAGGTATTGCTGCTGCCTTGATGCAAAAGCCTGAAATATTGATTTTGGATGAACCTTTTGCCAACCTTGATCCAACCACCCAGATCCGTTTGAAGAACTTGTTAAAGGCACAGGCGGGTAACATGACAACTTTTATCTCTAGTCACGATTTAAACCACGTTACCGATGTGTGTAATCGCATCGTGTTGGTAGAAAAAGGGCAGGTAATTAAAGATTTTAAAACAGACGAAAACACGTTAAAAGAACTGGAGAGTTATTTCTCCGCTTAGTTTTGTACTAAGATTGATACAATGTATGCCAAGGGTCCTGATTTATCAGGACTCTTTTTTTGTGAAAAGAATTGCGGTTTATCAGGGGTAGTGGTAAAAATGTATTGAAAACCGAGCGTTATATATTTTTGGCATTGTGTTTGAATATATTGGTGGAAATTATAAATCTAGCATATCATGAGTATTTCAAAAGTAAGAATAGCCACATTAAGTATAGGATTAGCCGTAGGATCGATGGCATTCCAAAGTTGTGATAGTTTAACTAAAACACAAAAAGGTGCTGGTATTGGCGCAGCGGCCGGCGGTGTAGTTGGCGCATTAATCGGTAAAAAGGCAGGTAATACAGCAGTTGGTGCTTTAATCGGTGGGGCAATAGGTGGTACAGCCGGAGCTTTTATTGGCCGTAGAATGGACAGACAGGCTGCTGAAATCCAAAAAGCTATTCCTAATGCAGAAGTGATCCGTGAGGGTGAGGGTATCATTGTAAAATTTGATAGTGGTATTTTGTTCGATTTTGATAAAACTGCTTTAAAAGACGCAGCGAAAACCAATATTCAGAGTTTAGCTTCTTCGTTAAACCAATACCCTGATACAGATATCAAAATTATCGGCCATACCGATAGCCGTGGTACCGAACAATATAACATGGGGCTTTCAGAAAGAAGAGCGGCTGCAGTTAAAGCTTATGCCGTTTCTCAAGGTGTTCCATCTTCACGATTAGTTACCATTGGTAAAGGTTTTTCTGAGCCAATTGCAGATAACAGCACTGATGCAGGACGTGCAGCTAACCGTCGTGTAGAAATTGTAATTGTTGCAAATGATGCCTTAAAATCTACCGCACAAAAACAAGGTTAATATCACAAATTCCCTCTACCTATGAGGTCAATATATATTCACCCCAGTGTACCAACACTGGGGTTTTTTGTGGTGTCTGATGTTACCATCTGACACTGGACAATACTTTTCTTTGGTTTTTGGAAAGCAGGTTCCTGTGTTTATAGGTTGCGGTAATCCCGCCATTCGCTTTATCCCGACTTTACGTCGGGATGCTCGCTACTGTCGGGTTTAGTTAATATTGGTTTTTTGCTTCGATGCTACCCTCCTGCAATCCTAAATAGTTGTACCAACAAAATGTTCTTAAACGGGACTAAAGCGGCATCCTCCGATCTGATTTTTCATCAGCATCGGAGATATAGCGAAAAGCCCGACTGACATTAAAAAATGTAGATGGCCTTGCTTTCCAAGTTTTAAATAAGCTTGTTCCGGATGGTAAAATCCAGCACCAAGATGCATGCTGCGCAGTCGGATGTTAGCTTTTGGTTGAATAAAATAGTGTCAGATAGAAATATCTGACAGCACGGAGAAATAAATATAAATTTGTGTCGGATGGGAACATCCAACACCACTATAAATTAATCTGCAGGATAAATATCCTCAAAATAACTTACGATCAAGGATTTCATCAACATCTCCTGCTCTAACATGGTGTAGGGCGGAATGGCTTTAATTAATTTCCAGTGTGGCCAGCCATCCTGGTCTAAGCCCTCGAGTTCATAAAATCCCATTTCGCTTAATAAACGACAGGTGGCAATATGCATCAGTTCTTCTTTCTGGCGCTTACTGTATTTTTTTGGACCTTTGCCCAGTTCCTGAACGCCAATTAGAAAAAGCATCACCTTTAAATCAGGAAAATCTGATTCAAATTCGATTGAAATCCTTTCCTGTAAAACTTTCCACTTGGCATTAATCTCCGATGGCTTCATAAGCGCAAAGATAGTGCAAAAACGTGTAAGCCTTAAGTAAAACGTTTAGGCTTTTTAACACAGGAGCTTGAATGGTAACGGTATTTTTGGTTACATTTATAACCTATGGATACAAATAGCAACAAAACAATTAATGCGGGTTTATTAGCTTATGGCATGTCGGGTAAAGTGTTTCATGCCCCTTTTTTGCAGGCACACAGTGGCTTTAACTTAAGGGCTGTAGTAGAACGCAGCCATAAAAACGCAGTAAATGATTATCCGGCTATTACAAGCTACAATAGTGTTGAGGAACTATTAAATGATGACGAAATAGAACTGGTGGTAGTTAATACCCCAAACAATCTTCATTACGAACATGCAAAAGCGGCTTTAACTAAACACAAACATATTTTGGTAGAGAAGCCTTTCACTGCAACAACCGCACAGGCACAAGAGCTATTTGAACTGGCTGATAGCGTAGGCAAACAAATCTTTTTTTACCAGAACCGCCGCTGGGACAGCGATTTTACATCCGTACGTAAGGTGATAGCAAGTGGTAAACTGGGTAAGCTGGTCGAAATGCATTTACGTTACGATCGTTACCGCAACGTAATCGGGCCAAAGAAATTTAAAGAGAACCCCGTTGAGGCCAGCGGACTCCTATATGATTTAGGTCCTCATCTTTTAGATCAGGTAATCAGCCTGTTTGGCAAACCTTTAAATTACCATAAAATTTTGGGTAAAAACAGGGAAGGTACTTTGGTAGATGATTACTTTTCAATTCAACTGACTTACCCTGATAGCCTGTATGTTTTTGTTACTTCGAGCATGTTGGTGGTAAACCCACAGCCAGGATTTGTTTTACATGGCGTAAACGGCAGCTTCATTAAACACAGAACCGATATTCAGGAAGAACAGTTGCTGGCAGGCAAGAAATTAACTGATCCGGGTTATGGTATTGAGCCTGCAGATAAAGATGGTTTATTAACGACCATTGATACTGATGGAAAGAAAACCGAGGAGAACATTCCATCGGAGGTAGGGAGTTATCTACCACTTTTCGAAGCCATTTATCAGGGGATAATCAATAATAAACCCTACCCTGTAACAAGAGCGGACGTTTTAACGCAAATTGAAATTATAGAAAGTCCGGTAACAGCATAATCCTGATCATGAATTCTCTCCCTTTTATATACCTGATTCCAATTTTTCTGATTGCCCTGTATTTAATCCTGAAGAAAAAAAAGATAGCGGTAACGCCTCTAACAGATGTAGACAAGAAAATACTGGATGATTATGTGGGTTATTACCATAATCTTGACTCGACAGATAAACTTAGGTTTGAAGAAAAGGTAGCTACGTTTTTTAGTACGGTTAAAATCGAACCGGTTGGTTTAGAAATGACCACATTAGATGAATTGCTGATTGCTTCTAGTGCAGTAATCCCTATTTTTGGTTTTGACGATTGGCAATACAAAAACCTAACCAGCGTTTTGCTGTATCCGGATACGTTTAATAAGGATTTTCAGTTTGATAGTGGCGAAAGAAATATTATGGGCATGGTGGGCACAGGTTATATGAACGGACAGATGATTTTATCGCGTTCGGCATTACGCCATGGTTTTTCTAAAAGTGCAGGCAAGGAAAATACTGCCATACACGAATTTGTTCATCTTTTGGATAAATCTGATGGGGCAACAGACGGTGTTCCTGAAAATTTACTGGCACATGAGTACACTTTACCCTGGATTAAAATGATGCATGAGGAAATGGAAAAAATTGAAGATAATAAGTCGGATATTAATCCTTACGCCATCACCAACCAGGCAGAATTTTTTGCGGTGGTATCAGAATATTTCTTCGAAAAACCCGAGCAGCTAAAAGATAAACACCCTGAATTGTATTTTCAGTTAAGTCGCATTTTTGCCCAGCAACCTGCCGGATAGTTTGATCAATAAAAAAGATGAAAATAATATTCACTTTACTCTTCAGTTTAACTTCGCTCGTTGTATGCGCGCAAAAAACCTATGTGCTTAAGCAGAATTATCCGACAGGTAACAAGTATGATTTTTCGTTTGTTTCAGATCAGATTATCAACCAAAAAATTACCGGGAAAAGCATTAATTCCACACAAACCATCGGCACAGATTACATTTTTGATATTACTGAGGGACATAATGGCGATAAAGACCTAAAGGTAACCTACAACAGGCTGTATATGAAGTCGAATGCGATGGGAAATGCCATGACATTAAGCTCCGATGATCAGGATAGCACAAAAAAGAATCCTTTTAGCGGTTTGAAAGGGGCGTCATTTTATATGACGATCAGCCCAAGCGGTACGATTAAAACTGTTGCTGGCATCGATCAGATGTTGGATAATATGGCAATAAGGATGACTAACGATACCAGCCAGGTTAAGCAGATTAAAAATGCACTGAGTAAACAGTTTAGCAATGAAATTGTGAAGCAAACAATGGAATCGTCATTTAAAATTTATCCTGATAAGGCAGTTAAAATAGGCGATAGCTGGACCGTTGACACTAAAATGCAAATGAGTATGCCTATTGAAACGATTACGCAATACACGCTGAAAGAAGTGAAAGACGGCATTGCCATCCTCAGTGTAAAAGGGACATTGGTTTCAAAAGGCAATTTTGAAGCAATGGGGAACAAAATGGAAACAGATTTACAAGGAACCAATTCCGGAGAGACCTCTTTAGATATCAAAACCGGTATTGTGTTGGACAGCCACCTGCGTGTGGAGTTGTATGGAAAGATGAAATCGATGGGGCAGGATATCGATTTTGAAATGCAGGGTATTAATAAAATTACCGGGAAAGAGATTAATTAATTTATTCAGACCTTACAGGTTTTAAAAACCTATAAGGTCTTTAGAACTAAAGGCTACCCGTTAAAGCCACCAAAAACTCTGTAGGAATCTCAATGTGCGGTATATGCCCACAAGCATCAAACTCAATAATTTTAGCGCCGATAATTTTGGCTGCGGTTTGCTTCCCTAAGAACTTATATTGCCCGTGTAAAGCTTGCTGATCTGGTGTAAGTAAGCTTTTTCCCACAATGGTTTTGTCTTCCTTACCGATGAATAGAACAGTGGGCACTTTTAAATTCTGAAATTCATATACCACAGGTTGCTCATAAATCATCGTGTAAGTCAATGCGGCAACTTTCGCCCAGCGTGGGTAGTCTGCGCTATTGGTAACTCCGCCGGCAATGCTGACCAAATATTCGTATTCTGGTTTCCAGTAAGTAAAATAAGAACCCTGATAATGTTTTCTAACACTTTCTGCTGTAGTTTTAAGCTCGGTTTGATATTGTTGTGCTGTAGTAATGTAGGGGATAAAAGTTTTATAATCCTCTAATCCGATCGGATTTTCAAGTAAAAGCTTTTCTGTTCTTTCAGGATACATTAGAGCGAAACGGGTAGCCAGCATACCGCCCATACTATGTCCTAAAACTACGGTTTTTTGGACGCCCAGCGTATCTAAAAGTCTTTTGTTCCAGGTAGCCATTTGATGGAAACTGTAATGGATAAATGCTTTTGATGATTTGCCGAAGCCAATCTGATCAGGAACAATTACCCGATAGCCGATATTAGTGAGGGCTTTGATGACGTTGGTCCAATAGTAGCCGCCAAAATTTTTTCCATGAAAAAGGATAGCTGTTTTGCCATTGGCATTTGAAGTGGGGGCAACATCCATATAAGCCATTTTAATATCCTGTCCTTCCGTATTGATCGGGAAATATTTAACCGGATAGGGATATTTTACATTATCCAATGTGATGGACAATGTATCTGTTTTTTGTGCTTTGAGCTGGCCAAAAACGAATAAAAAGATAGCAAATAAAATGAAAAACTTCTTCACAGGTCTGGTTTTGATCTAAAAACTAAACTAATTGGCAAAAGTTAAACTTTTGCCAATTAGTTAGCTTAAAAATCATGCCTTTTTTACATGACCGATGAATAGATGTGTAAGCTCTATGCGTTTCGAATTAATCTTTAAGCATCTGTTTCAAATATTTTACAGGCATCTGAACTTTGGTTTCATCTGATAAACTTCCTGAAATTTTGTTGATATTAACTTTGTTTATCGTGATTTCAGACTTTTCAAATGTTTTAACAGTCAAGTTTTCGACGCTTTTGTTTTCCTCTTCCTCCGCGCCCTCAATGTTAGCGGTTGAATTTTTGCAGATAATATTTAAGTTCTTGTAATTGTTGTTTCCCGAATAGAATCCCGTACTATCCAAGTTAATGGTTAATTTCTTAATTTCAGTTTGGTTAATTACCCTCGTAATTTTTCCATCTGTACTAAATGTGACTGGTGAGCCAAACGTTAGTTGGCCTGAATTTTTGACATTTATATCCAGACTGTCGGTTTTTGCCGTTAAAACAGTACTGGCAGCTTTATTCAGGTTTAGTTTATTAATATGTGGGCTGTAAACTAATATCACAAGGCTATTGCGATGGTTGCCTGACCTGTTAAGCTTATCGCTAAAGTTAATTTGTAGCATCCCAGCCTTGTTAATAGCGAAAGCGATGTCATTTTTTAGATCCATAGGTATTTTAACCCCTGATTGTGTGCTTTTTATAAAGTGTAATTCTAAGTATATTCTTTTTGCATCAGGAATATCCACTATTGAGAAAGGTGTTTTAAGAGGGATGGAAATCCTTTCTTTACTCATCCTTTCAAAGGGTTCTTCATTTATCTCTTGCTCTTCTACAAAATTATCACTTGTTCTGGTGCGGTAATTCATTTTGACATTTACGGCCATAACAATTATCGGAATAATAATCAGCAGCGCTGCAAGTGCGATGAGTAATTTATTACTTGTTTTCATGATTTTAAGCGTTAAAGTTTTCTTTTACAAACGTTTTATATTGGTTTTCAAGTTCATCAAAACCGATGTTAAGCAGGTAAATATTCCTGAACACTACAGGTAACTCATCTGCTATAAATTGTTGCTTTCGGTAGCTTTTTACCTGTTCAGTTGCAGCTTCATCTACAAAAAAGCCTATTCCTCTTTTATTTTTAATGATGTTTTTGTTTTGAAGCAACTCATAGGTGCGCATGACCGTATTGGGGTTTACTTCCATTTCTACAGCCAGTTCCCTTACCGAGGGAACTTTCTCGTCGGCTTTCCATTTTCCTAACAGAATATGCTCACAAACATACTCTGCTATTTGAAGGTATATCGCCTTATTATCTCTAAATTCCATATCTATACCTTTTTAATTAAACTTCTTTTTCTTTAAGGCGAACATAAGTGATTAACCATATAATTAAGCTGAGCGCAACGGATGACCAGAAAAAGATTTTAAAAACAAAATCCTTTTCTAAATAATCTACAGCATATACGCGCGTTTTACCTTCGGTCATCAAATTTCCAAACTTGATGGTTAAGAAAATGATAAATGAAAATAGCGCTGTTACCGATAATGCGGTTTTGATGTAATGAAATCGGTTAAAATATATTGAACCTAACAAGAAAATACTTGAAAAGAAGAAGGGAAGCGCAAAGAAAAATTTAAATTCTCTTTCCGAAGTTAAATCATCAAACAATGTGCTAAAAGAAACTGCGGTTAGCTTACCCGTATTGTAGTTTGTAGCTTTATTATGCTGCCATAACTCATTGAAATAATTTAAAAAAATTGCATCAACTATGTAAAAAATAAGCAGATAACTGATGAGGCTAAGAATGGTCGAGAAGAGAATTGCACAAATAAATTTTTCGGTAACGGAGGCTGGTGTCATTAATTCCATAATGGCCTTTGGTTTTTGACCGAAAGCATTAAAATAGGTACTGGCAACAATGGTTAAGAACAGGAAACCGATAGCCATAAAAGTAGGTAGTCGAAAACCCAGCTGAACATGACCATGATCGTCCCATCTATAAAGTGACCGGTTTAAATCGGGGATGTTAAAAAAATAAAAGGCAATTATAATTCCGGTTAGTACCACCAGACTCATTAGGTAAATTTTTCCAAATTCCAGCCATTGTCTTTTAAGCAATAAGCCAAATCGATTGATATTAAATGTGTTGTTCATCGCTTAACTGAATAAAGGTTTAAATTTGATTTTTTCTGCAAGTATGGCATTGAAAAGAAGCTCCATATCTAATTTGCTTTCTTCCTGGTGGTAATTCGGCATTACGGCATTGTAACCAGAAAGGGATGGCTCAGCATAAAAGATGCTGTCATCAATTTCCTTTACTTTTTTAAAGGTCAGTTTTTCCGTAATTTCTTCTACGGTAGCTTTAAGGGCAATGTCATTCTCATCAAGCATAATTACGGTGTCAATCAGGTTATCTAAATCCCTTACCTGGTGGGTAGATATGATGATGCAACGCTCATCCGTCATGGCTGATGCCATAATTTTCCTGAACTGCGCCTTTGATGGAATATCCAAACCATTGGTAGGCTCATCCATAATGACCAGTTTGGCCTGTGTAGCCAATCCAAAAGCAATAATTACTTTTTTCTTTTGGCCATAACTCATATTGATGAGTTTCTGTTCAACCGGGATATCAAATTCCTTGATCAGATCATTGAAATAACCATAATCGAAGTTTTTGTAGAAAGGAGCATTGGCTTTTAGGTAGGTGCCAATTTTTACCGAAGGCAGGTAAAATTCTTCTGGTATAAAACAGATCTGTTCCAATAGTGCGGGCTGCCTTTTTGCCGGATCGTAACCCATCACATCCAGGGTGCCACCCTGTGCGTACACCAAACCTGCAAGATTTTTTAATAAAGTTGATTTGCCGGCACCATTTTTACCCAGCAAACCGTAAATATGGCCATTGCTTAACCGCATGCTCATATTTTTAAATAATGGCTTATGCTTATTATAGCCAAAATTAAGATTGTTAATATTGATCATACCTACTGTATTAGTTAAATAATACACCAAAGTATGATATAATTTTGTTATCTCCAAATTTTTGAAGAAAAAGTTTAGTGCTGATCGGATGGCGTTTTCATGCGGTGCGTCCTACGCTAAACGCCAAACGCTAGGCGCCTTTCCCTAGGGCTCCGCCATTGAACGGTAAAATATCGGTCTAATCATTCCCGCATTAAAACATCCTTCATGCTCAGATTGTATGTTTGTAGTACATCAATGTTGTATGGATAAAAAATGGGCATATCTGCTTGGTCGATTAGCAATCGGTTTAAGTTTTTTCGGACATGGGTTGGTTCGCTTACCAAAACTTGCCGGTTTTAGCCATTGGATGGTTGGACAATTTTCTAGATCATATTTGCCCGATGCACTCGTTGTTCCCTTTAGTTATATTTTGCCGTTTGCAGAATTGATAGCAGGACTGATGATTTTAATGGGTTTATTTACCAGGCAAGGGCTGTTATTGGCAGGAGCAGTTTCATTGATGTTGATTTTCGGAACTACCCTCATTGAAAACTGGGAAGCGCTGCCTTCGCAACTTATTCATGTGGCGTTTTTATCCGTACTACTCGTTTACTTACCGTATAATAGTTATGCGGTTGATCAAATCATTAAAAAATAATTATGGAATACAGAAAAATTGGAAATTCAGATTTAGAACTATCAGTAATCACATTTGGCGCATGGGCCGCTGGGGGCTGGATGTGGGGAAGCACAGACAGAAACGATGCAATTAATGCCATTAAAGCCAGTTATGATTTAGGGGTTACTTCAATTGATACTGCACCCATTTATGGTCAGGGAGATAGTGAAGAAATTGTAGGTGATGCCATAAAAGGCATTTCACGCGATAAACTGCAAGTGGTAACTAAATTCGGGATGCGTTGGGATTTAACCAAAGGCGATTTTGGTTTTAAGAGTAAAAACAATAATGGCGCAGCCATTGATATTTATAAATATGCCGGAAAAGAAAGTGTAATTTATGAGTGCGAACAATCTTTAAAGCGTTTGGGTACCGATTATATAGATCTTTACCAGATCCACTGGCCAGACTCTACTACCCCGATCAGCGAAACTTTCGAAGCGGTGAGCAGGTTAATTGAGCAGGGTAAGGTTCGCTATGCAGGGGTGTGCAATTATGATGTAGCGCAATTAAAAGAGGCAGATCAGACCCTGGAAATTATTTCCAACCAGATTCCATTTAGCATGGTAAACCGTGGTGTTGAAGAGGAAACGGTTCCATATTGCATCGAAAATAATAAATCTGTTTTGGCATACAGCCCAATGGAGCGCGGTTTATTAACCGGGAAAATGACCGCTGATTATAAGTTTGAAGAGGGCGATCACCGTCAGGGAAATAAATTTTTCTCACCTGAAAGTATCGAAAAAACGAATGCATTTCTGGCCAAAATAAAGCCGTTGGCCGATGAAAAAAATGCGACCTTATCTCAATTGGTTTTGCGTTGGACGATTGAACGCCCGGGTATTACCATCGCGTTAGTTGGTGCAAGAAATGAAAAACAGGCTGTACAAAACGCAAAAGCGGTAAACGTAAAATTAAACGCTGAAGAAATTCAGTTCATTAATACCGAATTAGAGAAAGCTGGTTTTTAACTTCAACCCCAAAGAAAAGAAGGAATACGCAAAGGACACAGAGGTTAATGCTTTTGATTTCTTCGCAAGAAAACTTTGAGTCCTTTGCGGTTAAACAAAACAAGATATGTCGAAATTATTTTCTCCTTTTACCATAAAGGATGTAACCTTAAAAAATAGAATTGTGATTTCGCCGATGTGCCAATATTCTGCTGTTGATGGCTTTGCCAACGATTGGCATTTGGTACATTTAGGGAGCCGAGCCGTTGGCGGTGCCGGATTGATTATTCAGGAAGCTTCTGCGGTTACTGCCGATGGAAGAATTACTTATGCCGATTTAGGCATTTGGAAAGATGAACATGTAGAAAAACTGAAGCAGATTGTCTCCTTTATTCATGATCATGGTGCTGTTGCAGGAATCCAATTGGCGCATGCCGGCAGAAAAGCCAGCTGTGAGGTACCGTGGGATGGTGGTGAGCAAATTGCTGCCGGTGAAAATAGCTGGAAACCGGTTGGGCCTTCGCCAATTCCGTTTAAATCCGGCCAGGTGGAGCCACACGAATTAAGCATTTCAGAAATTCAGGATATTGTTTTTGCTTTCAGGGCAGCTGCAAAACGTGCACTTGATGCGGGCTATAAAGTTGTAGAAATACATGCCGCACATGGTTATTTATTGCACCAGTTTTTCAGTCCGCTGAGCAATAAACGTACAGATGTTTACGGCGGAAGTTTCGAAAACCGCATCCGTTTGGTTATAGATGTGGTTGAAGCCGTACAATCGGTATGGCCAGATAAGCTGCCGTTATTCGTCCGAATTTCGGCAACGGATTGGACAGAGGGCGGCTGGAATGAAAATGATTCTTTGCAGTTGGCTGCGGTGTTAAAAGATCGTGGCGTGGATTTAATTGATACTTCATCTGGTGGAAATGTACCTGATGCCTTTATCCCAGCCGGACCAAATTATCAGGTTCCTTTTGCTGATAAAATCAGGAATGAGATCGGTATTTACACCGGTGCAGTTGGGGTGATTGTTGAAGCCCGCCAGGCCGAAGAGATTTTGGAACAGGGAAAAGCCGATTTGATATTTATTGCGCGTGAATCATTACGTGATCCTTATTTCCCAACGCATGCTGCACAGGTTCTGGGAGATGACGTGGAATGGCCAAATCAGTATGTGAGGGCGAAAAGGGAAAAGTTTAAGAAGTAGTTTGAGGTGGCAATACTCTCCCTCAAGTTACCGTTATTTCGGGCGGAGTGACGATTCATCTTAAATGTGATAAATAAAAGCGGAGTGATCTCATCGATCAACTCCGCTTTTTGTCTTTAGTGATGATTATCTACTTAGCCACTGTAAAAGGAATATACAATCCGAAAGTAATGTTTCTACCAGGGTTGTAAACACCTAAATTAAGGTTTTCCGAATCTAAACGGCCCGGTTTTAATCTGCTCAGTGCATCGTAATACTTATGATCTAACAAGTTATTTGCAGAAATTGAAAGTTTAACTGGTTGTTTGCCCAGGTTAAAAGTTGCTCCTATGCCTGCGTTTAATAAAGTATAACCGCTGGTTGGCGTTTCAAAAACTTCATCTACACGGGTTTGTTTAAATGCTGAGTTAATTCCTACAGAAAGGTATGCATCATTTGTACCTTTAAGTTTGGGTTCAAAACGCAATTCATTTCTCAATGTTCCGGCAGGTATGAAAGCCAGTGGCCTATCTAAGCTATTGTTGTGTGCATGAACATAGCCAAAAGTATTTTCAAAATGGATAAACGGAACAGGGTGGATGGTTAAGCTGGCTTCAGCTCCATAAAGATTGGCATTTACCTGGCCATAACGGTAAACCGGATAATTACTACCTTCAGCATCTATTCTTTCTCCATTTGTGGATGCATAAATAAAGTTGTGTACATAATTATTGTATACACTTGCGCTGGCACTTACAATTTTTCCTTCATATTCTAAAGCGGCATCTACCTGGTAACTGCGTTCCGGGCTTAAATTAGGATTGCCTATTTCATAACGGAATGTTCCTTCATGTACACCATTTGAAGCTAATTCAGCGGGATTTGGCGCACGGAAAGCAGAACCTGCATTGGCTTTAAAGTTTAATTCTTCATTAAATTGATGAGTAAAACCTAATGCACCACTCACGTTAGAAAATTTATTCTCAAAAGGTGCAAACTGTTCTTCATTATCTACAAATAATTGTTTTCCGTTATTCTTTCTGTAATCATAACGCGCACCAATACTAAAAGTGCTATTATCCCAGTTTTTCTTGGCATAAGCAAAAACGCCAACACCATAAGTGTCATAATCCGGGATTAAAAACTCATCATTTGCCTTGTTTTCGCTGTGACCTGCATCAGCGCTTACGCCAAATACAGGTTGCCATCCGTTTGTTTCATGGATGTAGTATTTTAAATCAGCATTATAAGTTTTAAGATCGAAAAATAGTGATGGATCCGGGCCGTCTTCCAGTTCGCGGCGTTGGTTTTGTTGATAGCCAAAATCAGCCTTTAAGTTGCCGTTACCGATAATGAAATTGTTGTTTAGGGCGATTTTGAAGTGTCTGATGTCCTGGCGTGGATATTCTAAGCTACGGCTTTTATAGTCATCGTTAGTGAAAGCACTACCGTCTTCTCTTACAAAATTCCCGTTGTCATCTAAATGAGGATCATAAAAACCAATGTTATTGTGAAAATTGGAAACATTTAAATGAGTATAACCCCAGCTTTTGTTTAAACCGATCATTCCGCTTAAATCTGTTTCGTTAAAACCCGAATTAGGGAAATAACCTGTAGGTGTTTTAAAAGAATAAGCATTTTTATAGGTTCCACGGGCTCTCCAAACAAAGCCGTTTTCGTTACCATTCAACATTAATGAGTTGGCGGTAAGTCCGTTGTTGGTAGCGTAGTTGGTGATGAATTCTCCTTTTATCTGTCCTTCAGGAGCCGTAGTCGGCTCTAACAGATTAATTACGCCTCCAAGCGCATCAGAACCGTACATTAGCGAGGCGGCGCCACGTAAGATCTCCACGCGGTCTGATTTAAACTGGTCAATTTCGATACCGTGTTCGTCGCCCCATTGCTGGCCCTGTTGTTTAATACCGTCATCTAAAGTTACAATTCTGTTATAACCTAATCCTCTAATTACTGGTTTGGAAATAGATGGGCCGGTAGTGATCTGCGATACACCAGGTACTTTAGCCAATGCATCGATTAAGTTGGTGGAAGGCTGCAATAACTGATCCTTGCCTACTATGGCTGATGAAGCACTATTTCGCTTACTTGTGCTGCTGATTAAACTTCCGGTAATTACGATTTCCTTAGTTTCTATGGCGGTGGGTTGTAAGGCAAATTCCAACCCGGCTGCGTTGGCAAGGTTGACAACTTGTACAGCCGTTTTATAGCCCACATAATGTACCTCAATTAGGTAGCTTCCTTTAGCGGGCAGGTTATTTAATGTGAATTCTCCATCGTTGTTGGTTACTGACGAAACCTTTAAATCAGGAATAAAAATAGTAGCACCTGGTAATGTCTGTTTTGTACTGGCATCAATAACCTTACCTTTTATATCTTTAAGTAGTGTAGCAAAAGCGGTATTGCTTAATAATGTATATAGAATTACTAAGCCAATAAGCTGTAATTTTTTCATGTGTTGTGTGTAAATAAAATGAACGAAACGCCAAAACAATAGCTTAAATGAAGCCGGTTTTAGTTTATCGGATAAATAATTTGACTAGTGCGAATGCGCTATAAGAAAAAATTAAGCGAAAGGGGGGCCACGTAAACAAGTGCGCTTTACTTCGGTAAAGGCATTCTTGAATGTGGGTTCGGTACGGTTGAAAATTTTGGCTGATAAAAAGATTCTGTAAATGTGATGCGTTTGCACATAGTTTTTTTCAAAACTTGCGTTACAGATCAAACAGGTATCGCCATGGGCCTGAACATGACTAACATGTTTGCAATTAACTTCCTTTTCAACCACAGGAAGTGGATTATGATGGTGAAGTACACTCCATGGAGTTAAAGCAATAGCAAATACGATCAGCATGAATACTGATAAATATTGATGAATGTTTTGTCTATGCTTTTTCAACGGGTCAAAAATAATAATTCCGAAGCAATTAAATGTATTTGAACGGTAAGATTGTTTTTACATGTTTTTTGACTAGATATTTGATCATTGGTTTAATGTAATTATCTATTTTCCAGTGTGGTAATAAGTTTGATGCGGTAAAGGTGAGATTTTTCAAAAAGTAATATTTTAGTGATTTTGCCATCAGTCGATTGAGTTGGACAGCGCTTAACACAATGTTTTGTATTTACGGCTGATGTTTTGAAAAATTATTTTGTAGGTTAAAGGCATGTATATTTATAACCTGAGTTCGATTAATCAAAATGCGAAAATCTGAGATGATTGTTTAGTCTGATAATTAATAGCTGGCTTTTTAGGAAAGAATGAGTATGCGATTAGGCCTGCTATAATATTTGAGATAAAATTAGCGAATGACCT
>NZ_FOJM01000008.1:240487-260382 GCF_900111825.1 Pedobacter suwonensis
TTTATGTTTAAATATTTGAATGTCAGATACTTAAATATAAGCATAATTACTTTGATTGACTAATTTTTTCTAAAAATTATAAATCGAACTCAGGTTTATAATTAAAAAGCCCAGTTTACATCCTGAAGTTTTCCTTTGTCCATTTTAGCTGATTGTATCCCCTCAAAAATTTCAGTCTCAACTCTAACAGTTTTTCTTGAACTTCGATAAGCTTGGTCTCCCGGGCGTTGATCAGAAAAAGCGAACTTTCTCCGTTATTATATTTCGTTTGTTCCGCCTGGAGTAGCCGCTGGTAATTACTGGTGTTTTGAAATGCAAGACTGATTTGCTGGTTATAGTTAACGACCAGATATTTATAGCTATTGATTTTTGTGTTTATTTCTTGCTTTTTATAATCAGTATCAAGCTGGTTTTGCCGGATCTTGAATTTAGCTATTCGGTAATCTGCCCTTGCTTGTCGCAAAAAAATGGGAATCTCCAGCTTTAACCCATATTGATAATTATTTTGAAACAAGGGTAAAAAATTGGAAGCGTAGTTTTCTTTGTTGAGGAAGTTATAGGTGAGGTCTATCTTGGGCAAAAGGCTCTGAAATTTTAGCCTGCGTTCACTCTCCAATATGTTTAGCTTGCTCGAATACATCAAAATGGATGCATGGTTAGACAAAGATAAGTCATCTATTTCTTTAATGAGCGACAGATAGTTTTGGTAAGCTGCATTGTCGGTAAGAGACTCTTTAGGAATAATCAGTTGCGATATATCGTAGGGCTGTTGGTTTTCCTGCCAAAGAAATAAAACCAATTGTTGATTGGCTTTTACAAATTCCAGATAGGCATCTTTTTGTTTGACCTGGAAACTCTGGAGCTGCGAGAGTGCTTCAGTTGTATCAATCGCTGCTTTTTCGCCATACTGATATGTTTTTTTAATTAGCGACAGCCTGTCTTCGTTGATTTTTACTGCCTTGTTTTGCAAATTTAATACCTCATGAGCCTTAACCAGTTCCCAATAGGTATTTTCGGCCTCCAGCATTAAGTCATTCGTAAGCAGTATTTGTTCTGCCTCTGTTAACTGAGTGGCAAACCTGGCTTGTTCCAGTAAGGCCCTGCGTTTATCGTAAAGTAAGTTTTTGGCCAGCGGTAAAGTAATACCGAATTGATATAGTCCACCCGGTGTCTGGCTATTGTTTAATTTCTGCCCTTCAAGGTAATTATAGCTCCCGTTAAATGATATTCCATACCAGGTTGGTATGTCCAGTTCAACAGTGCTTTCTTTATAATATTCTGTGCCATTTATGGTTTTCAAGCCATTTTTCGCTGCCAAAACGGGGTCAAAATTACCTCTTGCACCTTGAACCTCTGCTTTTGCAATTTGATTTTGTAATCGGTAGCGAAAAGCCAGGGGGTGATATTTTTTTACCACTGCTATAAATTCCTGATGCGAGAGTTTTAGGGTGTCCTGCGCCCTGGCAAACTGTACCAGACCAGCCAGCATTAGCAATAAAACAAGGCTACTTAGTCTTTTCATCACTTTTTGAAGTTTTAACTGTGTAATAATCAGGAGGGAAACCATTTATATTCCGCCATAATTCATACCAAACAGGTACATCGTTTAAAATGGCTATGCCCTGAACGCCAGTACCCATTTTGATCTGTGGAGGCCAAGGCCTGTCTGCCGAATCTTCGATTACTAATGCTTTAAAAAGACCGTTTGAACTAATATTGCTTTCGACTGCAACCACTTTGCCTTTAAATGTTCCATAGCTGGAATTTGGCCACCCGGAAAATATGATTGCTGGAAAGCCGTCGAAGATGCACATAACATTCTGGCCTTCTTTGATCAGTGGGAGATCAACAGGTTTTATATATATTTCCACGGCATATTTTACTTTATTTGGCACGATGGTTCCTATGCTCTCTGTATCTTTAAGAATTTCGCCAATACCAGCTTTATTTAATGACACGACTTGGCCATCCTGGGACGCCAGTACAAAGTATAGTCCCTGCCGTGCTTTGTAATTCGCTATCTGGTTTTGCAGTTTGGCAATATCACCGTTGCTGCCCTCTATTTGCCCCAGGTTTTGAAAGCGTTCGCCTTCAGTTTTACTTACTTTTTCCGCATAGTCCTGTATCGCCGCATCCTGCTCAATATTTACCGTTCTGATCTCTTGCCGTGTTTGAGCCAGCTTATTTTCTATGACAGTTTTTTTAGCCAATACGTTTTGAAACGATACGCTTCGTTGTTGAAACTGTGTAAGCGAGACCAAGCCATCGTCGTACATCTTTTTCTGGCGGTTATACTGGTCTTCGCTTAGCTTTAATTCATTGTTTGCCGCTGCAAGTTCTGCTTCTTCGGCAGCAAGCTTATTGTTTAACTGGCCAATTTTTACCTTTAGCTGGGTTAATTTTAGCACTCTGGAAGCATTTAATGCGTTGAGTTGGCTGTTGGTGGTGCCCACTTTGGCCTGATAATAATCACGCACTCCGATTTTTGCCTGTACTTGCTGTTGGGTACGCTCAACTAATAGCGGATCCAGGTAATCTTCTTTTACCTCAGCTAATTGAAGGAGCGTATCTCCTTTTTTTACATAGTCGCCGTTTTTGACGTACCACTTTAAAATTCTACCCGGAATTGGTGAATTAAGTTGCTGGGGGCGTTGGCCTTGATAAAGTGTGCTTACTGTGCCCCTTGCTTTGATATTTTGAGTCCAGGGTAGCAACAATACGATGAAACAAAGGCCTATGAAAATGAAAAACCAACGTTTTACGCGAGAGTCTCTATGGATGTGATAAATATGGTCTACTGATTTAAGCTTCATTACTTACGAAATTAGATTTTTTGAATGGTACCATTATCAAGATGTAATTGCTGATCTGCAATTTGCGTAAGCTCTGGCGCATCTGATACAATTACTATTGTAACGCGCGCCTTAAGTTTCTGTAAATGTTCTGCCATTTTGGTGCGGAAATCGGCATTCATCCCGTCCAATGGATCTTCCAGCAATAATAAACGGTTGTCTCCAAGTAATGCCCTGAGCATCAGGATTTTTTTTCTAGAACTAAATGAAATCTCGGTATCCGTTTCGCTCAATTGGGTGTTGAAGCCATTGGTGAAATTTCCCGATAAATTATCTATGCCGATGGCTTCAGAAAGTTCAAGTATATCTTCAGTGCCCATATTTTCTCTGCCTAACAAGATATTCTCCTGTAGTGTACCTTTAATGATTTGCATATCATCCATGTACATTCCGAAGTGCTCTCTTAAAGATGTCTTTTCCAGATTCTTCAATGGGATTTTGTCGAAAAATACAATTCCACCCGTGGGTTCATAAAACCCTGCAATCATGTTCATGAGCAAAGATTTGCCGGCACCAAGGCTCCCCGTAATGAGGGTAATGGTATTTGGCCGGACATTAAAATTGATGTTCGACAGAATCGGCTTTTGGTCCCCGAATGAAAACACCACATCTTTAAAGCTGATCTCCATTCCGTCCGGCTTGGGTTCCAATGCCAGGTTTTCGGTAGGCTCTTCTGCCAGATCGGTAACTTTTTCGAGCTTTACCAGCGCCGCGACTACATCGTAATAGCTTTCAAGACTTTTAATCAGTTTTTCAACGGCAGCCATGATGCTTAATACCACAATTTCGGTAGCAATAAATGCGCCTATATTCAATTTTTGGTTCACTAAAAGATAAGTTCCAATCGCAAGCATCACTAAAGTAATAACAACTTTAAAGCCTATAATGGCCTTGTACTGGAAAACCAGTACTTTAAAATGTTCGGTCCTGCTATCCAGATATTCTACTACACGTTCGTCTGTACCCGAAAGATGCATTTCGGTTTTAGAGTTGATCTTGAAGGTTTTAATTGATCCTGCAATGTCTTCAAGCCAGGAAGCTACGTTATATTTATGGGTACTTTCGTCGAGGCTGGATTGAATGCCGGAAGCCATGGTAAACCGAAAGATGATGATCACGATCACGACCACGATTGATCCAAATACCAGAAACCATGGATGGTAAAAAGAAAGCAGCAGTATCCCAAAAAGGATCTGGATCAACGCAGTGGGAATTTCGAGCAGAATCTTTGAAATAC
The DNA here is from genome assembly GCF_900111825.1 of Pedobacter suwonensis. Classification (GTDB taxonomy): domain Bacteria; phylum Bacteroidota; class Bacteroidia; order Sphingobacteriales; family Sphingobacteriaceae; genus Pedobacter; species Pedobacter suwonensis. The sequence continues at coordinate 244,577 of NZ_FOJM01000008.1, forward strand.
CCTTTTGGAGATTTTGTGTATCGAAAAACCTATTTACCAGTTCTGGCAAATAATACTTCTTATTGGCTGATAGGTCAACCTTGGGAAGTTTTTCGGCAAATGCAAGCGAATATTCCACAAAAATCTTCTGCTGGATTTTTTCAATAATCTGCATCACTTTCAATCTGAAAAAGCCTGCAAGAAAAGTACCAAGCACCACAAAGCCAATAAGTATGTATAAAGAGGTCACCATGGTGGCACCCATTACAAAACCTACAATAGCCTGAATACCTAAAGGAATGCTCAGCTGTACCAAGCCACTTAGTATAGCATAGATGTAAATCGCCGTTACATCCTTTTTTTCTTTTGTAATATATTTAAATAGTGCTCGACTACTTTTGGTATAATCCTGATCGTGTGCCATTATTGATAAGAGTTAATTGCAGAAAATGCCAGAAAATTCAAATAATTTAATACATATTTCTTGTGCGTAATTTTCGATTTGTTATCTGCGAGTTTGGGAAGGTGCTCACTAAAAAAATGCTGATCATGGGCTGTTTCCAATAACGTACTTGCCAATGCATTTGGATAGGCAAATTTTGGATTGACCTGTAAGATGACCTGACCCACAAACTGGCAGAAACTTTTTAGCGGACTAAATACAAGCTCCTGGTTGATCTCATCAACCTCTTTGACCAGATAGGCCTTACTGCTTTCTGAAATTACGATGCCATGGAGCTTTTCCAGATCATAATCTACAATCTGAGAGTCGCTGTCGAAGTTATGGGTAATGATTTCCAAAATCAACTTGAGTTTCTGGGTGGAATCGCCTAATTCTTGTAAACTCATCTTTGACACGAACTCCAGGTAACACCAATACCAGTTCAATATATAGATTAATAATCGATACTTGGAAGCAAAGTACCGATAGATGGTCGCTTCCGTTGAATTTATCTTTTCAGCAAGTTTTTTAAATGTAAACCGCTCAAATCCTACATCACGGATCAGGTCGATCCCTTTTTCTACGATCAGTTTTCCAACCTCGCTGGATTCTGGATCACGAAGAAACAGGCTTTCATTAATTTTAAACTTCAATAGGATTTGCATATAGGTATTTTGGATAAAGTCTTCTCGTATACAATTATATGTAAAACATTGACGAGTAATAGTCATTATAAAGTAAACAATTGTTTTACAATTTATAAAGATAGTATTACTATTATTTGTTTAAATTTTACTTTTTTATGGTTATGGATATTAATTGGGTATAAAAAGTATTTCTGAAAGGAATAGCAGGAGCCTGATATTAGAGATTATATATGGCTTAGCTAAAGGTGCAGTATTTATTCCCGAAACTGTTTGCCTCATACAAAATTGCGGTTTAGAATGCTGGCCAAAATGTATCGTAAAGGTAGATGGTTACTTATAAAATTTATTTTCATTATCATTGTTGCATTTGAAATAAAATCAATGAAATTTATCCAAAAAAATATATTCAATGCACTATTGATCATTATGCTTTTGTTAATTGTTCTTGTGCCTGACACAAAGGCATTTTTCATCAAAAGCTTAATGGAGATCGGCTTTTACAAACCCAATGTTGAGATACCAAAAGAAAATGTTGATGGTCTCAAGGGAATCAGGTTTAAAGATGTTAACGGAAATCTGGTTGATCTTGGCGATTTAAAGGGGAAAGTTATTTTTCTCAACTTTTGGTCAACCTGGTGTCCGCCATGTAGAGCCGAAATGCCTTCGATCAATAAGTTATACGATCAATTTAAAAATGATAAGGATATCATTTTCATTTTTGCAGATGCTGATGGCGAGCTTACTAAATCATCCCGGTTTATGGCTGACCGTAAATATACCCTGCCAATTTATAAAGTAGAAAGTAACATTCCCGAGCAGCTATTTACGGGTGCGTTACCTACAACTGTTATTTTCGATAAGCAGGGCCGGCTGTCCTTCAAACATGAAGGTGTGGCCAATTATGCCGATCAAAAGGTTGTTGATTTTTTAACTCAGTTTAAAAGCGCAAACTAACTCAAAGCCAGAAGTAACCGAATGCTGATCCCAAGTAAAAGAAAATTGAAAGGGAGACAAGAAAGGATGGAGAATTTTGGACATGGGGTAACCAATGATTTTGCTATTTTTGCGCCTATGATTTCATTTTTCGAGGCATCTCTTAAGCAAATTTCCATCCATCATACGGGTAATAAACTGGTTGAAGAATATTATAAACTATCAGATGCACCGTTGAAGATAGATGATGAATTGTTGGGAAACCTGTTGCTGCAGTATTTCTTAAAACCTTTCGAAAAGGTGAATGAAGTTTACCGCTTTTACCATCCTAACGATAATTTGGAATTGAACGAAGTATTCCATTTCGTTCATGAAATTTTTGAGAATAACGAACTTTTTCACGAAGATTCGCAGCAACTGGCCAAACATTTATATGATGTGGCCAATCATCCAAAAATTAAATCCGGAGAATTGTATGTTGCCTATTTTGAAAAAGTGCAGATAGAGGGCGAACAATTGGATGTAGTTGGGATTTTTAAATCTGAAACAAAAGATACTTACTTAAAAGTGTATCCGGAGCAGGATGGCTTTAATGTAAGTTATGAACAGGAAGCGATTAACATTAATAAGTTGGATAAAGGCTGTTTGATTTTTAATGTAGAAAGAGAAGAAGGTTATAAGGTTGTAGTATTGGATCAATCTAAAAGTAGCAACGATTCTGCCGTTTATTGGAAAGATGAATTCTTAAAGCTGAAAATCAGGAATGACAGTTATAACCAGACCAATAATGTTTTAGGCGTTTATAAAAATTTTGTCACGCAGAAGCTTGATGATGAATATGAAATCAGCAAAGCAGATAAGATTGATCTCTTAAACCGCTCTATGAAGTATTTCAAAGAAAAAGAAACCTTTGATATGGAGGAGTTTGGAAATGAGGTGATTGGCAATGCCGAAGGAATCGAGTCGTTCAAAAACTATAAGAAAAACTACGAAGAAGAGTACGAAAGTCCGATAGCTGATCATTTTGAGATTGCAGAATCAGCCGTAAAAAAGCAGGCAAGAGCATATAAAAGCGTGTTAAAACTGGACAAGAATTTCCATATCTACATTCACGGTAATAAAGACATGATCGAGAAAGGTTATGACGATGATAAATCGATGAACTTCTATAAGGTATATTTTAGGGAAGAAGAGTAGGGGGTAGTCCTAAGTCTTTAGTCCTGAGTCATAAGTCGACAATGGACCTAATTCCTCGGTCTGTGTCCTCACAGACCGAAACAAAGATTTAGCCGTTAAATATTACAGTACATTGGTGTGGGGACAGAGACCAAGGATAATATAGTATGATTAAATTACATTGAGGTTAATTTTCTATTTTTAATAATGGAAAATAATCTCTTCAGACAAGATCGTAATTCAAAAATGCTTTTAGGTGAAGTATATTTTTGGACAGACACAGTTAAGGATTGGAACCAGGTATTTTCTTCCGAAAAGTATAAACAGATTATCATTAAAACCTTAGAAGAATTGGTTAAGAGGAAAAAGATTGAGGTTTATGCTTTTGTGATTATGCCAAATCACCTGCACATAGTATGGCGAATGATTGAGGTAAATGGAAAAGAGATGCCTCATGCAAGCTTTAATAAATTTACTTCCCATCAGATTTTTCAGGATATTAAACTTCAACATCCGGAGAAACTATCAGATTTTAAAGTAACAGATACAGAAAGAAATTTTCGTTTATGGCAACGGGATCCGTTAGCCATTCTTATGGATACGCAAAATAAACTTGAACAGAAAATAGACTACATCCATGTCAACCCTTTACAAGAAAGATGGCAATTATGCGAAAAACCTGAAGATTATGATTGGTCATCAGCCAGATTTTATGAAACGGGGACAGATAATTTTGGATTTTTAACCGATTATAGAAATCTTTTGTAATGTTTTGGTCTGTGAGGACACAGACTAAGGATGCGGTGATAAGGTGACTATTGACTTGAGACTACAGACTAATGACTAAATCCGCTGTTGTGCCTTTAGTGCGAGATATTGATTAATTACATTTACGGTAAGCTTCTGTGGTGGGGTAAGAATAGCCAAAATGCCATGTTTGTTCAATTCTTTAACCATCAGCTTTTTCTCGTAGATAAATTTCTCTGCGATGGTTTTGTGATAAATGCCTTCTACATCTTTAGCCGGTTCTGTACTTAATCCTTTTAATTCGGTATTTTCGAAAAATACAACCAGCAATAGGTGGTATTTAGCAATTCTTTTTAAAAAGGGTAACTGACGTTGCAGGGCTGATAAACTCTCAAAATTGGTAAAGAAAACCAGAAGGCCACGCTGTTTTACAACGGAACGGACTGTAGTGTACAGGGCTTCGAGATTGCTTTCAAGATACCTTGTTTTTTCTTTATAAAGTACATTCATAATGCTGCCCAGCTGGGAGGCCTTACGATCAGCTGGTACGATCGATCCGATCGTTTCCGATAAGGTAATCAGGCCAGCTTTATCTTCTTTAAGCATGGCTACTTTCGAAAGCGCCACGGTAGCATTGATGGCATAATCAAGTAAGCTTAATCCTTCAAAAGGCATGCGCATCACACGCGATTTATCAATAATACAATAAATATGTTGTGATTTTTCATCGACATAGGTGTTCACCATTAAACTGCTTTTTCTTGCAGTGGCTTTCCAGTTGATCGTACGGATATCGTCGCCCCCGACGTAATTTTTAATTTGATCAAATTCACTGCTTTGTCCGATCTTTCTGATCTTTTTAATCCCAAATTCAGTTAAATAACGCGAGGCTGCCATTAGTTCGTATTGGCCGAGGTTGATAAACGACGGAAAAACAGGTAAAATACTGGCACCATCAAAATTGTAACGCCTGCTAATCAAACCTAACGGCGAACTGATATAGGCCCTGATAAATCCGAAATCATATTCACCACGTTTTGTTGGACGTAAATTATAGTGGATTGATTTTACTTCTGCAGGTTTTAAATGGAGCTTAAAATCTTTATCACGTATCTGGAACTGAAAAGGTATCTCGTCAATTACCCTTGCATTTACCACAAAGCCATAATCATTTTTTATTTCGATCTGTATCGGGTTTTCATCGCCGTTACTTAACCGTTTAGAAGTTAGTCTTCTGGCTTCAATGCCATTGTTAATACGGTATAGAATAAAAATATCAATAAAAAATAATAGGATAACCGCACCTGTTGCAATTTCAGGAATATCACCTAGCCACTGAAAAAAGAACTTCAGCAAAAAAAGTAAAATGCAGCATCCTAAAGCCGCGAATAAACGATCGGTCAGGAATAGGTTGCTATAATATTGCTGAAAGAATTTTTTCAATGTTGTTTAATCGGTTAATTGTTTAAATCGGTTAACTGGTAACTGCAAACTGGCAACTGCAAACTGGCCTATCTCGGTACCTCAATCTTTTTAATGATCTGATGTATGATGTCGCTTGTCGTTAATCCTTCCATTTCCTTTTCGGGCGATAATAATACCCTGTGTGCCAATACGGGGATAGCAACAGCAATGATATCATCAGGTGTAATAAAATCGCGGCCCTGGATAGCAGCAAAAGCTTTTGCACTATGTACGATGGCTAATGATGCCCTGGGCGAAGCACCTAAGTAAAGCGATGAGTTGTTACGGGTTTCGCTTACAATTCTGGCAATAAATTCCAGTAACTTTGGCTCTACAAACAAACTGCGGATCACGCTTCTGGCTTCGAGTATCTGCTGAATCGACAATACCGGTTTTACTTCATTCAGCAATGTTTTATTAACCAGGCTATGTTGTGCCATTAAAATTTCGGTTTCTTCTTCCAGTGAAGGGTATTTGACTTCAATTTTAAATAAAAACCGATCTAATTGCGCTTCGGGTAAACGGTAAGTGCCTTCCTGCTCAATAGGATTTTGGGTGGCCAAAACCATAAAAGGCTCATCCATAAGGTAGGTTTCTCCATCAATAGTTACCTGGCGTTCTTCCATCACTTCGAAAAGTGCAGACTGGGTTTTGGCTGGTGCACGGTTAATCTCATCAACCAAAATAATATTACCAAAAATCGGCCCTTTTCTAAATTCAAAATCTCCTGTTTTGGTATTAAATATCGGAGTTCCTAAAACGTCAGAAGGCATTAAATCAGGGGTAAACTGTACCCTCGAAAATTGTGCTTCTATGGATTTGGCAAGCAATTTTGCACTAAGTGTTTTCGCTACTCCGGGTACGCCTTCAATTAAGATGTGGCCGTCGGCAAGCAAACCAACAATTAAGAAATCAATAACTTGTTTTTGTCCGATAATGATATTTCCAAGTACATTTCTGATCTGATTTACCGCTTCATTTAAGGCGCTTAAATCCGTACGTGGGTTAAACTGTTCTTGTTCCATTGCTTTGCGTATTTTTATAAAACTGTTCTATGCTTTCGTTTAAATAAATCAATTGGGTATCACTTAAGTTGCCCATGGTTGGTGTCTGTGTAATATGATTGGTAATGGTTTTTGCCAATGCTTCGTTAATACCTGTTTTCTCCATCAGTACCTGCACAAATTTCCCGTCAATTTCGTTGGTTTTTAGATAATATCTGGTTCTTAAATATTCCAGAAAATAGTTGATCTTTTTTAAGGCGATATCAAGGTTGTTGCGTTCGTGGTAATAAACGCTGCCTACCACATGAACAAAAGCCAATGAAGAATTGGTAAGCGGATCGGCAATTGGAATTATTCTCTGACGGCGCTTCATATCATAAAGCACAAAGATGATCAGGCTGAATATGGCCAGGTAGTAGGCATATTTGAGTTCAGGATGTTGGAAAAATACCCTGAGCATATCGGTAGTGGTGGTTTTTTGTGCAGTAAAATACTCATCAATGATGAGCTGCTGAGTTCCTTGTAAATAACTTAAGGTTTTAGCGGCATATTCTGCACCGTATTTATCCAGCAGATTAAAATTAGTGTAAAAACCTGGCTCCGCAATCAGGTACAGACTTCCTTTACCATAGCTGTAACGGACAAAGTTGGGATTGCCATCTCCGTTCACACCGAGTACAGTAGCCTTATTGGTATCGATTTTATCATAATATTGGCTGCCAATTCCTCTTGCAAAGCCGTAGTTTGCCTCCGTTTTTAGGTTTTGATTGGTGAAGTTCAGTGTGCGGCCCTCTGCTGACATGGCGCTAAGTGCCTGAAGCTTTAGGTTTTTTCCTGTTTTTCCCAGGTCATAACTGGCGATAAAAACGTCATTACCGGTCTGCATGTATTTAACCAGCTGATCGAAATCTGTTTTGTTGATTTCTGCTTGTTGTGCAATAATTAAATATGCGGTTTTGTTAAAGTTTTTGCCCTTTAATGTGTTGTAAATAGCAGTTTTAGATCGCTTTATTGTTGCCTTTGGTAAAATATCTTTTATTCGGTGGTATAAAATGTAGGTTCCATAAGGAATTTTATCCTTTACAGCATAGGTTGGAGCCCAGTTTGTTGGGGTGGGTTTGTTGTATTGGGCAACCAGGTACAAGAGGATCAGTATGGAACCAATAATCAGATATATTTTATAACCTTTCATTTGATCTGGCTGTTAAACTGATTAAACGATCGGTTAATAGGCTCAAATTTTACTTCATCAATAGGGAAATCGCCATACCAGATGTAATCAAACTGTATGGTGAGTTTACTAAAATCGTTTCTTAGTTCGGGCTTATCGATTTCCATTAAATAATGGTAATTGGTTTTATCAGGCTGCCAACGGATGATTTCGGCATCACTCAGTTTTTTTAATGCCCTTAAATATAGAAGCCTAACGGCCAGGCGGAATTTTCTCTCTGCAACCAGCCTTTGCAATTCCTGTTCATAATCTATGTCATGGATATTTTCGGTAATTACATCGTACGGAAGGATTGTGGCTTTAGATTTTTTCCTGAATATGTTCTCGGCCCCGATAACTTTGATTACGATAAATAAAATAAGTGCTATACCTAGTCCGATAAAAATATACCTAGAAATTAAATTAGAGCTTGCATCCTGAATTAAGGAACCGAATAAACGCCAGAACCACATCCAGAATTTATCCCACCACGACAATTGCTGTTCGCCGATTTCATCATATTGAAATTCTTTCTGTTCTTTATAACTACCAATGGAATCTTTATCGAATTTTAAAGGAGTAAGTTGAGTGCTATCCACCCTGATCTCTTTAATAACAGATTTAGGCTTAACGGTTTGCGCTTTGCTGATTACCGGAATAAAAAACAAAACTGAAGCGAGAAGGTATCGGAGTATTGCGCGTTGCATTTTAATATTCTTCAGGTCTGGTATCAATAAGTTTTTCGGTATTGCCGAAATTAGAAATCCTTTCCATTAAGCCGGTACTTTCTTTTTGTTCAACCAAACTGAAATAGGATAATGATATGGTAATAATAGGGATAATGGTAAACACCTGGCATAATGACTGCAGAACCGTTGTGATCATGGTAAGTGTTAACGACATGTGCGGGCTTTCATGCGTAAACATCCCAATCATATTAAACAGGCTGGTAGGTAAAATAATCATGCTCATACAGGCATAAACAATAATCCATACCACGATCAGCGTGCCAAACGTAACCCAGAAATTGTCTTTAATGATATTAAAACTTCTACCGAAGGAATAGCCCAGTGAACCATTTTCAATCACCATTATGGGAAACATCATGGCCACATATGGGAATAACCAAAAGCCAGGCACGAGGCAAAACACAAAAGCGATGATCAACATCATGATTAACAAAAAAGAACTGCCAAAAATCCTGAAGAAGTAATATTTAAAGTACCCCCATACTTCATCAGTAGTAGGTGTTTGGTTGTCTTTTTTTACGTAAATGGCTATGTAAGAAAGTATGGCAACACTCATACTGGTATAAGAGGCCAGAGAAAATAAAATAGAAAGAAAATATTCTATTCCGTATAATCCAGAAAAGCCTAAGCCATTGCTGTTTCTTCCATTACCAATAGTATTGATAATATTAACCATTTTATATTGCTGCAATAACATGGTTAACATGCTGGCCAATACAAACAGTCCACAAAAGGTAAAGTATATTTTAATGAGTGGCTTAAAATTTTGGCGTATAAAGGTAAAGGTATCATTGATCACTTGTCCGAAATCCCTTCTTTTCTTAAATTCAATTTTCCCTAGCATATTAATATTGCTTATTATGGTGGATTTTAATGGGGTAAATAAATATATACCAGATGATAAAAGCTGCAGAAGACAGTAAAATCAGTAGACTTAGCCATAAAGGCATTCCGGTATGTCGGGTAACAAAGCTTTCAAAAAACGCAGCCACGATAAAAATGGGAATCAGGCCTATTACGATTTTTAACCCATCTTTTGCACCTTTTAATACCGAAGCCATTCGGGTATAGGTTTTGGGGAACAAAAGACTGTTGCCCAAAACTAAACCTGCCGCACCTGCCAAAACAATAGCCGAAATTTCCAATGTCCCATGAATCCAGATCACCAGAACTGATTGAAAGCCCAGGCCTTTGCTAAAAAAGAAATATTGGAATGAGCCGAGCATGATGCCATTTCTGAATAGGGAAACAACAGATCCGAAAGAAAATATGATGCCCAAAACAAAAGTGTATAGTGCAACAAAAATATTGTTAAACCCAATTTGCATAAACATCATGAATTCATTACTCTGCTTATACACGCCAAAAGGATCACCCTTTGCAATATTCTCGTTAGTCATATTTACATAGGCATCGCCCATAATCAAACGGACAAAAGTATCATCGTATTTAGCCGATAAGGCGCCAATGGCGCAGGAAACCAAGAAAAATACCAGGGCATATAGTACCTGTTTTCGATGTTCGAAGAATATTAAGGGGAGTTCGGTTTTCCAGAAATGGATAAAGCGGTTCGATTTTTCTTTCTTATTTTTATAAACAGATTGGTGTAATTTGGAAGCCAGGCCATTGAGGTAGGCCGTAGTTTTCGAATTTGGATAAAATGTTTTTGAGTAGGCCAGATCATTGGTGATCTCGATAAACTGATTAGCCACTTCATCAGGACTTGCCTGTTGCATCGAATCGTAATGCTGCCACTTCTTCGAATTTTGTTTAACAAATAATGCTTCTCTCATTTAAAGGCGTTACCAAATCTTGGGTTAAAATAGCTAAATTTTTATGGAAATAAAACCCGATTTATTTCCATATGTTTTACCCGGCAAATAAATATACATAGTTAAACCAGCGCTATTGAAAATATAATAAATCTTTAGTTTCAAAAAATAAAGATTTCCCTGCGGCTATTATCTTAAAAAAAATTATGTTTGAATATGGATACCATCAGAATTAGCACGGCTCAGAATGTTGATATTGATTACGAGATTGCCGGCCTTGGAGAACGGATAGCTGCAAGATGTATAGACTTGGCCGGATTTGCAATTCTTGCTGTAATTACCCTGGTAGTTATGGGCGCTGCCCAGATGGCGATGTCTGGAATTGCTGCAATGATTATTTTTTTTATTTTCCTGGCCATTTTTGTTTTTTACGATCTGGTTTGCGAAATCACCATGGATGGACAAACCTTTGGAAAAAAAGCGCTAAAGATCAAGGTGATCAGCATAGACGGTACACAGCCAACCTTGGGGCAGTATATTTTTAGGTGGTTATTCCGGATGATTGATTTTGGCTTTCCTTTTGGGTGGGGCGTCGTTGCGCTGGTATCGGTAGCAGTAACTAAAAATCACCAGCGATTGGGAGATTTACTGGCTAAAACCACATTAATTAAAACCAAACCACGCACCGAATTGACCAATGTAGCATTCAGCTTTAGTCTGCCTGAAGAATATGAACCGAATTTTAAAGAAGTACTGCATTTAAATGATCGGGATATAGAGCTTGTTCATGAAGTATTAACCAGCTATTATCAAACAGGGAATGCCGATTTGATTTATGCCATGGCGGCAAAAACCAAAGCCCATATTCTGGTAAACATTCCGGCAGGAATGAACGAATTGCAGTTTTTAGAAACGGTATTAAAGGATTATAACCACCTTACAGCTAATATGAGTGTTTAGCTAAAAAAACATTTTTTTCAAATAGCAGATCATTACAAAATTACCGACAAGGATAACCAATGTTTGAAAGATAAAGGAACGTTGTCTAAACTGAAATTTATACAATAATGCAGTTGAGATAAATAAAAACAGTAAAGGAATAGTAGGTGGATAAAGCGACCAGCTTTTTGATAAATCGCCTTGGATCAGTGCAATAAAAGATCTTTGAAAGCCACAACCCGGACAATCGATTCCTGTTAAAGCTTTAAAAGGACAGGGGATTAAATGATTTTGCAGCCAATCAACCAGGTTGATTAAGCTGCAAAATATAAATATGATAAACATCCTAAAATTATACTACCGGTGGAGTATCATTGGGGTTATTTTGATGATCAGTTGGTTTGTTGAAAGGATTGTTTGTGCTGTTAAAAGGGTTATTTGGATTGTTAAAAGGATTGTTCCCAAAACCTCCATTTTGTGCTTCTGCCGCTGACGGGCCTAAGTATTTAGCATCTCCAAAACCTAAGATTGGCCAGAAAATGTAAGGGAAAATAACCATACCAACAGTAAAACCTTCCGATTTTCCAAAGCTTTTGCTAACCAAGTTGTAAAGCCAGATGGCAAATACAACGTTAACGCAAGGAATGATTAACCATAAAATCCAAATCATGGGTTTGCCAACAATTTCTAATAAAATAATTAAGTTGTAGATAGGGATAATAGCTGCCCAACCTGGTTTGCCCGCTTTTTCGAACACTTTCCACATGCCCACAATCATTACTACGATTATTGCAAGATATAAGATTGCAATACCGCCTCCAATGCCCGCGGCTACTCCGCTTGATTCATACTCATTCATAGATTTCTGTTTTTTAATAGGTGATTAATTTAAATTGTCGAACTAAAATAAATTTTTTAATTTAAAAACAGTATAAATGAGCGTTGAATTATTTCAACACAGCAGATACTTTGGGGAATAAAGCGCTAGCCCATTCGGCATACATTTTACCACTTGGGTGCAATCCATCGTCTGCTACCAGCGATTGATCAGTCGATGCATTTCTGGATGCAGGTGTGATATTGGTGTAGCTCACGCCGGCTGCAAGTGTTATTTCCTGATTGGCGGCGTTAAAACTATCAATTTCACTTGCAATGGTTTGTGTGCTTCTTCCGGAGTTTTTGCCAAAAGGGGTAGCACCCCAATCGGGTATGGAAACCACAAAAACCCTAGATTTATTGCCTCCTGCATAAGTGATTGCCGTTTGTAACAATTCTGAAAATTCCTTTTTATAGGTGTTTAACGGGTAGCCCCGGTACTGATTGTTTACACCAATTAAAAGCGTAACAAAACTAAAGGTACCAGTTAAATTTTCGCTTTTAATGGCCGCCTGAAGCTCATTGGTGGTCCAGCCTGTAACTGCAATAATTTTAGGATTGGCTACAGTGAGGTTTTGAGCCTGTAATAAACCCTGAAGCTGATAAGGAAAAGATTCTGCTTGCTTCACCGATTCGCCGATTGTATAAGAATCGCCGAGGGCTAAATAAGTAAAATTTCCTGTTCCTTTTGAAGGATTTGTAGCTGGATTGGTTGTCGGCTCGTTAATCATCGGGGCTTTTTTAGTACAGCCCGAAGTTAAGAAAGAAAATAAAATAGCGCTTAATAAAATCTTCATCACTCGATTTACGAAGTAACCTCCAACTTGGTTTTATCGCTACTAAACCAGCTTCATCTTAAATAATTTAGCTATATGGTTTTTCAGTTTGCCTTTAACTTCTTCCATATCCAGCTGATGTCCTAATTCTTTGGCCAAAGAGGTTACCGCCTTATCATCAATGCCACAGGGAACAATATTCTTGAAATAATCTAAATCTACATTTACATTAAAGGCAAACCCATGCATGGTCACCCAGCGGCTGCAACGCACGCCCATGGCACATATCTTGCGTGCCTTTTCATTGTCGGCATCTAACCAGACCCCCGTAAAGCCGGGATAACGGCCTGCTTCTATTCCATAATCTTTTAAGGTAAGGATAACGGCTTCCTCCAGGGTGCGCAGATATAAATGGATATCGGTAAAGAAGTTATCAAGATCAAGGATCGGGTAGCCAACAATCTGCCCCGGGCCATGGTAAGTAATGTCGCCACCCCGGTTTATTTTATAGTAGGTGGCTTGTTTATCTTTTAATCCCTGTTCATCCAACAGCAGGTTTTCGGGATGTCCGCTTTTGCCTAACGTATAAACATGCGGATGCTCGCAAAATATAAGATGGTTTGGCGTAGGCTTATTGGTGTTGTTTATCCGGTTTTCTGTTTTAATGGCCACCGTTTTATTGAGCAGATCTTCCTGTTTATCCCATGCCTGCTGGTAGTCTGTTAAGCCCCAGTCTGCAAAAATGGTTGGTTTTAAATCCTTGGCAATTGCTTTATCTGCTATCTCATTCATCTCTATGTATATTAAGAATTGCCGGCTACATAGCCCAACATGTATCCGTCTTTGGTTTTAAAGTAATTAATAGTCAACTCCCGCATACCCGAAGGCAGTTCCACAAGTGCATTTAATGAGCCTTCGTTTTTTAGCTTAAAAGGTTTAATATGGATATGTTGCTTAAATTCCAGTCCTTTTTTTCCATGCCACTTATAAATAGCCTCTTTGGCACACCAGGCTACATATAAGCCATCTGTGTTATCGCCAATCTGTTTTTGGGCAAGCTCCAAATCGCTTAAAAACTTGTGTTTAATGCTTTTTATTTTGTGTTTAATAAGTTCAATATCAATACCAACAGGGTGGTCTTTGCTAATCATTACGGCAGCATAATCATACGAATGGCTTAACGAAATATGGTAGTCAAAATTAACCAGATAAGGTTTGCCATGTTCATCAAACTGGCAGTCGATATATTCTGTTGTATTCAACATGGTTCTCAAAAGCAACCTCGTGCTTAACCAGTGCAATAGCCTTTTGCCACTGTTTAGCGATGAAATAATGTCATGTTCATGCTGCTTAAGCTGCAGTCCGGCCAACAACTCTTCTTCTGTTTCCTCAATTTTCCAAATGGCTAAAACAGAATGCTGATCAATATTTTTGTGGTAAATTATTGGCATTGATTAAATTGGAGATTACATGCAAAATTATCTTAAATAAATGATAATTTAGGCCAAAAATACGTATAAAAATGATATTATCTGATAGCAGGATATTAGAAGAAATGGAGAAGGGAACAATCATCATTGAGCCTTTTAAACGCGAGTGTTTAGGAACCAACTCATATGATGTGCATTTAGGGAAATATCTGGCTACCTATAAAAGTCGCGTGCTTGATGCGAAGGCGCATAACGAAATCGAACATTTCGAAATTCCCAAAGATGGTTACATTCTTTACCCGGGTACCTTATACCTTGGTGTTACGGTAGAATATACTGAAACGCATGTGCATGTACCTTTTTTAGAAGGGAAAAGCAGTACCGGGCGATTAGGGATTGATATCCATGCCACAGCAGGGAAGGGAGATGTTGGATTTTGTAATACCTGGACATTGGAAATATCGGTAGCACAACCGGTAAAAGTTTATGCCGGAATGCCTATTGGCCAATTGATTTATTTTGTTGTTGAAGGGAACATTGAAACCATGTATAACTCAAAGGGTAACGCGAAATATAATAATAAAACCACCAGGCCGGTAGAAAGCATGATGTGGAAAAATAAATTCTAAACTATATTGTTCCGGGGATATATCTATTCTCAAAGCTGAAAGCTTGAAAAGACTGGTCCTCAAGAAGAATTGAGGCTGCCATGCGATACTGCATGCCCGCTTCCCAAACCACGAACCGCTTGCTTGGTGATTAAAAAAAGCGTCATTTTTTGGAGCACAGGTTTAGTACAAAACACTGAGTTTCCTCCCGTTTTCCGCTTGTACGCTTCGCTGCCTCGTGCTTCGTTGCTGCACGGTACCGCTGCAACCGGGGCTATTTGGCTACACCCGTATTTCATTTGTAGGATTGCCAGTTGCACAAACCTTTGTTCCTAAACCCGATTGAGCGGAATAGCCCGGAGCGCAGCGAGGACTATAAGCGAAAGCGGGACTAGCGCCTCCCAGTAACCAGGAACCGCTCGTTTCCTGATAAAAAAGATGCAGCATTTTTTGGAGCGCAGGGTTAGTACAAAAACACTGAGTTTCCTCCTGTTTTACGCTTCGCTGCCTCGTGCCTCGTTGCTGCAGGGTAGCGCTGCAACCGGGGCTATTTGGCTAAAGCAGTATTGTATTTTTAGGGTTTCCATGTGCACAAACTTTTGTTCCTAAACCTGATTGAGCGGGACTAGCGCTGCCAAGAACTGCTATATGCTCGTTTCAAAGTGGTCCCGATAGAAGAATCGGGTGCATCCCCTTGCTGTCATTCTGAACGTAGTGAAGAATCTTTAATAAGTTGGTAACTTACACAATTAAAGATCCTTCGTTTCACTACCATTGACGTTATTTTGTAATTACCTATTAATGAGCAGAATGCGGCATCATGCATTTCCGTATAGCTAGGCCATAGCACCGTATCACCGTTCTACTTAAAACCGGCCTAATAAATTTTTCGGACTGCACTGTTCTAGCCATAACACTGGCTTTGAAAGAAAAATTTTCAGCCGGCATTTTTTGTTACTTTTTGATGCCAAAAAGTAAGAGCCCTTCGGCGGCGGTGAGCCGAGGCAAGAATTGTGCGAAGGAAAAAACGTCAATCATATTGATTTTTATATCA
>NZ_FOJM01000021.1 GCF_900111825.1 Pedobacter suwonensis
CGTCAATCATATTGATTTTTATATCATAAATTATCCCTCAGGATGACAGAAAACAATGAGGCAAATACAGCGAAAGCATTAAGATTCCCGCCTGCGCGGGAATGACGACCGTATTATAGCGAGCGCCCTAAACCCCTATCCGCCTATCGGCACCTTTCCCCTGCAAGGGAAAGGACTGAAAGAGAACTATCCTCATAACCACCCCCGCCCCTCCTAAATCAGGAGGGAGTTCCCCTCATAGTTTCAAAGTAATCAATCTATAAATATTTTTCCGCACTGTGCTATCTGCACCACGCTATCCGGCCTCACAGATTTCCGCCGGAAAAAGCACGGAAAGCTTTGCACTTCCCCTCATAACCCCACAGCCCAAGGCAGGATCAAAGCGAGAGCGGTGGAATAAAGCAAAGGATGAGAGCCTCGATGCTGCCGCAATCAAGATTTCCGTAGCTTTTTACAAGGAATTGCACAGCATTCTTTTATACCTATAAAAAACAATATTATCACATAAAAAACGATGCAAGCCTTTGAGTTATGCCTTTGTGTTTGTTGTTTTTAACGGCAGGCATGCTTTTGCTGCGCTCAGGTTTGTTACTTTTGGGCCAAGCCAACCTGCGAAGCAAGCCTGAAGGCCAATAAAAACATAAACAACACTGAAAAAAGTAAGAGCCCTTCGGTGGCTAACCGAGGCAAGGCTGAGCAAGAGAGGAAACTGTAGCTAGTAACTAACTTAAAAGATTTCTCCGCTACGGTCGAAATGACGGATTTATTGTGATGGAACAAAGACCATATTAGAAACTATTCTATACACTATGCTGTCTGCGCCCTGCTGCCCGGCCTCGCAGATTTCCGCCGGAAAAAGCACGGAAATCTTTGCAGTTCCCCCTCATACTCCACAGCCCAAGGCAGGATCAAAGCGGGAGCGGTGGGACAAAGCAAGGGATGAGAGCCTCGATGCTGCCGCTATCAAGATTTCCGTAGCTTTTTACAAGGAATTGCGTAGCAATCTTTTATACCAATAAAAACAACATGATCTTATAAAAAACGATGCAAGCCTTTCAGTTATGCCTTTGTGTTTGTTGTTTTTAACGACAGGCATGCTTTTGCTGCGCTCAGGTTTGTTTCTTTTGGGCCAAGCCAACCTGCGAAGCAAGCTTGAAGGCCAATAAAAACATAAACAACACTGAAAAAAGAAAGAGCCCATCGGCGGCGGTGAGCCGAGGCAAGCCAGCGTGATGGAGAAAACTGTAGCTAGTAAACTAATTTAAAGATTTCTCCACTACGGTCGAAATGACGGATTTTTCGCGATAACGGCAATTAAAAAATCTTTCGTACCTCAGGATGAAAGAATAATGAGGCAAACCCAAAAATATCATTCCCTAACCACCCCCACCCCTCCTAAATCAGGAGGGGAGTTCCCCTCATAGTTTCACAGTGATCAATACACGAATGTCATTTCCGCACCATGCTATCTGCACCCGGCTACCTGGCCTCGCAGATTTCCGCCGGAAAAAGCACGGAAATCTTTGCAGTTCCCCTTCATACCCCACAGCCCAAGGCAGGATCAAAGTGGGAGCGGTGGGAAAAGCAATGGGTAAGAGCCTCGATGCTGCCGCTATCAAGATTTCCGTAGCTTTTTACAAGGAAGGATGTAAGCCTTGATTTTTGGTTACCTTTTTATCAAGAAAAAGGTAAAAGCCCTTCGGCGGCGGTGAGCCGAGGCAAGGCTGAGCGAATGGAGAAAAATGTAGCTAGTAAACTAATTTAAAGATTTCTCCGCTACGGTCGAAATGACGGATTTTTCGCGATAACGGCAATTAAAAAATCTTGCGTACCTCAGGATGAAAGAATAATGAGGCAAACCCAAAAATATCATTCCCTAACCACCCCCGCCCCTCCTAAATCAGGAGGGGAGTTCCCCTCATAGTTTCAAAACGATTATTCCATGGATGTTATTGAATTAAGATGATCAACTAACCCTCAACTTTTGGTACTTTTACCACATCTAAACACACCATGTTCAAACTTATCTACAACACTTACAAAACATCATTCAGCGGATTAAGCAAAGAAACCTGGCTTTTAAGTATCGTAATGATGTTTAACCGTTGCGGCAGCATGGCTGTACCTTTTATGGGCTTGTACGTTACCCAAAGTTTACACCGGTCTGAAATGGATGCTGGTTTAATTATCACCTTATTTGGTGTAGGCTCTATTTTAGGTTCGGCAACGGGAGGGAAACTAACCGATATGATCGGCTTTAGGCCGGTACAAATCCTCTCCTCCATTATTGGCGGATTGCTGTTTATCTTATTCTCAACCATCAGCCATTTTTCTACGCTGTGTGTGCTGGCTGTGGTGATTAGTTTCTTTTCTGAAGCTTTCCGTCCGGCCAATTTCACCGCTGTGGCCCACTATGCAAAAGAAAATACCATTACCCGCTCCTACTCACTTAACCGGCTGGCGGTTAATATCGGTTGGTCTGCAGGGATTAGCATGGCAGGGATTATAGCCTCCATTAATTACAAACTTTTATTTATAGTAGAAGGATCGGTAAGTATCCTCGTAGGGCTTTCGATTTTGTTTTTACTGCCTAAAGTGCAGGATTTTATCAAAAAAGCAAAAGAAACCCGCAGCACCATGGTAATTTTGAAACCCTGGGAAGATACCTTTTACGTAAAGTTTATTCTTTTAACTACCCTTTTTATTACCTGTGCTTTTTTGATGTTCAGGGTGGTACCGGTATTTTTTAAAGAGGAATGGCATATCGATGAATTTGCCATTGGGATTATTATCGGCTTAAACGGGGCCATCATTGCGCTGTTCGAAATGATTATGATCAATAAGATTGAAAAGAAAAGATCGCCCATGTTTTTCATTGTTATCGGCTCCATTTTCTTTGCGGTATCTTACCTGTTGTTAAGCGCACCGATTATTTTCCATGTGGTATCGGCCGTGTTAACCATTGTTACCTTTACGGTTGGCGAAATGTTTGTGCTCCCGTTTATCAATACCGTTGTCATTAGCAGAAGCAACGAACATAACCGTGGTTTATATGCTGCCGGTTATACCTTAAGCTGGTCTTGCGCACAAGTGGTTGGCCCACTGGCGGGTTTTTATATAGCCAAACACCTGGGTTATAACTGGCTCTGGTTTGGGTTGGCCTGTATTTTATTGCTTTGTGCCTATGGTTTTAGCGTAATGGATAAACGCCAGCAACAAACGGTATTAGAAGCGAATTAGTTTACAATTGACAAATTGCCAACTGTAAACTAAAAACGGTAAGCTGCAAATAACTATTTAAATTTCTGTGCCTTAACGCCTTCTTTGGTAATTTTTACAGGTAAAATCATACCGTCTGCATCAAATTTCATTTCATCAATACAGGTTTCGCGGTGGTTACCATCCGTTTCGGTTAATGGCCTGCGGTGGTAAACAATGTAATATTTATTTTTCTTCTCGTTGATGATTAAAGAATGGTGCCCTGCCCCTCTTGCAATACTTGCATCCTGCTGTAAAATTTTACCGACTCTTTTAAACGGACCAAATGGCGAATCGCTTACCGCGTAGGCTACAGAATAATCCGGGCCGGTCCAGCCACCTTCGCTCCACATAAAATAGTATTTACCATTCCTGATGAACATATAAGGTCCTTCTACATAATTATCGGGCGTGATTTCTTTAAAGATGGTACCATCGTCGAAAGGTAAAAAGCCGGTAAAATCGTTATTCAGTTTGGCTATATTGCAGTGTTTCCATCCGCCATAAATTAAATAATACTGACCGTCTTTATCTTTAAACACAAACTGATCAATCGGTTGTGCCCCGTTATAAAACTTATCTACCAAAGGTTTCCCTAAATGATCTTTAAACGGTCCTTCCGGTTTATCAGCCACTGCAACACCGATTCCGCCCACCTCATTATCGCTCTGGATATCGTTAGCACCGAAAAACAGATAGTATTTTTTATCTTTTTGCACAATGGCCGGTGCCCACATGGCTTTATTGGCCCATTTAACCGCAGCGGTATCTAAAACATGAGGGTGTTTTTTCCATTTTACCAGGTCATCAGATGAAAAAGCATCTAAATAAACCTGTTCCTTATACTTTGCAGAGTAGGTTGGGTAAACCCAGTATTTATTATTGAAAACAGCAGCTTCAGGGTCTGCATACCATCCGGGAAATATAGGATTTCCAGATTGCTTAATCGTTTTAGTATCCTGCGCAAAAGAAGTAAACGCCGATAAAAGTAAAAGAGATGAGAATAAATATTTCATGGGTACAATTTAGAAAAAAATATGTGGTTTAAAAATTTGAGGTTCTTTTTAACCGCAAAGAATGCAAAGTTGGGAGCACATTTTTAACCACCGAGTTAACAGAGATGAAGCACAGAGAAAACTGAGATTGGCCATAAAGGCGATTTAACCGCAAAGGGCGCTAAGAAGAAACGCAAAGAATGTAAAGTGGGGAGGATACTGTTTTAACCACAGAGGAAACAGAGAAAAAGACACAGAGAAAACTGAGATTGGCCATAAAGGTGATTTAACCGCAAAGGGCGCTAAGAAGAAACGCAAAGAATGCTAAAGTTGGGAGGATATTGTTTTAACCACAGAGTAAACAGAGAAGACACAAAGTGCACTGAGCCTGCCCGTAGGTATGAAATTGAGCAAATTTAACTGCAGAGAATGCGAAAAAAAGGCGCGGAGAACACTAAGTTTAAGCTTTAAGAATGGTTTTGGAAAGCAATGGCAGTGTCCGTCGGTTTCGCCAGCCCCGCTCCCGTTCCTGCTCCTATGAAGAATCGGGAGCATCCACTTAGATCGGGTTTAGGTGGCAAGACCGGCAATACTCTTAAAGTTTTTATAGCAAATGCAAGGAACAGGCTTTGCTTCAGAAGAACAGCCCGCAGTTATATAAACCCGACAGCAGCGGATAGCCCGGAATGGAGGGAAACGAAATGAGGACTATAAGCGAATGGCGGGACGAAAGCAACTATGGAACACAGACCGTTCGTTTTCAAAAAAAATCGTCATCTCAATCGAAGCGCAAACCCGAACTTTCTGGAGAGAAATCTGTTAAAAATAGATTTCTCGACTGCGTTGCACTCCGCTCGAAATGACGATCTATTGCTTTATCTGCTCAACTCCGCGAAATATTTGTGGAACAACGGCAAAGTCTCTATTCCTTTGTAATAATTATAAATATCATATTTCTCATTCGGAGAATGTAGTGCATCGCTATCTAAACCGAAACCAAAAAGTACCGATTTAATACCTAATACATCCTCAAACAGTGCTACAATTGGAATACTGCCGCCACCACGGGTTGGAATAGCGGTTTTACCGAAACTATCTTCAATGGCTTTTTCAGCAGCTTTGTAAGCAATACTATCTGTTGGGGTTACTACAGGCTCGCCACCGTGGTGCGGCGTAACCTTCACCTTTACATTTTTAGGGGCAATGCTTTCGAAATGTTTGGTAAAAATCTCAGCAATTTCTTCTGAGCTTTGGTTGGGTACCAAACGCATCGAAATTTTGGCATTGGCTTTACTTGGCAATACGGTTTTAGCGCCTTCGCCAATATAACCGCTCCAGATTCCATTAACTTCCAAGGTTGGGCGTGTACCGGTACGCTCTAAGGTAGAATAACCTTTTTCGCCCCAAACTTCTTCGATATCAAGATCTTTTTTATATTCAGCTTCATCATACGGTGCGGCATTTAATGCTTTTTTGTCCTCATCTGATAATTCTACCACCTTATCGTAGAAAGCAGGGATCGTAATATGGTTGTTTTCATCGTGTAAAGAAGCAATCATTTTACACAGAATGGTTGCCGGATTGGCTACTGCGCCACCATAAACACCGGAGTGTAAATCGCGGTTCGGACCAACAACCTCAACTTCCATATAAGCCAGACCACGCAAACCGGTTTCGATTGAAGGATGCTCCATGCTGATCATTGAAGTATCAGAAATTAAAACCACATCTGCTTTTAAACGTTCCTTGTTTTCATTTACAAAAATACCCAGGTTGGCAGAACCTACTTCTTCTTCGCCTTCAATCATGAACTTAACGTTACAAGCCAAAGTATTGGTTTCCATCATCAGTTCGAAAGCTTTTACATGCATGTAAAACTGTCCTTTATCGTCGCAGGCGCCACGGGCGTAAATTTTGCCATCGCGCACGGTTGGCTCAAAAGGTGGGGTATGCCAAAGTTCTAACGGATCAGCAGGCTGAACATCATAGTGGCCGTATATTAAAACCGTTGGTAAAGCAGCATCGATAATTTTTTCGCCATATACGATAGGGTATCCTGCTGTTGGGCAGATTTCTACGTGGTCAGCTCCTGCATCCTTTAATTTTTGTGCTACATAATCGGCCGTTTTTAAAACATCGTCTTTGTATTTAGGATCGGCACTAACCGATGGAAAACGCAATAACTCAAACAATTCATCTAAAAAACGCTGTTTGTGCGTTTCTACGTATTTTTTAATCTCTTGCATAACAAAATTAGTTTGGGCAAATATAGGCTTTAGCAGATAAAAGGCACAGTAAACGATTAAATTATCATTCATAACGTAAACTTGTATGGAAGATGAGATATGCTACGATTAATATTCAGCGCGAAAATAGGCCAACAGGCCAATGGCTGAAAACGTCTTTTAAAAGATACAAATCGTTTTATGTTTGTAAAAAATAAGAGCACAAATATTATTTATATTTACTTTTTAGTAAATTGCGCAATTAAAAATATCCTTAAATCCTGCACGAAAGAATTTTTAACGATGAAGTTTAGCGCGAAAGTATTTCTATCATTGCTGCTGCTTCTTTTCGCCCGTATTTCTTTATTCGCACAGGGATCAACACCTCCAAATCGGGTTAGTTGCCCGGAAGCCGCGCAATACTATTCAAAAGACAGTATCAATATTGTAACTTTTGGCGCCAGCACCGTAGAGGGTGTAAAAGGGCTTGGTTTCCAGACCATGCTCCAGAACAATTTTATCAATTGTTATACCAACAAAATAGTGGATATTACCAATCATGGTATCGGTGGTCAGACTACTTTTCAGGGATTACTCAGAATAGACAACGCCATAGCCAACAGAACGGGTTTTATCGTAATTGATATGGGGATTAACGATGCTATTGCCATGACTATGGGTAAAGGAAGCGTAGCCGAAACCGTTGCCAATATGCGGTCGTTGATTACCGTGAGCCTTAAACAGAAGCTGGTTCCTATTTTGTGCACGCTACAGTTTGTGGATGACAGAACCATTAAAGGTAATATTGCGGTAAATATCAACATCAGGAATATTAATGCGGCTTACAGAAAATTAGCGGCAGAATATAAAATATACCTGGCTGACGTAAATGCAGCCATGAGAAGGGATTTTTCACTTTATCAGGATCCATTTCACCCGAATGCACGCGGTTACAGATTGATCAGTTATGTCATTTTCGACGCGATCAACAAGGCAATTTTTGATAAATTCCTGAAATTTACCGTTACGCAGAATTACCCGAATCCTGCATCCATGCAAACATTTATTGATCTTGTATTGCCTGAAGCGGATAAAATTAACGTCCAGATTTACGATTTAATGGGAAGATTGGTTAAAACAGTCGTAAATGAATACCTTAATGTAGGGAAACATACTTTAGACATCAATACCTCTACCTTTGTTCCAGGCATTTATTTCTTTAAGATTTCTTCTGATTCCGGCCAATACAACACCACCAAAAAGTTTATTGTGGCGAGGTAACAAAAGATTTGAATAGGAGTCTATATCCAGGGAATATGTTTTATACCTTTAACTATGCACACGGATACCACTTTCACCAACGAAGTTATAAATCTCGACCTTCTTCCAAAATATGAGCACATTCAGCTGAACCGGCCACATCGGGATTATTGGAAAATCATTTGTATCAATCTGACGATCTTTTTGGGTTTGCTGGGCATTCTACTGAGTATGCTGTTGTTTTTTATTGATGAGTTAAAACCAATTGCTATGTGGATGATTCCCCTTTATCCGGTACTTTTGGTTAGCTTCTTTTTGCTTTTTAGGCTGAGTTTTAAAAAACGGGGATATGCGATCCGAACCCACGATGTAATTTATAAAAGTGGAATTATTGCCGAGTCGACCACAATTGTTCCGCTAAACCGGATTCAACATATTGAATTAAATGAAGGTCTATTTTCAAGAATGTACAAGCTGGGATCGCTACAGTTATTTACCGCAGGTGGACAAACCGGCCATATCCATATTTCAGGAATTGCAATTGACGAGGCCAAACGCATCAGAGACTTGCTATTGAACAAATTAGAGCAGCTTGAAACCACAACAACAGCATTGAATACCAATGAATAATGATTTCAGTAAACCGCAGCGCGAATCGGCCCTTGGTATTATTATCATGGGTGCGCATACCATGCTCAAAATTGGCAAGGCAGCTTTTTTCTTGTTAGTCATTGTTTTCGTCAAGATGTCTGGCACTTCTTTCTTCTACCTTATGCTGGGTATTTCGGCATTAATGGTATTCAGCTTTATTTTTGCTTATTTATGGTATTTAAAGTTCACCTTCTTTTTGGATAAAGAAAAGCAGGAATTTATAGTCAATAAAGGCATATTCAATCGCGATCAGGTTATTATTCAGCTTGATAAAATACAGCAGGTTAACATCAACCAGAATATTTTACAGAAAATTATTGGTGTTTATGGATTAAAAATAGATACCGCCGGCGCCCATGGAGAGGAAGTGAGCATAAAAGCTATTGACGAAACCTCTGCCTATATCCTTAAGGAACACCTGTTAAATGGAGAAAGTACGAGTGGAACGCAACAGGAAGTTGAACTGGAAAACAACAAGACAGCAGAAAAACCATTTTTAAAATTAAGCTCGTGGACATTGTTTAAAGTTGGATTAACCTCCAACTACGGACAAAGCTTAGCTTTACTTATTGCTTTTTTTTACACTGTTATATATGAAGGCAGGCAGTTACTTGACGCTTTTAAAATTGATAAAGATGAAATCCAGAGCACGGTAACCAGCATGTTAACCATTGTTACGGTTTTTATTTTAATAGCATGCCTTTTAATTATACTGCTAATTGTTAACCTGGTGAGAACCTTTTACAAATATTTCGAACTGGAAATTAGTGAACATAGCAGCACGCTCCTGCTCTCTTCGGGACTGATTGCCAAGAAAAACACATTGGTTAGTCCAAATAAAGTTCAGATTACAACCTACAGCCAAAATTACTTTCAGAAAAAACTCAACTTGCTAAATATGAGTTTAAAGCAGGCTCATTTTGGCCAGAGTAAAAAAGGGCACGAAATGCAGGGAAACACGTTAGAAATTCCAGGTTGTAGTGCTGGCGAACGCGACGAATTGCTGAAAATGATATTGGGCAAGGTGCCACTAAAGCAAAGGACCTTTGTTCCAGACTGGCGTTTTTTAAACCTGCCTGTTTTCTTTAAACTAATTTTACCCGTATCAATCTTTTTGATCATTGCTTTTAATACCCCGGAAGTGAAACCTTATATGGGATTTGCGATCGCCTATCTGCTTATAGGCATATTCATGATCTACGTTAGCTACCGCCGGCACCGGATTTCAGTAAATCAGGATTTTATTATCAAAACCAGCGGAATCTGGGACATTTCGAATGAAATTGTAGTGCCAAATAAAATTCAGTCCATTACTACTTTTCAATATCCCTGGCATAAAGCGGTGGATGTTGGCCACCTCACGTTACATACGGCTGCTGGTCAGATTCATTTTAAATACGGCAATTATACCGAAATTAAGCAACTTGTAAATTACTGGCTGTACCAGATAGAAAGCAGAAATGAGAATTGGATGTAGTTAAACAAAGTTGTCCGGCTGCTAAACCGAACAACTGTAAGGCTTTAATTAGCTATGGTATGCCTCGGCGAAGTCTATGGCAAAATCTTTAAGTTTAATGTTACCTAAAACAGGTCTGTTTTTATAATAATCTACAAAAAGTTTATTACTTCTGATCGCATCGCCCATTTCTACATAGTTTTTGGCTATTTCTTCAGGCAAACCTGCCCCTACCATTCCGTTAAAGGCATCTTCATCACTAAATTCTACCCAGGGTAATTCGGGCTTACCCACTGCATTACCAATGGCTTTGGCCACATCAGCAGGAGTACTTTCATCATCACTGGCTACATAC
This sequence comes from Pedobacter suwonensis, assembly GCF_900111825.1. Lineage (GTDB taxonomy): Bacteria > Bacteroidota > Bacteroidia > Sphingobacteriales > Sphingobacteriaceae > Pedobacter > Pedobacter suwonensis. The sequence goes on from NZ_FOJM01000021.1 coordinate 10,201, forward strand.
TGTACAGTTTTACCTGTAAAATCGCTTTCCAATGCCTCAGCTGCTACTTCTGAAATGTTTTGCGGATGTACCAAAACAATTTTGGCATCGGCACCGAAATTAGATCCTAATATATTTGCATGTTTAACCATATCGATGTTGGCCAGGAAGTTGATATAGAAGTAACCAGCGCGCAAATGTTTTACCGCTACCCCATTTAGTTCGGCAAAAATATTTTCTACGTCATGCAAACCTGCAATCGGGCCGGTTCCGTCTGGCAGATCTGCCCCTACACTACTTAAATTCACTACCTTTTTAACACCAGATGCTTTTATGGCAGCTGCATAATTTTCGCCGATACCTTTAATATATTCCCTAAATTTTGGCGCAGCAAAATTTGGCGGAACCATGGTATAAATGGCATCAGCCCCTGCGAAAGCATTTGTTAAAAATTCGGTATCGCTCACACTACCAATTAAAGGATTTGCACCCAATGCTTTAATTTCTTCAGCGCGATCTGCATTGCTGCTAATTACTTTTACCTCATGGCCTTTAGCCACCAATATTTCAGCTAATGGCTTTGTAATATTACCTGTTGATCCTGTTAATGTTATTTTCATGATTTCTGCTTTTAATTATTGAATACAAAGTTATATTTGCACTTACTTTTATACAAGTACTTACCCCAAAGTATGTAACTATGACAGCCGTTAAAGAAAGTTCGACCCGTAATTTTAATAAAGGTGTAGCGCTAACCAGTTGCCCTGTTACTTTTGTAATGGAAAAAATTGGTGGTTATTGGAAACCGATTATTATTTTTCATTTAATGAGTGGGCCAAAACGTTACAGCGAGTTAAAACGTGCTATACCACAGATTACGGAGAAAATGCTGATACAACATTTAAAGCAACTGCAAAATGATGACCTTGTTCATCGTGATGCACAAGCTGTTATTCCGCCCGTGGTGACGTACAGCCTTACAAAATCCGGAGAGGATCTGTTTCAGGTATTAGATTCGATGGTTGATTGGGCTATTAAAAACGGATCGGTTTAACTCAATTAAAATAAGGTTATAAGTTAAACCGAATCGCTGGCAAAGTATATTACAGGATGACAATAATCCAGCTAAAATTATCTAGAAGTAATAACCTATAATATCATAATTCCTTTGATGCTGCCTGCCTGCTTATAAACAGCAATCACCTCATCAGCATTTTGTACTGGTTTTTTTACCGTGATGGAAACATATTTCCCTGTTTTTGAAGGTTGCTCAATAAACTCATCATTAGGTAAGATGTTACGTAAATCCTGTATTTTTTCTAGGCCACCCGTGATGATGAATTTAAAATTGTAAACACCTGGAAATTTTTCTACACTTTCGAGTTTCTCTTTTAAGTTCACATAGATATCCTGGCTGGTCCCCTCAGGGATATCGGTAAATTCAATATCCTTATTTGTTTTTTTCTCTTCCATTATTGCACTGTCTCAAATTCTATACCTAAAAAATAAGCATGTAAATCTGACAGCAAATGGCTTTAACCCGAAGATTTTTGGCGGGCATAGCTAATCGAAAGCCTTAACATAGAAGTTCCCATATAAGCTAGACAGCAAAAGATGCTGACCACGAAGTAGCTACAAGACCATTAAAAATACTATTTCTACTTGTAAAACAAGTTCAGCAAGATGAATATCCAGAAAACCAAACAAGTTTTAAAAGATAAAGATGGATATAACTTTGGGTTTAAAACCTTCAATACCAGCACATACTCCATTACATAAACCTTGGCGGAGCGGATACCGGCCTGGTGCATAAGGCCTGCAGGCGTATGAGCAGAGCAAAGGACTAACAATGCCAATGAAATGCTGCTATTGCTTTACTTAATCAATTAACTCAAACACCTTTTGTGCTTACATCCATTGTACACTGCTCTAACCATACAAGACATAGAAGTTCCCATAATAAGCTAGACAACAAAAGATGCTGACCACGAAGTAGCTACAAGACCATTAAAAATACTATTTCTACTTGTAAAACAAGTTCAGCAAGACGAATGCTTTGAACACCAAACAAGTTTTAAAAGATCACGATAGATATCACTTTGGGTTTTAAACCCCCAATAATAGCACAAACTCCATTACATAAACCTTGGCGCAGCGGATACCGGCCTGGTGCATAAGGCCTGCAGGCGTATGAGCAGAGCAAAGGACTAACAATGCCAATGAAATACTGTCACTGCTTTTCTGAAAGCAAAAATGATGGATTTGACCTGCCAATGCAAATTTGCGATTAAGACTGATTTTATAATCAAACTGAAAAGGAAGTACCGGATGGATGCTGACCACGAAGTAGCCTAAAAAAAATAAGAACAGCGAATAAACCAAGTTCAGCATGACGACCGATTAGATTTTTAACTAATTACCAACACCTTTGGCAAAAAGCCCTAAGAATTGTTATTTTTGAACCTCAAAAAAACAGGAGCCGATTTGGATTATTTAGCAGGATTAAACCCACAACAAAGAGCAGCAGTAGAGAACACAAAAGGACCGGTAATGATTGTTGCAGGTGCAGGTTCGGGCAAAACCAGGGTAATTACTTTTCGTGTAGCCCACCTGATCCAGACTGGTACCGATCCGTTTAACATCCTGGTTTTAACCTTTACCAACAAAGCGAGTAAGGATATGCGCGAGCGGATCAGTAAAGTGGTTGGTGCAGAAGCAAAAAACATTTGGATGGGCACTTTTCACTCTGTTTTTGCAAAAATCTTACGTGTAGAGGCTGAAAAAATCGGTTATCCGAACAATTTTACCATTTACGATACCGATGATAGCAAAAGTGTAATCCGTGCAATTTTGAAGGAAATGCAGCTGGATGATAAATTATATGCGCCAAATTTTGTTTACGGCCGTATTTCTTCGGCAAAAAACAACCTCATTTCCTGGGGAGAATACCAGGCTAATGATCAGATCCAGGCTGAAGATATCCAGAATAAACGTCCGCTGTTGGGCCAGATTTATGAAACCTATGCCAAACGCTGTTTCAGGGCTGGCGCAATGGATTTTGATGATTTATTGTTTAAAACCAATATCCTGTTAAAAGAACATCCGGATGTTTTAAATAAATACCAGCAAAAATTCAGGTACCTGATGGTAGATGAGTACCAGGATACCAACTTTTCACAGTATACGATTGTGAAAAAACTGGCTGCTGCTTATCAGAACATTTGTGTGGTGGGTGATGATGCACAGAGTATTTATGCTTTCCGTGGTGCCAATATCCAGAACATCCTGAATTTTGAGCGCGATTATCCAGATTTAAAGGTTTACAAACTGGAACAGAATTACCGTTCTACCCAGAATATTGTTGATGCAGCAAGCAGTATTATTGCCAACAACAAAAACCAATTGGAAAAAAATGTATTTTCCGAAAATGATCCGGGCGACAGGATTAAAGTTGCCCGTGCTTTTACTGATAATGAAGAAGGAAAACTGGTTGCCGAATCCATTATCCAGGAGCGCAGCTTAAAAGGTTATACTTATCACGATTTCGCCATTCTTTACCGTACCAATGCGCAAAGCAGGGCGATGGAGGAAGGTTTGCGTAAGCTGAATATCCCATATAAAATTTACGGGGGTACCTCTTTCTATCAACGTAAAGAGATTAAAGATTTAATTGCTTATTTCCGTTTAACTTTTAATCCTAAAGATGAAGAGGCCATTAAACGGGTAATCAACTATCCAAAACGTGGTATTGGCGATACCTCAATCGATAAAATCATTGTTGCGGCCGATCAGCATAACCTCACCATGTGGGATGTGATTTCGAATGCGCACCAGTATGTTGACGGGCGTTTGGCCAATCAACTCAATGATTTCGCCATGATGGTGCAAAGTTTCCAGGCAGAGGCTAAAAAACTTGATGCCTACGATTCGGCGCTGTTTATTGCCCAGCATGCAGGGATTTTAAAAGAACTTTATACTGATGACAGTGTTGAAGGACGTGCGAGATATGAAAATATCCAGGAATTATTAAACGGTATTAAAGAATTTGCGGAACGTGAAGATATTGAGGAAAAAGGCCTTGATATTTTTATGCAGGATGTTGCGCTTTTAACCAATGATGATAAGGACGGCGATAAAAATAAGGATACCGTTTCTTTAATGACGATCCACTCGGCCAAAGGTTTGGAGTTTAAAAACGTATTTATTGTGGGATTGGAGGAAAACCTGTTCCCATCACAGATGTCGTTAACCAACCGCACCGATTTGGAAGAAGAGCGTCGTTTGTTTTATGTGGCCATTACCCGTGCAGAAGTAAAACTGACCATCACTTATGCCACTTCACGCTATCGTTGGGGTACTTTAACCAATTGCGAACCCAGCCGTTTCATTAACGAGATTAACCCGAAATTTCTAGAACTGGATGTTAAACCAGCCAAATCAACCAGTTTTGATGGCAGTTTTGACAGCGAGCGTAAATCGTGGACATCGCAGCCACGCGATTTCATAAGTAAACCCAAACCGGCGGCCGGAGCAACTACTTCTGCCCCACCTGCGCGTCCGAAAACAACTTCACTGCTAGCCAAAGCGCATGTGCCAACACCTGGTTTTACGCCATCACAGCCACATGAATTTCAGGGCGGTATGGAAGTGGAACATGAAAAATTTGGCTTTGGAAAAATTATCAGCCTAGAAGGCACGCTGCCAGATGTAAAAGCAACGGTATTTTTTCAGGGTTTGGGCAACAAGCAACTGCTTCTCAAGTTTGCCAAATTGATGATTGTTAAATAAGTAAGGATTTAGATTTAGCCGCCGAAATTCAGAGACGCTGAAACAACAAGATTCTTCATCTTGAGAGATAATTTATGGTTTAAAAACAATATGAGTGATGGATGTACAAAGAAGTTTAAATGGCCTAAAAGTATCGTCATTTCGACCGCAGTGGAGAAATCTTTAAACCAGATTTTAATAACTCGGCTCAAAGATCTCTCCATTTCGCTTCGCTACAGTCGAGATGACGATTTTTTTGAGGAGTATGTCAATGGTACTTGTTTCAGGATCTTTTAAAGGTAAAACAAAAGATGCTGAATCAAGTTCAGCATGACGGAATTGCTACTTAAAATTAACCAATTCGGTCCAATCCTCTCTTTTCTCTTCGCGTTCATTACGGTTAAAACACCAGGGGTAAAAAGTTGAAAAAACCCAAATTTATCCTTAATATTGGGTCCGGTTCTCCCGATTACAAACCATGCAACTTACCAGGTTAGAAATTAAAGGCTTTAAAAGCTTTGGCGATAAAGTGACCATCAACTTTAATGAAGGGGTTACGGCTATTGTAGGACCTAATGGTTGTGGAAAATCGAATGTAATTGATGCCATGCGTTGGGTGCTGGGCGAACAGAGTACCAAAGCTTTACGTTCTGAAAAGATGGAAAACATCATTTTCAACGGCACGAAAAACCGTAAGCAGGCACAGCTTGCCGAGGTCTCATTAAGCTTTGATAACACCAAAAATATTCTTCCTACTGCTTATTCTCAGGTCACTGTAACACGCAAACTTTACCGCAATGGCGATAGCGAATACCGCTTAAACGACGTGCAGTGCAGGTTAAAAGATATTACCGACCTTTTTCTGGATACCGGGATCGGCTCTGATAGTTACTCGATTATCGAGCTGAAAATGGTAGATGAAATTATCACCAACAAAGAGCATAGCCGCAGGTCGCTGTTTGAGGAAGCATCCGGCATTTCAAAATACAAGCTTCGTAAGAGACAGACTTTCACCAAATTAAAAGATACAGAAGCCGATTTAGAACGGGTAGAAGATCTGCTTTTCGAAATCGAAAAAAACCTTAAGACCTTAGAAAACCAGGCACGCAAGGCAGAGCGTTATTATAAACTCAAAGAACAGTACCGTGAGTTAAGTGTACAACTGGCCACGCATCGCATTGCTTTTTTCCGTACTGATTTAACTGCACTGGAGACCCAGGAGCAGCAGCAAATGCTAAACCGCACCGAGCTAAGCACCAAAATAGATACCGGTGAAGCCGAACTGCAAAAACTGAAACTCGGTAGCATCAGCCAGGAGAAAAACCTTTCCGTACAGCAAAAAGCCACCAACGAGTTTGTTTCCAAAATCCGCGCTTACGAAAGTGAGAAAAAGGTAAAAAACGAGCAGATGCGTTTTCTGCAGGAAAAAGAAACGCGTTTATCGGGCGAACTAGAAAAAGATAAAAACCAGGTTAACCACATCAAATACAACATCAAACGTTTAAATGAAGAAGTGGTAACAGAAACCGAAGTATTTAACCGTCTGGAAGCTGATTTAAAGCAACTTAAATCAACATTAGATACTTTGCGCGAGCAGCAGCAGATTGAAAAAAACCGGATTGATAACCTGATCAAATCGGTTAGCGAACTGCAGAATACCGTTTATCAATCGCAAAAGGAAATTGATATCCTGAACATCCAGAAAGATGCCCTGGTACAGGAAAGCAACCGCAATGTAGATGATACCGAAACGAAAACGCTGGAATTAAAGGCTTTTGATCATGCGCTGGCTGAGCTTGATATCCAGGTGCGTGAAAAACAGGCCAATATTAAAAACCTTACCGAAGCAGAAGAGCTGTTAAAAATACAATTGGCTACCACAGAAGCTAACCTGAGTTCGAACAAGGAAAAACTAATGGCCGAAAACCGTAAAAAAGATGCCAAGCAAAACGAATATAATCTTACTAAATCTTTGGTTGACAGCCTGGAAGGTTTTCCTGAATCGATCCGCTTTTTAAAGAAAAGCAATGCTTTTGCCAAAAGTGCCTTACTTCTTTCTGATATTTTATTCTGTAACGAAGATTATCGCATTGCCATTGAGAACTATCTTGAACCGGTAATGAACCATTATGTGGTTGACCTGTATACAGATGCCGTTCAGGCGATTAACCTCTTAACCGATGCCAGCCGTGGAAGGGCTAACTTTTTCATTTTAGCAAATGTTCCGGATAAAAATCCGGTTGTCGGCAGTTATGAAGGGCTGATATCCGCTTTATCAGTAGTAGAGGTTGATAAAAAATACCAGAACCTCTGCAATTTACTTTTGCAAAATGTTTACATCGCTGAAAACGAACAAGAAAACCGGTTTAAAAACACGCCGACTGACAGTTTAACCGTATTAGCCAAAAATGGTAAATATGCACAAACCAAATTTACTCTGGCGGGTGGTTCAGTAGGTTTGTTCGAAGGTAAAAGGATTGGCCGCGCCAAGAATTTAGAGAATCTGGCAAAAGAAATTAAAGCTTCAGAATCGCTGATCAATAAGTACAACGAGGCCATTAAAGCAGAAACCGATCAGATTTTCAACTTAAAAGAAGCTTCAAAAATCAATCAGATCAATGCTTTGCAGCAAGAGATGAACCGCTTAAATAACGAGCATATTTCTGTACAAACGCGTCGTGATCAGTACCAGGAGTTTATTACCACCAGTGAAAACCGGAAAACAGATATCGCACAAAAAATCGTATCAATAGAGAAAGCTTTATCGGAGAAGTTACCGGCCCTGGTTCAATTGCAAAAGGATCAGCAGCAAGCGCATGTTAATTTACAGGAGCAGCAACTCAATTATCAGGAAATTGCCGATCAGGTAAATGAAAGCGCGGGAAAGTACAACCAGGACAATATCCGTTTTCACCAACAACAAAATAAGTTATCGGGCTTAGAAAAAGATTTAGATTACCGCTTTGTACAGGAAGAAGCTTTAAATAAGCGCATCGCCCAAAACGATAAAGAATTACAGGAAACCCTGGTTCAAATAACGGCAACTTTGCAGCACACCGATCTGAGCGATGATACCCTTTTAGAGATGTATCAGCAACGGGAGGAGATGGAAAAAGGGCTTGCAGAGGCAGAAAAAGAGTATTTCGAAATTAAGGGCAGTATTAACCAGGTAGAAACCGATTTAACCAACATCCGCAAAAACCGCGAAGAAACCGATTTCCTTTTAACCGAGATCAAGGATAAAAAGAATGCTTTAAAAATCGACCTTAATGCTTTAAAAGAGCGCTTAGCGGTAGAATTCAACATTGATATCAACGATCTTTTAGAAACAGATACTGCTGTTGAAGCGCTGGAAAGTGAATTTGAAATCCGCCAGAAAGTAGAAAAAATGAAACGCCAGCTGGACGAATTTGGCGCCATCAACTCTATGGCCATGGAGGCCTTTAAGGAAATGGAAGAGCGTTATACTTTCATCCAGAACCAGAAAAAAGACCTTAATGCAGCCAAAACTGATCTTTTACAAACCATTAAGGAGATAGACGATACTGCAAAAGATAAGTTTATGCAGGCTTTTACACAGGCCCGTGAACATTTTATCGTGGTTTTCCGCTCCTTATTTAATGAAGAAGACAGCTGCGACTTGATTTTATCCGATATCAATAATCCTTTAGAAGCTGACATTGATATTGTTGCCCGTCCGAAAGGCAAAAGGCCATTGTCGATCAATCAGCTATCCGGTGGCGAGAAAACGTTAACGGCTACCGCGCTGTTATTTTCGCTTTACCTCCTAAAACCTGCGCCTTTCTGTATTTTTGATGAGGTTGATGCACCCCTGGATGACACCAACATTGATAAATTCAATAATATCATTCGTAAATTCTCCGATCAGTCGCAATTTATCATCGTATCGCACAACAAACGCACCATTGCCAGCACTGATATTATTTATGGCGTAACCATGGTAGAACAAGGTGTTTCCCGGGTTGTTGCGGTAGATTTAAGAGAGGTAGCAGCCTAAAAGCTGAAAGGAAAAAGCTGAAAGAGCAAAGCAAAACCCACCGCTTCCTACATTGATATATTTTTTGTTATGCTGATGCACGGAGCATCTGTTTCATAAGTTTTAGCTATTTCGTACCTCAGCATAACCGCATATTTAGGCTTGTTGCAAATAAACATAAAATTTAGAACGCATTACAGCAAACTAAACCACGATTTCCTTTCTATATCCAATAATTAATATCTTTAGGAAATTTTAAACAATTAATCGTCATTTCGAGCGAAGTGCAACGTAGTCGAGAAATCTATACCTATAATTTATGCAGGATGACGCCCCTAAACTTATTGCCAATAAAACCATGAAAATCCTTTATATCATTCCCTTAGCCGTGATGCTCAGCTGCTGTTCATCCGTAAAAAATCAAAATAATACTGCTTCTGGCAAATTAGACAACCAATTGCTCAAAGATGTTGAAGTATTATCATCAGACGCTTATCAGGGGCGTAAAACGGGCACTAAGGGTGCAGAAATGGCCAGGGCTTATATTATAGAAAGATTTAAAAAATTAGGTTTAAAATCTTATCCTCAACATGTAAATTATGCCCAGGAATTCACCTTTAATGATAGAAATAGTGCGAAAGTAAACGGCACCAATGTTATTGGTTACATTCCAGGCAAAGGAACCAATGTAATTGTTGTTTCTGCGCATTACGATCATTTAGGCGTGATAAAAAATGAAGTTTTTAATGGTGCTGATGATAATGCATCGGGAACGGCAGGTTTATTGAAGATTGCAGCTTATTTTTCAAAGAATAAACCCAATAACACCATTATTTTTGCTGCTTTTGATGCTGAAGAAATGGGTTTACAAGGTGCTAAGGCATTTGTAGGCAATCCACCAGTACCTATTAATACTATTGCCATTGATTTAAACATGGATATGATCAGCCATAGTGATAAGGGTGAACTTTATGTATGCGGAACTTTCAGGTATCCGGATTTAAAGCAATACATTGATAACCACACGGACTGATATAAAAGTAAGTTTAGGCCACGACGATCCTAAACTTGGCCATGATGACTGGACCAATCAAAGCGATCAGGGTGCTTTTAATGCTAAAAATATTCCATTCTTATACTTCGGCGTAGAAGACCATAAAGATTACCATAAAGCCAGTGATGAATATTCTACAATCACCAAGCAATTTTTCAGCCATGCAGCAAGTGCCGTATTGGATGTTGTTAAAAACATCGACAAACAAACCGGTTTACAGCAGTTGTTAAAAAATAAAATGATCATGATGGATAACCCGCGAAAGCAACAAAAGTTCTAAAAATATTATCCCAGATAAGTATCAATACATGAGAAATAGCTTTAAACTCGCCATAATTTCTTTATTGAGTTTAATTTCGATACAGTCATTTGCAGGTAGTTATAAAATTACCGGAACTTTAAAAGGAGCTAAAGATGATGTTTGGTTATTTTTAAGAATTAAAGATTCTGACAAGATTATAGACTCAGTACAGATTAAAAATGAAAAATTCGCATTAAACGGAAAAATAAATGACTCCCCTGTTGAAGCTATTTTACATGATAAATCTTATACTAATTATATTTTTTTGTGGCTGGAAAACGTGCCTATTATACTTAATGGTATCAATAAAAATTTCCATCAGGCTAGTATAAAAGGTGGACCGATTTTGAATGAGTATTCTCAATTGTTTAAGTCAATATATGCAATTGAAGCAGAGCAGGAAGTTTGGGATAAAAAACTAAGAGCTTTGAATTTAAAGGGAAAACCTGACAGGAATGGGATAATGGGCCAAATATTCAAATCAAGGGAGAAGGAGAAAAATGCATATATCAAACATATTGAAACGCACCCCAATTCAATAGTTTCCGCTTCTATACTGGCTGCTTATGCTACAACTTATGGAAAAACAGAATCTACCAGGCTATACAAATTGCTTAGCAAAGCTATTCAAGAAACGCGGTATGGGCGAGAAATTCTTCAAACGATAACCCTTAACGGAGAAATAGTTGTCGGTAAAAAATTCATAGATTTTGAACAGCCCACAACTACAGGAGAATTAGTCAAGCTTTCTTCAATAAAAGCCAAATACCTTTTGCTAGAGTTTTGGGCTGCCTGGTGTACACCATGTCGAAGAGAAAACCCTGAATTGATAAACTCATATAATGAATTCAAAGATAAGGGCTTTGATATCCTGGCTGTTTCTTTAGACAGTAAAAAAGAAGATTGGCTTTATGCTATTGCCGAGGACAAGTTGCCCTGGAAAAATGTTAGTGATCTTAAAGGTTTTCAAAATAGCGCAGCCTTAATTTATGGCGTATCAGCTATCCCGAGAAATTTTCTGATCGACGAAAATGGAATAGTTGTCGCCATAGGGTTAAGAGGCGAAAAATTAAACAACAAACTAAAAGAGCTTTTAAATTAATTTATAACCTTAATTTATGAGCTACCTGCCTGTTGGCAGGTTTTTTTATGCTTTACAAAATCCAAATAAAAATTATTTATCTGTTTATCAAACAGTTATAAAATAAACTATAAAAATAGTTTGAAAACTATTTTTATAGTGGTAACTTCAATTAACCAAACTACAAAAATAGTTGCTATGATAAAAGAACTCACAAAAGCAGAAGAACAGGTGATGCTTATCCTTTGGGAAATGGGCGAAGCCCTGGTAAAAGAGGTCATTGAAAAAATGAATGAACCCAAACCCGCTTACAACACGGTTTCGACCGTAATCAGGGTGCTGGAAAGTAAAGGCTTTGTTGACCATAAGGCGATCGGTAATACACATATCTACTACCCTATCATTAAAGAAAATGATTACAAACGTTTTGCATTCGATAAGGTAATGAACAATTACTTCGAAAACTCTTATGAAAGCCTGGTTTCATTCCTGGTGAAAGAAAAAAGTATGAGTAACGAAGAGCTCAACGAAATTATTCAATTGGCAGAGAAACTTAAAAAAGACAAGTGATGAGCTGGCTATATTATTTACTCGAAGCAAATCTATACCTTATCCTGTTTTATGGATTTTATAGATTATTTCTCCACAGGGAAACCTTTTATGTTTTAAACAGATCTTACCTCATTTTCAGTTCGATGCTGGCTTTTACACTTCCGTTTGTTCAGCTGGGGTTCTTAAAGAAGGAAATGGTTTTCCACTATACAGGATCTATCCGGATTGACGAACCTACATCCTATTTTACGCCAGAAAACGTCCTTTTAGTATCATATCTGGTAATTTCCTCAATTTTAATACTAAAATTTTTATGGGGGCTAAGGCACCTTGCAAAATTAATGCGAAATGCCCATAAGCGCAAGGAAGATAACATCACCGTTATTGACATCAAAAATTCAAAAGCGGCATTTTCATTCTTCAATCTAGTTTTTATGGATCCGGAGATGAACCAAAAAGCTACCGTGTTAAAACACGAAATGGTCCATATCAAACAAAAACATAGCCTTGATATCCTGTTATTTGAACTCATACAGATTTCCAGTTGGTTCAATCCGATTATTTATTTCATTAAGAACGATATCAGGCTTGTGCATGAATACCTTGCTGATGAGGCTACTACCAGAAAAGACATCGCAAAATATGAGTATGCGTTGTTTCTGATCCAAAACTCGTACGGGAATGACAAGATTACCCTTAGTAACCATCTTTTTAATTCCTCATTACTAAAAAATAGAATAACTATGTTAAATCAAAAAAAATCAGCAAAATGGGCCAGGCTCAGATTGTTATTGGTACTTCCGTTAACCGGATTTATGCTTTGCTTATCTACAATGGCATTTACAAAAGATTATGCTACCATCCAATTTGGACAGAAAAAGGAAAGCTTAACCATTGTTTTACAGGATACGACGAAGAAAAAATCGGATAAAAAGAGACTGCCTCCCCCACCTCCAAAAGAACCAAGCCCAGCCAAAGTCAAAAAGACAAAGGAGATAAGGATAAATGAGCCTGTTATCATCAAGTATGATAAAAGATTACCACCGCCGCCCCCAGTAGAACCAGTTCCTTTAAAAGCAAAAAAGAATAACGAATCAAAAGTAAATAAAATTCGATTTGCTTCTCCTGCTGTTAAAAAAGATAAAAATAACTTACCAGTACCACCACCGCCGCCGCCTGTAGAACCAAAAACAACAAAAGGTGAAGTACTTAGAATCACCTTAGATGCACCAACTCCAACCGAGACAAAGCCAGCTAAGAAGGGTTAATATAATTCTTACTGCGGTACATAAACCACATATTTTGTTTCAAAGAAATCTTCCTCAAAATAAGCTGAAAGCGGATATAATTCTGCTTTCAGTTTCGATTCCCTGATCTCTTCTGCCAAATCTCCACCTTTCAGGTACAGAATTCCATTTGGAATGGCATTTATTGAATCTTTTTTAAACTTTCCCTGTATCCATGGGTAAAATTCGCCTAAACGGGTCACCGCCCTTGATACTATAAAATTGAATTTTTCTTTAACCTGCTCAGCCCTTAAATGATCGGCACGCAAATTATCCAGTCCAAGTGCCGAAGCCACTTCTTTTACCACTTTGATTTTTTTCCCGATAGAATCAACCAGGTAAAACTGCGTTTCAGGGAATAAAATAGCTAAAGGAATACCCGGAAAGCCGCCTCCAGTTCCTACATCCAGCACAGACTCTCCTGCTTTAAAGGTACAGATTTTAGCTATTCCCAATGAATGGAGCACATGGCGCTCGTATAATTCTTCAATATCTTTTCTCGAAATTACATTGATCTGTGCATTCCAGAAGCTATATAACTCAAACAACCGGGAAAACTGCCCAAGCTGTTTTTCAGTTAGATCGGGAAAATATTTTAAAATGATATCTGGCTTTACATCAGGCATATTGCAATAACTAAAGGATTATGAACTATTTCCATTTTACATTTTTCTTCCCAAACATGGATAAAAATCCGTTTAAGGTTAAAAACAGAAACAAAAGTATATCTAAAATCGGGAACCACCAACGTAAATCGCCATAGTTTAACCGTTTAAGTAATTTAGGATAGATAAAACACCTGATCACAATGCTTAATCCGAGGATGCCAAGTGCTACATATTGCGCTTCGCGACTTAAAAACATACAAGCAGCAAAAAAGGCATAAAACAGAAACTGGGAAATAATCTGAAGGCTCAAAATAAATTTATGTTTCGGTTTATAAAATTTGCCAGCACCAAAATGGCGTTTTTTCTGTCTCAAATAACCTGCCCAGTTTTTATTTGGCTCACTCCACACGTGGCTATCCGGATGTATGCGAATCTCGGTATTATCGCTGTTGGCGTGTGCATTTACAAACAAATCATCATCCCCGGATGGAATATGCATATGCGCTGCGAAGCCCTTATTTTTAAAAAACAGCGATTTTTTATAAGCCATATTCCGCCCAACCCCCATATAAGGCATGCCTTTCAGGGCAAAAGAAAGGTAGTTAACCGCAGTAAAAAAGGTTTCGAACCGGATCAAAGCATTTAACAGGCTGCGCTTTTTCATATAAGGCGAATACCCCAATATAATTTCCGTTTGCTCATCAGCGGGTTGCTGCATATCCATCAGCCAGTTGTCAGATGCCGGCATACAATCGGCATCTGTAAATACCAGCCAATCATATTTGGCTGCTTTTATGCCCATGGTAACGGCGAACTTTTTACCGGCAATAAATTTATCGTTATCTAAAATTTTAACTACCTTGATATTACGATGCTGCTTTTCTAAAGCTTCTAAAAAGTCCTCGGTTCCATCCCAGGAACGATCATTGACCACCACCACCTCAAATTCAGGATAATTTTGGCTGAATAACGAAGGAAGATATTTTTCCAGATTAACAATTTCATTTCGCGCACAAACAATAACACTGATCGGTTTACGCGCCGAAAACGGCACTTCTTCAACGCTTACCCTGGCCAGCTTCAAATGAACAAACAATACATAATAAAGCTGAACCAAAAGGCAAAAAACCAATATGGAGAGCAGAATAATTTCAAGCGGGGTTAATATCACGATGGTAAAATAAATAGGCACAAATTTCTCATTTTTAATCTGTAAATCACTTTTATGTGGATAAAAAATTAAACAAAAATATGCCCTCAATTTTTGCTATTTTTGGCAGATTTTTGACGAGGAAAATATATTATGAAATTTAGTTTACAGGCTAACGACCCCCTATCTAAAGCCAGGGCCGGAACAGTAACCACTGCTCACGGCGAAATACAAACACCTATTTTTATGCCTGTGGGTACTGCCGGAACGGTGAAAGCCGTACATCAACGTGAGCTTAAAAATGATATTGACGCAAAAATCATTCTCGGAAATACTTATCACCTTTATTTAAGACCAGGACTTGATATTCTTGAAAAGGCAGGAGGTTTGCACAAATTTATTGGTTGGGACCGCCCGATTTTAACTGATAGTGGAGGTTATCAGGTATATTCATTAAGTCAGGTACGTAAAATTAAGGAAGAAGGTGTTACTTTCCGTTCTCACATTGATGGATCAAAGCACCTTTTTACCCCTGAATATGCCATGGATATCCAGCGCACCATTGGTGCCGATATCATTATGGCCTTTGATGAATGTACCCCGTATCCATGCGACTATACCTATGCGGCCAAATCGATCAAAATGACCCACCGCTGGTTAGAGCGCTGCTGTACCCATTTTGACAATACGCAGCCTAAATATGGTTTCGACCAAACACTTTTCCCTATCGTTCAGGGCTCTGTATATAAAGATTTAAGAATTAAATCGGCAGAATTTATTGCCGGTATGAATCGTGAGGGCAATGCGATAGGAGGCTTATCGGTAGGTGAGCCTGCGGAAGAGATGTACGCCATGACGGAAGTGGTATGCGATATATTACCTGCTGAAAAACCACGTTATTTAATGGGCGTTGGTACACCCATCAATATATTAGAAAATATTGCATTGGGCATCGATATGTTCGATTGTGTAATGCCCACAAGAAATGCAAGAAATGGCATGTTATTTACCAGGAATGGTATTATCAACATCAGGAATAAAAAATGGGAAAATGATTTTTCTCCTTTGGATGCAGAAAGCGATCTGCATGCCGATCAGGTAACCACAAAAGCTTATTTAAGGCACCTGGTACATAGCAATGAAATGCTTGGCGCTCAAATTGCTACCTTACATAACCTGCATTTCTATCTTTGGCTGGTCAAACACGCCAGGGAAAAAATCATTGCAGGCGAATTTTATGAGTGGAAAAACAAAATGGTTAAAGTGTTAGGCAATAAGCTATAAAATGAATCTGTTAAAAGGGAGAATAAAAATCATCGATCAGTATATCATCGGGAAATACCTGGGTACATTTATTTATACCCTTGCCATTTTCGTGATCATTATTGTTGTTTTTGACCTGTCGGAAAAAATGGATGATTTTATGAAAAGCGGTCTAAGTTTTTGGGGAATCCTTTCCAAATATTACGCTGGCTCCATTCCTTTTTATGTGAATATGCTTTCGCCACTGATTAATTTCATTGCCGTAATTTTCTTTACGGCTAAAATGGCCGATCAGACCGAGATTGTGCCGATTTTAAGTGGTGGTGTGAGTTTTAACCGGTTTTTATTTCCTTACCTGGTGTCGGCCTCCATTATTTTTTCGGCCAATTTACTTTCCAACTTATACCTTCTTCCCTATACCAATACCTTAAAAAATAGCTTCGAGAATACGTATGTAAAGCGTAATGATCCTTCCACAAAGTCCAAAATCCACATGAAACTGGACGACAAAACCTATATTTATATTGATAATTTCGACAACAAAACGAATTCAGGATATCGGTTTTCTTTGGATAATTTTAGCGGAGATGTACTGACCAAAAAAATCGTTGCAGAAAATATAAAATGGGACTCGCTTAAGCGTAAATGGCAGTTGAGCAATTACTCTATCCGTAAGATTGATGGTCTGAAAGAAACCATGATTTATGGTAACGGCAAACTTAAAGATACCATTCTGGATATGCGTCCTGATGATTTTTCTGCCTATGATAACGTGGTGCAAAACTTAACGACCAAAGAACTTTCAGAGAAGATCAGGAAAGAAAAAATCCGTGGCACAGGCGTAATGAACGACCTTCAGTTTGAAAAATACAAACGTTACCTGCATCCACTTTCGGCTTATGTGTTAACGCTGATCGGTGTTGCACTCTCCTCGCGTAAAGTTCGCGGTGGGGTTGGTGTATCTTTAGGTATCGGAATCTTCATTAGCTTTGCTTACATCGTGTTTAACCAGTTTACACAAATGTTTTCGACCAAGGGCGGATTACCTCCTTTCGCAGCCGTTATCATGCCTACACTATTCTTTGGCTTACTAGGTTTTTACCTGCTAAGAAAAGCACCAAAATAACGATGGACATTACCAAAAAGAATTTACTCATCCTCCATCTTACCGTATTTGTTTGGGGCTTTACAGGCGTACTCGGCAAGTTGATTTCCATTGATGCAGTACCCATGGTTTGGTACCGTGTAATGATTGCCGCAGCCACACTCTTAGCATGGTTTTTAATTACCAAAAAGAACATTAAGATCAGCAAAAAACAGTTCATCCAATTCTTTTTAACAGGCGGAGCTGTAGCTATCCATTGGATATTTTTTTTCCATGCCATTAAAGTTTCTACGGTTTCGGTAACCCTGGTTTGCCTGTCTTCTTTTACTTTATTTACGGCAATTTTAGAACCGTTGATCAAAAAACAACCCATACAACTTGGCGATATTTTAATCGGCTTACTCATTATTTTGGGAATATATATGATCTTTAAATTCGAAGGTCAGTATACATTAGGAATAATTTTTGGTCTTCTGGCTGCAGTTGCATCCAGTCTTTTCTCAACCATAAATTCCACGCTGGTACAAAAAAGCGAACCTTCCATCATCAGCTTTTATGAACTTGTTGGGGCATTTTTCTGGATCACACTATATCGTTTATATGATGGTTCGCTGCTGAATACAGGATTCAATCTTAGCGCTCAAAACTGGTTCTACCTTGCGCTGCTGGGCACGCTTTGCACATCTGTTGCATACGTTGCAGGTGTTGCCGTAATGAGAACTTTATCCGCGTTTAGAGTTGCTTTAATTACCAATCTTGAGCCTGTGTACGGCATCGTATTGGCCTTTATTTTTTTTCAAAGCAAAGAGCAAATGACAGGTGGATTTTATATCGGGGCAACCATTATATTGGCCTCAATTTTTCTTTATCCCATTTATAAAAAGAGAAAGAACCAGCTCTAAAACAAAGCCCTGTAATAAGATATATTTGTGAAAAAGCCAACCGTTTTTATTAAGATAATTAAGCTGAACGATCTATTGTATCCCTATATTTTAACGGCTCGATTTTTTTATTCAGATCTGATTCCCAACTAAAGCATGATCAAAAATCTTTAAAAGATAGCGCAGAACATAAGCTGCAAACGGCTCAAAACAAATTATCACAATACCAATTTAGAAGTACCCAAACTTGTCAAAAACTAATCGTTAGAGCCTAGTAAAATAATTTATCCAAGCGATAACAGTTCCATATAAACAAGCGTAAATAAAAAAGAAAACTACGATTTAAAAAATGCAATTTCCCGACAGTAGAGGAATCTAAAACACCTCTATTTCGCGGCCACTTTGCCATCTCGAAAGAAGAATACGTTTGCCAAAAATACCTGCTTCGATCCTACCTTCCATTCAGAAAAAGGCGATATCAATTAACTGTCTGAAGCTACAATTACAGCATAATAAAGCTGAATTTCTATATCCTTAGATTATACCTTTTTGAGCGATAAAACTTATGAAGGATTCAGCAATATCAGATGAGCAAATACGTAAAAGATACCATCTGGATCAACCTCAAAACAGAACTATAAACCAAGCTTTAAAATATAATTTCAACTTATCAAAAATGAATATTTTATGAACGAAATTCCTTTGATGGCCATCTAAATAAACCTTTAAAAAATAGGCTAAATATAAAGCCAATAAAACACAAATTTTGAGCATAAAATAGATTACAAATGATCAATCAACATACGCTAAAAACAGGCACGAAACCGGGAAAATATAAAAGTTAAAAGATTAATTTTTTAAATGAAAAAATCACCGACAAAACAGCTTCAAGTCAACAATAAAAACCACCAAAAACCTAACATAGAAATACTGAAAAAACTAAGGATTTATTAGCGAAAAAACCTTACAAAAAACTCGTTTGAATCCCAAATAAAAAATACAATTTACATCTTAAAAAAGCAGCGATAAAACAATATTAAATCCAGAGATTTTTATACTAAAATTCATATAAGTAATGCTAACGTATCGTCCTGAAATAAGATAGAACCATCTTAAAGACGATATACGCGGTCTCAGCATAGCTTTCAATTTGCAGTACAAACAGTTACTATGCAGCCACAAAACAGCGTAGTTTTTTGGAATTAATCATTATCAAAACACTAAAAATTGAGCGGTAAAACTAAATTGCTGGACCACTTTTCACGCCTAAAGATGAAAAATTTTCAGATCCCACTATTACGATCTGAAAATACATATTGATCAAAAAAAATGCGTTCAAACCACAATAAAGCCACTTTTTACTTCAAAAAATAAAATTTCGATAAAATATCCCGAAAACGCCTTTATTCACGAATATCGCAAGGAAACCGCATTATCCAGGCAAAATGTTACGGTTTTTCAGGCTTGAAGTCAACAAAAAATATACAGATCATTAAAATTTGAGCCTAATTTATAACGAAAATTTAAGCTCCAAAACCTGAATTTGGTACTCAAAAATTACTCTTTTAGGAATACGTAAACTTCCATCTTAATTTTTTAAACTGATGCAAAGCCGGTTAATTCAGCCAAAATCGGGATTCAAAATACCTTAAAATTAAGCTGATATTCTAGCAAAAAAACAGACATTATGTCATTATAAAAATCTTCGCCCGCCATAATCTGATTTTTTCCGTTTCCCAAAAATTTTAAAATCTAACACAACAAATGTTTCAATCATTGATTGATCCGGGGCAATTTTCGGTATTCAAAAAAGGAACTCCCCTGTCGAGCATTCCTTTTATTTACCGGACGTTTGTTAATCTTTCCCAATCATCCATTGACACTGTAAATTCGATAGCGCTTGGCTTAGCATCTAGAACTGCGATCATCTTCTGCCAGTCATACATAATTTAAAAATGGAGGAAAAAATTTCCAGGAAAATCGATTAATAAGTGTAAATTAATTGGATAAAACTGATTAAAATAAAAATAGCCATTTAAGCAACAACCAGTAGTACATTTGCGCGAATTTTTATTCATAAACGAACATTTTATCAATTCAATTAAATTACAATAATATTTATAAATCAGATGTTTAAATAAATTTATATAAATTAAAAATTCAAATCTTCAAACAACTATAAATTTCAAAAAACTAAATATTTTAGCAAAGATTTTAGATGAGCTTAAAAAAATCAAACAAAAAACTAATTATCAGTTATTTAAGTACAATCACTTTAAGTTTTGTTTCATTATCTGTTTCTGGACAGATTTTCAGCACTGCGCAAAACCCACTTAGTGTAAAATGGAACTACATTTCATCCGGCGGCTTCAAAATCATCTATCCTAAGGAACTGGAAAAAGAAGCCCAAAGAATGGCTAACACCCTACCCTTTATCTATAGCAAAATCGGGGTGGGCCTGAACCAGCAACAAACCTCTATCCCACTACTTTTACAGAACCGGGGGACGGTAGCTAATGGCTTTGTCCAGCTAGGGCCAAAGAAGTCGGAGTTTTATGCTACGCCTCCACAGTTTTTTGACAGCCAGGATTGGCTGAACAACCTTGCCGTGCATGAACTCAGGCACATTGCACAGTTTGACAAATTGACAGGAACACAGGCACACCCTTTTCCTGAACTGGTTTACTTCGCATACTTTGGTGCGGGTATACCGATTTGGTTTTTCGAGGGCGATGCTGTGGTGAACGAAACTGCTTTGACCAATTCGGGCAGGGGCCGACAGCCAAACTGGATCATGCCTTACCGGGCTTCACTTCTGGAAGGAAAAAAATTTACCTACAGCAAAGCCTATTTTGGATCGAACAAAGAATTAACGCCAGGTTATTATCAAACAGGCTATTTGATGGTATCTGACATGAAGGAAAAATATGGTCAGTTCATTTCAGACAGCTTACTTGGCGACATCAGGAAAAGACCATGGAGACCGTATCCATTTTCGAAAAGCTTAAAAAAATATACCGGAGAAAATACGCGGCAATATTTTTTATCTACCCAGAACAAGCTGGCAGAAACGTGGAAAAAACAGGAAGAAAAATCTTCCAAAGAAAACTATGAAAGCTTAAATAAAAAAACAAAAATAGCAACACACTATTTCTTACCGGTAAGATTAAATAAAAATCAGATTTTAGCCCTCAAAGAAAGTAAAACTGATGCGCGATATTTCGTCATCATTAATGAGGATCAATCGGAGCAAAAACTATTCGGAATCGGTTATCAGGAACAACCTTGGTTTAGCTTAAAAAATGATCTTTTGGTTTGGGATGAAATCCGATATGACCCCAGGTACAAACAGCGGAGTTACAGTGTGATCTGTTCGTATAATTTAAAGACCAAAAAATTCAATAAATTAAGTAGCAAAAGCAGGCTCTTCTCTCCCAGCCTATCTGAGGACGGAAAGAAAATTATTGCAGCTAAGGTTGAACTTAATAATCAATTTAATTTAGCAGAGATCGATGCCAGCTCAGGAAAGATTTTAAAGACTTATGCAAACCCTGAAAACGAAATCCTGCAAACACCTTCTTTTGACCGTTCAGGAAATAAGGTAGCTTACATCAGCGTAAGCGAGAAAGGAAAAAGTTTATGGCTCGTTGACGGAGAGAAAAAATCCATACTCATCTCCAACAGCCGACAACAACTCAGCCGACCGGTTTTTATTCAAGATAAAATTGTTTTCAATGCACACTTTAACGGCATCGATAATATTTACGAAATAGATCCCGTTTCAAAAAAAATCACAGCACTTAGCGCATCAAAATATGGAGCCTTCAACGCTACGGAAAGCGGTGACGGAAAAATCATATTTAATGATTACAAAATCAATGGTTATGAAATTGCCGAGACCACAGTTGTAGAAAAACCAGTTGGCGAAAATAACTTTGTAGATTTTTCGGCAGCAGCAGAAAAGCAGGAAAATGTTGGAAATGTTTTTCAAAACATTCCGGATAGCATCTACCCATCGAAGCGATACCATACAGCGTTAAATCTTTTCAACATCCACAGTATTGTTCCGATAATTGACAACGAATATGTTTTTGGTTTAGAACTGCAATCAAACAACCTGCTTAACACAATGGATTTTTATTCTGGTGCAAAATACCACCGGGATTTAAGGCGTTTTGAATACACTGCAGATATCAGCTATAAGGCACTTTATCCTGTATTGAGCATCTTATACCGAGACAGACCTAAACGCACGTTCTACCGCGCTAAAAACACCGTACAACAAGGCGATTGGCGGGAGAACTACATTAAACTTAACGCATCCCTTCCATTATCGTTTAATGCACGCAATAACAACTATAGTTTTACCCTGAATACAGCAACCAGTTTTACGCAAAGGTACATGCCTGAAAACATGCCTGCCGGTTTTATACGCGAGCTTAAATTTCCAATGGAGTATAATTTTACTTTTAACCACAGCGTACGCACGACCGAGAGAGACATTGCACCCAGATGGGGGCAGGTGTTCAGGGCAACTTACAATCACCAGCCCTTTGATCAAAATTTAAAAGGAGAAATTTTAGCGCTCGAAAGCTTCCTTTACTTTCCAGGTTTTGCAAAAAACCATTCTTTCCTGGCGAGCTTCAATTATCAAAAAGCAATCGGGGTAAATCAGTACGCAACGGAGATTGCAACTGTTTATGGGTACAACAATATTTTAGCTAAAAGTAAACTACAAAACAGCCTGCTTTTCAATTACCGCTTTCCCTTCGCCTTTCCAGACTGGGAGTTAGGTCCGTTGGCTTACGTGAGAAATTTCAGGGCCGGGCTATTCTGCCATTATGAAAATATCGGTAGCGGCACAACCTTTAACGATCCGAAAACATATGGGGTAGAATTAAACACCAGTGTAAACATTTTACGCTACCAACCTGTTGTAGATTTAGGGGCAAGATTGGTTTTTGTTAATCAGATTTACAATCAAAATCCGATATTAGAGTTTTCATTCAACTATAGTTTTTAAACATGAGCGCAAAAACAATTTCGATAATCATATTAACGGCCTTATTAACCGCCTTCTTATTTTTGAACAGTGATGAGGTGCCATTTAACTTTATCGTCGCAAACGATGTTCAGGTTTCCAAACTGATCGTTATCGGTGTTTGTATCATCGTCGGTTTCATTATTGGTTTTGTGGTAGGCAGACCGAAAAAAACAGTTAGCAGCTATGATGACGAGATCGAAAGGAATCAAACTACAATAGAAAAGAAAAATACTTTAAGCGACGAGGACAGGGAGTATATAAGTTAGTTCAATCGTCATTGCGAGGCACGAAGCAATCTTTTTCATCGGGTGGCAGATGCTTCGTACATTAAGCATAACAGAATCCAATAGAATCCTCGTCTTTGCGAGAAGGAGAGACGAAACAATTTTTTATATTTTATACTAAGTTATCATTCGTAGAAAGATTGCTTCGTCGGCTGAAAAAGCCTTCTCGCAATGACGGGATATTATTTAAAGTGCCGTCATAATTTCTCCATAAAGAAGCCCGCTTCCACCACCATAATGCTGGATAATTTTCAATTCAGTTTTTATTCCTGTCAGTCTTGCTCTTAATGCTTTTTCGCATGCTGCATCAATACCGTTCCCTAAGAGGACCAAATCTATTTCATTTGTTTGGCAAATCTCGATAGCTTCATCATCTGAACACACGCAGATACCTTTCCACTCCGGTCTGGCATTTAACAATCGGTTCATCACAGTCGTAATTTCGGTATTCCTGCCGATATAAAGTATGGTAGTTTGCATATTTTCACATAAATAAACCCCGTAGGTTTAAATTCTGCGGGGTTTGGTTAAATTATTTTAATTCAATTCCATCGGCACATCCATTAACAATACCTCTGCATCTGCAGTATTGGCTTTAAAACTGATTTTATCGGTATCCCAAACACCCAGACCATCTCTTTTGCTCAACACTTGTCCGTTTATGGTTACTTCGCCATTGATCACAAAAGCATAAACACCGTTGCCAGCTTTTTTGATTTTGTATTCAGTTTCAAATCCTGCATTGAATTTACCTAATGAAAACCAGGCATCCTGATGGATCCATACACCGGCATCATCTGCGTTTGGCGATAAAATCTGCTGGAAGTTATTGTGTCTGGCTTCCACATCCAATGTTTGCTGATCGTAACGTGGCGTAACATTTTTCTTATTCGGAAATAACCAGATCTGCAGTAAATTTAGCTGCTCATCTGCATTGGCATTAAACTCACTATGGCTTACACCTGTTCCGGCACTCATCACCTGGATTTCTCCGTTTTTAATAACGGCCGAATTACCCATACTATCTTTGTGTGCAATTGCACCGGCTAACGGAATGGTAATAATTTCCATGTTATCGTGCGGATGGGTACCAAAACCCATACCACCATCAATCAAGTCATCATTTAAAACCCTTAAAACCCCGAAATGCATTCTTTCCGGATTGTAGTAATTAGCAAAACTGAATGAGTGATGCGCATTTAACCAGCCATGATTGGCATGACCCCGGGTGTTTGCTTTGTGCAAAATAAACTGTGACATAAATTTCCTTTCTTATTTATGATACAAATTTACAGCAGTGATGTTTAGCAGGCATTGATGTAGGGTAAGAAAGTTTGGCGCGGAGCGGAGAGCGCAGAACCTCTGGGATTGATTTAACTAAGCATTCAGCTTTGCAGGTATACTGCCTCGGTTAAGCACGTCATAGCATTTGAAATTCTTTCCACATCAATTGAAAGGCATATAAATTCAAATCATTAAAGATAATTTATCCTTAACATGGTTTCAGTTTTAAGTTTATCTGTACCCCTTAAACTTGCACCAATTTAACCAGAACAATCAACCTTATAAACTCATGCAAAAAAACATGATCGGGATGCTATTGGTGTCCTGCCTATTTACATTTTCCTGTGAAAAGAATACCTTGACAGCAGATCAGACCATTACGACAAATCAAGACAAAAACATGCTGACGGTTGGTACGGCCGCAGTTAGCGCTGCTGCAAGCGTAAATACTTATTCTAATACATCGGCTTACATCAGCTCCGGTTTTTCATTTTTAAACCCTACACAAATTGATAAAAACCGCCAGGCCATTGGTGGTAATGCCTATACTGAAGTATATGGCTTTAATGTGCCGGAAGAAAACCGGGTAAGCGGGATTAGATGGAATGAAGATGATGAAACCACTTCTATCTGGCGGCCACAGGGTATTGCAGGTTTTTCCAGAAATGGGGCGCGTTATTTGCTGGTGAGCTGGTATGCCAAAGATGCAGCTGAGAGTAAAGGATCAAGGATAAGCCTTATCGACATTAGTCCAAGTTCCGGTACTTACTTAACTTACAGACACATTTTACTGGTACAGCCTACCCTACCAACCGGGACGTTAGACTATACACAATACGGTTCGTATGCGCCATTAAATGTACATGCAGGTGGAATCGCTTATTTTAATGGAAAAATTTATTTAAGCAGCACGAGTTTAGGCCTAAGGGTATTCGATTTAGATAAAATCATCGAAGTAAGCTCTGGAACCGGCACCGAAAATAAATGCGGCAAAGATGCCGGTGGCAATCTTTATGCTTTTAATTACAGGTATATTCTCCCACAGATAGGTTACTATAAAATCAATGACGCAAGTCCGTTTTCTACTGTTCAGGTAAATTACGAAAATAACCGACTATGGACGGGTCAGTATTATGCTGGCAGTGCCGATGCCTCAATTGTACCTAAAATATTTGGATTTCCAATTGACAGCTCCGGAGAATTGCAAAATTCGGGTATACAAACCGTGATCCCTAAAAACAGTTTGTTTGCTTCCGATCATGCACATGGCATACAGGGCGTTTTCAGAAAAGGCAACAGAACATGGCTCTCCTGCACAGGATCGCCCAGCGAATCATACGGATCTACCGCCCGCCTGGCCAGATACACCGATGGCGATACCAATACGGTAAGATACCGGTGGCCTTATGGAGCCGAATCCTTATATCTTGAAACGCAATATGGATATTTATGGAGTTTAACAGAATTTGAACCCAACGCTGGTGCCAATAATGGAAGTCAGGTTAACCGTTGCATATTTGCAGTTGATTTCTCCAAATATGAATAAGATATTGACTCAAAGCAAAAAAAGGGAGATGTTAATAAACCTCCCTTTTTCATCATTTATTTTTGAGATTAAGCTAAGCCAATGCCTGCTCAATATCAGCCAAAATATCGTTAATATGCTCCAACCCAATAGATAAACGGATAGATCCTTGTTCAATTCCTACTTCATTGCGTTGCTCTTCAGTAAGTTTGCTGTGCGTACTTGTTGCAGGATGCGTCGCAATGGAACGGGTATCAGCCAGATTTGCCGAGATCGAAAACAGCTGCAAACCATCCATAAATTTACGTGCGGCATCGATACCGCCTTCAACAACGATGGTTACAATGCCCCCGCCTTGTTTCATTTGCTTTTTAGCAATATCATATTGAGGGTGCGATGGTAAAAAAGGATATTTAACCAGCTTAATTTTCGGGTGCTTTTCTAAATATTCAGCAACTTTCAAAGCATTTTCGCAATGGCGGTCCATACGGATGGCCAGGGTTTCTAAACTTTTAGACAATACCCAGGCATTGAAAGGCGACAATGCTGGTCCGCTGTGACGGGCAAAACCAATCACATCGGCAATCAGTTCTTTAGCACCTAAAATAATCCCTCCCAATACACGGCCTTGTCCATCGATGTATTTGGTAGCCGAATGAATGGAAATGTGAGCACCCAACTTAATTGGCTGCTGCAGATATGGCGTGGCGAAGCAATTATCCACAACCAGCAACAGGTGATGTTTTTTAGCCAGGTTCCCCAGGAACTCCAGATCAATAATATCAATACCAGGATTGGATGGGGTTTCAACAAAAATCATTTTGGTATTAGGCTTAATCAAGGCCTCCCAATCCTGTGGTTTATCCAGATCGGCATAATCAAAAGTTACGCCCCAATTCGAAAAAACATTGGTTAACAACTGGTGTGTAGAACCAAAAACAGAACGGCTTGATACCAGATGGTCGCCATTTTTCAAAAATGCACCAAACGTGGTAAAAATTGCCGCCATACCAGTCGCTGTAGCAAATCCATCTTCTGCCCCTTCCAAAAGACACATTTTTTCGATAAACTCTGAAGTATTTGGATTTGAATAACGGCTATAAACATTCCCCTCCTTTTCATTGGCAAACAATGCACGCATCTCTTCTGCATCATCGAACTTATAACTCGAAGTTAGATAAATCGGCGATGAATGCTCCTTATGTAAACTGCGTTCGGTTTGTGTGCGTATAGCTATGGTTTCAAAATTTTCGGATTTCATTTTATTGTGAGATGTGAGATATGAGATTTGAGATGTTAGACAGGAGATTTTCACCCTAAACCCTACACCATAAACCTTTTTTACCCCTTATTAATGGTATAAGTAAAATTAATTGTGGCTGAACGGCCTAGAATATTCGATACGGAGCAGTATTTATCGAAAGTCATGGCTAATGCACGCTCCACTTTCTGGATGCTTAAATCACCGAATAAATCGAAGCGGATATTAATTACATCAAAAATCGGCGGCATTTCTTCGTCTTTTCTTGTGGCATTTATAGCAATTTTAATATCATCAAGCGGCTCCTTCTGCTTGGTAAGCACATTTACCATATCAATGCCACTACAGCCCCCTAAACCAATAAGTAACATTTCCATCGGCCTGAAACCTTTTCCCTCGCCACCAATAGCCGCTTTTGCATCCAGCTCTACCGTAAAACCGTTTTCGTTTTCTGCTTCAAAATTAAATTTCCCGCTTTTGCGGACTAGATTTATATTCATTTTGTTAGTATCGAGTATTTAGTATCAAGAATCAAGACGCATTTGCTTTAGTCTTTCTGCTTTAACCTATAAGCTCTATTTAAATATTATAATAAACTATATTGTTTTCTTCCAGTTCAGGCAATTTAACCGGATGGTCGAACATTGCAAAAACCGACGAACCGCTACCACTCATTAATGCGAATGTTGCGCCTGCATCGTATAAACTGGTTTTTATTTGACGAATTTGGGGATACTTTGCGAATACCGATGGCTCGAAATCGTTGATAACCTTATTTTTCCATGTTGTTGGATGCAAATGTATCATTTCTTTTAACGATTGCAAAGGTTTTTGCGGTTTTACATGGGCGTAGGCATCGGCCGTGCTGACATGTACAGGCGGCTTCACCAAAACTTTAAACCAGGCTGACAAATCTACTTCGCACTTTTCAAATTCATCCCCCTTACCAAAGGCATAAACAGGTTTGTTTTCAATAAAAAATGCACAGTCAGCGCCTAATTGACGAGCATAACCTTCCATTTTATCAACAGACAGCGCCAAACTGAATTTATCATTTAAAAGTTTGATCAGAAAAGCACAATCTGCTGATCCGCCACCCAAACCTGCGCCAACCGGAATGTTTTTTAACAAATTAATTTGCTGAGCAGGAATATCATAATCCTTTTTCACTAACTGATAAGCTTTGAAACACAGGTTATCATTCGGATCGCCGGGGATATCAATACCATGAATTTTGCAGGAAGTTACTGCTGCATCGGTAATCTCAACCGCGTCCTTAATGTTGATCGGATAAAATACCGTTTCTAGGTTATGGTAACCATCGGCACGTTTTTCGGTGATATTTAAACCTAGGTTGATTTTTGCGTTTGGGAAAGATAGCATATTAGTCCAGAGTCGTGAGTCGTAAGTCCTAATTGCAAACATACAAATTTTATGTAGTAGGTCCCGGCTTCACGCTGGGACTACCCATATTAAAGTAACCCATGTTAGTAATTTATAAGTGTGCATAAAAATGATTCCCAACACCTGATAAATTTTAGATATTTGTAATTAATTATTTATTTAGAATTTATTTAGAATTTAAAGCCCCAAAAGGGGTTTGGGGTGTATGAAACAATATTTAGATTTAATGCAGCATGTGCTTGATCATGGCGCGCAAAAGCACGACCGTACGGGCACCGGAACCATAAGCGTTTTCGGCTATCAGATGCGTTTTAACCTTCAGGAAGGCTTTCCTATGGTGACGACTAAAAAACTGCACTTAAAATCTATTATCCACGAACTGATCTGGTTTTTAAGTGGCGACACCAATATTAAATACCTGAGAGACAATGGTGTGCGCATCTGGGATGAATGGGCTGACGAAAACGGTAACCTGGGACCAGTTTATGGTTCGCAATGGAGAAGCTGGCCCACGCCAGACGGACAGCACATCGATCAGATTACCAATATCATTAACACCATAAAAAACAATCCCGATTCTCGCAGGATTATTGTTTCTGCCTGGAATGTAGCTGAAATAGAACATATGGCTTTGCCTCCTTGTCACGCTTTTTTTCAATTCTATGTGGCTGATGGAAAATTAAGCTGCCAGTTATATCAGCGAAGTGCCGACATTTTTCTGGGTGTACCTTTTAACATTGCTTCTTATGCGCTACTCACCATGATGGTGGCTCAGGTTTGCGGTCTTGAAGCCGGAGATTTTATCCACACCCTGGGCGATGCGCATTTGTACAATAACCATATTGAACAGGCTAACCTTCAGTTAAGCCGGGTGCCTAAACCACTTCCAACAATGAAAATCAATCCCGAAGTAAAAAGCATTTTTGATTTTAAGTTTGAAGATTTCACATTGGAGAATTATGAAGCGCATCCTCATATTAAAGGTATTGTTGCGGTGTAAACTTATTAAAAAATATTGATCAACTAAATAGATTGCTTCACCCCCCTCTTCACATCCCTTGCCTCAGTTCGCAATGACGCTCTGATTGTCGTCATTGCGAGGAGGAACGACGAAGCAATCTTTTTAAAACATGACATAATCAGTCATAACACTTTAGTCTACAATTTATGACAAATAAACCGAAAAACCTCTCCATCGCCGTAGCAATAGGCGAAAATTACGCAATAGGTAAAAATAACCAGCTTTTGTGGCACATGCCTGCTGATTTAAGGTTTTTTAAACAAACAACATCTGGACACACCGTGATCATGGGCCGCAAAACGTTCGATTCTGTAGGTAAACCTCTACCAAACCGCAGGAACATTGTGATTACCAGAGATACTGAATTAAAAATTGAAGGTGTTGAAGTGGTAAATAGCTTAGATGAAGCTTTAGCAATCAGCAAGACAGAAGAAAAACCAGTATTCATTGTTGGAGGGGCGGAGATTTACAAACAAGCACTACCTAAAACGCAAACACTTTATTTAACGACCATTCACCATCATTTTGAGGCCGATACTTTTTTCCCGGAAATTGATCGGAAAGAATGGAAGGTGATCAGCAGCGAAGCCCATAAAGCCGACGAAAAAAATAAGTATGATTATACTTTTGAGGTTTTAGAAAGAATTTAGTTCAAGTTAACCGCAAAGAACACAGAGATTTTCGCAAAGAACGCAGAGCATCTTCTTTACCAGTTATCCTTTGCGAATAGAACCATTACCCCTGCCATCTAA
The DNA here is from genome assembly GCF_900111825.1 of Pedobacter suwonensis. Classification (GTDB taxonomy): domain Bacteria; phylum Bacteroidota; class Bacteroidia; order Sphingobacteriales; family Sphingobacteriaceae; genus Pedobacter; species Pedobacter suwonensis. Next base: position 40,800 of record NZ_FOJM01000021.1, read on the forward strand.
ACCCGATGGCAGTGAGCATGAAGCGCAGCGAAATAAAATGGACAGCGGGACTTTCGGAGCCTAAGAAACACAGGTATTGCTTTTCAATAAAAGATCTTTAACCCGCTTAGAACTTATAAACGAAAAGATGCTTCGTGCCCCGGCATGACAACTGTTGAAAAAGTGGCTGCATCAGCTGTGGAAACCTAATCCTAAAAAGCTGTCACAAATGCTTTTGAAATCAATTTCATTTTAAATCTGGTCATCTGAAATGAATTCTGCGTAATGAATCTTAAAGGAATATTGCCCCGCAAAAATTAATCTTAATAAATTATCAATTAAGGGGTTCTATAATTTAAAAATTTAATTAGATTTGCCGACTTGTTAAAAAACAGCGAAAGACAAATTATTTTAAACAAACAATGCAAGGAAAAGGTTTTATTAAGTTTATAGCGATAGTATTGGCTATCGTTTGTGCGTATGCACTTTCTTTTACTTTGGTGGCATCCAAGGTAGAAAAAGACGCGAAAAACTATGCGAAAGGTGACTTAGCCAAAGAAAAGGCTTACTTAGATTCGATGAGTACCGAAAAAGTTTATCCAGTTGTTGGGTTTACTTATCAAGAGGTAAAAGCGAAAGAGATTAATTTGGGTCTGGACTTGAAAGGCGGAATGAACGTAACGATGGAGATATCGTTAGCAGAGTTGGTTAAATCATTGGCAGGCAACCCTACTGATGCAAATTTCAACAAAGCAATTCAAAACGCGCAGATCAAATTAAATGCCGGCGGTAAAGATTACATCAAAATTTTTGTTGATGAATTCGAAAAATTAAGTCCTGGAGTAAAACTTGCAGATTATTTTTCTAATCAGGATAACGCATCTCAGTTAAAACCTAATGCAAGCAATAATGAAGTTGAATCTTTCTTGGAAAAAGAAGCAACCAGTGCTATCGATCGTTCATTTACTGTTTTACGTTCACGTATTGATGGTTTCGGGGTAGTTAGTCCGAACATGCAAAAACAAGAAGGCAGTAACCGGATCTTAATCGAAATGCCTGGTGTACAAGATAAAGAACGTATTGCTAAACTTTTACAGGGTTCTGCCGAATTACAATTCTGGCAGGTATACCAGGTACAGGAAGTTGCACCATTGTTAGAAAACATTAATAAAATTTTAGCGGCAACATTAAAAACCGATGCTCCGGCAGCTAAAGATACCACCGCTGCTCCTGCCGCTGGCGGTAAATTGGCGGGCTTAGAAAAAGCCGCTGCTAAAGATTCTTCAGCTAAAGGCGGCAAACTTGCCGGCCTGGGCAAAAAAGATTCGAGTGCTGTTAGAGCCGAATTGATAAAATCCAACCCATTGTATGCTGTTCTTAACCTTCCTATTTATCAAGGCGAAAACGGACAACAGCAGTTAATGCCGGGCGCAGTTGTAGGTATGTCTTTACAAAAAGATACTGCAAAGGTTAATGCTTACCTAAAACTTCCTGAAGTTGCTGCATCTATTCCATCAACGATGAAATTCATGTGGAGCGTTAAACCTCGGGAAGGCTCGAAAGTTTTTGAATTATATGCCATTAAAATGGTTAGTGCAGATGGTAAACCAGACTTAGGTGGTGAGGCAATCAGTGATTCGCGTGCTGACTTTGACCAAAAAGGCAAACCGGAAGTAACCATGTACATGACCAGCGAAGGTGCTGCAAAATGGAAAAAAATTACTGCTGAAGCTGCAGCTGATCCAAATAACAAAAAATCAATCGCCATTGTATTGGATAATCAGGTTTATTCTGCCCCTACCGTACAAAACGAGATTGCCGGTGGCGTTTCATCAATCACCGGTAACTTTACACAGGCCGATACCAAAGATTTATCAAACATCTTAAAAGCGGGTAAATTACCTGCTCCTGCACGTATTGCCGGTAGCTACATCGTTGGTCCAACATTAGGTGCACAGGCTATTCATGATGGATTAATCTCATTTGTAATTGCCTTTATCGTTATCCTGATCTTCATGGCGTTATACTATCACCGTGCAGGCTGGGTGGCTAACTTTGCCTTGTTAATCAACTTATTCTTCATCATTGGTATCCTGGTATCACTTGGTGCAGTATTAACCTTACCTGGTATTGCCGGTATCGTATTAACCATTGGTTTATCGGTAGATGCGAACATCCTTATTTTTGAACGTGTACGTGAAGAGCTTGCACATGGCAAGAATACTGCTTCAGCAATTCAAGAAGGTTTCAAACATGCGATGCCTTCCATTATCGACTCAAACGTAACCTTGTTTATTTTAGGTGCGATTCTTTACGTTTTCGGTAGCGGTCCGGTTCAGGGTTTTGCCACTACATTATGTATTGGTATCCTATCTTCATTATTTGCAGCTGTAGCCATTTCGAGAGTAGTTTTCGAATCATTGTTAAACCGCAAAATTGATGTAAGTTTCGATAACAGCCTTACCCGTAATGCATTTAAAAACTTAGCCTTCAACTTTGTTGGCCGTCGTAAAATCTATTACATTATCTCTACCATCATCATTGTTGCAGGTATCGGTATGTACTTCAAAAATGGTGGTTTAAACTTAGGTGTTGATTTTAAAGGAGGTAGAACTTATTTAGTTCACTTTGATAAAGCTGTTAATACTGAAGATTTAAAAACCAAGTTAAACCCGGTTTTTGGTAACGAAACGCCAGAGGTGAAAACTGCAGGTGAAGATAGTCAGGTAAAAATCACTACTACTTTCCACATCGAAGATCAGGACATTAAAACGGATAAAGTTGTAGAAGATGCTTTAAATAAAGGATTAGCAGGTTCAAAATATGAAATTGTAAGTTCACAAAAAGTAACGCCTATCATTGCAAGTGATATTGTAAACGGTGCTTTCTACGCAGTATTGATTTCGTGTTTGTTCATGTTTATCTACATTGTCGTGCGATTCAAAAAATGGCAATATGGTTTGGGTGCGGTAATCGCATTATTCCACGACGTTTTAATGGTATTGTCTTTCTATACTATTTTAGATGGTGTGATGCCGTTCTCATTGGAAATTGGTCAGGATTTTATCGCCGCAATTTTAACGGTAATGGGTTACACCATGACAGAAACCGTTGTTGTATTCGACCGTATCCGCGAGAAATTAAAAGAGTCTGGCAAAGAAGATTTACATGGCGAAGCGCGTAACAACTTAATCAACTTCGCGTTGAACAGTACCTTAAGCCGTACCATTTTAACTTCATTAACCGTATTCTTTGTATTATTGGTAATCTTCATTTTCGGTGGCGATAGCATCCGCGGATTTATATTCGCCTTGTTAATTGGCCGTATCATCGGTACGTACTCATCACTATGTATTTCTACTCCTATCGTAATCGATTTAGGTAGTTCTGCAGAGAAGAAATAAGATCAAAATCTTAAAATATACAAGCGCCTCGGGAAATCGGGGCGCTTTTTTTGTGCTAAACCTGATAGGTTTTAAAACCTATCAGGTTTAAAAGATAAAAGTTTCAAAGCTTTTTATTTCTTTCGAAAAGCAAGTCCTGTAATTCTTCGGTTCCGATAGCCCTGCTATGCATTCCAATCTTTTTAATACGCACTGTTATACCGGAGTGCGAAGCACGTGTTTCATCGGTTACAGATGCTTCGTCCCTCAGCATGACAGCAGATTCAGGGCTGTTGCAAATTAAAAAGGATTTCCATTTCTATCAGGTTTAAATCATTTAAGGTGGTGTAAACACCTGCAAATCCCCCTTCGTCATGGAAACGTTATATATGTGGCAAAAGAATGATTGATACTGCCAAAAAACCTCATTTAATAAACCTTTTAGCTATTTTTTTGTTACGTTAGCATTAGATACAAGGAGATAAAAATGGATTTACAACTTCCTAAAAGCGAGTACCCGAGAGTAGTTATAGTTGGCGGTGGATTTGGTGGTATTGAATTAGCAAAACGTTTAAAGAACAAACCTTTTCAGGTTGTGATGCTTGATAAGCATAATTATCACACGTTCCAACCCCTACTCTATCAGGTAGCTACAGGAGGTTTAGAAGCCGATTCGATCGCGTTCCCGCTAAGAAAGATTTTTAAGGGTCAAAAGAACCTGATTTTTCGCGTAACCAAAGTTACGGAAGTGAATGCAGCAGAAAACTGTTTACAAACTGATATTGGCAGAATTAAATATGATTATCTGGTTATCGCTACAGGTTCTACCAGTAATTTTTTTGGTAATAAAGAGATCGAGGCCAATTCAATGCCCATGAAATCTATACCGGAAGCACTGGATTTGAGAAGTTTGATTCTACAGAATTTCGAAAAATCGCTGATCGAAAAAGATCCGGATAAGAAAAATGCACTGTTAAACTTTGTGGTGGTTGGCGGTGGCCCAACAGGCGTTGAAACCTCCGGTGCCATTGCAGAGCTTAAAAGACATGTTATTCCAAACGATTATCCGGAAATGGATTTAAGCAAGGTTAATATATACCTGATTGAAAACTCGCCGGAATTATTGGGTGTAATGTCTCCACAGGCACAGAAAAAAGCTAAAGATTTCCTTACCGATATGGGTGTACAGATTATGAACGAAACCCGGGTATTAGGTTATGACGGACTAAAACTCAGCTTACAGGATAAAGCGCCTATTTTAAGTTCTACGGTAATCTGGAGTGCTGGAGTAAAAGGAGAACTATTGGCCGGTTTAGACCGGGCAGAAGTTGTTCGTGGAGGCCGGTTGAAAACCGACACTCAAAATTTAGTGGTAGGTTATCAAAACGTATATGCCATTGGCGACGTAGCCGCTATTATTGACGAAGAAACACCTAATGGTCACCCGGGAGTTGCGCCGGCAGCCATCCAACAGGGACATCATCTGGCCAAAAACCTGATCAACATTAAAGAAAATAAACCTTTAGAGAAATTCAAATATTTCGATAAAGGCTCAATGGCTACAGTTGGCAGAAACAAAGCAGTTGTTGATATAGGCAAAATCCGCTTTCAAGGGGTATTCGCCTGGTTTACCTGGATGTTTGTCCACTTAATGACTTTGGTAGGCTTCAGAAATAAGATTATTGTTTTTGTCAATTGGGTTTGGAGTTATTTCAGTTATGATCGGGGAACACGTTTAATTATCAGAACGTTTGCAAAGGATAGAAGTGTGGATTACAGAGCCGAAGTACCCTCTGTAAAAGATGAAGTCAAGGTGTTTTAGTATTTAAGAGGAGTTTTGGGTTAAAAATTTTTTCTTCTTTTCTTAACGGAAAACTTTGCGCAATTTGCGGTTAAACCGAAAATATGAGCCAAAACAATTTCAAATTGATTGAATGTCCGCGCGATGCCATGCAGGGATTGCACAATTTCATTCCGACCGAGCTTAAAGTTGAATATTTAAACCTACTGCTTCAGGTCGGTTTTGATACGCTTGATTTTGGAAGTTTTGTTTCTCCCAAAGCCATTCCGCAGATGGCCGACACCGCTGAAGTTTTAGCACAGCTGGATTTAAGCAATACAAATACTAAACTGTTGGCTATTGTAGCGAATTTAAGGGGTGTAGAAGATGCAATAAAGCATGAAGCAGTTGATTACCTCGGATTTCCATTTTCGATCTCTGAAACCTTTCAACAGCGCAATACCAATTCCAGCATAACGCAATCTTTAAATACGGTTGAAGAAATGCTTTCACTTTGTGCAAAAAACAATAAGAAGGCGGTCATTTATCTATCTATGGGTTTTGGAAATCCTTATGGTGATGAATGGAATTACGGGATTGTAGAACAATGGGCTGATGTATTAGTGGGCAAAGGAGCGGAAATTCTATCGCTTGCTGATACGGTAGGCGTTTCCACACCAGAAAAGATAGAAAACATATTACCAGAACTGATTTCAAAATTCAAAAATACCGAGATCGGCATTCATTTACACTCCATTCCCGCCGATCGTTTCGAGAAAATTGAGGCTGCTTATCGTTCAGGCGTAACCCGCATAGATTCTGCATTGAAAGGATTTGGCGGCTGCCCTATGGCTGCCGATGATCTCACCGGAAATATTGCTACGGAAGATGTAATTAGCTATCTGAACTCGAAAGAAGAAATTCTAAATCTCAATATGGATAAATGGAAGGAGGCAATTGCTTTCTCTGTTAAAATATTTGGGTAGGTAATTTTTGATCCACCCCATAACAAAAATTCGTCATTGCGAGGCACGAAGCAATCCTACTACTTTGGTTGGGTAGATAAATTGATACGGCTATCACTTTAAGATTGCCAGCCTGTTGCCAGCAGACTTCGTTGGCAGAAAAAGCATCCTCGAAATGACGGAAACTACGCATCCAATCCATCATATAAATCAATCCAATTTGGATTTTTGGATACAATTAAATCTATTTTCTGTTGTCGGTTTCCCTCTTTTATTCTTTTTTCCTCATTAATAGCCTCTTCAATTCCGAAAAAAAATGCATAATAAACCAATTTACAACATTTATATCTTGAAGTAAAGCTATTTGAAAACTCGTTATTTTTATGTTGCCATACCCTACCCTGTAAATCAGAAGTTACGCCCATGTAAAATACGGTATTAAAAGAATTTGCCATGATATATATGCAGCCTCCTCTTTCCATATTAGTTCTGTTTAGTAATTAACTAATGAGTGGTCTAGCGATCGCATTAAGATTGCTTCGTTCCTCGCAATGACGATACAATTTTCAAACTTGCTTCACCATTTTAAAGTGTTGTATACCAGCCTCCTCAAATTGCTCACCCTCTGCAACAAAGCCGAACTTGGCATACAAACTCATGGCATCCAGTTGCGAGTTTAAATAAATATAATGTGCATCTTCCGGCAAATCAGATAAAGCCTCAGCGATCAGTGCCCGGCCTACCCCTTGCCCTCTAAACTCCTTTAAAACAGCAAAACGCTCTAATTTATAACCGTTGTCCGTTTTACGCCACCTACATGCACCACAAGGCTGTCCGTTATTGGTGGCCAGAAAATGTACTGATTCGTCCTCATGCTCCCATTCCAGCTCTGGCGGACAATTCTGTTCATCTACAAAAACAATTTTACGGATCGCAAATACTTTATCTAAATCTTCGGGATGGTTAACTTTTTGAACGTGCAGACTCATTATCGTGTTTTTTAAAGTGTTTATTTGACTTTACTTTTATTTCATTCAATTGCTTCGCAACATCTATTGAATGCGAGCAATGAATATCGGCCTCTTTTTTGGCAAGTGCAGCAATCGCAACGTAAAATTTATGCAATTGATCCAATTCTTTTTCGCTCAGGTCTTCAATATCTACCATGCGGTTACTCGCACCTTGTTGCGCGGCAATTAACTCATTCAATTTTAGCTGGATCGCTTTCCCGTCTTTATTCTGCGCTTTCTGGATTAGAAATACCATTAAAAAGGTAATAATTGTTGTTCCGGTATTAATTACCAGTTGCCATGTTTCAGAGTAATTGAATATAGGGCCACTCACCGCCCAAATTACAACAATTGCTGTTGCACTGATAAATGCCGCAGAACTCCCGGTAAACTTGGTTGCCGCGTTAGCAAATTTTTCAAAAAAATTGTTGCTTTTATTATTGCTTTTAGATTTTGTCATCACCATTTGTTCGCTTAAAGATACCATAAAACAAACAAAAGCGCCATAAGTTTTAAACCTGTGGCGCTTTCGCTAATGTTGTAATATTAAAAGATTGAAAAGTTGCAACGTTACAACCTTTTAACGTTTAAGCTCTTAGAGCTTATCGTTAACGTTGATACAGTTTAAGTCTTCAAAAGCGGTAGTTAAACGCTTAACAAAAGCCTCTTCTCCTTTACGTAACCATACACGTGGATCGTAATATTTTTTGTTTGGCTTATCATCGCCGTCAGGATTACCGATCTGGCCTTGAAGATAACCTTCATTCTTTTTGTAATATTCTAAAATACCTTCCCAGAATGCCCATTGCATATCCGTATCAATATTCATTTTAATTGCACCATAAGAAATGGCTTCCCTGATCTCTTCCTGAGATGAACCGGAACCACCGTGGAATACGAAATTGATTGGTTTTTCGGCTGTTAAATTGAATTTTTCTTTGATAAAATCCTGAGAGTTTTTCAAAATTACCGGTTGCAATTTTACGTTACCCGGTTTATAAACTCCATGTACGTTACCAAAAGCTGCAGCAACCGTAAAACGAGGAGAAACTTTGCTTAACTCTTCATAAGCATAAGCTACTTCACTAGGCTGTGTATATAATTTCGAGCTGTCAACATCGCTATTATCCACACCATCTTCTTCACCACCTGTTACACCAAGCTCGATTTCGATAGTCATGTTCATTTTAGCCATACGTGCTAAGTATTTAGCAGAAATTTCCATGTTTTCTTCGATAGACTCTTCCGATAAATCTAACATATGAGATGAAAACAAAGGCTTGCCGGTTTCAGCGAAGAATTTTTCGCCGTGATCCAATAATCCATCAATCCATGGCAACAATTTTTTAGCTGCGTGGTCAGTGTGTAATACCACCGCAACCCCATAATGTTCTGCCAATAAATGTACATGTTTAGCTGCTGATACAGCACCTAGAATGCATGCTTGTAATTTCTCATTATCCAACGATTTACCAGCATAAAACTGGGCACCACCATTAGATAGTTGAATCATAACAGGCGAATTTACTGCCTTTGCAGTTTCCATTACCGCATTTACCGTATTGGTACCGGTAACATTTACTGCTGGTAAAGCAAACTGATGTTTTTTAGCCTGCTCAAATAATTCTTGAACGGCATCTCCGTAAATTACGCCTTTGTAGCCTTTTAAACTCATTTCTTGTTAATTTTATTAAGTCCGAAGTTATAAAAAAAATTAACATTACCAGCTTTTGTAACAACAGAATTATCTGCCTAAAAGCAAAACAAAGCCTGTTTAGTGTAAAAAACACATTATCCTTAGTGTAAAAAAGACACACCTTTAGAAATAATCAATTTACAAGGAATTTTAACAAACAACCAAAATCCAGCGTACAATGATCAAATGCCAACAATTAATGTTCCGATTTACGAGTTTAATCATTGTGATTTGAATATTGATCATTAATTATTGATCATTGCGATTTGATCATTGGTAATTCTTTATCTTAATTTTATTTTTCGTTTCTTTGCAATCCAATTCTTCAAAAAATTATATGGCTTGGTTTAAGAGAGAAAAAAAAGGTATCATTACTACAACAGAGGAGAAAAAAGAAGCACCGGATGGGTTGTGGAATAAATGTCCGAATTGCAAAAAACCGCTACATCAGGCAGAGCTTCAGGAAAACAAATATGTTTGCCACTATTGCAGCTACCATCTGAGAGTAGGCTCTAAAGAATATTTCGAGGTTTTATTTGATAATAATCAGTTTAAAGAGTTGTTTCCTAACCTCACTTCGGGCGACCCTTTAAATTTTAACGATAACAAACCTTATACCGATAGAATTAAAGAAAGCCAGGCTAAAACAGGCTTAAAAGATGCGATCCGTTCGGCGGTTGGTAAAATTGAGGGAGAAGACATCGTGATTGCCTGCATGGATTTTGCTTTTATTGGCGGTTCAATGGGCTCAGTTGTAGGTGAAAAGATCGCAAGATCGATCGATTATAGCATTAAACATAAAGTTCCGTTCCTCATGATCTCAAAATCAGGTGGTGCACGGATGATGGAAGCTGCATTTTCGTTAATGCAAATGGCTAAAACGTCAGCGAAACTGGCTTTATTAAGTCAGGCAAAAATTCCATACATCTCTTTATTAACCGATCCAACTACTGGCGGTGTAACGGCTTCTTATGCCATGTTAGGCGATATCAATATTGCAGAACCAGGCGCATTAATCGGTTTTGCAGGTCCGCGGGTAATTAAAGAAACCATAAAAAAAGATCTGCCTAAAGGTTTCCAAACTTCAGAATTTGTGTTGGAACATGGCTTCCTGGATTTTATAGTAGATAGAAGGGCCATGAAAGCTAAATTGGGCGCATTTGTAAAAATGATGAACAATTAGTTGGTTCAGTAGTCTAGTAGTTCATTAGTCATTGGTTTATTGGTCATTAGGTCATTAGTTAATTGGTCATTGGTCCATTAGTCATTGCTTTATTGGTGATTAGTGAAAGTCTCCAATGAATAAATAGACATTATAAAAAAAGTAGGATTTGAATAACTTAGGTTAAATCAGTCCTGCTTTTTGCTTTAAGCACACGCTACACTCCGGGCTTTTCATGGCAATCACATTTATTTAACATGAACTAGTAATTCTTTTGATAATTTTTTCCAGCGAGTGCATTTACTACAAAGGCTTTAAGCCACAAAGGCAAAGCTATTATTTATTTAGATGAACTCAGTTACTTGCCTTACGCGTCAGTATGACTCGATAATAGAATGTGTCTTGCAACATTTCCATTAACATCTCACAACCCTACCTCATATTTCATAAATTAGCCTCAACTCATTAACTTTAACTAATTATGAATAAACAACTACTGTTTTCTGCACTGTTTCTTTGTGCTTCGACCAGTCTTTTTGCACAAGACCGGAAAGTAATTGATAATATCATTAAAGAAGTAAACGAAAATTCTCAATTGGAGAAACTGGCGCACGAACTTTTGGATGTTGTTGGACCACGATTGGTTGGTTCGCCACAGATGAAACAAGCTAACGACTGGGCGGTAAAAAAATATAGCGACTGGGGCATTTCGGCTAAAAACGAAAAGTGGGGCGAATGGGCCGGTTGGGAACGCGGCATTACACACATTGATTTAGTAAGTCCGAGGGTTCGGACGTTAGAAGGCACACAATTAGCCTGGAGCCCATCAACCAATGGTAAAACCATTAATGCAGAAGCCATTATCCTTCCGGAAATTACAGATTCTGCATCTTTTCAGAAATGGTTACCCAACGTAAAAGGTAAAATTGTTTTAATTTCAATGAACCAAATATCTGGGCGACCAGAAAAAAACTGGGAAGAGTTTGCTACAAAAGATCTTTTTGAAAAATTTAAGAAAGAAAAAGCCAATGCAGCAAAAGCATGGACGGCCAATTTAGCTAAAACAGGTCTTACCGCAAGAACACTTCCTGTAGCTTTAGAAAATGCTGGTGCGGTGGCTGTGGTCATCAATAACTGGTCGCAGGGCTTCGGTGTAGACAAGATTTTTGGCGCCAATACCACTAAGGTGCCAACATTAGATTTATCTGTCGAAGATTACGGTTTGGTATATCGTTTGGCTTTAAATGGCAACAAACCGATGCTTAAAATTGAATCAGAATCAAAAAAACTGGGAACTGTACCAACCTTTAATACCATAGCGGAGTTAAAGGGCAAGCAAAAACCAAATGAATATGTGATGCTCTCGGCACATTTCGATTCGTGGGATGGAGCAAGTGGTGCAACAGATAATGGTTCGGGTACCATTTTAATGATGGAAGCCATGCGCATTTTAAAGAAATTTTACCCCAACCCAAAACGCACCATTTTAGTGGGGCATTGGGGCAGCGAAGAGCAAGGATTAAATGGTTCGAGGGCATTTGTAGAAGATCATCCGGAAATCGTGAACAACCTGCAGGCGCTGTTTAACCAGGATAACGGTACGGGCCGTGTGGTTAACATTGGCGGACAGGGTTTTGCAAAATCAAAAGAGTACATTACCCGTTGGTTGGCAGCCGTACCAGATACTATTAAAAATCAGATCAAAACCAGTTTTCCGGGGACACCGGGCGCAGGCGGCTCTGACTTTGCTTCATTTGTTGCTGCCGGAGCATTAGGTTATTCTTTAGGTTCAACCAGTTGGGATTATGGCACTTATACCTGGCATACCAACCGCGATAGTTATGATAAACTGGTTTTCGACGAAATCAGAAGTAACGTAATTCTGGCTGCCATCATGGTTTATATGGCTTGTGAAGATCCTGAGAAAACCTCAACCGAAAAAGCAACCGATTTACCTGTAAATGAGCGTACTGGAAAACCAGCAACCTGGCCGGTACAAACAAAATCAAACAGAAAAGGTGGGTTGTAGAGCAAGAATTTTAATATAATTAAAGGAGCATTTGGAAACAGATGCTCTTTTGGTTTTTTTCAGAAAAATGCGACGTGCAACATTATTTAAAAAAGGGTCGTCTTTTAAACAAAAAATAGGATGAAAAATATAAGTAAAATACTACTCTCTCTTTTATTCGTTTTCACCAGTAACATGTGCTTTTCGCAGTCGCTATCGCAAAATGATTTTATCGAAGACCTGGAGTACATTAAAAAAACTTTACCAAGCAAACACACCAATCTTTTTGCCAAAATAGATTCTTTGGCATTCATTAAAAAGATTGACATGATTGAAATCAAGACGGGTTCTTTAGATTATGAATCATTTAGTGCTGAATTGTTTAAGCTCACTGTTGCAATTGGTGATGAACACACTTTCATAGAACGAAAATTCACTAAAATACTCCCGATTGAGTTTGAGTTGTTCAAAGAAGGTATCTATGTAAAAAGGATTGATGCTACAAATAAAGCGATGTTATACTCGAAGTTATTTGCCATCAACAACATACCCGTTATTAAGATAATTAACTTATTTAAAGAAGTTATATTGAGTGAAAATCAATCTTACTTTAACGATCACCTTTTGCGATATCTTAATAATCCTACATTTTTAAAGGGTTTAGGGATTTTAAATTCCGACCAGAAAGCAGAATTTACTTTAATCGATAAAAATAATATAACTAAAAAGATAACGCTTAATGCGATTACTAGCAATAACATTATGGACCTGCAATTGGACAAAGGCAGTACTGCTTTACGCGTTCAAGAGAAAAAAGGTCATTACTGGTTCGACTTTAATCCAAGTCTCAAAACCGTATATGTCAATTATAATGAATGTAAGGAAGATCCTGGCAATCCTTTTTTGCAGTTTAACGACGAATTATTTAAAACCATTAATCAATATCAACCAGAAAAGCTAGTGCTTGACATACGGGAAAACAGTGGAGGAAATTCGGGTATTCTATGGCCATTTATAATTGAAATCAAGAAAAGCTACCTCAATAAAAAAGGAAAGTTCTTTGTACTCATTGGCAAAAAAACTTTTTCATCAGCTGTAATGAATGCCGTAGAGTTGAAAAAAAATACCAACGCCACATTTATAGGTGAGGTAACCAGCGGGAATATTAATCATTATGGAGAAGTTAGAGGCTTTAAATTGCCAAAATCAAAGATAATTATTGCTTATTCTACCAGATATTGGGAAAACTGGAAAGGTAAAAACGGTCCATTAAGGCCCGATGTGAGAATTAAGTATTCAATTAAAAATTATATACAAGGCAAAGATGAAGCGCTGATAGCAGTGAACAAAATTTAAAAGAGGTTGGCGTTATAAAAAGACTTTATAAAAGCGAGTCTTAGCACTTTATAATAACAAAAATCATACTTGATAAAAGTCCTATGAATTAAATATTATAAACAAACGGCTTTCAGTTGAGAACTTACTCCTCTTTCTTCTGAAATTTATAGAACAAATACCCCAGAAAAGGCAAAATTAAAACACTACCTAACAATAAAGCTAAACCCAAACTATAAATCGTTTTGTCCGGTCCCGCAGTTTCGAGTAACGAAATCGAATCTCCGCTTTTTAAACGGATAAAATTTGGAAAGTGGGCATAACTTATCGCCAACAGGATCATCGTTACCTGAAAGCCCGCTAAGATGCGTAAAACCTTAGTCTTTCCTTTAATTAACAGGTACCATAACAGCATAAGCGATAAACTGGCTAAAATAATGGCTGATAAACCCACCTGGCTCTTAAAAACCCAATCAATCAATGGAATTTTATCCCGTTGCGCAGCAACAAATACCATTGCACCAAAAACCACCGCTGCCACATTCATAAACATTGCCTTTTTTATAAACCGACGCTTATCATGGGTTTCTGTTGTTTCGCCGATGAGATAAATGGCCGCAAGGAAACCGCAAAGTGAAACCGTAAAGAAACCCACAGCAACAGAAAACCAGTTTAACCAGCCCGAAATATAGGCTGTATAAAAATCGGTAGCCTGCGCATCAATATGTCCTGAAATTAAACTTCCTGCAATGATGCCCAAAAATAAAGCGGTTATAAAGCTTGAATACCTAAATATCCGGTTGTATAACCATTGCATATCATCTTTTACAGCATCATAATGGCGAAATACAAAAGCGGTACCACGGGCTATAATTCCGATGAGCATAATGGCCAATGGGATATGCAGGTAAACCGACATGGTGGTGTAAATAAACGGAAAACCAACAAAGAGGATTACAATCGCAATAATCAGCCACATGTGGTTAGCCTCCCATACCGGACCAATGGCATGATACATGGTTTTACGTGTTCGGCTCCTATTTTTTGTTGAGGTAAAGAGTTCTATGATTCCTGCACCGAAATCGGCTCCACCCAATAAAAAGTAAAGCAGAATGGCCATACATAAAAATGTGATTACTACTTCTTTCATATTCAATATGATTACACCGGTATTTTGATTATACTGATTAATGAGATTTGCTTCGTGTTGTTCATACTTAGCTATGCAAATGAGTATTGGATTCGACTTTATCATATAACACCGGTACCATTTTAATCTGCCGGTAAAGCAAAAACGTTACTATTATGCTTAACGACAGGTAAATGGCGGTGAAAATATAAAAGGAATACGCAATACCGGGCATTGGGGTAACCGCATCCCTGGTACGCATAATACCATAAATAATCCACGGTTGACGCCCTACCTCTGTAACTACCCAACCAGCCTCTAAAGCAAGGTAACCAAGCGGAATGGCCAAAACAAATAGTTTTAAAAGCCATCTTTTTTCTATTAAGGACTTCTTTTTGAGCAGGGTAAAAAAATAGGTTAAAGATATAAACAGCAATAATGTACCAATCCCCACCATGATCTGAAAAGCATAATGGGTAATGGCTACCGGAGGATGCTCGTTTTCAGGAATCTGATCCAGCCCTTTAACTTCAGCTTTAAAATTGCCATGTGCCAGAAAACTCAATGCCCCCGGAATTTTGATTGCGCCTGTTACCGATTTATCTTTTTCATTTACGATACCACCAATCAATAGCGGCGCTGGCTTTTCGGTTTTGTACAATGCTTCCATCGCCGCCAGTTTTGCCGGTTGGCGTTTGGCGACGTCTTTCGCAGAAATATCGCCACTCAGGGGCTGTAACAATGCCGCAATACAGGCAAATACGGCCGCTATTTTAAAAGCTTTTAAATGAAAATAGGTATTTCTGTCCCTTAAAATCATTAATGCATGTACGCCTGCCACAGCAAAACCAGTTGCTGTAAATGCGGCTAAACACATATGCAGCGCCTGAGTAAACCAGGCTTTATTGAACATGGCCTGGATAGGATCGATATTAAGGTATTGTCCGTTTACAAAATCAAATCCTGCCGGACTATTCATCCAGGCGTTGGCGGCAACCACCAATATACCCGAGGCCAAACCGCTTACCCCTACCACCATTCCTGTAAACCAATGGAACCACTTATTTAACTTATTCCAGCCATAAAGAAAAAAACCGAGCGCTATAGCCTCAATAAAAAAGGCCGTTCCTTCAAGCGAAAAAGGCATTCCGAATATTGGTCCGGCATGATCCATAAATTTGGGCCATAAAAGGCCCAGTTCAAATGACAACATGGTACCGGATACCGCTCCAGTTGCGAAGAATATGGCCACCCCTTTACTCCAGGCTTTAGTCAGGTTTTTATACATCTCATCGTTAGTTTTAAGCCACTTATAATGAGATACGGCCATAAAGAAAGGCATCACCATACCAATACAGGAAAAAATAATGTGGAAGCCTAGTGACAAGGCCATTTGCGAGCGGGCTGCGATAAAATCATCCATGGGCTGTAGATTTTGTATGGTAACAAATATAGTTCTTAATGATTAAAGCCTATGGTAATTCAATGACGTTGAAAGGATTATTTAAAATATAGAACGTTTATAAATTGAAAAAAGATTTGGAGGGTTGTCGTAAAGGAACCATATTTTTCTTTGCCACAGATGAATACAGGCAGATATAGTCATTTCGAACGGAGTGCAACGTAGTCGAGAACCCGAAGGCTCAGCGAAGCTAAATCTGTCAAGACAGATCTCTCTCCCGAATATTCGGGACTGCGCTTCAGTCGAGACGACTTTTCTTATGCAATATGAGGTTAGGCTCCTTTCAATTCATCATAAGCAGCGGTTAAGCTCCTTTCAATGCCTTCTCCTTTCCATTCGGGTGCATTTGGGATGGTAGTGGTTTTTAAAATATGTTCTTTGCTTTTACCTGCTTTAATTTCGCCGCCTACATAGGTTAAAAGGTTTTGAAGGTAATTTTGATAAGCTTTAACATCAGCTTTACTTCCGGTTACTTTTTCCGGATCAAGACTATGTCCCCAGATAAACAAGGTATCACTATCAAACTGATTCTGAATCTTATCCAAAGCAGTGATCCAGTTACCGATGTGGGCACCATTTTCACGATCAATATATGGAAATTTACGGTTGAATACCAGATCGCCTACATGCACGATATTGGCGTTTTCGAAATGATAAACGGCATCACCGTTGGTGTGACCAGAGCCATAGTAATAAGCCTTTATATTTTCGTCGCCTACTTTAGCGCTCCATCTTGTGCCAAAAGTGCTATCAGGCAAAAGCTGTTTATCTAAATTATTGGCTTTCTCTGCTCCTCTTTTTTGGTTGACCAGTGAATTTTGGTGAGCCACGACTTTTTCTGCCAATCCTTTAAAAGAAATATTCCCTGCGGTATGATCACCGTGGTGGTGTGTATTGATCAGGTATTTAAAAGGTTTTTCACCTAACTTTTTCAATTCATCAATCACATGCGGTGCCGTATTTGGGAATTGCGCATCCACTACTACAAAACCGCTGCTTGAATTTAACCAGCCAATGGTCCCACCCTGCTCGGTAAATATACCAACATTATTACGGAGCGGCTTAAAATCATAAGCGCGCAATAAATCTTGCTGAGCAAAAACATCGGTTTTATAAACTGATAGCAAGGCCATAGCAAGCGCTGAATTTTTAATAAAGTTTCTTCTTTCCATTTTCGGGATGATGCTAAAAAACCACAGCAAATGCTGTGGTTTAAATTTAATGATTTACATGCCAAAATAGCAAATTATATACCTGCACCTGGCGTAGTACCCGGTTCATGTCCGGGACCGAATGAATTATTCTTCCTGTCTTTATCTTTGTTAAACAGATTGGTAGTTACTTTTGATGATTTATTCTCATCTAAAGTTCTATCTTCTTTAATATCTTCTACAGTTTTATCCAGTAAATCGTTCTCAACAACTTTACCTTGTTCTTTATTCGTTTCCATAGTAATTGTAAATTGATGTACTATAGGAACAAGCAAAAAATGAGATTGTTTTTATTAATCCTCGCGGGAATGGGATTTGATCGATATTATTGTTGGTGAGCCATGAATAAGATACTTGATTTCTATAAAATGCTATTAATAACTGTGGTCATCCCGACTGAAACGCAGTGAAATGGAGAGACTTGTCTATGCAGATTTAGCTGCGCTAACACTCCGTGGCTCTCGGCTCCGTTGCACTCCGCTCGAAATGACTGTTAGGCGTAGAACTTTACTACCTCATCCAACGTCTCCTGTTACGTTTTACAACATTGCCCCGGGCAATTTCCCTAACTCATGAATGCAACCGAATGAATGAAACTTCCTTTTATGGATTTTATTAAAATGGTTTGAGGACTCAAATGAAAACGGACTGAAGATAAACCTGTAAATGTGTTTTCTTTCTTCATTTGATTTTTCTTCCAATTTAGCGTTTTCCTGATTTTGAGTGTTGTAGTTCGTTTCCATGTTGACATAAATTTATTGAAAACCTTGCAGGCTTTCAGGGTTAACAATTTTAATAATGATTAAAAGCTTTTTTAAAATTTGCTTAACCTTATACCATGGGAATCTGATAAGGTTTCGTGACGCAACAATAGGTTAAATGGCGTGGATTGCCATACGTTTGATTAAATATAAGTTTATTTTTCGGGTTTTGCAAGTTAATTTTTGTGCGCAGATGTATTTAATCTTAGTTTTTCCTAAATCATTTTTTTTGGAAGGCAATGGCAATAATACTTAGCTCAACACAGTCCTGCTCTCCACTTTACTACGCCGTGCTACGTGTTCGTTCCGATCAGGTTTAGTGGCACGGCAAGGAATACTATTTGGGGTTGATGGGCGCGCTTTCAATGTTTGGCGACTCACCAAACACAATATGAAACTCACCAAATGAGAATCAAACAATTTATTATTATCTTGATAAAAATATAATCACATGAATTCCGATATTTTTAAAGATAGAAGAAAATCATTCATTGACTATAATGAAACTTACTTTTGGACTTGCACGATTAAGGATTGGTTGAACTTGTTAGAACCACTAAATTACAAGCAATTAGTTTTAAATTCTTTAAAACTAATTGCTTGTAAATAATTTTATAGAGGTGTATGGCTTTGTAATTATGCCAAACCATATCCATTTGATTTTAAAAATTTTAAAACCAAACGGTAAAGAAAAACCGAATGTTAGTTTTTTGAAGGATACCTCCCACGAATTAAGAAAAGACCTTATGGTCAACAATCCTAATTTTTTAAGACTTTTCGAGGTAACAGAATCTGATCGTAAATATCGGATATGGCAACGTGATCCCCTTGCAATCAATATGTTAGATCTCAATATATTGGAGCAAAAGCTAAATTATATCCATCATAACCCATTACAAGCGAGATGGTGTTTGGCGCAAAACACTGAAGATTATTATTGGTCTTCTTCAAGGTTTTACAAAACTGGCGTAGATGATTTTAATATACTAACCGATTACAGAGATATATTCTAATCTTCATATTTACTGGCCCACTAAACACGAATATTTTATGGTTGGTGAACCACCAACCTTAGAAATGTGATAAATATTATGGCTGGTGCGTCACCAGCCAGGGAATAGTATTTTAAGCTAAAGCATTCTGCTTCACTACCATTTTAACTTTTTCGATTACGTAATCCAAATCTTCTTTAGTGGTGTATTTACTGAATGAAAAACGTACTGAAGGACGATTCGGATCGGCCTTAATACCATTTAGCACATGTGAGCCTATATTTGAACCCGATGAACAGGCACTACCCCCGGAAGCGCAGATACCGTTGATATCCAAATTGAACAATAACATATCTGCCATATCCATTTCCGGGAACGAAACGTTCAGCACGGTATAAAGACTTTTATCGGCATCCGTTTCTCCATTAAAAGCAATCCCCGGGATTTCGGCAATTAGTTGTGTTTTCAGATAATCTTTTAAGCCCTGAATATAAGATTGATGCTCATCCATCTCCGCATAGGCAATTTCCAGGGCCTTCGCTAAGCCTACAATGCCATATACATTTTCGGTACCACCACGCATATTGCGCTCTTGTGCGCCACCATAAATCATAGGCGGAATTTTAATATTGCTATTTACATATAAAAAGCCAACACCTTTAGGTCCGTGGAGTTTATGCGCAGCGCATACGATAAAATGCGCTTTAAGCTCGCGTACATTATGTGGATAGTGCCCCATGGTTTGAACAGTATCGGCATGGTAAATGGCATTGTATTTTTCGCAGATATCGCCAACTTTCACCATATCTGTTAGCGTGCCTAACTCATTATTGGCATGCATTAACGAAACGAAAGTACGTTCGTTATTTTGAAGCAATTCTTCTAAATGGTTGTAATCTATATTGCCTTTCTCGTCGATATTGACGAAACTTAACTTATCAATTTCGCCATTTTTGAGCATTGTATTTAAAGTATGCTCAACGGCGTGGTGTTCTATTTTCGAAGTGATGGCATGTTTAATACCATAGGCTGAAATGCCGCAGCGGATAGCGGTATTATCTGCCTCCGTGCCACCGGATGTAAAAAATATTTCAGATGGAGACGCATTTAAAAGACCGGCAACAGTTTTACGGGCCTTCTCAACCAATGTTCTCACCTCGCGGCCAAGTGCATGAATGGCAGACGGATTACCAAAATAGTTTTCCATCACGTTTGTCATCTCCGCGATTACCGCCTGATCTAATGGCGTTGTGGCCGCATTATCTAAATAGACCCTTTTCATTTTATGAATATTTAAAAAGTTAGTGTTGCAAAGCTGCCTGGTTAAGGTCCGCCCTGTTTAAATGTTCAGGATTTAATCGTTTTATTAAATCCTGAACAGGTATGCCTGATCCCAGAATCCGTATTAGAGATTAAAGGTGTAATATTTCTTTAATATCAGAGATAATTTTGTTTGCCAAATTTTCGGCAATGGTTTCATTTTCTGCCTCACTATAAATCCTGATGATCGGTTCGGTATTAGAGCGGCGCAAATGTACCCAAGTTTTATCAAATTCGATCTTCAAACCATCAATTGTGCTGTAAGGTTGATTTTTATACTTCTCTTCTACCTGCTTTAATAAATAATCGATATCCATTTCAGGTGTAAGGGTAATCTTATTTTTAGAGATATGGTATTGCGGATAGCTGGCCCTGAGTACCGAAATAGATTTACCAAATTTAGCTAAATGCGTTAAAAACAAGGCAATTCCCACCAAGGCATCCCGTCCATAGTGCGATTCGGGATAAATAATCCCTCCGTTTCCTTCACCGCCAATAATGGCTTGGGTAGCTTTCATTCTGTTAACCACGTTTACCTCACCTACAGCCGAAGCATGATATGATGATCCTGCTTTTTCGGTTACATCGCGTAAGGCACGGGTTGATGAAAGATTTGAAACGGTATTTCCAGGCGTATTTTTTAATACATAATCAGCTACGGCTACCAAGGTATACTCTTCGCCAAACATGCTGCCATCTTCATTCACAAAACATAACCGATCAACATCAGGATCTACTACAATGCCTAAATCAGCATGCTGTTTCTGTACTTCTTTCGATATTTCAGTTAAGTTTTCTGGTAAAGGTTCAGGATTGTGCGGGAAGTGTCCGTCTGGCGTGCAGTACAATTCTACCACCTTACTTACGCCCAAGGCTTTTAATAATGCCGGGATAAAAATACCGCCTGTAGAATTTACACAATCAATTACCACTTTAAAATCAGCCTTTTTTATTGCTTCAACATCAACCAATGGCAAAGCCAAAACTTTATCGATGTGTTTTTGCAGGTAAGTATCATTTTTAATCACTTTCCCTAGCTTATCTACCTCGGCAAAATCAAAATCAGCACTTTCTGCTAAATCTAAAACTTCTTTTCCATCAGCATCGCTAATAAACTCCCCACTGTCATTTAGTAATTTCAGGGCATTCCATTGCTTAGGGTTATGGCTAGCAGTTAAAATAATCCCACCTCCTGCATTTTCATCAGGAACAGCCACCTCAACAGTTGGCGTGGTTGATAAGCCTAAATCGATTACTTCAATACCAAGGCCTTGCAAGGTTCCAATAACCAGGTTGTTGACCATCTCGCCGGAAATCCTCGCATCGCGGCCTAAAACAATCCTTTTATTGCCGGTTTTATTTACCACCCAGCTACCAAAGGCAGCTGTAAATTTTACAATATCAAATGGAGTTAAGCCCGCTCCTGCCCTTCCACCAATGGTTCCCCGTATTCCTGAAATCGATTTTATTAGAGTCACTTCTTATAATTTATTAGAGGCTCCAAAAATAAGAAAAAAAACAAGATAGCTACTATTTAAACCTGGCTATATACCTGAATTTATGTAGCCCTTATGTCTACCTACGCGGTCAATTTAATAGAGCAGTGTAGCGCTTCACAATAAAATGGCGTGTAACTAAATTCCTTACAGTGGATCTTTTCAGGTGCTTACATAAGAGGTTGAATTACTTGATATAAAAAATCAACCCAATAATATTTTTGCAACATTATTGCATAAAAGCACATTCTAACTTTACTAGCGATTGTAAAACCTTATATTTGCATCTTTTTAAAGATACAAACAGCTTTTATATGCAGCGCAAGTGGTTTCAATATTGGTTCAATTCGCCATATTATCATATTCTTTACCAACAAAGAAATGATGCTGAGGCCGAATTTTTTATTGATAAGCTTACCTCTTTTTTAAATCCTGAAGCTGATGCCAAAATGCTTGATATTGCCTGCGGAAAAGGCCGGCATTCTATTTACCTGAATAAAAAAGGCTTTGATGTTACAGGTATTGATTTATCTGAACAGAGTATAAAATACGCAAAGCAATTTGAGAACAGCAAATTACACTTTCTGGTGCATGATATGCGGAGGCTGTTTTACATCAATTATTTTGATGTCGCTTTAAATCTGTTTACCAGTTTTGGTTATTTTGATACAGAAAAAGAACACGTAAATGCACTTAAAACTTTCCGCAAATGTTTAACTGCTGAGGGGATTCTGGTGCTGGATTATTTCAATACCGAGAAGATCATCCGGAATTTAAATTCCTGCGAAACGAAATCACTGGACGGCATCACTTTTCAAATCACCAAAAGTGTTGTTGATGGGAAAATCATTAAAAAGATCGATTTCGAAGATCAACAAAGGGTATATCATTTCGAAGAGCGGGTACAGGCATTTAGTTTTGAAGATTTTGAACGCATGCTGGGAAAAGCGGGAATGGTTATCCAGAAAACCTTTGGCAATTACGACTTAGCTGATTTTGACAAAACTAATTCAGACCGGTTAATTTTAATCTGTAAAAAAGCATGATCGAAAGCATACAGCAATTTGATGTAGAATTGTTTTTGAAAATTCACCGCGGACTTTCAAACGGCTTTTTTGATTGGCTGATGCCCCTTATGCGCAACCGTTTCTTTTGGTCGCCGCTTTACCTGTTTATTGTTATTTTTTGCATCAGGCAGTATAAAAAACAAGGCTATTATATCATAGGCATGGTGCTTTTTACTTTCGCCATGGGCGATTTAATCGCCTCCAGGCTTTTAAAACCCTGGATATCACGCGTGAGGCCTTGCAATGATTTAAGTTTGGCTAATGATATCATCCATCGTGTACCCTGCGGAAGTGGTTTGAGTTTTCCTTCGGCACACGCTACCAATCATTTTGCTATAGCTGTTTTTTTGATCTGCATTTTTTACAGCAGATGGAAACCGATCCTACCCATTGGTTTGTTCTGGGCATTTATCATCAGCTTTGCACAGGTATATGTTGGCGTCCATTACCCCGTTGATGTAACTACCGGCGCTTTATTAGGAATAGTAATAGGCGTGATCTGTTCAAGAATATTTAAAAAATTACAACCTGATTTTTAACCTATGGAAATCTGGAAACTCTGCGTACTCTTTTTCTGTGCCTTTTTAGGCGGAACGGCTATCTTTTTGGTTAAAAGTGATAAATCTAAATTGCTCAAGCTGATTTTATCTTTCAGCGGCGCCTATTTATTTGCCATAACCGTTTTACATTTAATTCCTGATGCCTACAGCGGACCAGACAAAGGGCAGATTGGCATTTTTATTCTTATCGGTTTTTTATTACAAATTTTCTTAGAACAGTTTTCAGAAGGTGTAGAGCATGGCCATATCCATAAACAACACGATGGGCATGTATTTCCGTTTGGGGTGATGATCAGCTTGTGTTTACATGCCTTTTTAGAGGGTATGCCCTTGGCCAAAGAACAGCACAACGAATTGATTTTTGGGATTTCGCTACATCATATTCCTGCTGCCTTTGCATTGGCAAGCATATTGATGCAGAATCATTTCAAAAAAAGCAGTATTATTTTTTACCTCATTGTGTTTGCCATTATGGCTCCACTGGGCTTTTATGTAAGTGTTGGTTTAAGCAACGGCACTATTGGGGGCATTGATGCTTATTTTAATAAAATTATGGGGATTGTAATTGGTATTTTCTTACACATTTCTACTACGATCCTGTTTGAATCAAGCGCTGATCATAAAATCAACACCCGCAAAATGATTGCTGTTTTGTTAGGAATTGGCGTAGCATTAATCGGTTTCTTTGCCGGACACTAATTCAGTTGGCAGTTGGCAGTTTTCAGTTAGCAGTTTTCAGTTAGCAGTTTTCAGTTAGCAGTTTTCAGTTAGCAGTTTTCAGTTAGCAGTTTTCAGTTAACAGTTTACAATTGGCAGTTTACAATTCTCAGTTTAAAGCTCTTGGTTGGCGATTAATCGGTTAGACCACTCAACTGTTAGTCCTTAAGCCGTTTTAAACGTTTAAATCGTTTATTTATTCAATCTTTACGGGAAAACATCTGTAAATTTAGATATGGATAAAATCGTAAATGAACCGGCCATAGCCTATCAAAAAAGGCATTATACTATTGAAGAATACCTGGAGATGGAAAAATCATCAACAGTGAAACATGAGTATTACCAGGGAGAAATCTTTGCAATGTCTGGTGCCGGAGAGAATCACAATGAGATTTTCAGTAATGTTTTTGGAGAAATAGGCAACAAGCTTAAAGGCAAGCCCTGCAGACCTTACGGAAGTGATAAACGAATGAATATTCCGGAAAACACTTTGTTTACCTATCCGGACATTTCCATTTATTGCAATGGTTCAACACATAGTAATTTTGATAAAGACACTTCCATTTTACCAACTGCGATTATTGAAATTCTTTCTCCTTCAACCAAAAATTACGACAAGAATAAAAAATTCAAACTGTATAAAGATATTCCATCCTTAAAAGAATACATCATGATTGATTCGGAATCTGTTTTTGTACAATCGTATCACATTAATGAAAATAGAAATTGGCTGTTAAGAGAATACAAAGAGATTTCTGATACACTAACCCTTGTTTCAATGGGATTTGACATGGCACTAAGCGACATCTACTATTTTGTCCGTTTTAACAATTGAACTCAGAAAAATGCAGTACCAATTAGCCTATTTTCAGCCAATTGAAAACTGCAAATCGCCAACTGATTACTTTTTCTCTTTTTTCTTCCCATAACTCCAGGGGCAGTGTTTACATTTATTTTTACAGCAATAACCACGTTTTAAATGGTAGGCTTCTGTAAAAACCATTAGTCCGTTTTCATTGAAATAAAAGTCTTCGCCTTCTTTCATAGCCAATATTGAATGATTGAATTTTGAATGATTGAGCGAATAATGATGATTGAGTGTTCATTTAATAGCTAAGGATGCCGAAACAGGTTCAGAATGACGAACGCTGATTAATTTAATATTTTAAGCTCCAGTTTATCTTTAAAATAATCTTTAAGCTGCCTACCATCACCGTGCAAAGTCCAAACCTGCCTGGGTTTAACTTTTTCTATGGTTTCCAGAATCGCATCCCAATCGGCATGATCAGAAATATAAAGTGATATTCCGTTTCGCTGCTGCAGGTTCTTCCATCCTGACGCAAAGGCACGGACTACATTAATGGCCTTATGGTAACTATGGAACACCATCGGCGGCACAATGTAAACCTGATGTTCCTGATTATTTTTCATCACCTTCCTATCATACATTTTGTAATTCCCTACTTTCACGCCATAATCTTCATATATTTTAACAAAAGGCATAATGCTATGGTGAACCATAATGTTTTTTGTAGGGCAATGCTGGTTGAGCAACTGGATTATCCGCTGGCTTTTACCTAAGGCATAAGCACCCAGCATGATATTCGAATGGGTTTCGTTGAGCTTTTTAATTTCTGCTATGGGAGAAGGATGTTTGGTTTCCGGATTGGCGAAGGTGCTTTCTGTAATTAAAACATCAGCCTCTACAAATTCAAAAGGTGCGCAAGAACCATCAGGTTCAATTTTATAATCACCAGTATACAGATACTTTACACCGTTATATTCCATTAATACCTGTGCCGAACCTAAAATATGTCCGGCAGAATAAAAAGTGATGGTAATATCCTTTATTTTAAAAGATTCGTGATAATTTTTGGTAAAAAAATCAACCGCTGCAAATTTACGGTACCGGTGTTTCATAAAAGTCGCAGTAGCAGCAGTGCAGTACACGTTCTGGCTCCCACCGATAGCATGATCGCCATGGGCATGCGAAACAACCGCTTCTTTAACCGGTTGCTGTGGATCAAGATAAAAATCCCCGTAAATACAATATAAGCCCGTTGGGGTAATGGTAATAAAATCTGCTAAAATCATATTGAAATGAAAGGATTTAAGAATGATATGATTGGAGTAGATCGTTATACATTGGCAAGCTTAAGGGCTTCTGCAGCCTTTAGAAACTGCTGATGCAAGGTTAATACCTGCCCGATGATGGATTGTTGTTCATCATTTACAATAAAATGTCCGGCTAGTTTAGATTTCTCTTCGTCACTAAATTGTTTGTCCATGCGCGCTTTAACCTGTTCTGCCGAAACACTGTCGCGCTGCATTACCCTTTTTAGCTTCATTTCATATGGTGCAGTAACCAGAACAGTGGCATCGCACATCTTGTAAGAACCACTTTCAAAAAGCAGAGCTGCCTCTTTAAGCGTGTAAGGAACAGTTTTTGGTGTGGTCTCTTCCCAGGCATCAAATGCCCTAAAAACGGCCGGATGAACTAACGCATTTAATTTTGCCAGCGCTTCTTCATTATTAAAAACTATGCCGGCAATATGTTTATTGTTCAGTTTTCCATCTGCAAAATAACTTTCTTCACCAAAAGCAGATTTGATTCCGGCAACCAACAAAACATCTTTGCACATGATCTCCTTAGCAACCGCATCAGCGTAAAATACCGGAATGCCCAGTATCTCAAAAACCTTGCAGGCCGTTGTTTTGCCACTGCCTATGCCACCTGTTATGCCTACTTTATACATTATTTCTCTACAATGAAATCTATTTTTGAAGGTTTTACGCTAACCAATTTACAGTAGTCGGGAAATTCGGTTATCTTCACCGTAAACTGACGATGCCCTAAATCCTTCCATTCACCAACATCAACAGTTGCAGTAATAAAACTTTCATCAACCTGATCGTAATTACTCAAAGCAACTAAAAAAGTAACCTTAACTTTTTTAGGATAAAGTTTAATGCTGTTATAACTCCGGTTATTGATGATTTTTAAAGGCACTTCAATGGTCTTTTCCGTAAACTCATCAACGGGCACTTTAACTTCAACAGATGATGGGTAAATACTTACGTTTTTATGAATGCTGTGCTGAAGAGCTACCCTTGCGGTAATACTGTTCTGTATTTTATCCTGTTTAAGTGTATCAGTTGGCCAAAATGTTATTTTAGAAAGTTCTTCCAAGGGGCCGGCAACCTTTACATATTTTGGATTGAGGATCACGTCACTTGACCTGCCATATTGTTTTGCAAACCCTAATTTATCAATCAATTTTACAGGAACTTTTTTTACTACGCGTTTGGTAAAATCGAAATAAAGGGTATCGGGCTTAACTGAAATTACTTTCTGCGTACTTTCCAACTGCCTGTTGATATTAAAAAGCTGATCGGAAAAAACGATAAAATCTTTGGTATTGAGCTGGCTCAAACTAACAGAAACAGAAGGTGGATTGATTCTTAAACGGGCAAAAAGCAGCTGCCAGCCCGTCCCTTCTACCTGTAAATCTATCGTATCAGACTGTAAAGGATAAAATGCTCTTTTGGTGGGACTGTTTTTAAAAACCAATACGGTTTTAGCAACATAAACATACTTATTATTTAATGCCATAAAAAGCCATGCGGCTATGGCCAGCAACAGGCAGGCCAGTAAGCTAAATACACGTCTTTTTTCAATCTTCGTTAATGTAATGAAGGGCATAATAAATTAAATATGGACTATGATCCGGAAAAATAATTTTCCAAAATGCATTTAATCAAATGTAATAAAACAAAAACAGTCCCGAAAGTTTTCGGGACTGCACTTAAATTTTATTAGTTTATTATGCTTTAGGCGTAATCACCGCTTTGGTTGCATCTAATGAAACTGCCGATTTATCGAAACGGATCTTCACACCACCTTCAACCTCAATTAAAAAAGTAGTTTCATTCATATCTGCAATACGGCCGTGGATACCAGCAGTCGTTACAATTTTATCTCCCTTTTTCAATTCTTCAACCAATTTTTTATGGTCTTTAGCTTTTTTAACCTGCGGACGGATCATGAAAAAGTAGAAAACTACCATGATCAGTACCATTGGTACAATTGTAGTTAATGTGCTACTTCCGCCTGCTGCTTGTAATATTACTGTTGATATCATTTCTTTTTTATTTGTTTATTATGAATTTTGATCGTTAAGGATGATGCCCAAGCCACCAAACCGATTTATTTTTTTTCCAGCACCTCTCCTACCAGATGGACGGTACTTACGGTTGGCTTCGCATTAGATGTTACCGTTATCACCTTATCCTGCATCCCCATTTTGCCTTCGCTATTGAAAACTACACTGATGATACCTTCTTTACCTGGTAAAATAGGTTCGCCAGGTACCTGCGGAATGGTGCAGCCACAGGTTGCCGTTGCATTGGAAACAATGAGCGGACTCTTACCTGTATTTTTAAATTTGAAATCGTGTTTAACTTTTTCACCTTGTGTGATTTTACCAAAATCAAAAATATCGCGTTCGAAAACGATAACAGGTGCATCTGCCGGGGCAACTTTAGCTGTTTTTGAAGTGTCATTGCCAACCGAAACAGCCGAAGCAGTTTCGCTGGTTTGATTATTTTCATTGCGACAGGCTACGAATGAAAGCGCAGCAATAGCCAGGATAAATGTTCTTTTCATTTTTAATCTTCGATTAATCCGCGGCCGATCTTTTTAATGGTATTGCTTTTCTTCAGATCGCCTAAAATTTTGTCTAAAATACCGTTAATAAATGAATTACTTTTCGGTGTACTGTAATCTTTTGACAACTCTAAGTACTCATTAATAGTTACTTTAACCGGAATAGATGGAAAATTTAACAGCTCGCAAATGGCCATTTTCATTAAGATCGTGTCCATCAAAGCAATACGCTCCGATTCCCAGTTTTTAGTGCGATCAGCAATCATTTCCTGGTATTTCGCATCATTCTGTAGGGTATGCACAAATAAATCCTGAACAAATTTGCTGTCTTCAACCCAATCGGCACTAATTTCGGTTAATTTGTTTTTGAAAGGATCTTCGGATGTAAAGTTTTTCAAGGTTTTGGCTACCATCCCCTTCATCACTTCATGATCTACCTGCCAATTGATAAATTTCTCTTCAAAAACCTGGATAATAGCCTGATTTTTCAAGATGATTTTACGAAAAATATATTTAATGATGTCTTTTGATGATTCTAAACTTTCGTTTGGATCGGCCAGATACTCAGCATATTCTTTTGACGCCTTTAAAGAATTGTAAACGGTTTTACGGATTTCAGGATCGAACCCCCAATCAACCTTATATTTTTTAATTGCGGAAGCATATTCAGGATTCTGCTGCAATAAAACGCTAAACTTATTGTGTAGCAATTTCATGTTGGGATTGATATCCTCTGCTGTTTTGATAAACTTATTTGCGCGCTCTGCCGCGTCGTTAGCGGTAAATTCTGTAACCTCTACCATTAAAGATAGCATCCAGATGTACATTTCATACACGCTATCGATGCTTTGCATTAAAGTTTTTAAATCTCCTTTAATGTCTTTTTTGTCTGCCATGTGCCAAGCAAAAATATTTTGCAAAGCTTTGATTCTTAAGTGCCTTCTGTTTAACATGAATGTAAGAACGAGTGCGGTTATTAAAACCTGTTTTAATAATTATGATTTAATATGACGATTTAATTTTTTTAATATCTGCAATCCGTTTCTCGGCAATCCGGTTTGCGGCAATGTTTGTTGATATATTTTCTGCTTTACTTAATTTGATTACACTGCGTGTAGCATCATAAATATTCTCAGTAAGCTGTACGGTACGCTTTTTGCCGAAGCCCGTTAACTCCGAATAACAGGAAATTAATCCACCTGCGTTAATCAGGTAATCAGGCGCAAATAAAATCCCTTTTTTTAAGAGTAATTCGCTATCCAGAACCTCATCTTTTAACTGGTTATTAGCAGAACCTGCAATAATTGCAAATTTCATTTTTTCGATGGTTTTGTTATTAACAGTAGCACCCATTGCACATGGCGCATAAACATCGGCATCGGTGGTGAAAATTTTATCTGCCTCGATCGGTTTTGCTTTATACTTCCGGGCAACATAAGTTAGTTGTTCCTGGTTAATATCGCTGATCAAAACTTCAGCATTTTCTTTTCTTAATAAGGCAACCAGGTGTTCACCAACATTTCCAATTCCTTGCACTACGATGGTTCTTCCGGCAAGCATATCTGTACCAAAAACCTCTTTAACACTCGCTTTAATACCTAAATAAACACCTTGCGCAGTAAAAGGAGCCGGATTACCCGCGCCACCGATCGATTCGGGAACACCTGTAACATAATTGGTTTCCATACGGATATATTCCATATCGCGAGTATTGGTACCCATTTCTTCTGCGGTAATAAATTCGCCATTCAGGTTTTTGATAAACCTGCCATAGCTACGCATTAAAGTTTCGGTTTTGTCTTTTCTGGAATCGCCAATAATCACACCTTTTCCGCCGCCCAGGTTTAGACCGGTGATTGCAGCTTTATAGGTCATTCCGCGGGATAACCGCAATGCATCTTCCAATGCTTCGCTTTCCGTGCTATAACTCCACATACGTGTTCCACCTAAAGCAGGGCCTAATGTGGTATCATGTATAGCAATAATTGCTTTTAAACCTGTATCTGGATCATTACAGAAAACCAATTTTTTGTGCCCGTAAGCACTTAATTGATCTAAAATTGATGAATCTGACGGAGAATTTGCTGGCATATGAACGTTCGGATAACCTGCTGCAAAATTAAAATAAAAAACGATTATTACACGTATTTAAGAAAACTATGACAAAATTTATTCGTTAAGGCCGCAATCTCCTTCCAATCGTCACTTTGCGTACGAAAGATCTGTAACCTATTAAAAAGTCTATTATTCTGCTATCCATGAATTTATCCACATCATTATCATTGCTGAGCAGGTCTATCGCGCAGATAGATTTTATTAATCCAGATTGATTTTTCCCATCTGAGCGGGTTGAAGATCATGCTGAATTAAATGAGGCACTGGAGAAATATTGCAGTGCCAGATGGAAACATCAGACACCGCGAAAAATGAGGGACTGGAGAAATATTGCAGTGCCAGATGGAAACATCAAACACCACGAAAAATGAGGGACTGGAGAAATATAGCAGTGTCAGATGGAAACATCCGACACCACGAAAACTGCACACAAAAGATCTGTAACTGACATAATATAAAGTCCAGTCATTCAACAGGCTTGAAATCAACAGCAGAACTATAGTTGCTATGAAAGGCATACCATACATTTCAAAAACAGAACAGATGGACAACGAACGGCATTTGCACTCAAAATGTCATTAATTATTAAAGCTCAATTTCGAATGGACAAATAAGTGGTATGAAATAACAAATTTATCTAAGTTTGTAGAACATGAAACATCTGAGCCGATTAAACAAATACTTTCTTAAATACAAATGGTGGATTATACCCGGAAGTATTTTTGTGGTGATTTCTAATATCTTCGGTGTAGTACCGGCACAGGTAATCGGTTATGCAGTTGATTTAATTAGCGAAAACATTCAGCTGTTTAACCTTTTTGCTGGTTTTGATCGTCAGGCCATTATTTATAATATTTTTAGCAGTAACCTGTTATTTTTTGGTTTACTGGTTATTGCGCTTTATTTATTGCGGGGACTGTTCCTTTTCTTTATGCGCCAAACCATTATCTTGATGTCGCGGCATATAGAGTTTGATATGAAGAATGATATTTATCAGCATTACCAGGAGCTGAGCTTAGGTTTTTACCGCAGAAATAATACCGGCGATTTGATGAATCGCGCAACAGAGGATGTGAACCGGGTAAGGATGTACGTTGGACCGGCAATTATGTATACAATTAACACATTTGTTTTATCTGTACTCATTATCTGGTCGATGTTTGATGTAAATTCCAAACTGGCTATTTATTGTTTATTGCCCCTGCCTTTTCTGGTGGTGATCATTTATTACGTAAACACCCTGATTTTTAAAAAAAGCGGGAAGATCCAGGAGCGTTTATCAGATCTTTCCAGTTTTGTACAAGAGCGTTTCTCGGGAATCAGGATTATCAAATCATATGTGCGAGAAGATTATACCCGCAACATGTTTGAGATCCAGAGCAATGATTATAAAAAAGACTCCATGAGCCTGGTTAAAGTATCGGCTTTATTTTACCCTACCATGTTGCTGTTAATAGGATTGAGCACCATTTTAACCATATATATAGGTGGTATACAGGTGATGAACGGCAGCATTACTGCAGGGAACATTGCCGAATTTATCATTTACATTAATCAATTAACATTTCCCGTAACCATGCTGGGCTGGGTTACTTCTTTAATCCAGCGGGCTGCTGCATCGCAAAAAAGGATAAATGAGTTTTTAGACATCCCATCAGATATTCAATCTAACGAAACAGCAGAAATCGAGCTGAAGGGTAATATCAGATTCGATAATGTGAGTTTTACCTATCCGGATACAGGCATTGAAGCTTTGAAAAATGTGAGCTTTGAAGTTAATGCCGGCGAATTTGTAGCCATTATCGGCAAGACGGGATCGGGAAAGTCAACTTTGGCGAACCTGATGATGCGGATGTATGATGTAGAAAATGGTGCAATAAACATCGATAAAAAAAATATAAAAACACTAAACCTTAAAGATTATCGCGGCCAGGTTGGCTTTGTACCGCAGGAAGTTTTTCTCTTTTCGGATACCATAAAAAACAATATTGCCTTTGGCTTAGATGCGGTTACGGATGAAGAAGTACATACAGCCGCAAAAAATGCCTCGGTTTACACCAATATTATTGATTTCGAAGAAAAATTCGAGACGATGCTGGGTGAGCGGGGAATAACCCTTTCGGGAGGACAAAAACAGCGTGTATCTATCGCCAGAGCCTTGATTAAATCGCCTAAGATCCTCATTTTCGACGATTGCCTTTCGGCTGTCGATACGAAAACAGAGGAGGAAATACTACAAAACCTGGGTAAAATCATGGCCGGGAAAACCAGTATTTTAATTGCCCACAGAATTTCGACCATTAAAAATGCAGATAAGATTCTGGTGCTGGACAACGGAAAAATCATTGAACAAGGCACACACAATGAATTACTTAGCCTAAATGGCAGTTATAAGGAGCTTTATAACAACCAACTTTTGGAAGAGGAAACGCGAACGATTTAAATTGTATTAAAATTGTATTTTGAACTTTAAATATTTGCTTTATATTTACCGAAACCAAAAACCAACATCAATACCAACCATGGGAGAATTCGACAACAAGGAAAGAGAAGAAGTTTTTTCAAAGAAAGTAAGAGCAGGAAAGAGAACTTATTTCTTCGACGTGAAGGCTACAAGATCGGGTGATTACTATTTAACAGTTACCGAGAGCAAGAAAAGATTAGAAGACGGTGTGTTTGTAAAACATAAAATCTTTTTATACAAAGAAGATTTCGAAAAATTTGCAGAAGGATTAAATGAAACTGTAGATTATATCAAAACTCATCAGGATGTGGTTGAAAAACGTTATGAATATTCTGAAAATGGAGAACATAGCACGAAAACAAGCGACGATTTTACTTTTTAAGTAATATAATTTCAATAAAAAGCCTCCTTATTTAATAATCCGGAGGCTTTTTTTTATCGTTTGATATTTCTATTTTATACCTGCACCGCTTACTGCTACGGCGAGAATTAACAGAAAATAGCTTACCAAAAAGATAATGGTGAGTATGCCCCAAAATTTAAACAGTGATTTTACACTTGAAATGGCATCGTTAAAAGTCTCCTGATCGCCAAACAGCACACCTTGCTTGCCCTTGGCCGAAAAACGCAAGAGCAATAAACTTGGGTAAAAAAAGAGTAAGGCTAATAGCAGGTAAAATATGGTGATGCCTGTTGCACCAATACCGGCCAATGGCCCTAATTGATTAAGCATTGCTGGGTTTGCAGATATTGCGGCCCCTATCCCAAATGAGCTCAAGGTTAAAAATGCAGAGACAATAAAACCTACAACCGATAGAAATCTTGCCCATTTACTCATATCGTAAAAATAGCTACGCATTTCTTCCGTAACAACCAACTTCACTTCCTGAGGCACTTCTTTTTCAAAATCTTCCATTTAATCTCTATGTATTTTGGGCTAAACTTAGATAAAATATAGATTTGATACAAGAGCAAGGGTTTAAATAAAGGTTTTAAAAGCTTATCTTTGCGCGGAATTTAGGGCGGAAAGCGGAAAGCGGAAAGCGGAAAGCGGAAAGCGGAAAGCGGAAAAAGGTAAAATGGTTGATGGTTTAATAGATCATGGCCAAAGCGCCCAAACTAAAGATCAAAAAACGAGCATAGGGCTATTGACCTTATTATGAATCAGTAGCCCGGAACTAGACATAAAGACTAATAAATAATGGCATTACAATGTGGTATAGTGGGTTTACCAAATGTGGGAAAATCGACTCTTTTTAACTGTTTATCGAACGCAAAAGCGCAGGCTGCAAACTTTCCCTTTTGCACAATTGAACCCAATGTTGGTGTAATTACAGTACCTGATGACAGGTTAACCAAACTGGCGGAGTTGGTTAAGCCAAACAAAGTACAACCGAACACCATCGAGATTGTAGACATTGCCGGTTTGGTAAAAGGTGCATCGAAAGGTGAAGGCTTAGGAAACCAGTTTTTAGGAAACATCCGTGCAACCAATGCCATTATCCACGTTCTACGTTGCTTTGATGATGGGAATGTTATCCACGTAGATGGTTCTGTTGACCCGATCCGCGACCGTGAAATTATTGATACGGAGTTACAGCTTAAAGACTTGGATACTGTTGAAAAACGTATTCAAAAAGTTGAAAAAATGGCTAAAACAGGTGGAGATAAAGACGCTAAACGTACTTATGAAATCTTAACCGTGGTTAAATCTCATTTAGAAAGCGGTAAATCTGTTCGTACTGCACCATTGGTAACAGAAGATTTCGAGTTTATCCTGGATTTAGGCCTACTCACTCAAAAACCGGTCATGTATGTTTGTAATGTGGATGAAGCATCGGTAGTTACCGGAAACAAATATGTTGCCCTAGTGAAAGCGAATGTTGCTGATGAAAATGCCGAAGTTTTGGTAATCTCTGCTAAAATTGAGTCAGAAATTGCCGAACTGGACAGTTACGAAGAGCGCCAGGAGTTTTTAGCCGACTTAGGTTTAACTGAATCTGGCGTAAATAAACTGATCCGTGCAGCTTATAAATTATTAAACCTGTATACTTATTTCACTGCGGGCGTACAAGAGGTAAGGGCATGGACCATTACCAAAGGTTTTACGGCGCCGCAAGCTGCAGGGGTAATCCATACCGATTTCGAAAAAGGATTTATCCGCGCAGAGGTGATCAAGTATAACGATTTTGTAACCCTGGGCTCTGAAAATGCCTGTAAAGAGGCTGGAAAATTGGGTGTGGAGGGAAAAACCTATGTAGTGGAAGATGGTGACATCATGCACTTCAGGTTTAATGTTTAAACATCCAAATCACTATAGGGGACTTTAAAAAACTTAGGGCCATTCGCAAGAATGGCTTTTTTATTTATAAAGCCTCGCCACTGAAGGTTTTGCCACGGAAGCCCGGAAAACACGGAAGATGTTACGTTGTCAGACACAGTTAGTAGCATTTAGGTATTAACTTCGGATGTGCACGCATAAACACGGATAATGGAGTGTAGCACATCCTTTTTAACCTTTTACCAAGCTGGCTTGTCACTCAAACCCGTAAGCTTAAATGAACTTATATTTCTTAAAAGGTAACAACTCTGAATATTTACAAAAGATCCTGAAATAAATTCAGGATGACGAACAGATAAGAAAATACATACAATCTGCTTGCTACGATAAGCGAGGTATTAAAAGAAATAACACCTAAATTAAGTTACATCGAACTAATTGATACAATAAAATTTAGTCGATACAACCTAAATTAGTGAGATTGCCTGCCTTTTGCGGGCGCTTCGTCGTTTCTCCTCTCAAAGACGGTTTTCAATTAAACCTCCAACCCATGAGCAGCCAATTGCGCTTTGGTATCTTCATAATCGGTATGATGAATGCCCTTTAAGCCCAAACCTTCGGCAACCTGCACAAATAACATCCTGTCATCAATATACAAGCTCGTTTCTACGTCACTCTGCGAAATATCAATGGCTACTTTAAAAATATCGGCATCGGGCTTACGGAAATGCACGAAACTTGACGACACAAAAAAATCGACAAACTCATTCAGTTTGAAAGTATTAATGCGATACTGGTTGAGTTCCCGGCCTTCATTGCTGATAACGGCGACCTTTAATTTGTATTTCTTTTTTAAATTACAGATCAATTGGATCATCTCCGGATAAGGAAGTGATTTTTTGAACATGAATTCCTTAAAATCATCGTAGGTAAAATTGCGTTCTTTGAAGAAAACGATACGTTCCAGGTATTCATCAAGCGTTAATTTGCCCACTTCATAGGTATCGAAAGTAAGGTGATGCCGTTCTTCGAGATCAACGGAATCGAGGTTAAAAATTACTGAAGCCTCTCCCCTTGCCTGCCTATCCCAGCCATTTGTCAATAAAACGCCACCGATATCGGTAAAAAGTGTGGTGATTTTCTTTTGCATGATTTAAATTTAAAGTAAAACGCCTTTCAAAATCAATACGGCTACACTAAAATAAATAACAATTCCAGTTACATCTACCATAGTGGCTACAAATGGTGCCGATGAGGTTGCAGGATCAAGTCTCAGTTTTTTCAGGATAATTGGCATCATCGAACCGATTAAACTGCCCCAAAGTACAATGCCAACAAGTGTAAAGAATATAGTAGTAGCAATTAAAAACCAATGTGGCCCATAATTATAAAGGTGTAACTCTTGCCAGGTTACAATACGGACAAAACCAATAGTTCCCAGAATGATGCCGAGTAAAGCCCCTGAAACAAGTTCGCGGCGCATTACCCTCCACCATTCTGCAATGGTTACTTCACCTAAGGCCATGGCCTGGATGATTAGGGTAGATGCCTGTGAACCACTATTACCGCCACTACTCATAATCAAAGGAATAAAAAGAGACAGTACCACTGCTTTTTCAAGTTCGATTTCGAAATGCTGCATGGCTGTTGCGGTTAACATTTCGCCTAAAAACAGTACAATTAGCCAACCGGCACGTTTTTTTACCAGTTTAAAAATCGGAATATCCAGGTAAGGTTCGTCCAAAGCCTCGGTACCCCCGATTTTGTGCATATCTTCAGTATATTCTTCATTGGCAATCCACAAAATATCATCAACGGTAACGATACCCAGGAGGATATTATGCTCATCCACCACGGGTAAAGCCACGCGGTTATTCATCCTAAAGATGTTGATTGCATCTTCCTGGGGGTCGTTTGCTTTTAAGGCAATGAAACGTTTATCGGTCAATTCGCCTATAATGGCTTCGGGATCGGCCAACAAAACTTCCCGTATCCTGATATCATCCAACAGCACCCCATCCTTATTGATTACATATACC
Organism: Pedobacter suwonensis; assembly: GCF_900111825.1. GTDB lineage: Bacteria > Bacteroidota > Bacteroidia > Sphingobacteriales > Sphingobacteriaceae > Pedobacter > Pedobacter suwonensis. Next base: position 78,398 of record NZ_FOJM01000021.1, read on the forward strand.
ACATCGATGGTTTCTGAGTTTTTCCCGTAACGCCTGATATGCGCCAAAACCCTGCTGATAGACCATTCGGGTTTCACAGCAATGTAATCAGGCGTCATTAAACGACCGATACTATCCTCTTTATAGCCTAAAAGCGCAAGCGATTCTTTACGTTCTTCCGGCGGCAAAAGGGTGATCATTTTTTTAACCACATCTCCTTTTAACTCACTGAAAAGTGCGGTACGGTCGTCAGGTGGCAGGTCTTTAATGATCTGATTAAGTTTATTGCCTGAAAGTTTTTTAATGATCCGTTCCTGTGTAGGAAAATCGAGGATCCTGAATACATTTACTGCCCTATTGAGGGATAAGGTTTCAATAAATTTAGCTGCGTGTTGTGGGAGTTCATCTATCAGTTCTTCAACATCTGATATATTCAGTTGATCCAGATATTGTTTTAATGCTTTGTCGTTCTCTTTTTCAAGTAGTTCCTGAATTTCTTCCACAACCATTTCTTCCATACACAGCTATTTATTTGTTACATGCTTAAACCTATTTAACGGTTCGCAAAGGTGCATTTTATTTCTTAAAAAGCCAACCTAAGCCCCTAAAATCAGTATAGCAGACAGCCTAAATTAAAATTACAGAAGCATAAAGTCAATACAAGGGCATGTTTAGGCAATGATTTAATCGTTTGTTAACATCAAAATCATCAACTTGAAAGAGGAGGGTCGGGATGCAGAAATGGTAGTAGGATTAACAACAATCTCTGTAATTGAATTATCCAACTGAGATCTTTCCTGAACATGTATTGGCTAGGGGACAAAAACCAACGCGTAAAAAGCTTTCAAATGTATTTGATTCTAATCAGGAATATTTTGTATCTTGTCATATCTAATATATCTCTCATGAATAACACAATCCCCTGCATCATTATCGATGATGACCAGTCAGCTATTGACATTCTTCAAGAATTTATCTCGGCATTTCCAAGGCTAAGATTAGAATTCACCTACACAAAATCAGTTTCAGCTTTAAACGATATCACCATGCTGAAGCAAAGCCACATCATCTTCACAGATATCGATATGCCAAATCTTTCAGGCATTGACCTGGCAGAAAATCTAAAGGGCGAACCGCACAATATTATTTTTATCACCTCCTACCCGCAATATGCGATAGATGCTTTCAAAGTCAGGGCAAAGCATTATCTTCTTAAGCCATTTGATCTTTCAGAATTTGCAAAAGTGGTCAATGATGTATTAAAAGAATGCTACGGAAGCCACAATTTTGAAGGAGATAGTGAAGATGTTTTCTATTTTAGAAAGTCCAGTGATAAAAGCACAATCTTAACCGTGCAAAAAACTGACATTATTTATATCCAGGGTTCAAATAATCATATCCACCTATACACTCCTACTGAAAATTACTCTGTTTACATGACCATTAAGGAGATGGAAGAAAAACTTAAATACAATACAAGCTTTTTCAGGGTACACAAATCTTACATCATCAATTCGGCTTACGTAAAGAAAATTGAAGGTAATAAGATAAACCTCGGAAAGTATGAGGTATTGATGGCGGCCCATTACAAGGCAGCTTTCAGCAAGTTTATTGAAGAACGTTTTTTATTATCAGGCAGAAATTAACCCGAGTTTTGAAGGTCGGATGGCTCGTTATGGAGATGATCAATCTACTTTGTAAACTCAGGCTGAGCCTATTCAGGGCTTGATGTTGGCCTAAGGGACTGCGAAGCAATTAAAACCCTTTCTCCGCTCTGAACAATTGTAGCAAAGGGTCGATCTGAATAACTGTATTTTTTTATTAAAAATGCAAAAAAAATATGTTTTCAAATCCTATATTTGCAGCCTTGCTCCCGTAGTTCAATGGATAGAATTATGGTTTCCGGTACCATCGATATGAGTTCGAATCTCGTCGGGAGCACTTAAGGAAGTAACTATATCAGCTACTTCCTTTTTTTATATTGGAAAACTGTCTAAGCTAATAATTCACCCATCCCGAATAACACCCGAAGTCTACCCTGCCACAGCGCAGCAATACCAGAAATTGAATTCTACACCCACACTATCCATACATTCGGAAAATTCTCACTCATATTGCTTATTGTCAAAAATGGAAAGTTAAGATTACAAATAGTGATGGAATTGCCAATCGGGAGAAAACATTTGCTTTAATATAGTGATATCAGCGAGGTCTATTTCAATAAGGATTTACTTGATATTTTTGATAATTACCATTACGTGTAGGAAAAAACCATTTTCAAAAAAACACACGATATAAGCACCGTTATGTTGAACAACTAGTGGATATTGCCCTTTTCATTAAATTACTAAGTCCTAAAGCGTGATTATAAATAAAGAAGTGATCTCCTTGGAGAACTTCATATCCAAAAGTAGAAGTTGTAAATGTTTTCCAATTCTCAATTTTATCTGATTTTGATTCCTGATCACCCATCAATGCATAAATAGGACTTTTTATTGGGATAAATACTTCTTCCCGTTGGCTCGTTTCTGCAATCTTAAAATCTGCGCGAATGATGGGTTCTACGAATTCATAAAGTTCTTTATTATTTAAAATTTCATCCGGCATACCTCCCAATATTTTTAACTCATCCTTGAATTGTTCATCAGGAAGCAGATGCCTGATTTTTGAACTGAAAACTCCTGGGCCAGGATTACCAGAGATAACGATTGCGTGCGGAATATGACCATCTAACTCTAGCAAACCTGCAACTCTTAGAACAAGTAATGCCCCCATGCTATGGCCATAAAGCAGAAATTTTTTGGATTTTAATTTAGATACAATCTGTTCATGAATATCCTTAGCTGCTGCTGTAAAATTTTGCAAAATTCGTTCTTTAATCCTATTGCCTCGGCCAGGGAGTTCAAGAGGAATAAAGTCATATTCATGGAAATATTGTTTCATAAATTGAAATGAATATACGTTACCACCGGCAAAATGAACTAAAAATATTTGTGGTTTGGAAACAGGGTTCTCCATAACTAAATTTGATTTATAATTATTTTTCTATTAAATATCGATTTCACGTAGTAATGCCAGTGCCAGGATTTCTGTAGGGTCTACAATTGGGATGCCTTCAAATTCTCTTTCTTTAAAAATCATAGAGAGCTCGGTACAACCCAATATAACAGCATCAACATCATTTTCTTTAAAATATACTAGGGCTTCATTCATCAATTGCTGAACATTAGCATTCAGATTATTTGGAAATGCCTTTATTCCAAATTCATCATCGTAGATCATTTTATGGATCACTTCATTCTGGAAAACCATATCGGGAATAACTACTTCATAACCTGAATTTTCGAGTGCTTCTTTGTACACGCCTGATTTATATGTCCCATTCGTTGCCATCAGGCCAACCCGTGATATTCCAACGCTATTTGATTTTAAATAACGACAAGTTTCTAAAGGCATATTGATTAATTTGACTTTGCTTTGCGCTTTCACCAGTTCATCAACAATAACATCGAAAATGATTTGAGAGTGTGCCGTATTACAAGCAATACCAACTACTTTAGCCCCCGACTTATCAAGGTTTAAAATCACCTGTGCAATATTGTACCCTGGGTTTATTTCTGTATCACCTTCCAGAAATGAGGTTCGGTCTACAATATGTTTAGGGAAAGACATCATGATTACAGAGGCGTGCTCCTGGTCTGTCTTCGCTTTAGTATTGGATAAAATATGGTTAAATAGTGTGAGTCCGGAATGAGGGCCCATTCCACCTACTATTCCAATTGTTTTATCTTCTTTAAAATGCATTTGCAGTATATTTAGAAGTTTATTATTTACTCATTGAAACCAAAACTTTCCGCTCACCCGAAAACTGGTTTCTACCATGACTAATCAACTCATTATCAACAACAAGAAATTCATTTATACTCCATGTGGGGGCAACAGTAACTTCTTCTATTGTATGCAGAATCTCATGAACCATAGCCTCCTCTATAGGTGTGTCATCGCCAAATTTAACGTTCATCGGAAAATCCTCAGTAGATTCATACATGGATTGCATAATCTCATATAATTCATCTCCTAGATGTACCGGATGAAATTGATCTATCTGATTGAACCATACACATTCACCTGTTGTTCTATGATAAATTATACCTCTACTGGGCTGCAAAAGTCGCAAACTTCCGTTTTCGCTCCATTGGTAAGTAATGTTATAATTTTTACAGTATGTTTCAACCTGATGTGAATCAGAAGTTTCGAATGTATCTTGCCAGGATGGCCCTAATCCTAATCCTCCGTGCAGGTTTCTAATATAAGTAATTCCTTTTCTTTGTATCTCTTCCACAATTTGTGGGTTCATCGCTTTTACAATTTCCCTGCTATCTGCCAATAAAGTTTCTCCACCTGTTTCACTTGGAATTAAACAGGAAAAAAACAATTTATTTGGCCATTGCGCAGAATAAGACAGTTCATTATGCATTGTAATTTTCTGGTTTTTATCGTATTCTGTGGAGGTATACACGTTATCCGTTAGCTTAGTACGCGGAGAATTTCCATCAACGTAACTCAAAAACTTATCCGATATGGCATTTACAATGTTCTGGAAATCCTGAAGGGACGAAATACTTATATTTTGAAATTTTATGGCTCCAACCTGGGTTAATTGTTTTTCTATTTCAATTTTGTTAGCCTGATAATAGGAAACAAAATTTACTGAATCAACATCACTTAACTCTAAAATGAGCGGAAGATTTATTTTTTTTTCCATTTTAACAATGTCTAGAAGATTTTCATTGATAGGGTTTGCTATTTATTTGCGGATAACTTATCGTTGCATTCTTTTATAAACTCATCAATCTGTATTCCGCCGTAGTTTAATGCCTTGGCTTTGATGAGGTAGCTTTTAGCCAAGGCATAATCATGGTATATTTTTAAGTTTACAGTTCCCAGGATCGCGTTGGCAATACTGGATTCAGGTTTATATTTAACCACACTAAGCGCCAGTTTCCCTCCTGTTTCTTTATCAATTTTATACATTTGAATCATCAGATCAACTAATACATCAATATATAACTCTCCTTTTTCGGCCCTTTTATCGATTTCTTTGGTCATTGCTTCAATCCCGGCTTTATTTTTTATTTTAAGAAGGGCAGACACATAATTATCAGACTTGAATCCCGGGTTATTAAAATAGAGTGAAAGTTCTAATTTGGTGGTTAAATCGTTAATTATCGGCCCCATTAAAAGTCCCAAATCGCTATTTGTAAAAAACACAAAACCTCTTTTTTTAACTTTTGAATAAAACATATCGCATCTGAATCCGGTATTCTGCCCGGCAAAATTGAAAATAGTGTCATGCTTACTTGTAAGTACAAAAAAGCCATTCCCAATGCTGTATTGGGATGTACTGTCGTTACTGATCAGTTTCATATCGGCTGTCATTTCTTTCACACTCTTATCTGTTAGAAACTGACCATTAAACATTCCCAGGAGAAGTGATGAAAATGGTTTTGCATTGGTATGGACAGAGGATGCCGGCCATGGTTCATTGGTTATCCATTTATCCAATGTTTTGCCCATATCGTCATGTCCCCTTGATATATTATTGCTTGAATCGGCAACTACATAGTTAAGCCTGGTGCTACTGCGTGTTTCAGGAGTAAGTATCAGCCTGGAAATGTAGCTTTGATAGGGTTCATTCAGTCTCGTGGCAATTACTTCGGCCAGGTAATGGTACCCTTCTCCGGAGTATACATATTTTTCACCAGGGTTACTGAGTATTTCCAATACATCCCTGTTATTCAGTCTTTGCCAATTTTCGATACCTGAAGTATGATTGATGATCATCTTTGGCGTGATGCGCTTATATCTGGGGTCATGTGCCAATCTTTCATTTTCAAGATAGGTATACATGGGTTTATTCAAATCTAACCTGCCTTCTTCCACCAATTTATAAACGAGATCAAGCAGGTATATTTTTGATAAAGAACATGCTTCGAACAGCGTGGCAGAATCGACCCTGGTTTTTGTTCCTGTGTTTCGGTAACCGTAAAAATTAGAGAATATCACTTTATTGTCTTCAATAATTGCAATGGAAGCTCCGGGTATTCCAGTTTCCTCCATAAACTTGTTAATATGCGCATTAAAATATTTAACATTAACCGGTTTACCTTTCGAAAGAAAGGAACGAGGCTGCGCGAAAACACCTGAAGAAGACAGCAGAATGAGCGTGACAGACAGAGATATTCCGGTAATATATATAAATAAAGTAACTGGTATGGTTAATAATTTTCGCTGAAATAAGCACTTTAGTTTTTTCATGGCATGATATAGGGTTATTTGGTTAAGTTTTAAGGGATATTTCAGGACAGTGACGGGGTTTTGTATCCATAATGGTCTTTTGGATTTTCATTTCCTGTCCCTATTTCCACTATTGACATTTTGCCATCGTCCATTTTGAAAACATGATCGGCAACATCAAAATAATGATCATCATGGGTGATCGCAATTACAATTTTTCCTGATTTTTTCATTTCTGGCAATAATTTTCTATAAAAGAAAAGCCGGTAAGATGGATCCTGGTCGGCTGCCCATTCATCGAATAAATAGATTGGCGAATCCTCCAGGTAGCATTGTAAGAGTGCAAGTCTTTTCCGCTGTCCTGCCGATAAATTAATGGAGCTGTACTTGTTGTCGCTGATGGTTACTTTTTTCTCCAGATCCAGTAACTCCAGGTATTTCTGAATGGATTCACCTTTGTCTGCACAATCGATATTATACAGTTTTTCGAATAAATGAAAAGGACTGAATACGGTTGAGAAATATTCTCCCAGATTATGGCTGTCTATTTTCTCGTTATTGATCAGTACCGTACCATCGTCTGGTGCGTATAAACCTGTTATGAGTTTTGCTAATGTGGTTTTTCCACTTCCATTACCGCCAATAATAAATATGATCTGGCCACTTTTAATTTCCAGATTAATGGGGCCTATACCGAAATCAGTATTTTGTGCGTTTTTATAATGAAATCTCACCTGTTCAAGTCTGATAGATTTTACCCGGCTTGCTGTTGTTCCCTCAACTTTTTTATTGAGCTCCTGATTGGCGGGTATCTGGGCGAGAAAGGTCTGTATTTTTTGCCAGGCTATTTTAAATTGCAACAGCTGTGGAACAGCACCTAAAATGGTATTGATCGGACCGATCATATACAACAGGATGATTACAAAATTAAGTGCGGTATATACCGGAATTTCAGGATAGAGCTTTGGCACACAGAATGCCACTACTGCCAGTAACACTAATAGTAATGATTCGCCAACTAAAAAAGCATTAATAAATCTGATATCTGCCACTGACCTTTTATTTCTGTAGGCTTTGGCACTGTTAATGACTTCGTTTCTGTACAATATCTTTTTGTTTACCTGCAGGCTTAATTCTTTAAATCCATCAACAATTCCACTAATCAAGCGCATATAAACGTTACGTTCTTCGCGTGCTTCTTTAAAATAGACATTTGTACGCTGTACAACAAGGTAATAGGCCAGTGAGAATACTATAAACAACACTATAACAGCAATTGTTACCTCCAAGGAAATAGAACCCAGGTAAACAAAAACACCTATTGTTGTAATAATGCTGGTAACCAATGATACCAGGGTACTTGCCGACTGGCCAATCAAATCTACATCATCATTCAATGCCGTATAAATTTTACCCCTGTCTATTTTTTCAAAATGTTGATAAGAAGTAGTGAAAATCTTCGAAAGCAATTTTACCTTCAAATCATAAACTATACCTCTTGTTAGTTTGGTCAGATTCATCTGCACGAATCTTCTTCCAAATAAATAAACAATTAGTATCAGCGCATAATAAGAAAGTATATAATGCAAAGGAATTTTTGATCCCACTAATGAGGTAACCAGGACAATTAAAATCACATTGGCTAACCCTGACAGCAAACTGAATAATACAACGCCAGGAATCACCTCTTTTTGTTTATGCTCAGCAGGAAAACAACTGTTCAGAAAATAGGCAACGTAAGTTAAAATGATGACAGCAGATCCTGCGGCAATTAAATAGCTGAGACTTATGGGCGACCAAACAAAAATAGATTCCCAATTAAAGCCCAGAAATGCTTTGGGAAGGAAGTAAAAGCCATATAGAAAAGGTAGTATAAAACATATCGCGAGTAAAAAATGAGCTATCATTGCAAATGAAATATTCCGATATGAACGTTCTTTTTTAACCAGATCTTTAATCAGAGAAGTGATAAACAAGATCGTTATGAACAGATAACACATTAAACCAAAAAAGATCATAGCATATATCGTGTCGTTATTATCTCCTGGTCCTGGTTCATTTTCCTTCTTTTCAGCAGTTAACAACTGCATTATTTTTTTTGCAATAACCGGCGTATAAGTACTGTTTGAATTGGCAATTACTGCTACTGCAAGTTTACGGTCAGGCCTTAATAAAATATGAGCACTGAAATTTGGATTAAGCCCGCCATGAAATATCTCCCTGGTTCCGTTCAGCGCTACCTCCCAGCCTTCTGCATAAGCATCCATTCCATGCAGCGGAACTGTTTCATCCCTGTTATGGTTATTTTTAGCTAAAGGATAAAGATTTGAAACTTTCATCCCCAGCTGAAACTTAAGCCATTCGGCCATATCAATTGCATTGGTGGTGACATACCCGGCTGCGTTGTTGCCCTTGAATACGGGAGCTTCATAAAACCTGGCCTTAAAAAACCCTATTTTATATCCCTTAGACATTAATTTATTATCTACAGGCTTTCCAACTGTTGTATACTGTAACCTTAATTCGTTGATGATGTTTTGCTGCATATAGTGCTCAAATGTTTGTCCGGTTACTTTTTCGATAATTAATGCCAATACATCGTAATTGACTGTTGCATATTCATATTTTTCTCCCGGCAATCTATTTAGTGGAAGTTCTGCAACAATTCTAATTGTTTTTTCAAGCGCGTTTTTATCATCAGACTGCGGAATACTGGAAATGGTACTCCAGGCAATCCCACTGGTATGATGCAGTAATTGATTCACTGTTATTCCAACAGCTTTTTTCTTATAGAGAGGATGAAACCAGGGAATATAGTCAGTAACGTATGCTTGAGGATTAATTTTCTCCTGACGAATCAATTGCGCTATTGCAAGTGCCGTAAATGCTTTACTACATGAACCAATTTGAAATAAGGTTTTTGGAATTACAGGCTTTTTAAGTTCAGCATCGGCATAACCATAACTCTTTATTAAAGACTGATTATTTTCAATTACCACTATACTTAAACCAGGAATATCTCCCTTTTCCGTAAGTTCAGATACCTGGCTATTGATTTTATCTACAGCGGTTTTATCACTCAATTGTGCGAACAATGGCGAGTAGATACCTAAACCAAAAATAATTGAGATCAAAAGGACATATAACTTATTATTTCTCATTAATTGTACTTTAAATAGTGTTAACAGTAATCAAATGGCATTTATCCTTTTAGTATGATTTTAAATTTAATTTATGATTTGAGGCTAAATTCATTGAAAAGAATCTTGAGCACCTTACCAAGGGTAACCTATTTTAATAAAACACAAATATTATATGTCCTGAAATAATTTAACACAGTCAATTAAAATACCTTAAAGTATTCTTTTAACGACATCATTTAAATCATTTTACACACAGGTAAAATATCAAATATTTAAAATATTAACAGGTAAAAATTAAATAAAAATGTATTACAAAACATACTACAGCAAGAACCTCGCTTAGCTTATTCAGTTACCGGCTATTATTACAGGTATTTTTTTAATTGCTTTACTACAGTGATAACGTTTGGTATTTTAAGAAGATCAAAATGGGTTCCTGGTAGTTTAACGGTAGTAATTTTTTTATCGAAAGCGTCCTGAAACTGATCGAAATCAATATCTGATGTTTCCGCTTTTATGTAAAGCAATTGTGTAGCGAGTTTTTTATCGACCTGGTAATTAAAAGTCTGAAGTGCCTGACTTAATGACCTAGTTGTGTTGACTGATTTAATGATATCACTTACACTACCAAAAACATCCTTAACAGGAATAAGCATTAACATTTCCTTTGGTAATTTACTTACAATATATTCCGGATCTCCTTCCTTTTCGAAGTATTTGGCAGCTAATTCCCAACATTCGCTAACGGTTTGCAGATGAGTTAAAGAATTGATTAGCTTTTCTTCAATTCCCCCGATCAGTTTTTTTTCTTCATTTATGTCGAATGTCGTATTGACAATTTTATTTGTATTGACTTCAAAATTACCCTTTTGGAATAGAGGTAAAGGTGAATCAATCATAATTAATGTGGTACATTTTTCACCCCTGGTTTCCAGTTGCCGTACCATTTCCATTGCAATAACACCACCCAAACTCCAACCAGCAATTTTATAAGGTCCGTTTTTTTGAACAACCTTCAGTTTATGGATGTATTTGGAAGCTATTTCTTTAATCTCTGGATTTTGAGGATATAACAGGTTTAGCAAGTCGCTTCTTAGCCCCCAGCAATTGTATTGGTCCATTAATTCAGCTAATTCGATATAGCTATTAACATCGCCACTAACTTCATGTATAAAAAACAGGTTTTCTACAGCATTTTCATGTTTTTTTAGTAAAACCAGATTTTCATCCCCAATAACCTCCGGATGCTCCTTATGCGTAATCACTTCAGCAAGTGCGCTTATTGTTGTCGACCTAAATAGATCAACTAAGCCTATTTCTTTTTCGATTTTTTTATTAATCTGGGCAATTACCTTCATCGCTTTCAGCGAATGGCCGCCAAGGTCGAAGAAACTCCGCGTCACACTGATCCGATCAGGCGGCAGCTTCAGTACATCGGACCAGATCGAAACCAACAGTTCCTCCATCGCTCCACGGGCCGCAACATAGTGATCCTCCGCCGAAAGGTCAACTTCGGGGAGCCCCCTGCGGTCGATCTTCCCGTTTACCGTCAAAGGAAAAGAAGACAGATGAACATAATACGAGGGAAGCATGTAATCGGGAAGCAGCTCCTGCGCACGCTCCTTTAAATCCGGAACGGCCGCTCCGCTCTGGGTGGTATAATAAGCCACAAGGGCCTTCTCCCCGCCATCACCCCTTGCCACAACCAGCACCTGGCCAACACCCTCCAGGCCACCCATCACCACCTCGATCTCACCGGGCTCGATCCGGTAACCGCGGATCTTTACCTGGTCATCAACCCGGCCCAGAAACTCCAGGTTGCCGCCCGGTCCCCAGCGAACAAGGTCACCGGTACGGTACATCAGGCTGTTTTCTTCGAAAGGATTCGCCACAAACTTCTCTCGGGTTA
>NZ_FOJM01000024.1 GCF_900111825.1 Pedobacter suwonensis
TTCGCTGCACTACCATTGACGTTATTTTGTAATTACCTATTAATGAGCAGAATGCGGCATCATGCATTTCCGTATAGCTAGGCCATAGCACCGTATCACCGTTCTACTTAAAACCGGCCTAATAAATTTTTCGGACTGCACTGTTCTAGCCATAACACTGGCTTTAAAAGAAAAATTTTCAGCCGGCATTTTTTGTTACTTTTTGATGCCAAAAAGTAAGAGCCCTTCGGCGGCGGTGAGCCGAGGCAAGAATTGTGCGAAGGAAAAAACGTCAATCATATTGATTTTTATATCATAAATTATCCCTCAGGATGACAACACAAATGTTAATGAATTCCCCAATCTTCGACGCCGTGGTCTGTGTCCCCACAGACCACAATATCTTCTATCCTACCTTCAACACCCACACCGAAACACTCCCCGCATTGCAATGAAACTCTGCGCAGCCATTTTCATCAATAATTACTTCCTGCTGGCGATAGCCCAAAGCATCAACAAAGGTTTTACCGGCAAAGTGTTTACCAATTTCCATTTCTTTAAAGCCTTCTTCTCCCGTACTTAGCAATACAGCCAAGCCGCTATTTTCATGTTCTTCATCACCCGCACGGGTCCAGCCTACACAAACGCCATGGTCAAAATAATCACGTTGCTCGCCGTAGGCTAAGGCTGTACGAATTTTACTCATGGTTTCTACCGCAGGAATGGCCACCAGTTCCACATGCACTTCATCCCCCTCTCTGTCCTTATCATCATAAATGCCCCCATAAAGATCAGGGAAGAACAAACACGGAATGCCCTGCATACGCAAGAGGATCATGGCATAGGCCAAAGGCCTGAACCAAAAATCGACATAAGATTCCAGCGCCTGTAAAGGTTGCGAATCATGATTATCGACAAAGGTTACCGCCAGATCAGGTTTTACCTGCACCAGCGTGCCATCGAAAATGGTCCGCATATCAAATGATTCATCCTTACTGGCCAGGAAAAAATTATGGTGTAACAACGAATCGAATATTTGGGTCCGCCCGCCGGTAATTTCAATATAGTTCAATTGTCCCGCTACATCCACCACATTCCAATCCTCAGCCACAATAAAAAACTCGCGATTATATTTTTGATTCAGATGATCAATCCACTCTACAATAAAATCAGGATTAATGTGTTTAACAGCATCTAGCCTAAAACCATCCACTTTCGTGGTCTCTACGATCCACTCCCCCCAATATTTTAATTCTTCAACTACGGCCCGGTTACGGAAATCGATATCGTTGTACATCAGGTAATCATAATTACCAAATTCAGTAGAGGGAACTTCTTCAAAACCTTCGCCTAAATGGTTTTGGATCGAATAAATGGCCGTTTGTTTAATGTCCTCTGCCCAATCTACCCCGCTAAAACATTCATGATTCCATATAAATTGAGAATATTTGCCCTGCCTGCCAGGAAAAGTAAATTTTGTCCAGGCTTCTATTTCGAAAACATCGCTGGTAAACTCATTTCTATCTTCAGGATTTACCGTTTTCACCGCTATTTTCTCCAGTTCATCGCCACCTGCTTTGTGGTTAAATACCACATCGGCCAGGGCGCCAATCCCATGCTCATGTAAGGTTTCAATCGCTTTGATATATTCGTCTTTCGAGCCATATTTAGTATTTACACTTCCTTTCTGATCAAACTCTCCCAGATCAAAAAGATCGTAAACGGAGTAACCCACATCGTAGGTAGCATTGTTCGATTTATAAGCCGGCGGCAACCACAGCGCAGTTATACCAATTTCTTTTAGGTGACCCGCTTCGGCAGCTACTTTAGTCCACAAATTTTGCTCTTCGTTATAATACCAATGGAAAAATTGGATAAGCGTTTGATTTTGCATTAATTAGATTTTTTGTAAAGGATAACAGGATACAAGATGAATTGTTTTTTAATCAACGTGTTGCAATTCTATCTCCCATTAATTTCGCAAATCACCGCAGAGGCAAAACAGTCAATCTGCGAGCGGTCTTCACCCTGAATTTATTGAGGAAACATCATTTCGTCATTGCGAGCTGAAGAAAGGGCATTGCGTTGGAGTGAAGCAATCTTTTTTGATTATAAATTACAGAGCAGTTTATTTCGAATCGCTAATATCACGCTAATCTCGCAAAATCGCCGCAGAATTCTTATACTCCCGCAGATCAAATAGATTTTCGCAGATTGGATTATTGTGTTTCGTCTCTAAAGTGCGCAATTAGTCTACCTTTTTGATTCATATTTTGCGCATTAGTTTCGGCACTATGCTATGCTTGCCTTGAGAAACCACAGCCTGGAGCGAAGAACGCCGTCAATCCCAAGTGGTGGAAAATCAAAAAACAGAAGCACTAAAGAAAAGCTAGCATTGCCAAGCCTTAAACGCAGTGGTTTTGTGTTCATAAACGACAATTAAGACCTCATGAAAAATTAGAACACAAAACGAAGCGCCGCTGTTTTTTGATGTGAGTGGGGCTGCGCGAAACCACCTTGCTGGATTGACAAAGCGCTTTGGGTACTTTGGCGCGTCAAAGTACCATGCCCCCGCGGCATAGAGCGGGAAAAATATTTTACGCAACTATAGTTTTCGGATTCTCGTGTTTTTAATAGCAGAAAAGATGCTGAAATAAATTCAGCATGACGATCGCCTTAGAAATATGTACTAAAATAAATAATGGTTCATGTAAATGTGTTCACACGATAGGCACAGGCGGGGAATCTTAATGCGATGGAACGGCAACTAAATAAGTCCATACTAAAGCATTAAGATGCCCAGTCAAGCTGAGCATGACGACTTCGTCTAGCCGAGGTATTGCTTTTAAAATATGTGCAAAAATTAATTAGCCACGGAAACACAGAAATCACGGAGCAGTAAAGTTTTCCGTGTTTTTCGTGCTTCCGTGGCAAACATAACGCTTAGGCATGCGCAGATAGAGCAAGAATTCACAGAGAAAAGTTAAAAGCGATTTCCATGCGCTAGAATCTATTTCTAATAACATTTTAACTACTTTTGCCTTTAAATGAGTTTAAAAAAGAAATTTGCCAGAGAAAGTTTTACCATCATGAACGAATTGGTATTACCCAATGATACCAATACCTTAAATAACCTGATGGGTGGGCGTTTGCTCCACTGGATGGATATTGCAGCGGCAATTTCGGCTCAAAAACACTGCAACCGCATCGTAGTTACCGCTTCGGTTGATAACGTTTCTTTTAAACAGCCCATTAAACTAGGAGATGTCATTACCATCGAAGCCAAAGTAACCCGGGCTTTTAATACCTCGGTTGAGGTGCGTTTAGATGTATGGGCAGAGAATATTCCGAGCGGTGCACGCCAGAAAAGTAACGAAGCTTATTATACCTTTGTTGCGGTTGATCAGAGCGCCCGTACCATCCCAGTACCCGAACTGATACCGGAAACACCCGAAGAAATCGATTTATTTGATGGTGCCCTGCGCCGCCGGCAGTTACGCCTGGTTTTAGGCGGAAAAATGAGTCCTGATGAGGCCAGCGAACTCAAGGCACTTTTCTTTAAAGCGTAATTTTTTTCAACAATTTCCTTTCAGCTTGGTTTGATTATTTTACATTAGTGTTTACCTTACGCTAAAAAATATGACAACTTACACCATACTTATTATTTTAAGCGGATTAGTTATTTTCTCTTATCTGTTTGATCTAGTGGCCAGTAAAACCAAGGTACCATCGGTTTTACTGCTGTTGTTACTGGGCATTGGCCTGCGTTTCCTGGTCGATTACCTTAAAATACAAACCTTTAATTTCCTCTCTATTTTACCCACGCTCGGTACCGTAGGTTTAATCCTCATTGTTTTTGAGGGTTCGCTGGAACTGAAATACGACCGCGAAAAAAATAAAATCATCAAAAGTGCTTTCTTCTCGGCACTGACCATTCTACTCGCCACAACATCCATCATCACGCTGATTATTTATCAGATTACGCATAAAGATTTATATACCTGTATTTCCAATGCCATTCCTTTTAGCGTCATAAGTTCGGCCATTGCCATACCCTCTGCTGCTGCACTGGGCAAGCAAGACCGCGAATTTGTCATTTATGAATCTTCCTTTTCCGATATCCTCGGCATTATCATTTTCAACTTCGCCATTACCAACCACTCCATTACCACATCGGCCTTTATAGGCTTAGGCTTGAGCACTTTTTTAATTATTTTATTATCGGCCATTGCCTGCGTGGTGCTGCTTTATGTAATGGGGAAACTGGTGCACCACATTAAATTCTTCCTCATTATTTCGATACTCATCCTGGTTTATGCCATCGGGCAATCGTACCATTTATCGTCACTGGTGTTGATTTTGAGTACTGGCTTATTTCTGAACAATGCCGATACCATCCGGAATGCCTGGTTCAGGGGTGTATTTTTGTATAAAAACCTTTCTGCAGATTTATCGCAGCTTTATCAGCTCTCTGCCGAAAGTGCTTTTATTTTGAGAACGTTTTTCTTTGTTATTTTTGGCTTTACCATGAACATTAGCGAGCTGAACGATAAGCCTGTACTCGCCAATGGTTTTTTCATTCTGCTAACCATCTTCGCCGTTCGGTTTTTCTTTTTAAAGGTATTTAAAAATGGCGCCCTTAGCCCGATCGGTTATATTGCGCCACGCGGTTTAATTAGTATTTTACTTTATTTTAACCTGCCTAAATCGCTCAAAATTGCAGAGGTTGGTCCTTCTTTCCTGTTTTTGGTGGTGTTGGGTACCAGCCTGGTGATGACTTTGGGTATTACCTTAAGTAAAAACAAGTCCGAAGAAACTGCTACGGTTTAAATGAAGCCGAAATTGCTTTTATTTTCTGTAGTTCGGTAGTGAGGTTGGTATTTTGCTGATAGTAAACCGAGAAATAATCAAGATCAGTTTTGTGCTGTGCATAATTGGCCGCATCGCCATTGATTTTAAAATTTGCAATACTTGGGTTAATGGCTTGTATAGGTGCAGCGATGATGTTACCGGTAATATTGACTACGGTTGCAACAACATGTCCGCCTACCTCTTCGCCTAATGTCGGGTCTTTTTCGCCCCACTTCCGAACGATAGCGCCATCTGCCCGTTTTTCATAATTATCGGCATTCCAGGGATCATATTTCAAAAACTGAATAATACTGGCTTCCTTTTTCGGAGTTCTGATTTTAATCGTCTTAATCTCGTCCACCGGTAAAGTAACGGGACTACCGTCAACAATCATTACTACACTGGCAGAATCTACTTTATACAGCACCCCCTTTACAACATCAGCTTTCGTTTTTACAATGGCAATGTAGGGCTTAATTCCCTGCGACCTGCTTTCGCTTACGACTAAACAAGCGGCCAGCGTGACGAGCATTGCAACAATTCTAAATTTCATATGGAAGATGTTAATTGTAGATAAAGCTATTCATAAAAACTGAAAATTGCTAACTGTAAACTGCCAATCGAAAACTGTAAACTGCCAACTGGAAACTTTAGAACGTACCATTGGGCGCTTAGCATGAAAACTCTCAACTCCAACCTCCCAACTCCAAACTTTATTGCCCTTTCTTTCAATAGACTCAAGACTTCCGACTAAGGACTGAGGACTAATCCTAAGCGCTCATTTCCAATATCTTATCAAATTCATTAGCTTTAAGCGGCATTACCGATAAACGCCCCTGTCTGATTAACGAAATATCAGCCAAACTGGGTTCAGCTTTAATCTGCTCCAATGAAACCGGGTTCTTCAACGTTTCTACCGGAGCTAAATCTACCACTACCCAATTCGTATCATCAGTGGTGGGGTCCTGGTAAAACTCTTTTACTACTTTAGCAATACCCACTACGTTTTTACCCTCGTTGCTATGGTAAAAAAGCACCAGATCGCCCTCTTTCATGGCTTTTAGGTTATTACGGGCCTGGTAATTACGCACACCATCCCAAAAGGTACGACCATCTTCATTGAATTTTTCCCAACTGTATTTAAAAGGCTCTGATTTGACTAACCAATGGTTCATGCTGCTTTGTATTTATTTCGATTATTTTATCCTCAAAACTAAGAAAAGGGAATGGATTAGGAAATAGGTTGGAGAGATAAGCTAACCATTAACAAGTTCATACTTAATTATGTGTAATTATGGTTTCCCGTATTGCAAGAAGATTTTATTAAAATACCTTTATGTTAATTTTTAAGATATCAATGCTAAATTAAATCTATAGTGACACATACTGAATACATAATTGAATATGCCTTTGCGAAGCAATTAAAACCATTAGTAGGGAATCACAAATAGGAAGAAGTCAACTTGATGATATATAGAATTTTACATACTTTTAAACCTAATTGATAAATACGCTACTCTTATTCGCCAATCTGCCTAATTCTGGGTAACTAAGCGCTACAGCATAGCATTTATATCCTAGTTTCAAGAAAATAAACAAACCAATCATTGAATAACGATTATGAAAAAAACAATTACGTTTTTTATTGTACTAATGTCAGGCGTCAATATTTATGCCCAGGAAAATATTGATTTATTGACATACGAAAACACCCAAGACATTAATTTCTTTAGTTCGATTAAAAATGGGGCGCAAGTAAAAGAGTATGTAACAGTTAGTAAGAATAGTGTAAAGATAGGTGACACTTTAATATTAGGAACGCCTACTTCTCAAGAAGTGAACACCAGGACTTATTCCGGCAGTTATGGGACCAAAGCAAGAGGTGGTGTGGCTCAATCGAGAAGTACGGCTAAAAAAACTTACGAATTCTTACAAATGGGCAGACCTGCTGGGTTTGGGAGTATTATGGCTGCTATGAATGGGGATGCGCAGAGTATGGCAGACAATAGTTTAAAAAATACTTCTGTAGTGGTCAATGAAATAAAAACATATCACAGGGGTAGTAAAAATAAACCTTTGTATGTTGTTATGGTTTTAGGTGAAATAAATGGTAGAGCTTTTGGCATAAATAAGTATTTGAGTGTAATGGATACAGAGTTAGCTATTGAATCTGGTGAAGTTTTATTAAAAAATAGAAAGATGACTAGAGATGAGGCTATTGCGAAACTAAAAGAGGCAAAAGAATTAATGGAAATTGATATGATGAGCAAGGAGGATTTTGAAAAACTAAAAAAAGAACTTGCTCCTATTATTACTGCTAAACCCCAAAACTAACACTTACTATAATGGGATTTTTCAAGAGTTCATTTACTAGCACAAGTTTTACTGTCTAGGCTATCGGACTGGATGACTCGTGCTTAGCAGAGATTTAAATGACGGATTTATTAAGCGCAATTCAGGCCAATGCTTAAGGCAACGGGCGCTAAGACTTAGGCCACAATAATGTTAAATCATCTCTGTTAAATGAAATCACGTTTTTAATTACAAATGTATATTAAAAAATTCGGACAAGGTTGAAGCTAATAACAAAACTTAAATATTAAAAAAATAATTATGGAATGGTTTTTTGACGGAATAGGAACATCAATAATAACATTAATCATTGGGCTTTTAACTGGTGGAACGGTAGGTTACCGTATTGGTATAAAAAAGTCTTATAAAGTGAATCAAAAACAAACGGCAGGAAATAATGCATCGCAAATCCAAGTTGGGAGAGATTATGATGTTAAATAACAAAAATCAAAAAGCTGGAGACAATTCAAATCAATTACAGGCAGAAAGCATAATAGTTAACGTCGGCATTGATGAGAAACGTGCGCGAGAAATTTATCAAGAAATGAATTTGCAGTTGAGAAAGGATTATTCCCAAGAAGCCTTAACAATAGCAAACTCCAGAGTTAAAGAATTTGAAAACAGATTACTTCCTAAGATGGAAGCTGTTGATGGAGCTTTAGAAACGTTTGCAGACCCAAGTTTTCAGTTGTTACTTGTCGAAGCACAAAAGACAGCTGCTTCCACAGAAAGACCTGCTGATTATGATCTTTTAGCAGAACTACTTATACATAGGTTTCAAAAAGGTGAAAATAGGGTGGTAAGAGCTGGAATAAGTCGAGCCGTTGAGATAGTTGACGAAATTTCAGATGAAGCTTTACTAGGTTTAACCGTTTTTCATTCCATATCTAACTTTTTTCCTGCAAGCGGAGATATTCACAAAGGACTAAATGTACTAAATGATTTATATGGTAAAATTTTTTACAACAGTCTCCCGACAGGAAATGAATGGCTTGACCATTTGGATATATTGGATGCTATTCGAGTAAATTCTTTCGGCAATTTAAAAAAAATCAATCAGTATTATCCAGAAATGTTATCGGGCTATATAGATGTTGGCATTGAAAAAAATTCTGATAATTATATAAAAGCTATTGAATTATTAAAGAATGCTCATTTACCTCAAAATATATTGGTAGAGCATTCTTTAAACGGCAATTTTGCTAGAATAAATGTTTCTGAAAAAAACCAAATAGATTCACTCACCTTACAACAACAGATAGTAGTTGATCAAAATACTTTTTTTGTTCCGATAGCATTAACAGAAGAGCAAAAAAATGTAATAAAATCTATTTACAAACTTTACAAAAAAGACGAAACAATTAAGCAGAATAATATAAAGATATTTATGGCGGAATGGGATAAGTGGGAAAACTTGAAAACTTTGAGGGAATGGTGGGACAATATTAATGGCCTTATTCAAATTACTTCAGTTGGAAAAGTGTTAGCACATTCGAATGCTCAAAGATGTGATAAAAATTTACCACCATTAACCTAGTCCATATTTACTATTGGCAAAATAGATAAAATTGACTATATCATATATTAATTAAAAGCCAGTTATTAATGAAAAGCGTTATTAGTTCATTAATTAACAAGAAGTATGAACTTCAACGATATAGACGATCTAAAAAAAGAAGGTTTTATAGGTTTTAAGAGAATTAGTGAACTTTTAGTAAATAATTCATTTATTCCGAAAACCAAAGGTGTGTATCTCGTTTTAAATCCAAACTTCAAAAAAGCTGAATATTTACATATTGGAACAGGAGGACATTTCAAAGGAAAAAACCCGAATATTCTTCTTGATGTACTAACAGCAAATTGGGTTGAAAATTCACTTGTTATATATATTGGAAAGGCAGGAAGTGAAAATAGTAGAGCTACATTATATTCAAGATTAAAGCAATATTTTGGCTTTGGTCAGGGTAAAAATATTGGCCATTATGGAGGAAGGTTTATTTGGCAATTAAAAAATTCATCGAACTTAATTATTTGTTGGAAACCTTTAGTTAACGATGACCCAAGAACTATTGAAAAACAATTAATTAAAGATTTTGAAACAATGTTTTCTGCGCGACCATTCGCAAATCTTACCTATTAACTTTAAGTGTAATAGCCACAACTTAATCTGACAGTTGGTAGTTTTTACTAATTGTCAGATTGAATTTCAGAATATGTTTTTTTCTCTTCTGAGATCGTTAATTATCTATTACTTTCTCTTGTTTATAGCTCTCAAATATATCCTCTTCCTTTAGTAAGCCAATCTTTAATCTTGAAGAATCATTATATTTGCAATTATGTCCTTAAATATCTGCCCTAAATGCGGCATAAAAAGTTTTACATGGGCTATTGAAGATGAACCGTATATTAAAACTAATTGGGGTTGCTACACCTGTAATTATTTGGCTTTGGAAGATGAAAGGCTAATGCGTGATTGTAACGTTTGCAAGCAAAAATCAGAATCACTATTAAAACATATGGATAGAGCATACTGGTGATGCTTTATTTGTAATAAAGAGAACGGACACTAATATCCTGCAACGCTTGAACTGCCGACTGCAACGTTGGAATTGTCGACTGCAACCACACTGTGGATAAGTAGGTTATGCCTATCTTAGAAAAATCAAAAACAAAAAAATATTTTTGAAATATGCACAATGTAAAAATATTATTCTTAATTTGTACTTAACTTAAAAGTGAATACCTTTGTAATTGAAGATTTTTTTGTTTCGGATGAGAACGCATGTAATTTTTACATGGTTCGCTTTGACGAACAAGATACTTCTGAAGTAGATAAGTTTTACGATAATTACAACACCCCAGATAGTGCTCATTATGAAGATATGCAGAATATTCATGCTCTGATTGAGGTTATATCAGAAGATGGAACCGCGCAGATCAGGCGTTCCCGTGATGAGGGACGTGCATTCGCACTTCCTCCGGAAGTGCTTGCTAATGCTGCACGCATACAGGTAACAGGAAATACGCTAAGACTTTACTATCTGGATGTCACACCAGAGATTATTATACTTTTAGGTGGAGGTATTGCCCATAACGAACCGAACGGTCATCCACCGATTCAGTTAAGAGATGCCCAGTTGTTCATCAAAAAAATATGGAGTGCCATTGGCACTGAATTTGAGATAAGTAATAAACGGCTGATTCCATTGAATGGGCCGGAAATAATAATACACTAATATGCAAAGCAACCGATTTCAGCGTGCCTGCCTCACGGCAGATCCTGAATATAAAATCAATGTCAGGAAGAACTTAGCAGTAATCGAACAGATTTATGCGATTCTGGATGAAAAGTGCTGGAGCCAAAAACAACTGGCGACAGCACTTGGAAAAAGCGAATCCGAAATCAGCAAGTGGTTGTCTGGTACGCATAACCTTACCCTACTTACCATTAGCCGGATCGAAGCTATTCTCGGAACGGATATACTTATAACGCCTAAACAGGCACAACAAAGAGTAATACCTGTGAAAACTGATTATATTCGGTCAGGAGTAGATATTGGAAAATATATAAATGCTATCCGCGCACAACATGAACATGTTGCACAGGTTAGCATTGGAAGCAATCAGTTTTTGACAAGTTCCAAACCAACAGACTTCCATGCTAAGTGGGAACAGATAAAAGAACAATTGAACAATAAGTTAGAAATAAAAGATGACCAAGAAGATCAGCCAGCAGCAGCCTAAAACAGCAAAAGTTCTTCCCGATAAAATCCATCTAACTAAGGTTACCATCACTAATGCACAAGTTAATGGCCCAACTAATTCCCAAGAGACTTGGGAAGATGTCGCTATGACCTTAAAATCAAGCACAGCTTTTAATGAAACCACAGGGTGCCGGATTATACTCATCATTGATTTGAACAAAGATCATGCGGATCCTACACAGCAGATCAGAGCAAACTTTACGATCGAATTTCTAATGGAGATCGAAAACTTGGAAGAATTCAAAATTGCCCAGGTTGAAGATGAAATTAAATTGGATTCCAGGCTTGGAGCAACTTTGATGGGAATCGTTTATTCGACGGCAAGAGGAATTATTCTGACCAGAACAGCAGGTACAGTATTACAAGGAATTATTCTTCCCGTACTAGATCCAGCCACACTTTTACCTTAAGCCTTAAAAAACAGCATATATTTACATATTTACATTCAAGTTTCGACATTTTTACGATTACTCCCTAATCGCGAGATTCTTAATTCGTAGGACAGCATGCTTGATGACTTGTGCTTTCAAGATTGATCTCGCATTGCAGGATTCTTCCGGTTCAGCACCATCTCGCGGAAAGCCTCAATTGCCTGCTCCTGATTCAGATCGATAATATCGGTAAGAAAATCATCGGCACTTTTGGCCTTCCCCCCGCTGGCGCACGCGTGCCGCGTGTGAGTTAAGTATTGAGATGATGCACCCGTAGTATCAAATGGGATTATTATTAATAGTTTAAATTTAATTATTCAATAAATTTAAGCTTCTAATCTAACCCAATTTCTAGCGCAAGTCTCAGTGTCCTGGCAAGCAGGCTGAATGACTTGTGCTTTAATTAATAAGGATGGTACGGAGATTTTACAATAGCGCATGCAAATAATTTGCAGTATCGATAAGCCCGTTCTTACGCAGGCTTTCCAGGACTTGATATTCATCCATTGCGGGATTCTTCCGGTTCAGCACCATCTCGCGGAAAGCCTTAATCGCCTGCTCCTGATTTAGATCGATGATATCAGTGAGAAAATCATCCGCACTTTTGGCTTTTAAGCCGAAGGTGTCCAGATATTCCTCTGGAAAATCCTTCAGGTTATTGGTAACGATCACATTTGCGTTCGTTTTAATTGCAGCCGCAAGAACATGACGGTCATCCTCATCCGGTAGCTGAAGCTGCGAAATAAGGCCTTCATAATTACCCACCAAAGCATCCGGGAAAGCCTGGTTTGCCTTTTGCACCCGCTTTCAGCTTCCCTTTCTTCCACGCCATGCCTGAGCATCATTTCTTTCCACTCACAGAAAATATTAGTACCCCACTTGGGCGTATAAAGATCATAATGCGCAAACCAGAAAAGCAAGTCTCTGATCACAACCGGAT
Organism: Pedobacter suwonensis; assembly: GCF_900111825.1. Taxonomy (GTDB): domain Bacteria; phylum Bacteroidota; class Bacteroidia; order Sphingobacteriales; family Sphingobacteriaceae; genus Pedobacter; species Pedobacter suwonensis. The sequence continues at coordinate 12,318 of NZ_FOJM01000024.1, forward strand.
AGATGACATTGGTATCCAGCACTGCCTTAAACCTTACACTATGAATCATACATTCCAAGTTCCTCATCAGCGCCCATAATGTCGATAATATTATTCTTCTGCTGCACCTTCATTTTTTCCCTGTAAGCCAAAACATCCTCGAATTTAATCCTACGGTGCTTTCCTACCTTGATGAACTCAATAGCCCCCTCTTCCAGTAATTTTACTAAATATGGTCTTGAACACCCCAATATCTCGGCTGCCTTTTGGGTAGTTACCTCTGTTGCCATTGGAACTATAGAAACAGGCTTACCTTCACCCATAGCCTTTAAAATATCGCCAAGAAATACCAAAGCCCTGGCAGGTATCTTAATGCGTTCGCCCGTCTCTTCAATCTCAATCTCCGTCTGTTCAGAATGGATGTTGGAGAGTATGGATGATAAAGCTGGTAAAGACTCTATGGCCATCTTCTGCTCTGTTTTGGAAGGACGGCGTATTTGATCATTTGAAATCATGCTGCAATTTTCTACGAAGTTAAACAAAAAACACAAACGAAATAAACGAAATAAATAAAATAAACAAAAAGCTAACAAACCAAACGGAGCAATAGTTTGATAAAAGAAATACATCATAACAGTACGACCCAAAAAACTGTAAAAGTTAAGGATACAAAAACAGGGAGAAATGAAATTTATCAATATCAAGGAATAAGCTCATGGTAGTACAATGACTAACTGACGATCGACTACAACCTCTGAACTGTCGACTGCAAAGTCTGAACTATCGACCGTAACCTCTGAACTATTGACCGCAACGTTTGAACTGTCGACTGCAACGTTGGAACTATCGACTGCAACGTTGGAACTATCGACCGCAACGTTTGAACTGTCGACTGCAACGTTGGAACTGTCGACTGCAACGTTGGAACTGTCGACTGCAAAGTCTGAACTGTCAACTGCAAGTATAAAACCGCCCCTATTTATACCTTATCTGAGCAAAAAGATTTTGTAGATTGATATATTGTAGCTATCTTGCCTATGCAGAACAGTAATTAACAATATCTTTTAACTTAATCGGAGAAACATAAAATAAATTAAAAATTTCACAATATTCCTGAGTGAGCGGTTTAGACCCGCATCTTTCAATATCTCTGAAAAGAGTTAATTGTTGTTCTGCAGCACTCAGGAACTTTTTATCAAATGTTATGCAGAACAACAATTGTAAAAACCCAGACACACAGCTCCCAAATGAGGTAGCAGCTGTAACCGAATTCCGGAAACTGATTGAAGCCTATTTCGATATGATTAGTTTATCGGATGTAAATCAACTCCTTACCGAAATGCTCAGCGCCTGTACCGGCCCCGATCCACGTTCAGGTAAACACAAACCCATTACCATTGCCAACACCCTTTACGATGTAAACAACATCATCAAACTATTAACCAAAGCAAAACCTTTGGCCAATGAAAGCACCTTTAAGCAATATGCCCAAAACCAGGCTGAGCAATTGTTAGCCGTTGGCCATTTCGATGTAGAACACCTTTCAGAACTGTTATACTATGGCTTAAATGCTTACATTTTTCAGGAAGAAGATTTTGAGGGTGCAAGCCTAAACTTCTCTGCCGAAATTACCGCAGCCTATAAAATGATTTTTGATTGGTTGGCTGCTTGCGATGCCTGGAGAAATGCTTTTGAACATGATGAACATAATGAAACGATCCATTTAGCAGCCACAGCATAAACGTTCAAATTTTAAATGGCCATTTACCTTATACAGCTTTGAGGGCAACTCCCCTCCTTTTTAAGGAGGGGTGCCCAAAGGGCGGGGTGGTTAATAGTGGTCATATCACTTAATTTCGGTCGGTGAGACACCAAATGATAGATAAAACATGGATTCGTCATCCTGAACTTGTTTCAGGATCTTTGAGATATATTCAGAACCATTATTAACGCAAGTATTAGCTTGAAATTTTAATTGGCCATTTATCTTATGCAACTATGAGGGGAAACTCCCCTCCTTTTTAAGGAGGGGTGCCCGAAGGGCGGGGTGGTTAATAGTAGTTATGTCGCTTAATTTCGGTCGGTGAGACACCAACCGATAGATAAAACATGAATTCGTCATCCTGAACTTGTTTCAGGATCTTAGAGATATGTTCAGAACCATTACTAGCGCGAGTCTTAGTGTGTAGACTAGAGCGCTGGCTGACTTGTGCTTTTGATAATATTTTCTACCGCTCTATGCCACGGTGGCATGATAGTTTTTCGCAGTTGTTTGCTTTTTTAATTGTGCTCAAGAATGCTGCGCATTTTGTCGCGCCAAAGTACCCAAAGCGCTTCGTCAATCCAGCAATGAGCCTTTTGCGCAGCCACATACGCATCAAAAAAACAGCGGCACTTCGTTTTGTGTTCAATATTTTTTCTAAAAGAAAATCCGTATTTATGAACACAAAACCACTGCGTTTCAGGTTTGTTAGTGCCATTTTACCTGAACAGCAACTGTTTTTTTGATTTCCCTGGCTCTTGGGATTGACAGCGTGCTTAGGCAAAACCCATGCTTTATTAAAGTTGCTTAGCAAAATGCCTAAAATATCTTAAAAAATAAATATTATTCAACCGCTACTAGCGCGAGTCTTAGTATAAAGGCTAGCGGACTGGCCGACTTGTGCTTTTGATGAATAATCCTTTAAGATACTGACCTAGCCCAAATCAGGCAAGGCTTAAACAGATGAGCGCTAAGACTCGCGCTAGAATGTGGATCCGGGCGGTGGCTGCAAAATGACCTCAATCCTACTTTCAGGATTGGGAAGTGGAAGTTTAGCAAGCAACGTAATTCCAAACGATTGATAATTGCCCTCCCCTTGAATCATCATACCTACCAGCGTGCATTTTTCATCTTCAAGACGTTGGATATATGCTGATGGCTCATGTTTTTCAAATATGGTTTCGAAGTTTAAAGCTTCCTTTGCGTATTTAATACAGGTGTGATATGCTGCTTCCCTCATTTTGTATTTCACATTGGTTACAACACCACCTTCTTCAGTTAAAGTAAAAGCCTCACCATGCGACTGATAAAGCGTTAAGTTTTCTAATCGTTTAAGAAAACGGAAGCCGTGCGCGATAAGCAGTTCACGCGCACTATTTGTAGAAATCTGATATAAATCCCAAAGCAGCTGTGGCTTAATCTCATTTTCATCCATGGCTAAAGTTAAACATTATACCGAGATCGGTATTAACAATATTGTAACAGCTAGCAGGATTCAGTGACCTTTGCTATCATTGGTAATCATGATAATTCTGCCAAAGCACAAGTCAGGCCAATGCGTAGGCAACGAGCGCTAAGACTTGCGCTAGAACGAATAATCACATCAAAAAGTTTACATTTTAAGTAAACTTTTTATATATTTGAAATAACGATGTATGTAATCAATGAAAGCACAGGTAAAAAACATACTGTAATGGTCAGTCGAATTGATGCAGCCGAGATTGCGCAGATCAATAAAACAAAACGGTTTGCTTTCAACCGGAACAAAGAGAAGAACTTTAGTGTTTACAAACTAACGTTAGAAGATTCCGCAGAACCAATAGGCATGTTATCAATAGCACAAAGACCGGGCGATTACGCATTAGAAATCAGACTTCTCGCCTCGTCGTATGAAAATGTAGGTCCTGACAAAATTTATAGTAGGATTGCAGGTTGCCTGATTTCCTATGCCTGTAGAGAATCTTTTAAATTGGGTTATGACGGCTTTGTATGCCTTAAACCTAAAACTAAACTAGAAACCCATTATATTAAAAGATATGGATTACAGTCAACTAAACTATATCTGGTAACAGAAGGAACAAATTCGATAAAATTGATAAAGGAATATTATGAAAACTAACAAGAACAGAAAAGAAATCCAGGAGTTAGCGTTTTCAAAATTTACCGATCAGGAACTTGCAGATGCCTATATATTCCCTTCAGAAGAACTACAAAATGCTCAGGAAAAAGATGCGGAAAAGGACTTTTGGATAAATAGGAGAAAACAGTTTGAGAACAAAAGTGAGAATGAAAAAATGTACAATAGACTGCTACAGCTTAAGTTCCAGCTTGAAGACTATATCAGTAGCAACCAATATCATAAAGCATTTAACTTCGGTTATTTTCTAAATGAATACGTTAACAGACAAGATAAAAAAGACAAACAATTCGCTATCGAGGTCGATGTTACCCCTGCTGTACTCAGCCAGTATATTAATAATCACCGAAAGCCCAAAGATGAATTTGTGATCAGACTCGAATTACATTCAGGAGGCATGATTCCTGCAATCAGCTGGTTTAAAGTTTTACAAAAAGATAAGGAACATGATATCATCACCAATCAAAAATTAAGGCAGGAAGAAAGTAAACATGTAAAAAACAGACTCGAATTCGCCTATTGATTTTTAAGATAAAGGAATCAAATCTGATTTGGATCTTACTCCCTTATTAGTCATTACTAGCAGAAGTATTATTTTCTAAGCTAGCGGGAATACTAAAAAATTGCCATAATAGTTTGTAATGCTAAACTTTGATTAGAATCTATTCAAAAAAAGTAAAATTATTCCTAACCTTTCCAAATGACAATCGACGAACTAACCAGGTTAGCAGGCAGGCTGACTTATGATATGATTAAAATCTTTTTTTTAGATTTGTTACACTGATTATTGGAACCTGCTAATTAACCGCAATTCATTAATGAGGAGATAAGTGGTTTAACACCTAACGCTGAAGTTAGGGAGAAGGCAATAAATGATATTGTTTACATCAATTTGATTTACGTTCTAGAAAACAATAAAAGGTAAGATTAGCAACCATTATTATCATGCGACAATACCTCTATATCCTATTTTTTCTCCTTTCAAGCTGCTCATCAAGCGATCCAAAAGCGATTTTTGAAGACAGAACTGGTTTATCAATTAGTGATTCTATTAGTAATGTCAAGGCTACCGATAATTACGAATTGCTGGAAGGAGAGTTCAGCATCGTGTTTAAAACAACTCAATCTCAAATTAACTCCTGGCTAAAAGGTAGTCCACCGTGGAATAATCTAAAATGGCACAAAGGGAAAATCCCACCTGAAATAGGCGTTGCTGCTCAATTTAATTTTCCAGAAAGAGTTGGTTTAGAAGCTAGTGACGATGGCGAAGCCACTTATTTCGGTGATGAGAATCTAATAAAACTACTTAATGACACTACAAACTACTATAGTTATGTGGAAGATTGTTGTGCTGCTGAAAAAGATTTGAGATTTCATGATGGAAGACTTTTGATACTTCAACCACATACCAAAATGATTTATTACGCTGTATGGAATTTCTAAGATAAAGGTCGCTAACATCCATTTAACTATAGGTCACTGTCTCACCAAACGAAATGATAACAAAACAAATTAGGGCCTTACTTGAAACTTAGGCGCTAAGATCTGTACCAGAATTAATATTTTGTTTAACAGATACCAGGTTTAACCTTTCAGCTTACCTGGCGTTACCCCAAACTTCTTTCTATAGGCGTATAGATCTTTGGACTATGTTAATGGAATCTAATTTAAAAGATTTCTCCCCGCCTTTACGGTCAGGCACTGCGGTCGAAATGACGCATCTTGTATATCCGTGTCTGTCCGTAGCTTTTTAATTGAGTTTTTAAACTCAATTTTATTCTTGTATCCGTAGAGATGTTATGCTTAACACTACGGACAGAACGGGAGTAAAAGTGAAGCCTCCGGGCTTGCTATTTATATTGTTAAGAAAGGTAAGCCACTACCTGTATTTAAGGAATAAGCATCCTTGCTTAGAACCTACCAGGTGTAATTTTAGAAATTGGCAAATTAATGGGATGGGTAATCTTAACAATTTAAGTTAAGGTTACCCATTGTTTTGTTATAGAATTTGCAACATCCGGCCAGGCAAACCAGAGCAGCAGTTTTAGCCGGCAGCTTTTGTATTCAAACCAAAATCTGAATTAGCCTAAAGCTGAAGCCACAAAAAATAAATTCTGTGCTGCATTTTATATCTTAATTTTATAACGGAATAAAAACAAAAATTTTCTTCAACTTCTAAAATGATAAAAGAATTTTCATACAAACAATTTGGCAATATAGCGTTCAGTAAAGCATCAATGCAAAGCGATTCCCTAAACCTGATACATGAACACATCAAAATCTTGTTTATTCCTCAAAAAGCAATTATCCAGGTTGATTTTCAGGAAATAGAAATGAAAACAGATGCCTTATTATTCATTAACCCCCATGTTATTTTAAAACCTTGTGAAACTATCGGTGGTCAGCTGCTGCATTTTAACAAAGATTTTTACTGTATAGAAATTCACGACCAGGAAGTTGCCTGTGATGGTATTTTATATAATAATGTATTTGAAATACCCTTTATTAATTTAAATGCAGAGCAGTCGAATGATATTCAAAAACTGATTAAAGACATCCAGTCTGAAATGGAAAATGAAGATTCCAGCACTGAAGAAATGTTAAGAATACTCTTAAAGATGATTATTCTGAAATCAACACGAATTTGGAAACAGCAGCACCAGTTAACGGAAAAAGAACAACATGCTGACGTACAATTTTTGAGAAAATTCAGCAAACTTGTAGAGCTGCATTATAAAACGCTACATACCGTTGCAGATTATGCAGACCTGCTTTGCATTACGCCAAAGAATTTAAGTAAAAAAATAGGCCTGTTAAGTAAAGAAACCCCAAACGAAATTATTAAAAACCGAATTATCCTGGAGAGTAAGCGCCTCTTAGCCCATACTACAATGTCAGTGAAAGAGATTGCTTACACCCTGAACTACGAAGACGACGCTTATTTTATTCGTTTTTTCACTAAAAATACCGGCCTCTCGCCTATCACTTTCAGAAAACAGTTCTAAAAGATTCGGTTACTCCACGATTAAAAAAGCGCAATCTGCAGATTGTGCTTTTTTTATTTAAAACACATTCAGCGACTGGTAAAACAACCAAACAGATCCAAAAAATAACATCTACCCTCTCAAAGGAGAAAAAAGTGCAATTCAAAGCGGAAACCATCCATTGTGGGGGGCGTAAAATTGGGGCAACTTTGTACTGTCAAAACAACGATAACAATTAAATAATAAAGACATGAACAAATTCACAGTAAAAGACGGAACAGAAATTTATTTCAAAGATTTAGGAACAGGACAGCCAATTTTCTTTCACCATGGATGGCCACTATCTTCAGACGATTGGGATGCACAAATGATGTTTTTCCTGGAAAAAGGATTTAGGGTAATTGCCCACGACAGAAGAGGACACGGAAGATCTACCCAGACATACAAAGGCAACGACATGGACACTTACGCAGCTGACGTAGCAGAATTGGTTGAATTCCTGGACCTTAAAGATGCCATTCACATCGGCCACTCTACCGGTGGTGGTGAAGCAATAAGATACGCTGCAAAACATGGTAAAGACCGGGTTGCCAAAGTGGTTTTGATCAGTGCCATTACACCTTACATGATTGCTGATGAAAATAACCCCGAAGGCGTTCCTCTGGCAGTTTTCGACGATATCAGACACAATACACTTCACAACAGACAGCAATTCTATCAGGATTTAACCATACCATTTTACGGCTACAACAGAGAAAATGCTATCGTAAAAAAAGGAATACAAGACAATTGGTGGAGACAGGGAATGATGGGAGGCATAAAAGCACAGTACGATTGTATAAAAGTATTTTCGGAGACAGATTTTACATAGGATCTAAAAAGCGTGGAAATGCCAGTATTGGTACTACATGGAGACGACGACCAAATTGTTCCTTACCGCACAACCGCCGTTAAAGCAGCAGAACTTTTGAAAAATGGCAAGCTGATCATTTATCCGGGTTTCTCGCACGGCATGCCAACTGTTAATGCAGAAGTCATCAATGAAGACATTTTATCTTTCATTAACGCATAAAAATACCGGGGTAAAAAATGCAGTTCAAAGCGAAAGCCATCCATTGTAGTGCTTTCCGGATTACCCCAACTTTGTAATACAAAAAATAACAACAATATAATATTAGCAATCATGAAAAATTTAATTTTAGCATTCACATTCTTTACCACAATAATTTCTGGCGCAGCATTTTCACAAACCAAAAGAACTCCGGCATCATTAGGCCGGGAAGAATATATAGAAGTAGAGAAAAATGTTCGGCTCCATGTAACCGACCTTGGCGAGGGACAGCCCATCGTTCTAATCCACGGCTGGCCTTTAAGTGATGCCATGTACGAATACCAATATGCCGATTTTATACAAAAAGGATTCCGTGTAATTGGTATCACCTTGAGAGGGTTTGGACTTTCGGATAAACCTGCAGGAAAATATAATTATGATGTTTTTGCAGATGACATCAAAGTAGTTCTGGATAAACTGAACATCGAAAATGCAACTATAGGGGGCTTCTCCATGGGTGGTGCAACAGTTATCCACTATGTGGCCAAATACAATGCAGCCCACGTTTCTAAAATGGCACTGTTCGGAGCTGCTGCACCTATCTGGACAAAACGTGCAGACTTTAACTATGGTTTTTGGACAAAAAAGGATGTTGACGGACTAATTAACCTTAATAACACCAACCGCCCAGCACTATTTGATACCTTTGGTAAAATTTTTCCGGCCAATGAAAACAGCGTATCTCCAGGACTTGGTGCCTGGTTAGGCACTATTCAAGCTCAGGCTTCCCCTTACGCAATGGCTGAAGGACTTAAAACTTTGCGTGATACTGATCTGCGCGGTGATTTGAAAAAAATCACACTACCTACACTTATCCTCCATGGTAAACTAGACAAAATCTGTTCTTATGATCTTGCTGAACAAATGAAAGCGATGCTTAAAAATGCAACCTTGGTACCATTCGAAAAAAGTGGCCATGCACTCTTCATTGAGGAACTGGAAAAATTTAATACCGAACTGCTGAACTTCATTAAAAAATAAGAAAAAAACTATAGGAAGGTTGCTTTAAAAAGGCAACCTTCTTTATTTTAAAATAAACCAAAATGAATAAAATTGCTTTCTTTCTGCTTTGTGTAACACTGGTTTCGTGTGGTATAAAAAAAGAAATCGTTACTGTAAACCATTCTAATTTACCGAAACCGATAGGACCTTATAATCATTCAACACGTTATGGGAATTTGATATTTGTATCAGGTCAATTAGGTCTGGATCCGAAAACAAACAGTTTAAAGTCTGCGATTGAAGAACAAATGGTACAAATTTTCGAAAACTTAAAAGCTATTCTTGAGAACAATCACTCAGATTTTAATCATATAACGAAGACAACCATTTTCATTACAGATATGAAACAGTTTGAGATCGTTAATAAAATATACGGACGTTATTTTGATAAGCATTTTCCGGCCCGGAGTACAATTGAAGTGACCTCTTTACCCAGAAATGCAGCGGTAGAAATAGAATGTATTGCGGTGAAGAGAAATTGAGATATGTTTAGCTTAAATTGGCCCGAAAATAAAATCGCATTATTTTAATAACCAAAATTGCTAGTTTGGAAGAATGAAATATCTATTCTTATTCTGTTTCTTAGGTTTTTATGTAACCCCTATGGCTCAAAACAAGCCAAATGCCATTATCAATTGGAACAAAGTTAACCCTTGATTACAGGTTAGTTTTGCCTCCTCAAATGTCCGTTTTGCAAAAGAAGCGCTTTTGATAATGCAATTAATTGAGCGTCTTCTTTAAAACTAATCAGTTCTTAACTTTTGGCTTGGGCGCTAAGATTTGAATCAGATTAAGAAGTGAAAACTTGACCCCTAAAAATCTGGTTTGAAATTTACTCTCGTATTAGCGCAGATCTTAGCGTCCAGGCTAGCGGGCTGGATGACTTGTGCTTTGAATGAAGTAATTAATCAAGAATCTTTTTTTAACACAAGTCAGGCCAATGCTCAACGCTATGGGCGCTAAGATTTGCAATAGGATGCGGACGATTTCACTCGAAGAATCGTCATCCTGAACTTGTTTCAGGATCTTCTTGTGATAAATTTAGAATAACATTCCTCACAATAATTCACAATAAAAAAAACGGCTTACCTAAGAAATGAGTAAGCCGTTTCTAAAAAATCCAAGGTTGGTGGCTCACCAACCTATTTGAACATTATGTTATTCTTGAATCCTTCCGAAAAAGATCCTTCACTGCGTTCAGGATGACAAACAGGGAAACCTAAACAACTAAAAATAAACATATAAGCCTTAGCTATTTAACCACCTTCATCTGCCCTTTCATCACCATATAATGACCCGGATAAGTACAAATAAAAGGATATACACCAGGTTTGTTAGGCACGGTAAAATAGATGGTATCCGATTTTCCGGGCTGTAACAACGAAGTATAAGCCAATACCTTCGGTGTTGCCGGAACAAAATCATATTTTTCACCATCAAGGCCCATTTTCAAGGCCATTTCTCCTACTGCATTACCCGATGCTGGCATGGTAAGCACAAAATTGTGCAACATATCATCCACATTTTTAAAGGTTAGTTTTACTTTAGCGCCGGCTTTTAGCGTAATATTGGTCAGGTCAAATTTCAAACCTGGTTTGGTACCCAATACAATCGTTTTATCTGGTCCTTTAGCCCAGGTTTCGGGCTGTTGGGTAACGTGTTTAGTAACATCAGTATTGCCTTTAACTGCGCCACCCGCTGCAGGCATATTGCCCATTTGGTGATGCTCCATGCCTTCCATATGGTGTGCTGCCTGTGCATTGCCGGTAGGTTTATTTTCATCAGTTAGCGCCAGCTTTTCTCCATCCGGAATTTTGTTCATGGTATAATATCCATAATCGTGCAATAAAGGGATTTTTCCATTCTCACTTCGCAATCCTTCCATTTTGATTTCGTGGATATAACCTTCTTTTAAACTATCCAACACCAGACGTACCTTTTTATGATCAGGAGAAACCACAATGGCTTTTATGCTGCGTGCCGATTGATTAATTACCGGACTGCCGTAAATGTGGTGGTATTTATAGGTAAAAGTAGAAAGTTTATAAGTGCCTGCATTGCGGGCAGTTTTTTCGTCAACCGGCATGGTAAACTCCAGTTCGAAACCATCGGGCTGCGCCTTTACTGTTTGCACCTCGAATGGCATAATACCCGACCAGGTTAAACGCTGCAGTCCATATTCTGCTTTGCCTGTTGATGACCATCCTCTCGAAGTCATCCCCACCAGCATACTGCCATCCGATCCCCAGTTCATCCTAAGGATACCCGAAGAAAATCCCCTGCGGAATGGAAATACCACACCCTGATACACCCCTTTAACTTTTTCCAAAAATACCCTGTTGATATTACTCTGCGATTGGTCGCCCACAAAAAGCTGCCCTTTAAAAGGCCCCATATTGCCGTTATTCGTATAATTTAGGATACCTGAAGTAGAGTTGCCCATAATGGAATGCGGAATCCACACCGCAGGAGTTTTTAATCCAGGCACTCTTTTGGCAACTTCAAATTCCGGTTCACCCGTATCAGGAATATCCTTTTTATGAAGTTTAACTGGTGAGCCAGGCTCATCTGACCATATTAAGCCGGCAGGATTGCCTACAAAATCGCCCTCTTCTACGTGGGTAATACTGCCCGAGCCTACCCAGTCGCCCTGGTTTTCGGCGTAAAATATTTCGCCATCATTATTCAGCGCCATTGCTGCAGGCGAGCGGAAACCGGTTGCAAAAGGTTTTAGCTTAAAATCGGGTGTAAATTTGAGCATCCAGCCATGCCATTTAGATAAACTGGCGCCGTAACCAATCCAGCCCAGGTTCAAGGTAACCACCATGTTGCCATCTTTATCCAACATCGGTCCATAAGCATACTCATGGTAATTGCCCGATAATGGCCAGGAGTACATCGTGCGGTATTCATCGGCTTCGCCATCACCATCCAGGTCGCGCAGGCGTGTAATTTCAGCGCGTTGGGTAAGGTAAATATCTCCTTTGATGTAATTTAAGCCTAAAACTTCGTGCATGCCATGCGCAAACAAGCGGTATTTGGGCTGTTGGCCGTCTTTCATATACGGATTGGTAATGATCCAGACTTCACCTTTACGGGTGGCCACTGCCAGCTCATCGTTAGGTAAGAAAGTCATTCCACCCACTTCAAGTGAAATTTCTTTTGGGATGGGAACGGTTACGATGGGATAAATCTGTTTTTCTGTTTGTGGTTGTGTTTGTGCTTTTACCGTTACCAGACCAGTGCCCAGCAACAAAAGAGACAATAAGTATGTTGATTTTTTCATGTCTTGATTACCAGGTGATGGAATAGGTTAACGAATCGGTAGCATTGGCCAGTTGTACCAGCAATTCTTTACCATTTTGGGTTTTCCTGATGAAAGCTTTTGCACTATCAGCTACTTTTATAGTATAGGCTTTGTCACCAACAACATAACTGTTATTTTTATGTGCTTCGATGTTTGCCGCTACCGCAATTCGGCAATAAAGCGGCTGCTTGCTAGTTTTGATACTAATGGTACGGCTGAGTCCTGCACCGCCATCTAAAACCGCTATTTTATCGCTTACATCGGCACCGTTAGCCGTATATAAAAATGCAGGCATTTTGCTTTTATCTAAAACATAACCCTGGGTTTGCAGATCGTCAAATGCGACGGAATCTGGCCAGGCCGCGTCTTTATCTGCCAATATCGCAAGAGTCGGTGCCGCAGAAAGTGGTAAAACGGTACCCAGAGGTTTAGCCAGTTGAGGTTCTCCCCTATCTTCCCACATTTCTCTGGCATCTATAAAATCTCCACGCCATATTTCCAGCAAAGCACCCTGTTTTAAATCGTAAGCGTAGTTTACCTTTTCGGGCGTACCTACAGAAATTACATGGGTACGTTTTTTGCCTTCAAACATCAGGAAACTTCGCAATAAATATGGTTTAGTTGTTGCATTGATGATATAAGGGTTGGCGTTTTGGGCCATAGAATAAGCTGCGCAGCTGGTTAAGAGTGCCAGGCAGCACATCATTCGTTTGTAGATCATAATTTTGATTTGGTTAAAGTACAACAAAACAATCGGTTGCATAACAAATATATCATTAGCAGATCAGTTTACAAAAACAATCGCCCACAAAGCATACAATTAGTTAATTTACAACCAGATAAAGTTAAATTTTAATCAGACAAACGATAGCATAATCAGATCGTAGACCAATAAAACCTTTTTACTAAATGTATAGATTTAACCTACTGATCCGTTAGTTTTGCTTTTATGTGAGGACAAGCTCATCATTTCGCATTTAGCCGAAAAAGCAAGGTCAATTACCAGGATTGAGTGCAGAAAGATGCGCTGCAATTTTTTAAAGTTTAATTAATGAACAATTTTAAACACCAGTTCTTTTAAGAGTTCTCCATCATCAACATTCCCGGTACTATCTAATCCTTTGCTTTTTAAATCGTATTCGCGAAGTAAGCTGATTACCTGGAAAACTTTCCCTGTATTGTAATTTCTTGCTGCTACCTCATAATCTTTGATAAAAAACGGAGGCACGCCCAACGCGGATGCCGCATTGGCTTTATTGGGGATATAATGATATTTGAGGAGTTTTGTGAAATAACCACCTAAATTGGCCAAAACCATTACGGTTGGATTGGCTTTTGGGTTGCTGGCAAAGTAATTGATGATTTTATTACATTTTAATACATCGCGGATGGCCAGTGCTTTCTGCAATTCGAAAACGTTATATTCTTTACTAATGCCTATGTTTTTCTGAACCAGATCAGTATTGATGGTTACTTCTTTCGAAACATTCAGCATCAGCTTTTCGATTTCGTTGGCAATTTTGGAAAGATCTGTACCTAAATACTCAGCCATTAGCGCCGATGCCTGCTGATCGATCTTATACCCTTTCTCTTTAACAAATTCTTCAATCCAGGGTACCAGCTTATAATCGCGAACCGGATCTGACTGAAAAATCAGTCCGCTTTTATTGATGGCTTTATATATTTTTTTACGCTTATCGAAATTGGCATATTTATAAGCCAGCACTAAAATGGTACTCGGTAGTGGTTTTTCAAAATAATTGAGTACAAATTCACCCTCTTTAGAGCTGTCTTCCTTACCCCATTTTAAATCCTGCGCTTCTTTAACAATCACCACCTGGTAATCAGACATCATGGGATAACGCTTTGCAGCCCCCAAAACCGTTGCCATATCGGTATCTTTACCGTACAAAACCGTTTGATTGAAGCCTTTTTCAGCATCGTTCAGCAGCTTATCTTCAATATAATCCGTTATTTGATCGATATAGTAAGATTCTTCACCATGCAATAAATAGACAGGTTTGAACTTTCGGGCTTTGAGATCTTTAATAATTTCGGCAGCAGTCATTGCGTGTAAAATTACAATTTAGGTTTAAGGATTTGGGCAAATGTTTATAAATTAAGAGATGTGAGAGGATAGATGTGAGATTTGAGACTGGATTTGAAAAAATAGATATGAGATTTGAGACACGAGATTTGAGACTTCATTGCATAGCACAAAATTAATTAACTTTGGAGTCACTGAGTTATAATGGATCAGGATACTGCAAAATATATTGTGAATTATTTTTCTAATCTTCTCTCTAAAGAAGAGAGGTTAGCAATTCGGCATACCCATTCTGTAATTAAGCTGGGATTAGATTCAGGCCAAGTAAATAACCGGAAGGTCATTAATGTATATAAAAAAGCTGGCTGGCTAAGCGAAGATGAGAATATCTTAGTGTTGTTGCAAGATGGATACGATTCATTCGAACTCACTGTTGCGAAAAGAATTTTACTACAACATCAAGAGGTAGTATCCTTAAATAAATGTCCCAATTGCGGTAAACTTGCAAGGACACCATTAGCTAAACAATGTAGATTTTGTTCACATAACTGGCATTAAACATCAAAAAGTGCTAATAGATTAATAATGAAATATACGCACTAAAATAGCCCAAAAATTGTTCTTTTATTACCTGAAAACTGCCAACTGAAAACTGTCAACTGAAAACTGCCAACTGAAATGTTCACTCCTACTCCGCTTAACCTGCCACCTTATCCATTTAAAATCACCAAAAAAGATGGTGTGGTATTTATTTTCGATGAGTTGAGGAAGAAACACCTGGTGCTTACACCCGAGGAATGGGTGCGTCAGCATTTTATTCAAAGTTTGATCCTGGTAAAGAAATTTCCGCGTACGTTAATTCAGATTGAAGGTGGTTTGGTCTTAAATCAACTGCAAAAACGAAGTGATATTTTGGTTTACAATACTGCCGGCGAAAAACTGATGCTGATTGAATGTAAGGCACCAAAAGTAAAAATTACCCAATCGGTTTTTGAGCAGGCTTCGAGGTACAATTCGATCCATCAGGCCAAATGGATTGTATTAACCAATGGTCTGCAGCATGTTTATGCCAAAATGGATCTGGAGAAAGGCAGCTTTAACTTTGTAGAAGAAATGCCGGATTATTTGAAGTTGTAGTTCAAATTGTTAAAAACTGGAGAATAAAATCCGTCATTCCCAGCCTGACTGGGAATCGTAATGCTGTAGCTAAATCTGCAAATAAGATTCTTCCTGATCACGTGCTCCATGTTTTCACAGATCACTTTAAATATTCATTTTCGTGCTTCGCGAATACAATTGAGTATGGTAAAAGTATTTTTATTATAGGGAGCGCAGGGTTAATGCAAAACACTAAATTTCTTCCCGTTTTCCGCTATACGCTTCGCCGCCTCGTACCTCGTTGCTGCAGGGTATCGCTGCAACCGGGGCTATATGGCAAAAATAGTATTCATTTTTTAAGCTGGAATATGCAAAAAACCTTCGTTCCTAAACCCGTATTGCAATGGAAAGCCCGGAGCGTAGCGAGGACTTGTAATGGAAAAGCGGGGCTGCAGACCGCCAAGAACTAGTGTATGCTCATTTCCAAATACCAAACAAGAAACAAACCAGGAATACTCCACATGATGGGCTCAGCTGATTGGCAGAATTTAACTTTTCGCGTTCCCATACCTGATAAAAAAATTAAATGCTTTTACCACAGCAGTTTTTGCTGTTCAAATTATATTCTTCAATACGCCGATTGTAGAATTAATAAATAAAACACCAACAGAAGAAAAAAATAAATGTACGTATAACGTTTATTATGTTAAATATTTTACTTTTACTTTTAGAATCTTCCAGATATTAAACCGTATGAAATTAAATTACCAAATAAAGAGTATCTTCTCTGCATGTATAGCTTACGCTGCCATCGGAGCTGGATACACTACAACAGTGCAGGCACAAACTGCAAAAGTAATTAAAGTTAAAACAGACCAGCCTATTGCTAAAGTGCAACCTAATATGTGGGGTGTGTTTTTTGAGGATATTAACTTTGGTGCCGATGGTGGTATTTATGCCGAACTGATTAAAAACCGCTCTTTCGAATTTACAAAACCGCTGATGGGCTGGAGCATCCAGCGTAAAAATCCAAAGGAAGGAGAAATATTGGTGGTAAACCGCAAAGAGGTAAATACCGCCAACCCCAGATATTTACAGGTAAAAAAACAAACTGACGATTTTGAACTTATAAACGAAGGATTTAAAGGTATCGGCGTTAAAAAAGGATTGCGCTATGATTTTTCATTGATGTACCGCCAGTTAACTCCAGGGGTTAAACTGGTACTGATGTTAAAAGATGCGAACAATAAAATCATCGGACAAGGCACTTTGACTCCTGATCAAACAGGAAACGACTGGAAAAAACAATCAGCAAGTTTTATCGCTACTGAAACCGATCCTAAAGCTAAATTTTCCATTCTGTTTCAGGGAAATGGAAATATTGACGTGGATATGATCAGTCTTTTCCCAGGCGATACCTGGAAAAACCGTCCGCAGGGATTAAGGGCAGATATGGTGCAGTTATTGGCCGATATGAAACCTGGTTTTATCCGTTTTCCTGGCGGCTGTATTGTAGAAGGCACCGACCTGGCAAACCGTTACCAGTGGAAAAAAACCATTGGCCCGATTGAAAACAGACAACTGATTATTAACCGCTGGAATACCGAGTTTCCTTACCGTGCCGCACCAGATTATTTTCAAAGTTTTGGCCTAGGCTTTTTTGAGTATTTCCAACTGGCTGAAGATATCGGCTCAGACGCCCTGCCGATATTAAATTGCGGTATGGCCTGCCAGTTCAACTCGGCTGAAGTTGCTTCGCTTGATGAACTGGATCCTTATGTACAGGATGCTTTAGACCTGATTGAATTTGCCAATGGCGATGTAACAACCAAATGGGGCAAAATGCGTGCTGATTTAGGTCATCCAAAACCGTTTAACCTAAAAATGATGGGTGTAGGAAATGAAAACTGGGGTCCGCAGTATTTAGAAAGACTTGCCATTTTCACCAAAGCCATCAAAGCAAAATACCCTGATTTTAAAATCATTAACAGCTCCGGAACGGATCCGGAAGGCGACCGTTTTAACCTGCTTAATACCACATTAAGAAATAATCATGCTGATTTTATAGATGAACATTATTACCGTCCGGCTGATTGGTTCTTAAAAAATGCAGGCCGGTATGACAATTACCCGCGCAACGGCTCGAAAGTTTTTGTGGGTGAATATGCGGTGCACGCCGATAGTAAAATTGAAGGCAGCAATAGAAATAATTGGGAAAGTGCATTGGCTTCGGCTTCGTTAATGACCGGCCTGGAACGTAATGCCGATGTGGTTCAGATGGCTTCATACGCACCACTTTTTGCGAATATCGACGCCTGGCAATGGGCGCCGGATATGATCTGGGTAGATAATTTAAAATCGTATGGCACACCAGATTATTATGTTCAGAAACAGTTTTCTACCAACAAGGGAACGGATGTGGTTTCGATTACACTTGATAATAAAAACATTATCGGACAGGATGGACTTTACGCTTCTGCCGTAACCGATCAGGTAAAAAAAGAACTCATCATTAAAATTGCCAATAACGCTAATCAACCGCAGCAGATCGATTTCGACCTTGAAGGAAAATTGAAATTAAAAAGCAAGGGTACCAATGAGGAAATAGCAAACAGCAACCTTAAACAGGTTAACTCATTCGAAAATCCTGAAGCGGTAAGTCCGAAAAAAAGCACGATTAACCTTAAAGGCAAGAAATTAAATATTTCGTTAAAACCTTATTCTTTTAACGTCATCAAAATTCCATTTACCACATAGATTTAACGAGATCAACATGAAAAAATTTTTATTATCTGCGGCTTTATTCTGTAGTTCTATTTTAGCACAAGCCCAAAACGAAACCCAGCTCACCATTAAGCCTGCAGGCGACCAAGTGGTAAGCAAACACATTTATGGCCATTTTTCAGAACATCTGGGCCGTTGTATTTACGAGGGATTTTGGGTAGATGAAAATTCGACCATTCCAAATAAAGGTAGAATAAGATTAGACATTGTAGAGGCATTAAAAAAGATAAAAGTTCCGAACCTGCGCTGGCCCGGTGGTTGTTTTGCTGATGAATACCACTGGAGAGATGGCATTGGCCCCAGAAACCAGCGCCCAAAAATGGTCAACACTAACTGGGGCGGCGTAACTGAAGACAATAGCTTTGGCACACACGAGTTTTTAGACCTTTGCCAGATGCTTGATTGTGAACCATATATTGCCGGAAATGTAGGCAGCGGAACCGTTGAAGAAATGGCTAAATGGGTTGAATACCTAAATTTTGACGGCGTAAGCCCCATGACAGCCATCCGCAGCCAAAATGGAAGAGAAAAACCATGGAAAGTTTCGTTTTGGGGGGTTGGTAACGAAAGCTGGGGATGTGGAGGCAACATGACACCGGCCTATTATTCTGATTTGTACCGTAGATATGCCACCTATGCCCGCAATTATCCGGGCGCTCCGTTAAAAAGAATTGCCAGTGGCGCTAATGCGGGAGATTATAACTGGACTGAAACCTGTATGAAAAATATTGGCGACCAAATGTGGGGATTAACCTTGCATTATTATACGCTTCCAACCGGAAATTGGAACGCAAAAGGGTCTGCCACTAAGTTTGATGAAGCTCAATACTTTTCGACCATGAAAAATTGCCTGCACATGGAAGAACTGGTAAGCAAACACGCTGCAATAATGGATAAATACGATCCTAAAAAGAAAGTTGCTTTGGTGGTTGATGAATGGGGAATATGGACTGATGTGGAGCCTGGAACCAACCCTGGTTTCCTGTATCAACAAAATAGTTTACGCGATGCTTTAATTGCAGGCACAACCTTAAATATCTTCAATAACCATTCTGATCGTGTTAAAATGGCTAATCTGGCCCAAACTGTGAATGTTCTACAGGCTTTAATCTTAACCGAGAAAGATAAAATGATCCTCACCCCTACTTATCATGTTTTTGATCTTTACAAGGTACACCAGGATGCCAAATATTTACCAATTGCTTTTACCAGCCCCGATTATGTAGTAGGAGACCAAAAAATACCAGCGCTGAATGTTTCTGCTTCGCAGGATGCCAGCGGTGCGATCCATATTTCATTGGTTAATTTAGATCCAAATAAAAAAATTGCAATCAGTACGGTTTTAGATGGTTTGAAATGGAACTCGGTTACCGGGCAGATTTTAACCTCTGCTAAACTTACCGACGTAAACACTTTTAACGATTTGAACAAAGTACACAATGCTAAATTTACAGGCGCCAAAAAATCGGGTAATTCATTAAAAGTAGAGTTACCGGCGCAATCTGTTGTGGTTCTGGAATTGAAATAATTTCATAAGAAAGATCAAATTTTCTGCCTGAAATGAAGTTTTTGAACGGCTTGCGATCGTTGTTAAATAAATTAAAAATCATGAAAAAACTAGGATGCCTTTTTGTATGGTTGTTATCAGCATGTTTAAATGCTGAGGCGCAATCTGCAAAAGGGCCATACCTTTTTGCCTATTTTAAAGATAATGGCCAGGATGGCTTGCACCTTGCTTATAGTAACGATGCCTACAAATGGACGGCACTTAAAAATGATCAATCATTCTTAACCCCAACAGTAAGCCAAGATAAGCTGATGAGAGATCCTTGTATTATACGAGGCGCCGATGGCCTATTCCATATGGTGTGGACGGTGAGCTGGAACGACAAAGGCATTGGTTATGCCAGTTCGAAAGACCTCATTAGCTGGAGCGAACAACAGTTTATACCTGTGATGCGTAAAGAAGATGGGGCCAGAAATACCTGGGCTCCTGAAATCACCTACGATAGCCCGACCAAAACCTATATGATTTATTGGGCTACAACCATTAAAAATAAGTTTAATGAAACGGCCTCTACGGAGGAAAACGGATATAACCACAGAATTTATTACGTTACGACAAAAGATTTCAAAACTTATTCGGAAACGAGGTTGCTTTACGATCCGGGATTTAACGTAATTGATGCCACTATTGTAAAAGACGGTAAAAGGTTTATCATGTTTTTAAAAGACGAAACCCGTCAACCTGTCCAAAAAAACATTAAAATAGCGTATGCTGATCAGTTGACCGGTCCGTATAGCCAAGCAGGAAATCCAATTACCGGAAATTACTGGGCTGAAGGCCCAACCACCCTAAAAATCGGCAATAAATGGTTGGTGTATTTCGATAAGTACGTCGACCATAAATATGGGGCGATAGAATCTGCAGATTTAAAAAACTGGACTGATGTTTCAGACCAGATCTCCCTGCCAAAAGGCTTAAGGCATGGCACCATATTAACCATTAAAGAAAAAGAACTGGAAGTCTTGTTAAGGCAATAAAATAAGGCTAAAGCAGTATAAAATTTCTCCAACAAGATCCTGAACCATGTTCAGGAGGACGATTGCATTTAAATAGCGCTAGTGGTCTGTGAGGACACAAACCACGGAATAGTACATTCAATTTAAATCAACATTCCATGGTCTGTGTCCTCACAGACCATTAAGATAAATCTCCACCACGCAACATGCTGAACTTGTTTTACGGTGCAGCTTTCTGATTATTTACGACAGAAGATTTTATCGTCGTTGCAATTCGCTTCAAAAACCTTCCTCATAGATCCTGAAAAAGTTAAAGAAAAACCATTATTGCAATGACGATCATTGGAGGTAATTCATTCCTTTAAATCCTGTCACTCATATTTATTTTATATAACAAATTAGTGCTCAGGATGAACAATCGCATTTGAAAATGCCAGTGGTATGTGAGGATACAGAACATAGAACAAGAATGTCGTACTCTCGACCGGAGCAATGTGAAGTGGAGAGATCTTTAGATCTGATTATAAGAATTAGATCTGATCCATGGTCTGTGAGGACACAGACCATGGAACAAGTTAAAGAAAAACCATTATTGCAATGACGATCATTGGAGGTAATTTATTCCTTTAAATCCCGTTACTCATATTTATTTTATATAACAAATTAGTGCTCAGGATGAACAATCGCATTTGAAAATGCCAGTGGTCTGTGAGGATACAGAACATGGAACAAGAATATCGTCCGGCCGGAGCAATGCGAAGTGGAGAGATCTTTGGATCAGATTATAAGAATTAGATTTAATCCGTGGTCTGTGATGACCAGACCACGGGAGTGAAAATTTACTTCACCAACCTTACTTCATAAATATTGGCAATCGCTGATCCCTGATCGGCAACAAATTTCACTTCTAAGTCTGCTTTCAATAGCGCTTTTGGAATCTGATATTGCTGGGTGTAAAAAACAGTTCCCTTGCTTCCATCTAACTTCACATTTTCAATTTTAACTCCATTGATCAGGATAGCGAAGCGTTTATCCTTTTCTTTTCCAAAATAAGTTAAACTCAGCTTATTTCCAGATAAATCTTTGTTTTTAAGCATATAACTAAACCATGCTTTCCCATTTCTAAAATGCCTTTCCTGGTAGGTTCCGTTATCGGTTTGTTCACCTTTAAAATTATGATCAGATTCTGGTTGTTGTTCACCAGGATTAACCAGATCGACTGTTTGCTGTTCAATCTTCATCTTTTCTTCTTCAGCCAGTTTAATCGCCTTTGCACGTTCCGGCAAAGCCTGTTCACTGCTGTAAGGAAAGTAAACTACATACCGCTTTTCGGCAAGGGTGTAAAAAGGAACCAATTTTAAGGATTTGTATCTGGGCTGATAGACCGCATTACGGGCACTAAAGGTTAAAGTTTTTTTATCGGTCAGCGTAATTTCATTGGCAAGCGTATTTTTCGGCCCGGTAACCAGGGGCGCATCACTAATCGGCAATAAAGCACCAGAGGCGATATGTCCCATCCGGCTGCCATCAGCGGTTAAATTAGGTTGATTCAAAGTATCCATCTCTGCAGCAAGTACAATTGGTCCACGCAGAAAGGCAACCCAATCAGAACCATCAGGCATAAATTCTGTTGAGGTATGCATCGGCAAGGCCAGATCAACTACATCACCCGTACTCCAGGTGCGATCGATACTGGCATAACCATTTGCTTCACTTTTAGCCATTACCTTTTTTCCGTTTACCATTACAACCAATTTCCCTTGTCCTACCCAGGAAGGCTGACGGAAATGTAAGGCAAAACGCTGGTTTTGCTTTAGCTGGAGTTTGATCGTTGTTTTTTCTGCATCTGGAAAAAGCGTTTGCTGTGTAAGCTGAATACCTTTTTCTTTCCAGTTTAGGGTTGAAGGGATAAAAAGATTCACAAATACATCATTCGCACGGTGTGCATAAATCAGTTCCCCATATTTGCCATGGTTTTCCAATCCCGAACCTACACAGCACCAGAAACTTTCCTGCGGATTCGAATAGGTACGGTAATGCCCCGGACGCATCGGCGTAAAATATACAAAACCACCTTCTGCCCTTTGCGAAGAAAGGATATGATTATAAAGCGTACGTTCGTAATAATCAAGATAAGTATTTGAAGGATCGGCCAAAAACAACTGTTTGGTCAGCTTCAACATGTTGTAAGAATTGCAGGTTTCGGGTCCTTCACGCGATTCTGTCATTGAAGAAAAGTCATTTGCAGGATGAAAATGCTCTCGAACGCTATTTCCTCCGATGGCTACTGTTCTGTGATCGACTACTGTTTTCCAAAAGAAAGCAGCGGCATCAGCCCAGGCCGGATTTTTATCCAACAGCGCAATCTGCTCAAAACCAATCACTTTCGGAATCTGTGTATTAGCATGTAAGCCATTTAAAGCATCCGTATTTTTTAATAGTGGATTGAGAAGAGATTGATCTGAAAACCTTTTGGCCAATTGAAGATACTTTTTATCGCCTGTTATTGCATAAACATGGGCAAAAACTTCATTTAATCCACCATGTTCGCTCTTTAATAATTCCTGTACCTGTTGATCGGACAAATTGGAAACCAGATCTACGCACCAATCTGTTAATTTGATGAGCATTTGCTTCGCTTTTGCATTGCCGGCAACTGCATAGGCATCGTACAGGCCTGCATAAATTTTATGAATATTGTACAACGGTACCCATTTTCCATTGAGCGAAAAACTGGATGATCTGATGTTACCGGCTTTAATCTCTTTCCAGATTTCCTTACCTCCGGGGATTCCGGCAAGATAACCATCACCATTTTGATGCTGGCATTTGTCCAACTCGGTAATCATATAATCTATCCGCTCCTTCACCTTTGCATCGCCGGTAGCAGCATACATCAACGAAAGGGCCGATAGGTAATGTCCGCCGATATGCCCGTCTAAACCTGTGTTTTCCCAGTTACCATAGGATTCAGCTTTAGGTTTTAACCCTGCTTCTCTTAAATAGGGCGCCAAAAGCCGATCTGCATCCAGCGATAGCATATACTTTTTATCAGTTTCCTGTGCCTGTTTAAAAGGCCCATCAAGCAGGCGGACTTCCGTTAAACTAAATGGCTGCAAGACAGTTTGCCCAAAAACAGTTCCGCATAAAGCGGATAACAAAACGGCGGTAATTATTTTTTTCATTTTTAAAAACTTCTTCATAACAAAGATGATTGATCGTAGTGGGTAAAGTTTTGGTAGACCGTTAATAACCTTTGGCGATAAAATAATCTGTTTTACGTGCCTTCTATTGATGATTAAACCCAGGATAAAAAACGGCCTGGTATAATTTGATTGCTCATAAAATTAAAGGTTTAGTAAACCATTGGCTAGCGGATTATACCGTCCAAAAGCAGTATTTATAAAATTTGGTTAAAATAAACGTCTTAAAGACATTTATAAAACGAAGATATAAAAAAGAATTGCCAATTAGGTCATGATTGAAACAAATCATTTAGCGCCCGGGAATTTTTTATCAATTTCAGGAACATTAAAAAGAACGTTTGAATGCCTGCCAACAGCTTACCCCAGTGCATTTTGTTCATTTTTTATTTTTCCATAAAAAAACCGTTACATTCCATAACTTAATGAGGAATTTTAAAATCAAACACTTTGCATCCAATACTCATCAGAAATAATGTAAAAATACTTGGCGAAGGCAGCCAGGTACTTCTGTTTGCTCATGGCTTCGGCTGTGCGCAAAATTCATGGAAATATATTACAGATGCTTTCCTGGGAAATTACAAAGTGATCTTATTTGATTACGTAGGCGCTGGTGATTCGGACCTTAGCCAATACAACCAAAAGAAATATGCTACATTAGAAGGATATGCCTGTGATATAATTGACATCATACAGGTACTTGACCTCAAGAATATTATATTTATTGGACATTCGGTTAGCAGCATGATTGGCATGATTGCCGCCCTGCAGCTTCCGGATGTATTTAAAAAACTGGTTTTTATCGGTCCATCACCAAGATATTTAAACGATGGTGATTATATCGGCGGATTTAACACCGGAGATATAGAAACCATCTTTACCCACATCGCCCAGGATTATGTAGCCTGGAGTAAACAATTGGTGCCACGAGTGATGGACAGCCTTTGTAAACCTGAACTATGTGATTTTTTACAGGAATGTTTTGAAGCCACTGAGCCAAGTGTGGCCCTTGCTTTTGCAATGGCGACCTTTAAAGCCGATTACAGAGACCAATTGAAAAACCTCGAAGTACCAAGCCTAACGCTGCAATGTACAGATGATGAAATAACCCCAAAATCAGTTGGAGAATACATTCACAAAAATACGCCTGACAATTTCCTGGTTGTAATGAAAGCTACCGGGCATTTCCCACACATCAGTGCGCCCGACGAAACCATCAGGGAAATCAAAGACTTTATCGAAAATGCCGGTACGAAATCAGCATCAGATCACCTCTATACTTCAGGAGATTTTGCACACCAATAACCTATTTTTAGCTTAAAATGTAAACATTGAGCACAAAAATGCTTTTTCAACCGCCAATCGGCATGAAACAGCGCTGACCGCGCAACAATATTTTATTTCATGAAAAGTAAAGGAAAGTTAAATGTTAAGTTGATAACCATTAAAAACGCGCCATGTCATTTATGACTAACAAGCCATAAAATAACCCAAAAGGCAGATAATTTTGAAAAAAACTTATTTATGATATATATTAAGCGGTACAACCTGTGAAAGAAAGCTAAGACATGAAAAACGCATCCGTTATTGCATCACCTATTGGCCAGATTACCATCCTTGCCGATGATGAGTTTGTACACGCCGTAACTTTTGCTGAAACAGATATTACAGGACTTACTGAAAATCCGCTCACACTAACAGTTGCTCAACAATTAGGTGATTATTTTAATGGCAGGTTACAGCAATTCAATTTTCCAATTAAACAAAATGGCACCGAATTTCAGCAGGAGGTTTGGCGGAATTTATTAGCCATACCTTTTGGCGAAACCATTTCGTATGCTAAATTTTCTGCCCACCATCCATTAGCGATACGGGCTATTGCTGCCGCAAACGGAAAAAACAATATCGCCATTGTTGTGCCTTGCCATAGGGTTATTGGCAGTAATGGCAAGCTGGTGGGTTATGCCGGCGGTTTATGGCGTAAACAATGGTTACTGCAGCACGAACGCGAAATTGCCTGGAGAGGACAGACTGAATTAAAATTTTAATCCATATTTTTGAAGATGAATAGAGATCAAGCCGTAACACCAAAAAATTACCTTAAAGCGATCCGTTTAATTAATATTGAAGGCGACAAATGTGCTTTCGAAATTGGCAAAGTCCCTATCCGCCAGCACATCAATGCCAATTACTTTTTCGCCCAAACAGATGTATCTAGTTTAGAGCGCATCCCACACCCCGCACCGCGCCGTCAATATGTAATTACTCTAAAAGGGAAACTCCGTTTCACCGTGAGCAATGGTGAAACCTTTATCATTGAGCCGGGGATTATACTCATTGCCAATGATATCGCCGGAGAAGGCCATACCTGGGAAGTTGTGGATGGCGATGAATGGGAAAGAATTTATATTCCTCTGGAAGATAGTGTTGAGGATTATTTTATAGCTGACTACTAGTATTTAAATTTGATTTCTAATACGTACTTTGAAAATACTTTTTTAATTTTGAAAGATACCAAACGCTCAATGACCTATACCCCTGGATTACACATTTTAGCTGAATTTTCTTCCAAAAAAGCTGAACAACTTTGTTCTTATCAGGCTTGTAAAGCTATTTTTAACCAGCTAATTAACCAAAAAAACCTTGAAAAAGTTGGCGAAGTTTACCATAACTTTCCCAATGGAGGTTTTACAGCCGTTATCTGCCTAACA
Organism: Pedobacter suwonensis; assembly: GCF_900111825.1. Lineage (GTDB taxonomy): Bacteria > Bacteroidota > Bacteroidia > Sphingobacteriales > Sphingobacteriaceae > Pedobacter > Pedobacter suwonensis. Next base: position 38,966 of record NZ_FOJM01000024.1, read on the forward strand.
GAATCTCATTTATCCATCCATACCTGGCCAGAATTTAAACTGGCTAATTTCGACATTTTTTTATCTAATTACAAGAAAGACAATACCCAAAAAGTTAGGGAGATCTATGAAGCCGTACTTCACTTTTTTGAAGGCGAAGAGATACAGAAGACTGAAATTGTACGTGAATGAAAAAACCGGCTCAATCATTTTTCAAATTATCAGAAACAATTCCCTGCTCAGTATGCAAACAAAATATTGTTCTTTACGATTCAGCTAAGAGTGAGTACATCGCTTGTCCTTCATGTTATTCCTATTTACATATTGTTAACCAGGTAGAATGCAGGTTAAATAAAAAATTAAATCAGCCAGAAAAGGTTGTTGTATTGAAACTGGGTTCAACGGCAAACATACATGGTACTGACTTTCAGGTTATCGCCTATTTAGAAAAAAAGGAATCGAATACGATTTATGCCTGGCGGGAGTATATTTTAAACAGCCTTGAAAAGGGCTACGTTACTTTATCCGAATTTAACGGCCATTGGAATTTTATTGCAGGTAAGGAGTTTCTGACTGATTACAAACAGCCTACCAACTGCGGTCAAAATGTCAATTATAAAGATATTGAATACAAACTTTTTAACAAATACAGCCCCATAGTAACGGCTATGCTTGGCGAAGTGGATTGGGATGTTGTTAATGAGCGGGTCAAAGCTACCGAATATATTGCGCCACCATTTATGATTGTAAAGGAGGTGATGAATAAACCTAAACACTATACCGATTACTACATTGGCGAATACCTTAGCAGCGATGAAATTGCTACCGCATTCAATCTTGATAAAAGTAGTCTTCCGGAACAGATTGGTATAGGCGCCAACCAGCCATCTCAAGCTTATTACCGATGGATATCCTCTTTAAAAGCAACTTGTATTGCCACAATTGTAGTCTTACTTTTGCATGTGCTCTTTAGCGTAGTAAAACCAGAAAAGGAATTAATAAATGATAATTTTTTAATTACATACGATGCCAAGGCGGGTGCCGATGCTTTCAAACCCTTCATCACACCTTCATTTGTTATGGAAGATGAATCATCAAATATTGAATTTGACATTGCTTCTGGTGTTGACAACAACTGGCTGGAAACGACCATTGTATTGGTCAATGAGGCTAATAACCAAACCTGGGAAGTAAGCAAGGGAATAGAATATTACCATGGCATAGAAGATGGCGAAAGCTGGCAGGAAGGCTCAACCGAAGAATCGATTCTTCTATCCGATATACCCAAAGGCAAGTACCACTTAAATGTATATCCGTCATCCGGGTATACATACCGAAATAACTTGTTTATTAGGGCAACCGCAAACGTAAGCATGCTGCGCAATACATTGATTACAATAATGATACTTTGCCTATTCCCGGCAATTTGCTGGTATCTGATGCGGAATTATGAAAAAAGAAGATGGGATAACAGTGATTTTTCACCTTTTGTAAAAGCAGATTAAATGGATTTAAAACCAATTAAATATTACCTCATTCTGCTACTCATTATTTTGGGTTATTATGGCTATAGCGGCCTCCACGGGCATGCCTATTACCAAGACAAAGTAGAAAAAAACACCGACTTCAATGGAAACAAAAGCCATGGCGGCCATGTAAACAGATTTTACCATAAATAAAAAATTATGAGCTTAAACGAATTAATCAACATCAAGTACATTATTGCATCTTTGGTTTACTCTATATTGGGTATTGTTGTTCTTTTTATCGCCTTTTGGGTTATCGAGAAAATTACGCCCGAAAACCTCTGGAAAGAAATTCTGGAAAAACAAAATTTAGCCTTAGCCATTGTTTTTGCAGCCTTTGTTATTGCTATCGCGATTATTATAAGTTCAGCCATTCATAGCTAGCATGAACAAAAAGTTACCAGCACTTTTATTGATTTCAGTTTTTGTTGTAGCAACTTGTGGCTTAATTTACGAGTTAATAGCAGGCACACTGGCCAGCTACCTGCTTGGAGATTCGGTAACACAGTTTTCTACCATAATTGGAGTTTACCTATTTTCGATGGGTATAGGATCCTGGGTTTCTAAATATTTTAACAAAAATATCCTTTCCTGGTTTATACAGATTGAAATTCTGGTTGGATTGGTCGGCGGTTTTAGTTCAACTGTTTTATTCCTGGTTTTCGAGAGCATTGCCTCCTTCAGGATTGTGCTGTATGGCTTTGTAAGCTTAACCGGTATTCTTGTAGGTTTAGAAATCCCTTTACTGATGCGCATCCTCAAAGATCGGTATGAATTTAAAGACCTGGTCTCTAAAGTTTTTACTTTTGACTATATTGGTGCATTACTGGCTTCTTTAATTTTCCCATTGCTGCTCATTCCACATCTGGGCTTAGTAAAAACTGCCTATTTGTTTGGAATGCTCAATGTTGCTGTAGCATTGATTGTTTGCCTGAGCTTTAAAAGAGAGATTAAGGGTGCAAAATACCTGCAAGGCGGTTCTTTTATCAGTATGATCGCTTTACTTTCAGGTTTTATCTATGCCGACAAAATAACGAGTTTCTCAGAAAGTCAAACCTATAGTGATACCATTATTTACTCGAAAAGTACACCTTACCAGCGCATTATCCTGACCAAAAAAAATAAGGTTATTAGGCTTTTCCTAAACGGAAACCTTCAGTTTAGCTCTGACGATGAATACCGCTATCATGAAGCTTTGGTACATCCCGGATTACAGGCATTACCTTTTGCAAAACAAGTTTTGGTAATGGGCGGTGGGGATGGACTGGCCGTTAGAGAGATTTTAAGATATCCAAATGTGGATTCTGTAACCCTTGTTGATTTGGATAAGGGAATGACACGCCTCTTTCAGTCGAACAAAATTTTGCTGGGACTCAATAAAAATGCACTTCTATCGCCAAAGGTTAAAGTGATTAATGCTGATGCATTTAGTTGGGTGAAAGCGCAACGCAAGAAGTTTGATTTTATCGTGATTGATTTTCCCGACCCATCTAATTATGCTGTTGGGAAACTCTACACCAATGCATTTTATAAACTGGTTAAAGGCATCCTTGCTCCAAAAGGCTTAATCGTAGTCCAGTCTACCTCGCCCTTCGTTGCGCCAAAGTCTTTTTGGACGGTAAACAAAACTTTGGAAAGTGTGGGTTTGAAAACTATCCCTTATCATAATTATGTGCCTTCATTTGGCGAATGGGGCTATATTATGGCTACAGAGCCCGATAATTTATATAAAAAGCCGCTACAATACTTGCCAGACCTAAGATTTATTTCCAAAGAAAGCTTAGATTTAATGCTCTATTTTCCGAAAGATATGGGCAAGGTAGAAACTGAAGTAAATAAGCTTAATAACCAGATTCTGGTTAAGTATTTTGAAGATGAGTGGGCAAATGTTTTATAAGGATGAGTTCTCGGCCTATCTGAAGCGTCGCTCTTTTTTATTGAGGATCGGATTAATTACGGGCGGCATTTTTCTAAATAGCTGTTACAAAAAAATCAGGTCGGCTAAATATAACATCCAGGGTGCTTTGCAGGGCCCTGACGCCAACGCAGGTCATCTGTTACGTGATAAGCTTAAACTACCTTCGGCAAAGAATACAAGAAAAGTAAAAACGCTGATTGTTGGCAGCGGTATTTCAGGACTATCGGCCGGAAGATGGCTAAAAAAGAATGGCGAAACTGATTTCGAAATTCTGGAGCTCGAAAAACACATCGGCGGCAACTCCTATTTCGGAAGCAACAAAATAGCTTCATATCCCTTAGGTGCACATTATATCACCATAGCCAATAACGACGATGCTTTATTGATTGATTTTTTAAAGGAAATTGATGTGATCACGCATTTTGAGGGGCAGTTACCCTACTACAACGATTACTATTTAACTTTTGATCCTGAAGAAAGATTATTAATAAACGGCGCATGGCAGGAAGGTTTAATTCCGGATTTTGGTGTACCCATTGCCGATAAAAAGGAAGTCAGGCGTTTTTTAGCAGAGGTAGATCAGCTAAAAAACACCAGGGGTAACGATGGTAAATTTCTATTCAATATACCTTTAAATTCTTCTTCTACTGATGAAAACTACAGAAAACTGGATAAAATAACTTTTGAGGCTTATCTGAAAGAAAAGGGGTACCGTTCCAAATATCTGCTGTGGTATTTAAATTATGCCTGTAAAGATGATTATGGTCAAAAAATCAGTCATGTATCGGCTTGGGCCGGCCTACATTATTTTGCATCACGCAGAGGCATGGCAGCAAATGCAGCGCAAAATGCGATTTTAACATGGCCAGAAGGCAATGGCTGGATCATGAAAAAGCTTGCTGAACAGCTCAAAGCGCATATAAAAACCTCAAACCTGTGTTACGAATTAAAACCGATAAGCAATGGCAATACTTTAGTAACCGTATGGAATACGAAAACGCAGCTTACCGAAAATATTGAGGTTGAAAAAATTATTTTATGTGCTCCGCAGTTTGTAAACAACCGCTTGCTGGAAAATTTTAACCGCAATATTGATTATAAAGCTTTTAATTATTCTCCATGGCTCATTGCAAATATTACTACCAACGAATTACCGGAATCGAAAGGAGTAAGCCTTTGCTGGGATAATGTGGCCTACAATACCTCATCTGTTGGCTACGTAAATGCTGCGCAACAACATTTAAATCTTTCAGAAGATAAAAAGGTAATTACCTATTATCTCCCACTCTGCGATTTTGAACCTGCAATTGCCCGTTTAGCCGCATATTCCAGAAATTACGAACAGTGGCTTGATATCGTTATTCCAGAACTGGAAGTGATACATCCGGGAATTACCAAAGCCATTGAGACTATCGATTTTTGGGTATGGGGGCATGGTATGATCACTCCTGCTAAAGATTTTATCTGGAGTAAAAATCTGGAAAAAGCAAAGTTGCCCATCGATAATAAAATTTTCTTTGCCCATAGTGATTTAAGTGGAGTTTCAATTTTTGAAGAAGCTTTTCATCAAGGCATCAATGCCGCAAAACAAGTAATAAATGCCACATCATAATCAAAATCAGCCATGGTTAAATTCGCGGGTTAGCGATACTGTTTTCATCCTGTCACCTTCGTTTGTTTCTTTGCTGCTGGTGTTCCTTTTTCCATCACAATTTCAAAATACCGAAGGAATCCCTATAACCTATTGGGTATTTTTAATTGTTTTTATTGATGTTGCCCATGTCTACAGCACTTTGTACCGCACCTATTTTAACCCTGTTAATTTTAAAAAACAATATGCTTTACTCACTGCCATACCCCTATCCTGTTATATCGTAGGCATAATAATTTACCGCTTTGATGGCCTATGGTTTTGGAGAATTCTGGCCTATCTGGCCGTTTATCATTTCATCAGGCAACAATACGGATTTATGCGTTTATATTCCCGCAATGAGAAGGTTTCCCCTGCTGAGCGACTCGTCGATAAAGTAGCCATTTATACCGCAACATTGTACCCACTACTATTCTGGCATCTTAGCACGGCAAGACATTTCAATTGGTTTATAGAAGGCGACTTTTTTTCATTTAAAAATGATGCATTGCTAAAAGGTTCGGAGATTGTATATATGGCCATCATTGCAATCTACCTTGTTAAAGAGCTACTGACTACGATCAAGCGAAAATGGATGAATATCCCGCGAAATTTAATTGTAATCGGCACATTCCTGTCTTGGTATTTTGGTATTGTTTATTTTAATGGCGACATGGCCTTCACCACACTTAATGTAATTTCGCACGGTATTCCATACATGGCCTTGATCTGGTTTTTTGAAAAGATAAAAATAAACAAAACCACTATTAAATCTAAGATTATGACGCTCAGCTTTACGAAATGGGGAATATGTTACTTTCTGATCATTCTGATATCTTTGGCTTATTTAGAAGAAGGGTTGTGGGATGGATTAGTTTGGAGAGAACACCTGTCTGTATTTAAACCATTTTCTACTTTACCGCAAATTGGCAGTAGCGAACTGCTTTCCCTTATAGTTCCATTATTGGCATTACCACAGGCTACGCATTATGTGTTGGATGGTTTTATCTGGAAAGCGAAAAATAAATTCTGACAATCTGTTTTCCGGGTGCTTTCGTAAATCAAAACAAACCCTGCTGAGATGAAAACAATCTGCTCCATACTCTTTATTCTTTTCGCCCTTTTACCTATAGAAAAAAATGTCCCTATAGCCAAATTAGACTTAAAAAAATATGCAGGAACATGGTATTCATTATATTCTATCCCTACAATTTTTGATAAAGGCAGCAGGGAGACTACTACAAATTATACCTTAAATCAAAATGGCTATTATAACGTTGTAACCACTTACAAAAAGCCCGGGGATGAAAAGGTTTATTCCAGAACATCGAAGATGTTCCCATCAGAAAACGGTAGTAAAGGAGCATTACAGGTGCAATTTATCTGGCCGATCAAGGTAGACTATTGGATTATCGAGCTTGCAGCTGATTATTCCTATGTGGTAGTAGGTCATCCCGATCATCGATTTTTATTCATCATGAGCCGTAATCCGGAAATGCCGAAGAAAACCCATGATGAAATTGTGGCCAGGTGCAAAGCTAAAGGATACGATGTAGCTAAATTAACATCGCAATTGCATTAAAAACCTAAGCTGTTATTTTTTCTCCACGTTTAACACTAAAAAGCATCAATATAACGCCTACCAATAATACAATCCATCCCCACTGGAAATGGACCACTTTGCCGATCAGTTTATTCGCAAAACCATATTTAGTATAGTTATGAGCGGTAAAATAAACAGCAATAACAGCTAAAATATACCAGATAGCCATGATGAAACTCAAAAACCGGAATGCCCCAACTTTTCTGATAAAAAGGAATAACACCGAAATAGCGATGATGGCATATGTGATCAAAAATAAACGTGCATCAGATTGATATAAGTTCCAATTACCCTTGATTGGCACTTTCAACATTGGGCAGAAACCGGCAATAACGCATAACAAAATGCCTAACCAAGCCATGAATTTATTTAATACTAACATAGTTTTAAGATGCTTAATTTAATTTTAATAATTGAAAGGTTTACGAAATAAGGCAATGATTGATCACTAACTTGCATGGCAATTTTTTAATGACCAATGACCAATGACCAATGACCAATGACCAATGACCAATAAACCAATGCCCAATAAACCAATGCCCAATAAACCAATGACCAATAACCAGCCTACTGTCCTTCAATAATACCCATCTTATCAGCAAAGTGGGCGCAATAGTCGCGCAAGTCTTCTACAATCAGCGTTTCGCCTGTTGCCTTCAAAAAACTATCGCCCATGGTTTGCAGGGTTTCATAAAAAAAACGCTTCATTTCATCTACAGGCATGTCTTTTGTCCAAAGATCTATTTTTAATGTATTTTTATAATTATGATCCCAAACGGATAAAAACAAAGCCTTTGCAGGCACTTTATCAGCATTTCCTGAATCTGTACTTTCCCAAAGTATGTTCTCCGGATTGTTACCTTCATCTAACTCAACGGTTAGTTTTATTTCTGCTTTTTTCATATTTTCAAAATGGGTTTCACCGATAAACGGAATACACCAATTTACCGGTATTTTATTCGGGGCAAAGATGATGATTTTACCAAATACTTTGCTTTGATATTATAATAGTTTTTGTAATATTAACATCAATATTGCCGCAATAACGATGAATAACAGTTCTACCATCCAGATCCGCTTAATATCTTTTAAAGTAAAGCGAAAGATAAGATCTGTTACGAAAGTAACCAAAACCAGGCAACCCAGAATAAGCAAATAAAAGCCACTGAAGTTAATCTGCCCTGGTGCCGTACTTTTTTTAGAAAAAAGACCAGTAACCATTAAACCTAAGCCAATTGCACCAACAATGTTTAATGGCGTAACGCGAAGTTTAATCATTACTTTTTCTTATCAAAACGTTTACCCTTTTTAAAACTTTTAACTGCCTTACCCGCCTTTGCCTTAGCTTTATCCCTGGCCTTCTGTTCTATGGCTTTTGCGTTTTTCTTTTCATGGAAGGCTCCCTTAAAGTCAGGATCTTCCTTGCGTTTCTGCAGATCAATCTCTTTTGCGATCTGCTGGCGCTCTTCATAGGAGGTTTCCTCTATAAAAACCCCCTGCGGGATGGCTGCAACCGGGATGGACTGACGGATGAGCTTTTCAATTTTACGTACGTAGTATTTTTCGCCTTCAGTAGCAAAAGTTATGGCGTCGCCCTTGGCAAAAGCCCTGCCGGTACGGCCAATACGGTGTACATAATCCTCAATGATAATGGGTACATCAAAATTGATCACATGACTTACATCACTTACATCAATACCCCTACTGGCTACATCTGTGGCGACCAGAAACCTTACATTTCCTTCTTTAAAGCTATTAATGGAATTGATTCTGGTATTTTGACCTTTATTGGCGTGGATTACACGAACATGATCAGCACCATATTTACGTTCAATAAAACTAAAAATATTATCCGCAACTGTTTTGGTTTTACAGAAAATGATTAAACGTGTAAATGCCTCATCATTCTTCAGTAAATGTTGCAATAAATTCAATTTCGTTTTAAAATTCGGAACATCATACAGGGTTTGGCTTACATTAGCTGCAGGAGTTGCCTGTTGTGCCGTTTCGACAACAGTTGGATTTTTCAGGAAATCGCCGGCAATTTTTTGAACCAAATCGCTCATGGTTGCCGAAAACAGTAAATTTTGGCGCTTTCGCGGTACAACTTCCAAAATGCGATGTATAGAGCCAATAAAACCCATGTCCATCATTTTATCGGCCTCATCCAGCACCAGAAACTTTAAGCTTTGCGTATTGATATCGCCGGCCAGGTATAACTCAAGGAAACGGCCGGGTGTAGCGATCAGAATATCGACACCTTTTGCCAATTGTTCTTTTTGTGTTTTAGGGCCAATGCCACCAAAAATTACTAATGAACGCAGATCGGTATAAGTAGAGAACAGTTTTACCTGTTCTTCAATCTGCATAGCCAGTTCGCGTGTTGGCGATAGGATCAAAGCACGTATATTGTCGCCCTGCGCATATTTAAGCTGCATTAAAATCGGCAGTACGAACGCAGCAGTTTTTCCGGTTCCGGTTTCGGCAATACCAAAAATATCCTGACCGGACAATATGGGTGCAATTGCTTTTTCCTGTATCGGCGTTGCAACGGTGTAACCCGCATCGGCCACAGCATTTAAAATTTGCCTGTTTAACTTAAATTCTTCGAACGGTTTCGCCATAGCGTACAAAGATAGTGATTAAGGTTGAGGGTTTGAAGGTGTAAGGCAGAAGGTTTAAATCAAACCTGACTGAAAGCGCATATCTAAAGGATACGGAGGTTAGTTTATTAACCGTGTTGACATATAAACCCGTCCTAATTTCTCAAATCTCCTATCTAACTTCTCAAATCTATTTTTACCTTTGAAACCATGAATACTTACCTGATAAAAGCTGCCACCATTGTAAATGAAGGACAAAAAATTGTAGCCGATGTTTTAATTAAAGATGGATTGATCGATAAAATCGGACAGAATCTTGCTGCGCCCGGTGCACAGGAAATTAATGCCGAAGGTCAGTATCTTTTACCAGGTATGATTGATGACCAGGTGCACTTCCGCGAGCCTGGACTTACGCACAAAGCCGATATTTTTACCGAAAGCATGGCTGCTGTTGCCGGAGGGATTACTTCTTTTATGGAGATGCCCAACACCGTACCCAATACCTTAACGCAGGAATTGCTTGCAGATAAATATGACATTGCCGCGCAAACTTCTCTGGCCAATTATTCTTTTTACATGGGGGCCAGTAACGATAATATTGAGGAGGTTTTAAAAACCGATCCGAAAAATGTTTGCGGAATTAAGGTTTTCATGGGTTCATCTACCGGGAATATGCTGGTTGATAATGAAAAAACATTAGAAAACATCTTTAGCAAAGCACCGATATTGGTGGCAACACACTGTGAGGATGAGGCAACTATCCGTCATAACCTAGCGGAGTATAAGGCTAAGTACGGTGATGACTTAACCATTGAGATGCACCCATTGATCCGGAGTGCAGAAGCCTGCTATAAATCGTCTTCGCTGGCCGTAGAGCTGGCTAAACGCTACCAAACACGTTTACACATCCTTCATATTTCGACCGCTAAAGAAATTTCGTTATTCGACAATACCATTCCATTAAAAGATAAAAAAATTACCGCCGAAGCCTGCATACACCACCTTTGGTTTAATGATAAAGATTATGCTTCAAAAGGAAATTTCATCAAATGGAATCCTGCAGTAAAAACCGAAGATGATCAGAAAGGAGTTTTAGCTGGTGTTTTGAATGATCACATCGATGTTATTGCTACAGATCATGCTCCGCACACCTTAGCTGAAAAGCAACAGGCTTATGCGCAGGCCCCTTCGGGTGGCCCGTTGGTACAACATGCTTTACCGGCTTTATTGGAAATGCATTTACAGGGTAAGATCTCTTTAGAAAAAATTGTCGAAAAAACGGCGCACAGCCTGGCCATTTGCTTTGATATCGAAAAGCGGGGCTTTATCCGTGAAAGTTACTGGGCTGATTTGGTGCTGGTTGACCTGAATGATCCCTGGAAAGTAACCAAACTGAATAATTTCTACAAATGCGGCTGGAGCCCTTTTGATGGCGATACTTTTAAAGCCAGTATTACGCACACTTTTGTATCTGGTAACCTCGCTTATGTTAAAGGCAAATTCACTACCGACCAGATTGGCAAGCGTTTAACATTTACCAGATAGATTTGTTATATTTGTATTTCACAATGAACCAACATGGAAACATTAATAGTACATCCAAAAAATAAAGAACAACTATCCGCTCTAAAGGCATTTATAAAAGCCTTGAAGATTGATTTCACTACCGAGAAAAGCACTTATAATCCAGAATTTGTTGAGAAAGTTCTAAGAGGAGTAAATGCCAGAAAAGCTGGAAAACATGGACATAAAATTGATGTTGACACGATGTGGAAATAATATAAGCCATTTTATTTAACCTGGTAATTGTATGCAAATAGAATTACATGAGCAAGCAATTACTGATTTAGAATTTTGGAAGAAATCAGGTAATAAGGCCGTTCAGAAAAAAATACAGAAATTAATCCTATCAATTCAAGAAAATCCCTTCATGGGTATTGGTAAGCCAGAACAATTAAAACACGATTTATCTGGGCAATGGTCTAGAAGCATAAATTCAGAGCACAGAATTATTTACGATGTAATAGACGATATTTTAAACATCTATTCTTTAAGAGGTCACTACAAATAATTAATGGCAACCCGTTCATTATCATTAAAATCCCCTATTATTTTTGGAATAGCCATTACTATCTACTTATTCGGCTTCTTTCCTTCCCTTGTCCAAAAATATTATTCAACAGGTTTTTATCCTTACATTTCTTCAGCTTTAAGGTTTATATCAGGTATTTTCCCTTTTGCTATCGGCGACCTAATTTATATTTTACTTATTGGCTTTATACTGTATAAAATTATTAGATTTTACAAAAGGCGTCAATCCTTAAAAAAACGCGATATAATTATTATTTCCTTACAGATTTCAAACTTTTGTTTAATACTTTATATCGTTTTCAAAATAGTTTGGGGTTTAAACTATAGCCGGCCAAGCATAAGAGAAGAATTGGGAATTGGCAACGAAAAGTATAGTGCTAAAGAACTGGTAGTTCTGGGCAATTATTTTGTTGATAAAACCAACAGCTTAAAATTGATGCAAGTTAAATTGCCTGCTTACACAATTAATGAGCTCGAATCTAAATCTGCAGCAGCGTATTCAATTATGACGAAAAGAAACAAGGTATTCAGGTATAATAATCCTTGTTTAAAGGCCGTTTTAAATTCTTGGATAATCAGTAAAATTGGCATTGAGGGTTATTATGCCCCCCTTTCAGGTGAAGCCAATATGAACATGAATTTGCCTGATTTTGTTAAACCTTACGTTTCCTGCCATGAAATTGCCCACCAGCTTGGTATTGCTTACGAAGATGAAGCCAATCTTTTAGGCTACCTAACGGCAAGCAATAGCCCTGATTTGAATTACCAGTATTCAGCCAATTATGAAATGCTCAGGTATATTCTTTTCGAAATCAGAATGAAATCGCCAGATGACTACAAAATATTACACGATAGGCTCTTGCCGCAGGTTTTAGCCGATTTTAAGACAGAAAAAGAATTCTGGCGCAAATACAACGGTGATATGTTCGGTTATATGGACGCCGCTTTCGATCGTTTCTTAAAATTGAATAACCAGCAGAAAGGCATTGATAGCTATCAGGATATTGTGATCTGGCTGTGGAATATTTATAAGTCAGAAAGTCTGAGGTCCGAAAGTCGGAAGACTGAGCGATAAAAGGCATTCCATTTTTATTTATAAAACTCAGTTAGCGGTTATAAATAACAGTTGTCTTTTTAATATAGTCCACTCTAAAACTGAAAATGAGTAGTTAACATTAAGCATAGCCAATTGGAAATTGTTTAACTACCAACTGAAAACTGATCTAGCCGTGTATCGCCTCCTTTGTACCAAAACTCTGAATCAGTTCTCCTTCAAAATCAAGCCACTCTTTCCAGCGTTTATCCACATCCACATCAGTACTATATTTACGGGCAAAGTTTAAGAATGTGGTGTAATGGCCTGCTTCCGAAACCATCAATTCATGGTAAAATTTAGCCAGTTCTTTATCCTGAATGTTTAAAGAAAGCACCCGGAAACGTTCGCAACTTCGGGCTTCAATCATGGCCGCAAACAAAAGCCTGTCGATAAAAGCCTGGTTACGGCTGCCGTCTTTTTTACTGAATTTCACCAGTCTGCCTACATAATCATCTTTACGTTCGCGGCTTAACGTATAGCCACGTTCTTTAATGATATTGATCACCATTTGAAAGTGCTGCATTTCTTCAATGGCAATAGCCGTTAACTCATCAACCAGTTCCTGATGCTCTGAATTTTGTGTAATTAATGTAATGGCATTACTCGCGGCTTTTTGTTCGCACCAGGCATGGTCAGATAAAATCTCTTCTAAATTCGATTCCGCAATATTTGCCCAACGCGGGTCTGTCAATAATTTTAATCCTAACATCCGATGCTTTGTAATTGAGCTGCAAAATTAGAAATAATCGGCACGGTTTTAAAATTGTGAGCTAAAAACCATTTATTTTGCAGAAAATTAAATCATGACCACAAAGAAATTATTAATTATTGGAATGGTTTGGCCCGAACCCGGATCGTCGGCAGCAGGCACAAGAATAGTCCAATTGATTGATTTATTTCTGGCTAATGGCTATCAGGTCACTTTTGCTTCGGCAGCATCAAAAAGCGAATTCAGTTATGATTTTAGCTATACAACAGTTACTGAACAGGAAATTAAGTTAAACGACGAAAGCTTCAATACTATTTTAAAAGCGCTTAACCCTGATATTGTGCTGTTCGATCGTTTTATGATTGAAGAACAATACGGCTGGCGCGTACAGCAGGAATGCCCGGGTGCCTTGCGCATTTTAGATACCGAAGACCTTCATTTTTTACGGCAGGCCCGACAACAAAGCACCAAAAAGCAGGAAGCAATAAACCTGTTTTCAGATATTGCCAAACGCGAAATTGCAGCCATCCTCCGCTGTGATCTGTCTTTGATTATTTCGGAAGCAGAGATAAAGCTGCTCCAGGAAAAGTTTAAAATTGATCCGGGCTTACTGTATTATCTGCCTTTTTTGGAGCAGCAAATTACTGCAGACATGACCCGAAAATGGATTCCATTTGCAGACAGGGCCGATTTTGTTTTCATTGGAAATTTTCTACATGAGCCCAACTGGCACACCTTGCAAACCTTAAAAACCAAAGTATGGCCTTTGCTTCGGAAAAAACTGCCCGAAGCCAGCTTGAACATTTACGGAGCCTATCCTACACAAAAGGTATGGCAGCTTGAAAATAAAGCAGAGCGATTTTTCATTAGAGGTAGGGCCGCAAACGCAAAGGAAACTATTGCAAAACACAAAATTTTGCTTGCACCGATCCAGTTTGGTGCTGGGGTTAAAGGCAAATTTATTGATGCCATGCTAACCGGCACACCATCGGTAACCACAACTATTGGCGCCGAAGCCATGAAAGGCAGCCTGGCCTGGAATGGCTTTATTGAAGATGATTTGACTCGATTTGTCGAGAAAGCGGCTCAACTTTACCAGCACCAATCCGAATGGCAGGCGGCACAACAACAGGGCATCAAAATTATCAATGAACGTTATGCTATTGCTGTTTTTGCTGATCCTTTTATCCAGAAAGTAAACGAATTGCTCTCAGGCTTAATTAAACACCGCCAAAACAACTTCATTGGCCAGATTTTAAACCACCATACCCTTCAAAGTACAAAGTACATGAGCCTTTGGATTGAAGAGAAAAATAAATAAGTTGGAAGTCTGGAAGTCGGAGGTCCGATGATATAGGAGCTGAAAATATTGACATTTTAAATCCTTTTATGTTCTTAAACGCCTTAAATGGTAAACAAAGCTAGGTCCGGAAGTTGAAGATCAGAGGTGCATAGATATAACGGTATAAACCTTCAATTCACAACTTAAAAAACTCCGAACTCCCAACCAATAACACGCCTAGCCTTCCGACTTTGTCTCCAAACTCCCGACTAAAAAACTATTGACTTTTAAAAAACATTCAGGTTCTGAAACCTAGGAACAATATTGTAAATTTGCGGCTATGGCAAAAATATCGATTAACCTTGCTACAGGTTCGTTTCAAAAGGAAGAAATTATCGTCGGAATAGATTTAGGTACCACCAACAGTTTGGTTGCGTTTATTAACCCTGATAAAAATCCTAAGGTGATTAACGATTCGGGCAAGGGCGTATTGGTGCCATCAGTAGTTTATTTCAATAATCAGAACGAAGCCGTTGTAGGTAACGAGGCAAAGGAATTTTTAACTACTGACCCCTCTAACACCATATTTTCTGTTAAAAGACTACTAGGACGTTCGTATAAAGATGTAGCCGATCACGCCGCTACTTTTTCGTACAAAATTATTGATGATGATACCGATGCATTGGTAAAAATTCAGGCCGGAAACCGTTTCTATACCCCGATTGAATTATCTGCCGAAATATTAAAAGAGCTAAAAGCCAGGGCCGAACATGCGCTAAAAACACCAGTGAACAGGGCTGTAATCACTGTTCCGGCTTATTTTAACGATAGCCAGCGCCAGGCCACCCGCGATGCCGGAAAACTGGCAGGTTTAGATGTGATGCGCATTGTTAACGAACCCACTGCGGCCAGCTTGGCTTATGGGATTGGTTTAGACCCTACACAGCAGAAAACCATTGCCGTTTACGATTTAGGAGGAGGTACTTTTGACGTTTCCATCCTACAGATTCAAAACGGTATTTTTGAAGTGTTGGCTACCAACGGAAATACCTATTTGGGCGGCGATGATTTTGACCGGGCCATTTTAGATTACTGGCTCGCCCAGAATAAACTTGATGTAACGGCGCTGGCTCAGAATAACATTTTGATGCAAACACTAAGGCTACAGGCCGAGGCAGCAAAAAAAGCATTATCGAACCAAAATTTATATAATGAACAGGTAGGCGAAATCTGGTGTACACTTGATAAGCAAACTTTTGAGCAATTGATTGCTGCGAAAGTAGAGGAAACGATTACAGCCTGTAAAAATGCATTAAAAGATGCAGATTTAACATCTGCTGATATAGATGAGGTCATTTTAGTCGGCGGTTCTACCCGTACACCTTATGTAAAGCAGGCAGTCGAAAATTTCTTCGGCAAAAAACCTCAGGATGATATTAACCCTGATGAAGTAGTAGCCTTAGGTGCGGCCATCCAGGCTGATGTATTGGCCGGAAACCGATCAGATATCTTACTGCTTGATGTAACCCCGCTTTCTTTAGGTATCGAAACCATGGGTGGGTTAATGGATGTCATTATTGCACGCAATAGCAAAGTGCCAACCAAAGCTGGCAGGCAGTATACCACTTCAGTTGATGGCCAGGTAAACATGAAAATTTCCGTTTACCAGGGCGAACGCGATCTGGTTAAAGAAAACCGTAAGCTTGCTGAGTTCGATTTAAAGGGAATTCCGGCTATGCCCGCAGGTTTACCTAAAGTAGATATCAATTTCCTGCTTAACGCAGATGGTATATTAACCGTACAGGCAATTGAATTACGTTCTGGGGTAAAACAAGAGATCGAAATAACGCCAAGCTACGGCTTAAGTGACGACACCGTTGAGAAAATGCTTTTAGACAGCATTGAGCACGCACAAAGCGATGTACAACAAAGGATGTTGATTGAAGCCAGAAGTGAGGGTGAGCAATTGCAGTATACAGCTGAGCGCTTCATAGAAAAACATGCGGAGCATTTAACCGAAGCAGAAATAGCTGAAACGAAAACACATATCGAAGCGCTTAAAACGGCTTTGACCACTCAGGATAAGGATACAATCCTTAAAAAAGCAGATGAACTGAATGAATTTACCCGCCCTTTTGCCGAGCGTGTAATGGATGCTGCTATTTCCACTGCGATGAAAGGCAAGAAGATAGAGTAGTTTTCAGCTCGCGGTAGGCAGTTTTCGGTTTTTAATTAGCAGTTGGCAATTTCGATACGTCATTCTGAACTCGTTTCAGAATCTTTTTGGGTATAGGTTGATATTGATCTTATGTTCCTTAATGGCTTAAACCTGCGAAGATTCTCACACGATGGAATCCTGGATTTCCTGAAAACAAGCAAAGTAATTGATGAAGTTTATAGTGGATTGAGTTCTTTGAAGTTGCAATAAATATTGTTGGATATGGTTAAATCGATCAAAGTTAAAGATAATGGAAACATATTTATGATGATTTATATCTTCAGCATTTTTCCATTGTTCTTTGTTGCACCAATATTTATGTTTGATCTGAGTTATGTTCAATCAGCTATAATTTCAATGTCCATATTAACTATATTCTTTATTTTCTACTTTAAAAACCTAATCGCCAGGCAGGATGAATACGCCATTATTGCGGATGAGAATGAAATCACCTTACTAAACCAGGAACCTTTAAATGGAGTGAAGTTAAGCTTATAAAAGCATTTGAAGAGTCGTTTGGACGCAGAAGCTATTCTTACCTCAATATCGTTTTGGAAAATGGCAAAAAATTTAAGATAGAATCCACAAATTTTGATTATCCCAATCAAGAGCTCGAAACCATTTTAAATACTTTGGGCAAATTGACCGTTTAATATTCAATTCAACTTTTTTCTTACCATACATCAAAAAGCGACAAACACAAACACCTTACTTTTGTTAAAATTATTTAACAATATGGAATTAGGTATCGGAATGTTTGGCGATTTGCAGATCAATGCAAAAGGAGAAATTCAACCCGCACAGCAAAGGCTTCAGGAAATTATAGCAGAAATAAAACTAATGGACGAAGTTGGTTTGGATTTCTACGGCATTGGCGAACATCATCGCCCTGATTATGCCGTATCCAGTCCCGAAATTATACTCGCCGCTGCAGCTACGGTAACCAAAAATATCAAATTAAGCAGTGCCGTTTCCGTTTTAAGTTCATCTGATCCGGTTAAATTATACCAAAACTTTGCAACCATCGATTTAATTTCAAACGGAAGAGCCGAATTAATGGCTGGCCGTGGAAGTTTTATTGAATCTTTTCCGCTATTCGGCTATAACCTGCAAGATTATGATGAACTTTATGAAGAAAAGCTCGAATTGCTTCTTAAAATAAACAAGGAACCTAAAATCAGCTGGAAAGGTAAATTCAGGCCAGAATTGAATAACCAGGAAGTTTTACCAAGGCCTGTAAATAACAATTTAAAGATTTGGGTAGCCGTTGGTGGAACGCCAGAATCAGTAGAACGTGCCGGCAGATTGGGACTACCCGTAATGTTTGCCATTATCGGAGGCCAGCCTATACAGTTTAAACCACTTTTTGATTATTACAAAAAAGTTTACCAGGCCTATGGACATGATATGAACAAGTTTGAAGTGGGCGTGCATATGCATTCTTTATTTGGCGAAAACAGTAATGAAATTGCAGATTATTATTACCCGCTTTATTCAGCACAGATGAACCGCATTGGCCGGTCGCGTGGTTGGGCGCCTTACCAACGCAATCAGTTTAATGGCGGCCGAGGCAGTAGCGGAGCGCTAATTATTGGCGATGCAAATGAATCGGTAGATAAAATTCTCGCCATGAAAGAAACCTTTGGTTTAACCCGTTTCTCTGCACATATGGATGTTGGCGGACCATCTCATAACGCAATGATGAAGTCAATAGAAATATTTGGGACAAAAATTGCCCCGGAAGTGAGAAAAGCACTGAAGAAATAAATAGCCGGTGTAGTTTTACACCGAACTGATTTTGCCTCAAAGGAATTAGGGTAGTCAGATTTAATAATCTTGATGTTTTTGAATCTGAAGAGCTGGTTTGAGAAGTGATTAGAAGCCATTTTAAAAACAAATAACCACCCCCAACCCCTCCTTGGTAAGGAGGGGAGCTACCACATCAAGTAAATTGTATGCATTTTCTGCATACAAATTGAACTTTATATCCATTTGATCAAGAGTAGAAATACTTCATCTTATAAGAATATCTAATACCTCCTAAATACAAACCTGAGCACTATAAATTTATCTTGACCACCCCCGGCCCCTCCTTATCATGGGGGAGCTAACTCACCCAGTAAAATACATACAGAAAATGCATACCAAAAATTAAACAGTACATACATCTGATCAAGAAAATAACTACTTAATCATACAGAAACATAGCCAGTTCCTCCCAACTACAAACCTTAACACTCACAACCAATTTGGCCAAAGCAATTCCTACTCCCCTCCTATTTTAGGAGGGGTAAGGGGTAGTAAACTGAATAAATTAATTTCGAAAAAGTTAAAAAATTAATACAGTCACCTAGCAAATAATGTTAACTGAGAGAAGAACTACTTTATCTAATAAAAATATAGCCAGCGCCTACTGATTATAAACTTAAGCACTCTAAACTTACTTTGACCACCCCCAGCCCCTCCTTATCAAGGAGGGGAGCTGACTCACCCAGTAAATTACATACAGAAAATGC
>NZ_FOJM01000002.1 GCF_900111825.1 Pedobacter suwonensis
TTTGTCCCTTTATCGGTCCGTGGAACATCTGCAGCATTTACTGCAATACAGCTTATTGAACGAACCGCAAAAGCACGCTGTATCCAGAATCCACAGAAACCACTTTCGTAGGCACATTCATAACGAGCTTTAGGATAGTTGGTTAAAAGAAAATTCCACAGTCCATCAACTGATGGAGGAGACTGGACAAAGCTTTTGAGATACTGTCTCCCCAGATACAGTGAAACTGTCCAGCTTTTAAGGTGCACATCGATGCCACAGCTTATCGTATGACCGCTAAAATCTAATTTTTCTGCTAAATTTGTCATGATCTTAGTTCTATTCTTTGTTTAAATTTAACATTTGTGGCTTGCTTAAGACCACTTGAACTAAGATCACTTTATTACATAGATACTGATGGAAGCGGCAGCCCCGAAGTATGAGGGCTACAGCGCACAGCAGGACTACAGCAAGCGAAACGCACTAAACGTCCATTTCCAAAAACCTTAATTGATGAACCAACATCACGACATTTAAGTATTAACTCAACTTCTTTATAACAAACTAATCAACCACCCGCCCTACGGGCTCCCCTACTGAATCAGGAGCGGAGTGAACCGACGCCAGAAAGGCAGAACTTAATTATCCAAAATCATAATGGCGCCAAATCTTACAGTAACCCACATGCTAAAACCGTCTATAAAACGTTATTTTAGGATATACAGGTTTTGGAAACCTGTAAGGTTTGACTAACTTAGCGGCCTAACCAAAAATTCATAAAATTTACTATACATGAAAGAAGTTGTAATTGTATCAGCTGTACGTACACCTATTGGCAGTTTTGGAGGCTCATTGGCTCAATTCTCTGCTACCCAGCTCGGAGGCTTCGCTATTAAGGCTGCTATTGAAAAAGCCGGCTTAAAACCCGAACAGATTCAGGAAATATACATGGGCAACGTTTTGTCGGCCAATTTAGGACAGGCACCTGCTACACAAGCCGCAAAATTTGCCGGCTTACCAGATTTACCTTCCACCACTATCAATAAAGTATGTGCTTCCGGCACCAAAGCCATTATGCTGGCCGCACAAAATATTGCAAACGGCGACAATGAAATTATTGTAGCAGGTGGCATGGAAAGCATGAGTAATGTTCCCTATTATCTGAACAAGGCAAGAAATGGCTATCGCCTGGGCCACGGACAGATTACAGATGGTTTGGTAAAAGATGGCCTTTGGGATGTATACAATGACTACCACATGGGCTCTGCAGCCGAACTTTGTGCTACTGAATGCCAAATCAGTCGCGAAGCGCAGGATAATTTTGCCATCGAATCGTACAAAAGGGCGCAAGCCGCACAGCGTTCGGGTAAATTTACAGATGAAATTGTGGCCATTGAGGTTAAAGACCGTAAAGGAGAAATTACCCTGGTGGATACAGACGATGAACCTACAGCGGTTAAATTTGATAAAATACCTTCACTGAAACCTGTTTTCAAAAAAGATGGAACAGTAACTGCTGCAAATGCCTCTACTTTAAACGATGGTGCAGCAGCATTGGTTTTGATGAGCGCGGACAAAGCAAAGGAACTGGGCTTAAATCCGTTAGCTAAAATTTTAGGTTATGCTGATGCACAACAAGCACCAGAATGGTTTACAACGGCGCCTTCAAAAGCAATTCCCTTAGCTTTACACAAAGCCAATGTAAATGTAAAAGATGTAGATTATTTTGAAATCAATGAAGCTTTCTCAGTAGTTTCCATTGCGAATAACCAACTATTAGAATTGAACGATAACCAGGTTAATGTTAATGGAGGTGCGGTTTCATTGGGTCATCCGCTGGGTGCATCGGGCGCCCGGATTGTAGTTACCTTACTTTCGGTATTGGCACAAAATAAAGGCAAAATCGGTGTGGCAGGAATCTGTAACGGTGGTGGGGGCGCAAGCGCAATCGTTATTGAGAAACTATAATTTTTGCAGCGTTTTTATGCATTTAATGATATGAAAGTGATCAGGTTTTGTATTCTTTTCATCTGCGGAACGCTAAGCCTGGGCTTAAATGCGCAGCAAACCCCGGGCGCATTAAACGTGTTTCAGGATAGCCTGATTAAAATATCGGCAAGGGTTACTGCTGCGCAAAGCGATGCCCAAAAACTAGAGACAAATGGCAGTTTTGTAAAAACACTGGTAGAGGCTTTAAAAATGCCTCATTCTTTTTCTTATCCTTTCGACTCACTTAAAAATGTATCGGTAATTCAATCACCCGATCAGGCTTTTAGGATTTTAAGTTGGTATGTGCTGCTCGAAAACGGTACGTACCGCTATTATGGTGCTGTGCAGATGAACACCAGGAGCGGACCGTTGAAACTTTATCCTTTGATTGATCAAACCGATAATATTAACGACCCTAATGGCGTTACCAACAACCAGAAATGGTTCGGCGCCAGGTATTATGAAATTATTCCGGTAACCAGCGGGAGCCGTTTGCCTTATTATGTGCTTTTGGGATGGAAAGGCAATACGCAGATGACTACAAAGAAAGTAATCGAAATTCTTGCTTTTGACAAAGACAAGCTCAGCTTTGGGGCGCCTGTTTTCGATGGCAAAGCGCTTAAAGGAAAAAACAGGGTCATATTTGAGTATGCCAAATCTAACGCCATGACCTTAAAAACAGATATGAAAGCCGGACTGATTGTTTTTGATCATCTGGCTTCATTTGATCCGGAAATTAAGGGAAAATTTGAGTATTATGGGTCGGATGGTACTTTTGATGGTTTCAAAATTATAGGCGGAAGACTAAAGCTGCAGGAGGATATCATGCTCAATAATGATCCGGATGAGAATGATGCACTTTATGCAGACCCAAAGAAAAATATTAAACCGATCAGGAAGTTTTGATTTTTAACAAATCATTTACCTTACTCCTCGTTCAAAAACTTGTGAGTTTGCCAATCGCTCACTATATTGCGCCCTGCTAAACTAACTTAAACAACACACAAATTCTGAATTCATAAACTAAAACCAACAAATGTTTTATGCAAGCATCTAATGAAACCATTAGTATAGACCATGATAAGGAACTCGACCTTCATTTAGAAAGTCAGGGCGTATCCAAAGAAAAACTATTTAGCCACCCTGTTGGCCTTTTTGTGCTCTTTTTCACCGAGATGTGGGAAAGATTTAGCTATTACGGCATGCGGGCCATATTGGTTCTTTTCCTGATTAGCGACCTGAGTAAAAACGGTTGGGGCTGGCCACGGCCAGAAGCTTTACAGCTTTATGCCATTTACACAGGTTTAGTATATTTTACTCCAATATTGGGTGGTTTAATTGCCGATAGATTTACAGGTTATAGAAAAGCTGTTATCATCGGCGCTTTTGTTATGACGCTCGGCCACGCAGCTATGGCACTTGAAGGTTTCAGCAATAACTTTTTCTATGCCGGCTTGCTATTATTGATTATAGGAAACGGATTTTTTAAACCAAATATCTCTTCCATTGTAGGGAAGCTTTATCCCCCTATCAGCGATAAAAAAGACAGTGCCTATGCCATTTTCTACATGGGTATTAACTCTGGAGCTTTCATCGGGATGTTAATGTGTGGTTACATTGGCGAAAAAGTTGGCTGGCACTACGGTTTCGGTCTTGCCGGTATTTTTATGCTCTTCGGTATGTTGCAATTTTACTTTGGACAAAAAATTTTCGGCGTAATAGGCGCTTCGGTAGATAGAGCAAAAGAAGTTGAAAAAGCAGACCCAACAGTAGAAGAAATTCCGAAAAAGGTAAGGAGCCAGCGTTTATGGGTTATTGCCATCTTATCTGTCTTTACCATTTTCTTCTGGATGGTATTCGAACAGGCCGGTGGTTCGATGACTATTTTCGCTAAAGATTATACGCTTAGAAATTTAACCGGCGGTGCAGCAACTACTTTTAAATGGGTAGACAGCGTTCTTACGATATTCCCATTGGTAGCCGTAACTTTTGTATTATTCTCATTAGCCAGAAAAATATTTAAAAAATATCCGGCAACCATTTTATTTACCTTATTAAGCTTTGCCATTATCTGGGTATTAGCCATCTGGAAAGTAAGTCGGGAACTGGGTTCGGTAAGCACCGAAGTACCTGCGTCATGGTTCAGCGTTCTTAACTCATTCTTTATTGTTTCTTTAGCGCCAATTGTTTCTAAAATCTGGGAAACTAAATTTAACCCAAGCGGTCCTGTAAAATTTGGTTTTGGTCTTATATTCGTAGGTATTGGTTTCGCAGGATTGGCTTACGGAGGTTCTGCTATCCCACAGGGAGCTACATCGGCGCAAGTAAGTCTGTTCTGGCTTGTATTCGCTTATTTCTTTCATACCGTTGGCGAACTTTGCATTTCTCCGGTTGGTTTATCTTACGTAAGTAAGCTTGCACCGTCTAATTTAGTAGGTTTAATGTTTGGTGTATTTTTCACCTGTACCGCCATCGGTAATTACCTTGCGGGTGCCACCGGATCGCTGATTGATAAAATCAGTTCGGCTTATTCCATCTCAACCTTCTTTTTAATCTTCACCATCATTCCTATTGTAGCAGGCTTTATTATGTTCGCCATAAGTCCATTGTTGCGTAAATGGATGCATGGAGTTCACTAATTTAAAAAACACTTTTACTCAAAAGCCCGATATTTGTCGGGCTTTTCATTTTTAAACCTATTTAATGGAAAAAATAGTTTCAATAGAAGAAATTCAAAATTTTAAAGGCAAATACCCAAAACAGCTCTGGCATTTATCATTAGTTGAAATGTGGGAGCGTTTCTGCTTTTATGGAATGCGTGGCGTATTGGCTTTCTTCATGGTAGAGCAACTGGGGTTAAGCGATCAGAAATCTAACCTGCAGTATGGAGCTATACAGGCTTTTGTTTATGCATTTACCTTTATAGGTGGGATTTTCGCCGATAAGATTTTAGGCTTTAAAAAATCATTGTTTTGGGGCGGTACTTTAATGATTATCGGGAACCTGATCCTGGCTTTCTCTCCACACGATCTGTTTTATGCAGGCATTACCTTATCTATTATAGGAACCGGTTTTTTCAAGCCCAACGTTTCATCAATGGTTGGCGAATTGTACCATGAGACAGACAATCGAAGAGATGCGGGCTATGGGCTTTTTTATGCCGGTATTAATGTTGGTGGCTTACTGGGCGGCGCCATGTGTATCTACCTTGGTAAATATTACAACTGGCATTTGTGTTTCTTATCGGCCGCATTGGTGATGATGTTTGGTTTAGGCACATTCATTTTTACTAAAAAACACCTCGGACCAATCGGTAGCTCTCCATTGCTGCACCTTAAAAAATCAAAACAGCAACTGTATGAAACAGCCGTTTATGTAGGTTCGGTATTGTGTATTCCATTGATTTACATCATGGTGAAAAATACCGATTTTACTGATTATTTTATGTACACGATCGGCATTATTGCCCTGGTATATTTCTTATACGAAACCCTTAAAATAAAAGATAAAAAAGCCCAGTATAAATTGTTGGCCGCTTTTGTATTCATCTTCTGTTACTTCATTTTTATGGCCATATCTGAGCAGAGCGGTGGTTCGCTTTCGTTATTTGCAAAGGATAACCTGGATCATAAAATCCTCTTCTTTAATATTGATCCTAATGTGGTAAACAATAGCGTTAACTCATTTTTTGTGATCGTTTTCAGTCCGGTTGTAGGTATTTTATGGCTCGGTCTGTATAAGCGTAAAATTGAACCCAATACGGTAGTGAAATTTGGATTGGGCTTCCTCCTGTTGGCTTTAAGTTTTTATGTCTTTTACGCCACCAGATTCTTTGCAAATACCCAGGGAATTAGCTCCCTAAACGTATTTACCTTCGCTTATTTATTATTGACACTAGGCGAACTCTGTTTGGGACCGATAGGGATGTCGATCATTACCAAATTATCGCCAAAGAAGATGTTCGGCATGATGATGGGACTTTGGTTTTTATCAAGTGCTTTCGGGCAGTTGGCTGCCGGTAAACTCGGTGCAGAAATGTCGAGTATTGAGAATGCAACATTAACCACTAAATTGATGGCTTATACAGAAGGTTATAAAACGCTGGCATTATATTCTTTAATCGCGGGTTTGGCATTGATTATTTTTTCGCAACTGGTTAAAAAGTTAATGCAGGAGGTGAGGTAAGAAGGACATCATTTCGAGCAGAGTGGAGAAATTTATTTGATAAATGATTGTCTATTGAGATATGTGGAGATTTGAAAATGAAGGGACAGTATTTCCTGGAGGACTGATGCCCCGCTCTTTGTTTTAAGTCCTCATACTTCGGCCTCCGGGCTTTACACGCCGATCGGGTTTAGAAACAATGGCTTAGCGAATAAAATCTAATCTGTGCCAGAGCGCTGAAATTAGCGGGAAACCATAGAGGCTAAAATATACGGGAAATAATGGTATTAAAATAAATCCTGAGACAAGTTCAGAATAACGATCGAGAGGTACAAATCACCTGAATTCATGAAAATTCATGATGATTTCATATTAAATATTTACTTTCGCACGTTAAAAGCTAAGAAACGGTAAACCAAACAAAGGCCAAAGCTTATTTTATTTAAAAACCACAACACACGTGTCAGATAGTTTAGTCATCATTCCCACCTACAACGAAAAGGAAAACATCGAAAAAATCATTAGAAAGGTTTTTTCTTTAACACAGCCTTTTCATGTTTTAATTATTGATGACGGTTCTCCTGATGGAACTGCTGAAATTGTAAAATCATTACAAAGGGAATACGAGGGGCACTTATTTATTGAAGAACGGGCAGGCAAACAAGGTTTAGGCACCGCATATATTTATGGCTTCAATTGGGCATTGCAACATGATTATGCCTATATTTTTGAAATGGACGCCGATTTTTCTCATAACCCTGAAGATTTACCGCGTTTACGCGAAGCCTGTGTAAACGGCGCAGATGTAGCCATTGGCTCGAGGTATGTTAAAGGTGTAAATGTAGTTAACTGGCCAATGGGCAGGGTTTTAATGTCGTATTTTGCTTCCATGTACGTACGTATCGTTACCCGGATCAACATTCAGGATGCTACTGCCGGTTTTAAATGTTACCGCAGGATTGTGCTCGAAACTATCCCGCTAAACAAGATTAAGTTTGTAGGTTACGCCTTCCAGATTGAAATGAAATTCACCGCCATTAAATTTGGCTTTAAGGTAGTTGAAGTTCCGATCATCTTTACCGATCGTACTGAAGGAACATCAAAAATGAGTACCCGCATTTTTAGGGAGGCTTTTTTAGGTGTAATCCAGATGAAAGTTTCGAGTTGGTTCAGGAACTATAGCAGGAAAGCTTAAGTTTGAAGCTGGAAGTTTGGAGTTTAGCACTAAATTCAGGACTTTCCTTTAGACTCCCGTATCATTGTCCCAAAATCCTGTCCTTTATCCATTGCCTTAACAGTCATTACTATTCTTTTGGTACGCGTAGCTTCTGTTTTAGCCTGGTTAATCCAATTGATATAATAGTTTTGGTGCGATTTAGGCTGTTTTAAAAAGTTTTGAATTAAATGTGCTTCTTCTGAAAGGCAGATTTCAAGATCTTCAGGCATTTCAATTTTAAAATCTTTATCTTCTTCCAAAGATAATTCTACAACTGCCCCGGCTTCTTTTTTAAGTTTTTTTCGTACATCGCTTTTTAAAGCTATAACAAAATCGCCCTCTCCCATTGGCAGAACTGCCATACCGTTAATCTCCAACTGATCTATTTTTCCCTTCACCCTGAAGCTCTTTTTACAGTTGGGTTTAATTCCGTTGGCTAAAGCAGCGGGGATAAATACATAACTCCAGCCCGTTTTTTCGCCCATGGTTTCGAAACGTTCTATTTCTGCTTTGAAATGGATCATGAGTCTAAATATAGAAATTCTATTGAAGAAAAACCATTAACGATACAATCGTTTACTATTACGCACGCGTTTGGAAACGCGCGCAAATAAAAAGATTCATTAGACTCCGCTTATCAGAATGAAAAGAAAATAAACAACCCAGTGAAATTGCTTTACTAAAAAGTCGGGACAAGCTTTCGTTCCTGCCCCGACAATGATCTCAATTAATAGTTTCCTGTAACACCAATCTCTAATCCCCTGAGTTCAGCCAGACCTCTTAATCGCCCTATGGCAGAATAACCCGGATTGCTTACTTTGGCCAGGTCATCCAACATCTGGTGCCCATGGTCTGGGCGGAAAGGGATGGCCTGATCGCGTATTGCGTTTTCTGCGGTGAGCGCTTTCATGATCTCGTACATATTTACATCGCCACCTAAATGATCGGCTTCGTAAAAACTGCCGTCTTCATCTTTTTTAACGTTACGCAAATGTGCAAAATATACCCTTTCTTTAACCGCATTGAAAATTTCCAAGGTATTATTCCCCATACCGGCACCTAAGGAACCTGTACAAAAACAAACACCATTAAAAGCCTGGTCCACTTCTTTAATAATGTAATTAAAATCTTCGAGTGTACTTGCTATTCTTGGTAAGCCTAAAATGGCATAAGGTGGATCATCCGGATGGATGGTCATTTTGATGCCTTCTTCGGTACAAACCCCGGCAATAGATGATAAGAAAAACTTCAGATTCTCTTTCAAACCCTGTGTTCCAATCGCTTTATACTCATTAATGCTGTTGCGCAGGGTTTCCAGTTCAATTTCTTTTTCGTTCGGGATGCCCATTAACACATTAATGCGGAGATCAACCAGCTCCTGTTCGGTCAAGCTGGCAAATTTAGCGGCAGCCCGATCTAAAACAGATTTTGAATAATCTGCCTCCGCCCCTTCGCGCTTTAAGATATAGAGATCAAAAATGGCCAGATCGATCCAGTTAAAATAAAGTGCCTTTGATCCATCGGTCATTTCGAGATCCAGCTGTGTACGTGTCCAATCTAATACCGGCATAAAATTATAACAAACGATCTTAATACCGCAGGCCGACAGGTTGCGCAAAGAACTTTTATAATTTTCGATATACTGCCCGGCATCGGCCCTTCGGGTTTTAATGGCTTCGTGTACGGGAACGCTTTCTACTACCGACCAGGTTAAACCTGCAGCCTCAATAATAGCTTTTCTTTCCCGGATATCTTCCAAAGGCCAAACTTCGCCATGCGGAATATGATGTAATGCTGTTACAATTCCTGTAGCACCTGCCTGTTTAACATCTTGCAGGCTAACCGGATCATTAGGGCCATACCAACGCCAGGTTTGTTCTAATTTTTTCATGATATATGATTACACTGATTTATATAATTGCACTGATGAGCTGATTTTAAAAATTTTTACGGTTAAATCCATCCTTAAACGCCGGAGAATGCGGTAAATCCACCATCTACTTTAATATTTTCACCGTTTACAAATTTAGCGGCGTCACTCAGCAGGTATACCAATGCTCCGATTAACTCTTCGGGTGCACCAAAGCGTTTAAATGGGGTTTTTGCAATAATGGCCTGCCCCCTTGCGGTTAAAGAACCATCATTATTGGTTAATAATGCCCTGTTCTGGTTGGTGATAAAAAAGCCAGGCACAATGGAATTTATCCTGATTTTATCCTGGTAACGGTTGGCCAGCTCAACAGCCATCCATTTGGTAAAACAGTCTATTGAAGTTTTGGCCAGTGAGTAACCCAATACGCGTGTAACGGCCTGATTAGCAGAAACCGATGAAATATTGACAATACTTCCTCCATTTTTTGCGATTTCTCTTCCGAAAATCTGCGTAGGCAAAATGGTTCCGAATAAATTGAGGTCAAATGCCTGTTTCAGGGCTGAAATATTAATATCAAAAATATCGCTTCCGGGCTGGATTACTGCCTCGGCAATATTACCACCTGCTGCATTCACCAATGCATCTATCCGCCCGTATGTTTTGATGATTGTTGTATTTGCATCTACCAGTTGCTGTTCATCCAGTACATCGGCAATAATATAAATCGCTTTACCGCCTGTATCAATTACCTCTGCTACCCTTTGTTTAGCCACCTCTTCGTTTCTCCCGATCACCACGATGGTGGCTCCGGCTGCGCACAAACCATTAACAAATGCTTCGCCCAAAATACCTGTAGCCCCGGTAACAACTACTACCTTATTTTCCAGTGAGAACAGGCCTCCAATTTCTTTTATCATCTTTAATGTCTTATAATCTTATATTCAATTCTGATCTATCTCTTCAATAATGCACAAGCATATATCAATCTTTCAAACAACCACCGCCGTGACTGGACTTTATTTTTTACTTCTAAGCAAAGCTTCCAGATAATAATAATCGGCATAATTGATCGGTACATCTATTTCGGATTTGGCCGGACGATGCCCCGTACTATGGGTTAAAATGAAACCATAATTTGAACCAATTTTACCCGTATATTTTGTTGTGAGTGAGTTTAAGATCTTATCGGCTGCCGCTTTATATTTTTTAGCGTGGACACTGTACGTTGCCAGCTCATAAAGTGCAGAAGCGGTAATGGAAGCAGCAGATGCATCTCTTGATGTTTCAGGGATTTTCGGATCATTGTAATCCCAATAAGGAATTCCGTCAACAGGGGTAATTTTATTGTTCAGGATAAAATCTGCAATCCCATCGGCCTGAGTTAAATAAACCCTATTTTTGGTTTCGCGATAACACATGGTATAACCATATAACGCCCATGCCTGTCCCCTGGCCCAGGCGGATTCGTTTGCATAACCCTGTGCCGTTACTTTCTGAAGCACTTTACCTGTCAGGGTATCGTAATCGATAACGTGGTAAGAACTAAAATTAGGTCTGAAATGGTTTTTTAAAGTGGTATTGGCATGCGTTACCGCAATTTTGTAAAAAGATGGATCGCCCGTTAACCTGGTGGCTTCGAACAAAAGTTCAAGGTTCATCATATTATCGATAATTACCGGATATTTCCATTTATCGCCATTATGATCCCAGGATTTGATCACGCCTGCGGTAGCATTAAACCTGGTTGATAAGGATTTTGCGGCCTGGATAATTACCGCCCTGTAAGCCGGATCGCCTGTTAAGCGGTAGCCATTACCAAACGGGCAATAGATCATGAAACCCAGATCGTGTGTTCCTTTGTTAAACTGCTCCGGCTTGATGTCTTCAGTATATTTTTTGGCCAATTGCAGCCATCTTTTATCCTTTGTATATTGATAGAAATACCAGAGTTCAGCCGGGAAAAATCCGCTGGTCCAGTCTCCGGATCCAACCATCTTAAACTGTCCGTTTTCTACCGTACGTGGCGAAACGAGATCAGGCCTGATGCGGCGTGCTGAATCTACATTTTTGATCAATACATTGGTTTGTTCTGCCGCCGATGCAAAGGCCTTGGCTACATTTAATTGCTGAGCCTTTACTACACTGAAAGACAGCATACTTAATGCGATTGTTATTAATTTCATCTTCATGTTACAACCAGATTAATAACTTAAGGATAGTAAAGGGCTGCCTACTGCTTCCATCGGTGTGCTTTGATCTCATTTTACCCTCCATGACTTTTTAAAACAGCCTGACACAATTTATTTATGTTACTATTTGTATTTAACCTGCATCTGATCATAAAAATCCTTCAGCACAAAAAATGCTTTCTTTTTCTGACCTGTTTCACTGATCAACCCTTTACGGTTCCAAAAATTCTGATAGATCGGGTGCTGTCTCCGTGGCGACCTGAAATCGGTTAAGATCCATGGCGTCATGCCGCGCAAGGCACCGATTTTGCTCAACATCGTTATCTGGTTTTTATATAAGGCCTCCTGGTATTCTTCACTCCAGCGGGTATTTTCATCGGCATGGAAACCAGCCAACGCGCCACCACCGAATTCTGAAATCACAACCGGCTTTTTATATTTGATATCGAAATTGTATTTGACAATTTCGGACGGGTTACCGCCAGAGTACCAGCCAGCATATTCATTAAAACTAACCAGATCTATTTTTTCGCCCAGAGGATCATTTAATACCATATTATTTCCTTCGCGGTGCACCTCTAAAGCAGCGGCAATCAAACGGGTATCATCCAATGCCCGGGCAGCTTCAGCCAAATTGCTCATAAAACTCAAACGGGCGTCGCTTAGCGGCGTTTCATTCCCGATCGACCAGACAATTACACTTGCCCTGTTTTTATCGCGTACAATTAAATCAGTCAGTTGCTTTTTGGCGTTAGCATAGGTTGCGGGGTTGGTCCAGCTGATGGTCCAGTAAACAGGCACTTCTGCCCAAACCAGTAAGCCCATTTCATCAGCAAGGCGGATCATCTCTTCATTATGCGGATAATGCGCCAATCGCACATAATTACAATTCAGGTCTTTAGCCCATTGCAACATCATACGCATATCTCCCTCTGAGCGCAAACGCCCGGCTAAAAGCGGATTCTCATCATGGAGTGATATCCCTCTTAAAAAAACAGATTTACCGTTCAGCAGGATGCTATCGCCGTTGACCTGAATGGTTCTGAAACCAATTTTATCATTGATATTTTCTTTATCACTTTTAATATTTACCTCATATAATTTCGGCGTTTCCGGCGACCATAAACTTAAATTGTTCCAGATAAATTCGTCAGCTATTTTACCTTCGCTATCCGTTTTATATTTCCTTTCAAGCTTAAGTTCGGGGATGGACAGCGTAATTTCCTGACCGGCGGTTGCATCAGCCAGTTTTGCCGAGAAATTTAACAGGTTATTATTTCCCTTTACCAACTGCAGTTTGTAGTCACTGATAAAATGCTCCGGAAATTCAGCTAAAAAAACATCGCGGGTAATGCCACCATAATTCCACCAATCGGTATTTACCGTTGGGATTTCATCCTGCCTGCGGATGTTATCGACCTTAAGTACAATGGAGTTTTCGCCAGTTTTTAAAGTATTGGTCACATCAAACTGGAACGGCGTAAAACCGCCTTTGTGCACGCCAAGTTTTTTCCCGTTAAGGTAAACATGTGCTTCGTAGTTTACCGCACCAAAGTAGACGAAATATTTTTTTCCTTTTTCAGGTTTTGCCTCAAACTTTCTGCGCAGCCAGATATTACCTTCGTAAAGTTCTAATTTTTCTGACTGCGAATTCCAATCGCCGGGAACGTTCATTTGTGGCGAATGGTCAAAATCATATTCAATCAGTTCTGATTTGTCTTTCTGCACTTTATCATCATAAAAACCTCCTGATCCACTTTTAGACTGATCAAAAGGATCATGACGATAATCGTAATAACCATTTTCGTAGGGATCTATAATATAATTCCATTTCCCATTAAGACTCTGTATTTTACGGCCCTTAATGTTCTGTATAGCCGTAACCTGACCGTAACTGAATGATGAAAGAAGCGAAAAGCAGATTAAAAATACGCTATAGGTTGTTTTTAGCATAACTTAAATTTTAATATGATTAATTGATCGTTTCAAAACTAACAATTAATTGCGGACGGTTTCGCTTCCGCTGGCCTAAATTTGAGCATTATTATGTTTTTGCCTGGTTGTATTGCGCTAACGAATTTAGAAAAGCTAAAGAGATTAATTGATTTCAAGTGAACCAAAACAGACTAAAAACAGATTGAAACCCTATTTCAAACGTTTGAAATAATGGCATTTTTTCTTAATTATGCATAGCGATCGGAAAAGATGATGAACAATACACCCATAACCCTGAAATTCTTGGCTGAAAAGTTAAAGATGTCAGTTTCTACAGTATCAAAAGCCCTTAATAATTACCCTACCATAAATGCATACACGAAGCAGCGTGTTCAGGAAATGGCCCGCGAGCTAAATTTTACGCCCAATAAATCTGCCATCAACTTAAAGGAAAAGAAATCACGTATTATTGGAGTAGTCCTGCCCAACCTTTTAGACCACTTTTTCACCAGAAGTATTGATGGCATAGAGCAAGTAGCAACACAAAATGGATACAATGTGATCATCAGTCAATCGCATGATGAGCTGGCAAAGGAGATACAATCGGCAAATATGCTGTTAAGGAGTCGTGTTGACGGTTTGATTGTAGCCATTTCGAAACAAACACAGGATTTTGCACACCTTAATCAGTTTGAACATATGGGCATTCCGGTAGTTTATTACACACGCAACCCGAGTTTTAATTTAAGCTGCCACAAGGTTTTGGGCAACACTTTTCAGGGTTGCTATGAGGCCACTAAATTTTTGATCGAGAGGGGGCATACCAAAATTGCTTACCTGGGCGGCCCAAAAATGACCAATTTTACACACGACCGTTTTAATGGCTATATTCACGCCTTAAAAGATAATGATGTCCCTTTTTCAGCAAAATTTGTTGCTTATACTGATTTTGACAAGGAAAATACCATTGCTGCAATTAAGAATTTATTTGCCGATCCAGACCATACGCCCACTGCACTTGTGGCTTTTAAAGAGCCTATTCTTTTTGATGCCATAAAATACCTGAAATCATCAAACCATCCTAACTTTGATAAAATCGAAAGCATAGGTTTTGGAAACAATGCATTTATCAATTACCTCGATTCGCCCCCTATCGCCTCGATTGAAGAGAACCCCGAATCGGTAGGTGAAAATGCAATTAAACTCCTGCTCCGGTTAATCACCAAGGAAATCGATATGAAAAACCATCAGAAGGTAATGGTGGACTGTAAGTTAGTGGTGCACGGGTAAGCGTTTGGTAAAAGGCATTCGGCGTTTTGTTCGCAGCTTCTGTGCTTTCTGTGCTGTCAGATGTTACCATCTGACTGGTGTTTTTGCTTTCTTTTACGCCTGATCTATTTATACAGTGTAAGATGGAAACATCTTACACCACTTAACCATACTAATTCAACGAAACTGCACTGCTATTCACTTGACTTCTGTGCCGCTCGTTATACACAAATGCTGCAACAATTAATAGCCCTGCAATTCCTTCAAAAGCAACCACCACCTGCGTACCGAAAAGATGAGCCAGATAACCCATCAACAAACTGCCAATTGGCAACACGCCCTGATATGCCATTATATAGTAACTCATTGTCCTTCCCCTCATGGTATCATCGGCATGGGTTTGCAAATAAGTGTTAATAGATGAATTTTGAGCCATCAAACCCAGAGCAGCTAAACTGGTACAAACTAATGCGAGAATAAGTGATGGTGATATGGCGAGTGCCACAACGGAAACAGCCAGCAAAACACCCGACAACATGACGATTTTCTGCAGATTCTGACCTGCTTTTAATGTAGCCATATAAATGGCCCCGAAGAACGCCCCAAATCCGGCAGCACTTTCGAACCAGCCAAATGTTGTAGCATTTCCGCTGAAAATATCTTTTGCAAAAACGGGTAACAAAGTAGTAAAAGGGATAACCAGTAAACTTGATGCAGCCATTGTTAATACCATGGCAGCCAGGTCTGGCGATGATTTAAGGTAATCATATCCTTTTTTAAGGTCAACCCAGATATTTTCCGTTGACTTTTGATGCTCGGTAAGTTTAAGCTTCATCATCACCATGCAAGCTAATACCGCGATAAAACTGATAAAATTGATTATAAAACAGATATCCTCTCCTAAGGTACTTAAAATCACTCCTGCCAGCGCCGGACCAATTAGCCTGGCCGCATTAAACATTGAAGAGTTGAGCGCAATGGCATTAGGCAAATCTTCTTTATCATCAATTAAATTTACCATTAACGATTGGCGTGCCGTCACATCAAAAGCATTTACCAGGCCCTGAACCAGTGAAAGTGCTGCAATCCAGAACATATCGTACACTTTAAACCAGATCATTAACGCCAGGGCGCCAGCCTGCAACATCAGAATTACCTGGGTAATCACCAATATTTTATATTTATTGTGCCTGTCTACATAACTTCCTGCATAGGGCGCCAACACCAGAGAAGGAATTAAACTTAAAAAAGTAATCAATCCCAATAAAAAAGCTGACCCTGTTAAACGGTAAACCAGCCAGCTAATGGCAACACGCTGCATCCATGTACCAATTAATGAAATGGCCTGACCTGTAAAAAACAGCCTGTAATTATAATGCCTTAACGAACGAAAAATACTCATGATTAAAATAGTAAAGTAACTTTACAAAAATACAAAACATGAAAACAATACTGAAGCCAAAAAATACAATTTTTATCATTTTAAAATCAAAAATTGAGCATTATAAAAAGCCACTACCATTTATGATTAAAAATAAAGCGCTATCTTTGTAAAGTATATTTACCAATAGAATGCCAACTCAAACACAAGAAATTGCTGCAAAGTTAAGAAGCACGGTTACCCGCTTAACCAGGGCGTTGCGCAAACAGAACGTAAGTTCAGAATTTAGCAATGCAGAAATATTAACCATGTCGCTATTGGAGCAACATGGCAAATTGCTTTCTACGGAGCTGGCTGACATGGAAAGGGTATCTAAACAGGCCGTTTCTCAGATCATCAACCGACTTTTCGATGCCAAATGTGTAGCACGATTCCCCAGCGAGGAAGATAAGCGAAAAGTTTTTATCGGATTAACCGAACTTGGTGAAAAACATCTTATTGCCACCCGAAAGATAAAAGAAGAGTGGCTGGTTCAGACCATGGAAAAAATCTTTTCTTCAGAAGAAATCAATTTGATACAGGCTTTCTTGCCATTACTTTCGCGACTGGTAGAACACAATGATGCAAAGGCATAGTTTTTCTTTTCCCGTTCGCTAAATAAGCCTTATCTTGCAACCTTAAATGGCACTGTATTTCACCTCAATTAATTCGGGCAGCAATGGCAATTGTTACTACATTGGTAATGATCATGAGGCTGTTTTGGTTGATATTGGCCTGACCTGCAAAGAGGTTGAAATCCGCATGAACCGTTTAGGGCTGTCTATAAGTAAAGTAAAAGCAATTTTTATCTCGCACGAGCATAGCGATCACATCAGGGGCTTAGCCGTTTTTGCTAAAAAATACAAACTCCCCGTTTACATTAGTACACTAACATTAAGAAACAGCAGGCTTCTGCTCGACGCGAACAACACCTTTTCCCTTAGTCACCAGCAACATATTCAGATCGGCAGTTTAAAGGTTGCTGCTTTTTCTAAATTCCACGATGCAGCCGATCCCTACAGCTTTACGGTTGAATGTAACGAAGTACGTGTTGGTGTTTTTACAGATATAGGCTCAGTATGCGATCGCCTGATTGCACATTTTAAAAATTGCCATGCCGCTTTTTTAGAGGCTAATTATGATGCACAAATGCTGGAAAACGGCAGTTATCCTTATTTTTTGAAGAGAAGGATTACAAACGGCCACGGCCACCTCAGCAATACGCAGGCTTTAGAACTGTTCATCAATCATAAAGCGCCGTACATGAGCCACTTATTATTGAGCCATTTATCAAAAGACAATAATGATGCAGCCCTTGTGGAAAAACTTTTCAAAAATGTAGCAGGCGATACTTTTATTAAGGTAGCTTCAAGACATGAAGAAACGGAGCTTTATTACGTTAGCAATAGCCAAAACACGCCGGAACCTTATTCTTTCGATCCAAGTCTGTACCAACCGGCACAGCTCAACCTGTTTTAGCATCTCAAGTCAAAAACAACTGCACTTTTTTATAAATGATTAGACGGCTTCGACTATCTGAGATAGTTAACCACTATTCAATAATAAGACACTAATAAATCGTCGATAAATTTATTTTTTTCAAAAACTTTTTATCCGGGCAGGCGTTATATATATACTTCATAAATAGTTTGTTTGGTTTATTTGGGGCTTATGGATTTAAGCCCCTTTCTTTTTTTAACCGGTCACATTCCGGACTAGCCATGGTTTCATGCTGAGTTTATTTTACAACTATAAATAGTGTTTTCAATTGCCTTGTAGCTACCTCGCGGTCAGCATTTTAATTGCAGCTAGGACCCTGAAATAAATCTGACAGTTATCGAATCAGGGTGACCATCAGCTTAAGCAAATATTCACCTAGAAGCTGCAAATACTAATTGAACTTAGGTTAATAAACAAAAAAAGGCAAAATGGCTATTTACCACTTTACCTTTTAATTATTTGTTGAGCGAAAGATCAAATCAATCTTTCACTTTTACATCATCCATTTTCCATCCTCTACAGATATTTGGTAATGGCTTCATCAGTAGGTTTTGTTTTTGAACGGAAACGGTGTACCAACTCACCTTTTTCGTTGATTAAGAACTTCTCAAAATTCCATTTGATATCGCCCTGCTCTTCGGTATTGGTCTGA
Source organism: Pedobacter suwonensis (assembly GCF_900111825.1). GTDB lineage: Bacteria > Bacteroidota > Bacteroidia > Sphingobacteriales > Sphingobacteriaceae > Pedobacter > Pedobacter suwonensis. The sequence continues at coordinate 18,187 of NZ_FOJM01000002.1, forward strand.
GATGTTAAATATTTGAATAATGGACTGATATCATTGCCTTTAACGCTGCTTTTTTCGGCCAGCAAAAAGGAAACATTGTACTTTCCGGTACAAAATTCTTTAATTTCTGCATTGGTAGAAAATTCCTGACCGCCAAAGTTACCTGCAGGGAAACCGATTAGTACTACTTTTTTACCATATTGTTTCTGAAGTTTTTCTAAATCTTCATACTGCGGTGTGAAACCACATTTAGATGCAGTATTAACAATCAAGATTTTTTTGCCTTTAAATTTAGAAAGTTTAATTTCCTTGCCATCAATGGTTTTGAAGCTGAAATCGTAAACATTTTTTGGTGGCGACACCAATAAGTTTAATAGGATTAGAATAGTGCTGATCATCGTTTTTTTTAATTTAATATACGAATATAGCCACAAATAGTTTTTACAAGTGTGATTTGCATGTAAATTAATGTATCCGCTACCAATTATGTCGAATTCCTGTCACTATTGAGCTATTTTATTATCGAACATTATTAATAGTGTAGAAATGAAAGTGCGGGTGTTCTGTGTGGTAATTGGTCTTGCTACCGTTTATTTTCCCGCTGCGCAGAGGGCTGTTCCGCTATTATCAGACTAGCTAATAACAGGCTATTGATCTTTTGTAATCCAGTTCGGCACAAAGCTGATAAAACTGCAATATTAGTAAAGGCCATGCCACCTAAACCCCAGTGAAGCGGAAAACCTGGAGACAGGGGAATGGCGGTTGCGGATTTGAAGCAACAGGCGGGAGCAAGCCTTAGCTAACCACCACCAAAACTGCTTTTCAAAAAGAATTAAAATCAGATTAAAACCGACTGATAATCCTATATATTTTACCAACATTTAAGATTTTTTTTGTATTAAATTCTCATCGGGTTTGGATTTGTGCCCTAATTATAGCTTTATTTGCACAAAAACGTATTTCATGGCCAAAAATTTATTAATCGTCGAGTCACCCGCAAAAGCTAAAACTATTGAAGGCTATCTAGGTAAAGATTTCCTGGTGAAATCTAGCTATGGCCATATCCGTGATTTAGTTAAAGGTGATATGGCGATTGATATCAAGAATAATTTTGCCCAAACCTACGAGGTGCCTGCCGATAAGAAAAACGTGGTTTCTGAATTAAAAAAGCTAGCTAAAGAAGCCGAAATGGTATGGCTAGCATCCGATGAGGACCGCGAGGGAGAGGCCATTTCGTGGCACTTATTCGAAACTTTAGGCCTGAAAGTAGAGAAAACAAAACGTATCGTTTTTCATGAAATTACCAAACCGGCCATTTTAAAAGCAATTGATAGTCCGAGAGGAATTGATTATAACCTGGTAAACGCTCAACAGGCACGCCGTGTGTTAGATCGTTTAGTGGGTTTCGAACTTTCTCCTGTTCTATGGAAAAAAGTAAAACCATCACTTTCTGCAGGCCGTGTACAATCGGTAGCGGTACGTTTAATAGTAGATAGAGAGCGTGAAGTTTTAAACTTTAATGCTACGGCTGCCTATAAAATTACCGCTCAGTTCTCAACCGGAAAAGGAAAAGAAATGGTAAAGGCAGAACTTTCACAGCGTTTTGAAAATGAGGCTGAGGCAGAAAAGTTTCTTCAGGACTGTGTAAATGCTAAATTCGATATCACCAGTTTGGAAACAAGGCCTGCCAAACGCAATCCTGCAGCTCCATTTACCACTTCTACCCTACAGCAAGAGGCCTCCAGAAAATTAGGTTTTTCGGTAGCACGAACCATGCAGGTAGCGCAAAGATTATATGAGGCCGGTAAGATTACCTACATGAGAACAGATTCGGTCAACTTATCAGAAACTGCTGTTAATGCCGCTGCCGCCGAAATTAAATCAGCTTATGGCGAAAAATATCATCAGCCAAGGGTATATAAAACCAAATCTGCAGGTGCACAGGAAGCACACGAAGCCATCCGCCCTACTTATTTCGACAGACATACAGTAGATGGTGATATTTCAGAAAAGCGTTTGTACGATCTGATCTGGAAACGTTCTATTGCATCGCAGATGAGCGAAGCATTATTCGAAAAAACCACAGCCCAGATTACTGCATCAACCAGAAAAGAACACCTGGTAGCTGAGGGTGAAGTATTAAAGTTCGACGGCTTTTTAAAAGTTTACCTGGAATCTACGGACGATGATGAAAACGAAGAAAAAGAAGGTGGTGCCATTTTACCTCCTTTAGCAAAAGGGCAGGAATTATTTTTAAAAGAAATGCAGGCTACGGAGCGTTATTCCCGGCCGCCAGCCAGATATACTGAGGCCAGCTTGGTTAAAAAACTGGAAGAACTGGGCATTGGCCGTCCATCTACCTACGCTCCAACTATTTCTACGGTACAAAACCGTGGCTATGTAGTAAAAGAAGATAGAGATGGCAAAAAGCGCAATTTTACGGCTATTGTTTTAGCAGATGGAAAAGTAAAAAAAGAAATTAAATCAGAAATTACCGGCGCTGAGAAATCAAAACTCTTCCCAACTGATATTGGTGAAGTAGTAAACGATTTTTTAGTGGAGCATTTTAAAGGAATCGTCGACTTCAACTTCACCGCAAAGGTGGAGAAAGAATTTGATGAGATTGCACAGGGGTTACAGGAATGGACCAAAATGTTGCACTCATTTTACAACCCCTTTCATACCGAGGTAGAAACAACACTCGAAACTGCAGAACGTGCCACCGGCGAGCGATTGCTGGGGGTAGATCCGGCAAGTGGTAAAAATGTATATACCAAGGTTGGAAAATTTGGCCCTCTGGTTCAGATCGGCGAATTGGATGACGAGGAAAAGCCGCGATATGCCAGCTTAATGCGCACACAGTCTGTCGCAACCATTACTTTAGAGGAAGCCCTGGAACTGTTTAAACTTCCTTTCCAGCTCCCTGATTTTGAAGGCAAAGAGGTAATGGTTGGGGTTGGCCGTTTTGGTCCATACGTTAAATGGGGCGAAAGCTTTATTTCTCTTCCTAAAAACGAAGAACCCTTATCGGTAACTTATGAACGCGCGGTTGAAATTATCAAAGAAAAAATGGATGCCGATGCACCTATTGCTTTTTACGAAGGTTTAGGCGTAACAAAAGGAAAAGGCCGCTTTGGTCCCTTTATTAAATGGAACGATCTCTTTATCAATATCCCTGCAAAAGGATATGATTTCGATAATTTAAGCCAGGAGGATATCAATACCTTGATTAGCAAAAAAGTAGAAAAAGAGGCCAATAGGTACATCAAAACCTGGGATGCCGAAAAAATTTCTATTGAAAATGGCCGTTGGGGACCATTTATCCGTTTTGGTAAACAGATGCTTAAATTACGGAATAATGAGGCCACCAAGCAAAAATATACGCCGGAAGAACTGGCCGACATCGATTTGGAAACCGTTAAGAAAATGATTGTGGAGCAGGTGCCAAACGCTTTCGAAACGAAGAAAAAAGCACCGGCAAAGAAAAAAGCGGCACCGGCAAAAAAGGCAGTTGCAAAGAAAAAATAGGCCAGAATTAAATGATTTTAGGATGGTAGGATTCTCTCATCCAAAATAAATTATACAATTAAACAGTTAACCCAGTTGAAAGCAGATTTACCTGAAAATATAGTTGAAGATATTGCCATGGCCGTTGTTTTGATGGGTGAAACACCCGAAGTAAAAAACTGGACGGTTTATCTTGTTAATCTTAAAAACGAGCCCTTAACCAATGTATTGATCAGCTCTAAAGGTTATGGTGAAAAAGATGGCAAGCAGGTAAAAACCTCCGTGTTAAGACACTTTATTGGCGATATGGAAGCCAATTCTTTTGCAGGAGTAGAAGCCATTGATCCGGAAGTTTTTGGCTTAACCAACGAATATTGGTTAAGTTATTACATCGGCAGTACCATTTACGATAAAAAATTTATATTTCTGCCTGAAAGCATTATTGATTCTAATCTGATCAAAATACCTTTAGTGAATAAACCTGGAGTGATGATAAAATAGTTGAGAGTTTGGAGTTGAGAATTTGGAGTCCCTCTAAATAGTTTTAAAATAAAGTTGCCATTTCGGAGCTATTATCCACTTTATGGTATGGGGATGAAATTGGATACATCGAAATTTCAACAAAAACTAGAAGCTCACCACTGCAAACATTAAACAAAAAGGAATTTAACTATCTAAAAGGTTCTGCGCCTAAAACTAACAACTCCCAACTGAAAACTGCAAACTATCCTAAGGCATTTTAAATATCTAAGTCGTTCTGCGCCCAGAACTGAAAACTCCCAACTGACAACTGCAAACTATTTTAAGGTACCTTAACCGCCTGCCTTCCAAGCAGCTTCCATCCAGCCTTTTCCTTGCTCCAGATAAGGAGGATGTACAAATTTACGTTCCCTCTTATGCCCTTATCATTGGTTTGAGCCATTAATTTATGTCTTACCAATGCTGTATTTCCCTGGATAATTGTTTTAGGATCGCCCAGAACAATATCATCTAAAAAATCAGATTCACCGGAAAGCAGCGAATGCATAAACTCTTGCTTAGTTTGTACTTTTCCGCTTGAATGACCATAACTTAAATTATTAAGTAATAACTTATCTAAGCCTAAGCTATCCGGATGAATCATTAAGTCTATAAGTTGATCTACCGCTTTGTTAACTTCCTTTTCTGCATTTGTCTTCTGCGCAAAACAAAAAGTTGTAGAAATTAGTAAACACGAAAAAATAAAGAGTTTTTTGATCATACCTGGTCATTTAAAGTTGAAGTTGTAAACATATCCAAAAGCCTTTACACGAGCAACATATTCGTTATAATTTTCCACATTATTCTGTTTAACGTTGAATTTAGTTAATTTTCTGATGAAATATGGTTTTAACGGTCAAAATAGATTAATTACGGCATAGCAATTGCTCCAACCGCAAGATTATATCTCATGTATCTTAACGAATTTCATTTATGGAACAACCATCTACCTACCAATCGTCCTCAAAAAAGAAATTTATTTTTATTGGCTTGCTTGCTGTTTCGATAGCGTCAATTGTATTTATTTATTTCAATAAAAAAAAGAAAAGCAACGAAGAAAACCAGGCTTACGCAAAATACATCGAAGCCTACACTTCTGGTACCATCTCTAAAAAGAGTTTCATCCGCGTACACCTGGCAAATGCTGCAACGGGTATGCAGGATCTGGGAAAAGCAGACACAAGGGAGCTTTTCGACTTCTCACCATCCATCTCTGGAAAGACCTATTGGATAGACCCTCAAACCGTTGAGTTCAGACCTGATGAAAACCTTAAACCAGGCAAAAACTACGAAGCTACCTTTAAACTTTCAGAAGTTTCTGATACAGAAAAAGGTCTGGAAGATTTCGATTTCGAATTCAAAGTCATTACTCCAGGGCTAATCCTTTCTCAAAACGGATTGGTTTCTCAGAATAATACTTCTCTGGATTACATGAAACTCACCGGTGAAGTGGCCACTGCTGATGTGGAAGAAACCAGTAAAATAGAAAAAACACTCTCACTGGATTTTGATCAGAAATTAAAAATTAAATGGCAACATGATCCAGCTAAAAATAGTTCGAAATTCACCATTGATAGCATTAAAAAGATAGGTAACGACCAAACATTAAAAATAGAATGGGATGGTGATGCCATTGATGCAGATCAAAAAGGTGAAGTAGAAGTTCGCGTTCCGGCAATCAACAAATTCGAAATCCTGGACATGAAGGCTATCCAGGGTGAAGAGGATTATGCCCTGGTTCAGTTTTCTGAACCAATTGGGGTTGGTCAGGATTTAACCGGTATGATTACCCTGGGCAATTTGGGTGATTTGAGGTATACCATTGATGCGAGTCAGGTTAAAGTCTATGCTGCAGAAGAGCTGAAAGGCAATTATGCACTTAACGTAAACGCCGGGATTGAAAACATCAACGGGAAAAAATTGTCTGATGGCAAAATGGCGAGTCTTGTTTTTGAAGATAAATTGCCAGCGGTGACCATTGCGGGTGCCGGTACCATTTTGCCGAACTCCGGAAAGCTGGTTTTACCTTTTGAAGCGATTAATCTAAAAGCCGTTGATGTTACGGTGATTAAGATTTATGAAAATAATATCCCCCAGTTTTTCCAGACCAATAGTTATAAGGATGGTAACGAATTGCGACGGGTGGCTAAACCCATCCTGCAGAAAACGGTGCGTTTAGATGAAGACAAGGCACTTAACCTTCATAAAAAGAACCGTTTTACACTTGATCTGGATAAAATGATCCGTACGGAGCCCGGAGCTATGTACAGGGTTACCATTGCGTTCAGACAGGAGTATAATGCCTACAATTGTAAAGCCGGGGAAGATAAATCCGATGGTAGCGATGAAGAAAGCGAATACGGTGATTATGAAGGCTACGGTGAAAAAATTGATGAGGATGATGATTTCTGGCAGCGTTACAACAATTATTACCCGTCTGATTACCGGTGGAATGATAAAGATAATCCATGTACACCATCATTTTATACCAGCCAGCGCTGGGCGAGCAGAAACTTAATTGCTTCAAATATAGGTTTGGTGGCCAAACGTGGTAATGATAACAGCATGCTGATTGTAGCAACCGATTTATTAACAGCCAAACCATTAAGTGGTGTAAATCTTGAATTAATGGACTACCAGAAACAGATTATTTTCACCACCAAAACCGATGGTGATGGTTTTGCCAGGTTTGACCTGAAACGCCAGCCTTTTTTATTGATTGCCAAAAATGGTTCGGAACGTGGCTACCTTAAATTAGACGATGGCAGTTCGCTGCCTCTAAGCAGATTCGATGTGGGTGGTGATGTTGTTCAAAGCGGATTAAAGGGTTTCATTTATGGAGAACGCGGAGTCTGGCGACCAGGCGATAGTTTATTTATCTCCTTTGTTCTGGAAGATAAACTCAAAAAACTTCCCGCTAATTATCCGGTGACCATGGAATTTTACAACCCTAAAGGTCAGCTTTACAAAAGGTTGATTAATGGCAAGCCATTAAACGGGTTTTATACCTTTAAAACTGCTACAGAAAGTACTGCACCAACAGGAAACTGGATGGCCAAGGTAAAAGCGGGCGGCGCTACATTCACCAAAACTTTAAAAATTGAAACCATAATGCCAAACCGCTTGAAAATTGATTTCAATATTGGCAACAGAACATATTTAAGTGCAGGAACGTCAGCCGCTACCCTATCGGCCAAGTGGCTTTTTGGTGCTGTTGCACAAAACTTAAGAGCAAAGGTTGATGTAAACTTAAATACTACCGAAACCAAATTTAAAGGTTTTGATGGTTTTAGCTTTGATAATCCAACGGTTAACTTCGAATCGCAGGTAAAAACCATTTTCGAAGGCACTTTGAATCAAAACGGTACTGCTCAGGTCAACACCAACCTGAATGAGAATAACACCGCGCCTGGTGTGTTAAGGGCAAATTTTACCACAAAAATTTTCGAACCCGGCGGTAATTTCAGCATCGATAATTTTAGCATTCCTTATCATGTGTACAACAGTTACTTAGGTATCCGTACCGAAAAAGGCGACCGCCTAAGTGGTATGTTGGTTACAGGTAAAGATCATAAAGTGGAAATTGTTAATGTAAATACCGATGGAAAATTATTGACCGGAACCAAAACAGTTACCGTAGAATTATATAAAACCCAATGGCGCTGGTGGTGGGAACAGGATGACCAGTATACTTACGCCAACTTTACCCAAAATCAATACAATAAATTAGTTGAAAGTCACCAGGTAAACCTGTTTAACGGCAGGGGAAGCTGGAATTTACGCGTTGATGAACCGGAATGGGGCCGTTATCTGATTCTGGTACGCGATGTAAACGGCGGACATGTTACCGGAAAATCAGTTTATATTGATTGGCCGGGTTGGGCACAGCGAGAACAAGGCAGTAATCCAACAGAAGCCTCCATGTTATCGTTCACCGCTGATAAAGAAAAATTCACCGTTGGAGAGGATATTACTTTAACCATACCAACAGGTAAAAATGGAAAAGCGCTCATTTCAATTGAAAATGGAAGCCATGTGTTAAAAACGTTCTGGGTAGATACCAAAGCTGGCCAAACACAATTTAAATTTAAGGCAGAAAAAGAAATGGCACCTAACGTTTTTGCCAACATTACTTTATTGCAACCGCACGCACAAACGGTTAACGATTTACCGATCAGAATGTATGGCGCTATTCCAATTGCTATAGAAGATCCGCAAACGATTTTAAAACCGACCATTAAAATGGCCGATAAGATTAAACCGGAAACCGAAAATACCATTACTGTGGGCGAACAGAATGGCAAAGCCATGACCTATACCATTGCGCTGGTTGATGAAGGTTTGCTTGACTTAACCCGGTTTAAAACGCCTGATCCACATGGTGTGTTTTATGCCCGCGAAGGTTTAGGCGTTAAAACATGGGATTTATTCGACTATGTGCTTGGCGCCTGGGGTGGGAATTTAGAACGAATTTTAAGTATTGGCGGTGATGGAAGCATCAACAAAAATTTAAACCCGGCAAAAGCCAACCGTTTTAAAGCGGTGGTTAAATTTATGGGTCCATTTACGATTGGAAAAGGCGAAAGTAAAACCCACAAGTTTAAATTGCCACAATATATTGGCGCCGTAAGGGCTATGGTAGTTGCCGGACAGGATGCGGCATATGGTTTTGCAGAAAAATCAGTTCAGGTTAAAAAACCTTTAATGGTTTTGGCCACCCTGCCAAGGGTTATTGGCCCTGGAGAAAGTTTCACTTTACCGGTAACCGTATTTGCCACAGAGAAAAACCTCAAAAATGTATCGGTACAACTGCAGGCCAATAATTTAATTGTTCAGGGCAGTAACAAGCAACAACTTTACTACAAACAAACAGGTGAACAAATGGCCTATTTTGAGGTAAAAGCACCAAATACCGTGGGTATTGCCAAAGTGAAAGTAATCGCACAAAGCGGAGCCGAAAAAACAGTTTATGATGTGGAAATTGATATCAGAAATCCAAACCCATATGTAACCAATGTGGTTTCTGCAACCGTTCAGCCACATACCAAATGGGCAGTAAATTATTTACCAATAGGAATGACGGGTACCAATTCAGGTTCGCTGGAAGTATCCTCTATCCCGGCAATTAACCTGGGCAAAAGATTGAGTTACCTCATTCAATATCCACATGGCTGTATCGAGCAGACAACTTCGGGTATATTCCCTCAGTTATTCTTAGATCGATTAAGCCCATTGAACCAACAGCAGAAAGCTAAAACGGAAAAAAACATCAAAGCTGGAATAAATAGGCTTAAAGGTTTCCAAACGACTGACGGCGGTTTATCTTACTGGCCTGGCGAAGGTACATCGGATGAATGGGGAAGTAATTATGCCGGTCATTTTTTAATTGAAGCACAAAATGCCGGTTATACCCTACCCGTTGGTCTTTTAGATGAGTTATTGCGCTTTCAAAAATCAAAGGCTACAAACTGGGCGCCAAACAGCAATAATTTTTATGGTGGCGATTTATCGCAAGCATATCGTTTATATGTGCTGGCACTGGCTAAAAGACCAGAGATGGCAGCTATGAACCGTTTGAAAGCTTTCCAATATTTATCTGTAGCTGCGAAGTGGCGTTTGGCAGCGGCCTATAAACTAGCCGGGCAAAATGAGGTGGCTCAAAATATGATCAAAGGCCTGGATACATCCATTCAGCCCTATAAACAATTGGGAGGAACTTATGGCTCTGATGTGCGTGACGAAGCTATGATTTTAGAAACGTTGACGCTACTTAGTCAGAAAGCAAAAGCAGCAGGTTTATTGCAACCTTTAGCAGCCAAACTGGGTGAAAACACATGGTATAGCACACAAACAACTGCTTATAGTTTATTGGCTATCGCTAAATTCTGCGGATCCAACCAGTCGGCTAATAAGCTGCAATATCAATATGTATTGGATGGTAAGTCTGCACCTGTCAACGCTACGCAATATATCAATAGTACACCGGTAAGCTTTAAAGGAAATACGGCTTCGGTTACCAATAATGGAAATAATGTACTATTTGTACGTTTGGTTTTAGAAGGACAACCAGTTGCTGGTCAGAATAACTTTTTACCTAACCGTCCTGATGTTTTAGACATGAGCGTGAACTACAAACGTTTAAATGGAAAAGTTTTAGATCCCACTACCCTGAAACAAGGAACAGATTTTTATGCCGAAGTAACCATCAAAAATCCTGGCAGAATGGGTTATTACGAACAGATGGCATTAACACAGATTTTCCCTTCTGGATGGGAAATCATCAATACCCGTGTAAATGATAACCAAAGTATCCTGGCATCATCTCCTTTCACCTATCAGGACATTAGAGATGATCGTGTTTTCACTTATTTCAATGTAAGGGAAGGCGAAAGTTTGGTTTATAAGGTACTGCTTAATGCTTCTTACCTGGGTAAATACTATCTATCGGCCGTTCAATGTGAAGCGATGTATAACAATGATATTTCGGCTACTGAACCTGGCAAATGGGTGCAGGTGGTAAAATAGGCTTATTTTAAAAAGCCTCGGTTCGTGTCACCACGAACCGAAACTTTATCTATTTATTGCTTACATTTTTTCCTAAATAGAAATTTAACATCAATGGATAAATTATTTGAAGCAAGAAGAAAGAATTATATTGAAATCGGAAAAATTTATTTTTGGACGGCAACCATCAACAAATGGCAAAAACTATTAGAGAAGGATATCTTTAAACAGATTATATTAAATTCATTTGAATATTTAAGCAAATTGAATAAACTTGACATTTTCGCTTTCGTCATTATGCCTAATCATATACATGTAATTCTGCGGACTAAAGAGCTAAATGGAAAAGAAACCGTTCAAGGTTCTTTTTTAAAATATACAGCTCATGAGTTTAAAAAATTATTAAGTCCTAGTGAACTTGTTCATTATTACAGAAATGCGATTAATAAGAATTATGAATTTTGGCAGAGAGATTCGTTGGCTATACACCTATACACTCCAAAAGTTGCGTATCAAAAGCTAACTTATCTGCACAATAATCCTTGTACATCGCATTGGCAGTTGGCAACGGAGCCTGAAGAGTATTTATATTCCTCGGCATCTTTTTACGAAAAGAGTGAATTAAAGTATACTTTTTTGAAAGACTTGAGATTAGAATTTTAAAATTGAAAATGGTTCGTGATGACACGAACCATGGCAAAAAAACAAGCCTCGGTCCGTGTCTTCACGGACGGAAATTTATAAAAATTAAATGAACAAAATCCCAAAAGCTTTCCTCATTTCCGATCTCATCTGCTTTATACTGCTTTTGGCTTTCCTTTTTTCCTTGCCGTCAAAACTTTTCAAAACGCCTACCTCCTATGTTATCGAGGCCAGCAATGGGCATTTATTAAGTGCTGCAATCGCCAGCGACGGGCAGTGGCGTTTCCCTGTAGCAAATCGTGTTCCTGTAAAATTTAAGGATTGCATTATTGCTTTTGAAGATAAACGATTTTATAGCCATTTTGGGGTAGATGTATTGGCCATGAGCAGGGCCATGCGGCAAAACCTGCGGGCAAAAAGTGTGGTAAGTGGCGGCAGTACGCTAACCATGCAGGTTATCCGGTTATCGCGTAAACAAGACCGGACCATTTGGCAAAAATTATTGGAGGTCATTTTAGCTTTCCGTTTGGAAATGAGATATTCAAAAGAAGAAATTATAGGCCTGTATGCCGCTAACGCCCCTTTCGGGAGTAATGTTGTAGGTTTAGAAGCTGCCAGCTGGCGGTATTACGGCCGCGATGCCAAAACACTTTCATGGGGTGAGATGGCCACCTTGGCCGTTCTTCCCAACAGTCCCTCATTGGTTCATCCCGGTAAAAACTCAACCAGACTTGTCAAAAAAAGGAATGATCTGCTGGATAAGCTTGCCCGGTTAAAATATATCGATCAGGCTACCGCTAATTTATCTAAATTAGAGCCAGTGCCGGGCAAACCTATGCCCCTGCCCCAAAATGCGCCGCACCTATTAAACCGCTTTAAAGCAGAACGTGTTAACCTTAACATCCCAAATACCAGAATTACTTCTACCCTGGATGAAAACATACAGCTAAAAGTTAATGCCATATTAAAACGATATAACAACCGCTATAGGGCAAACGATATCAATAATATTTCTGCCTTGGTACTTGACGCCAAAACCGGCCAGGTGGTGAGTTATGTAGGTAATATATATCAACCAGAAAATACCGAGTTACAAAGCCATGTAGACATGATTAAGGCTCCTCGGAGCCCGGGTAGTACTTTAAAACCATTGCTATATGCCAGTATGCTTAATGATGGCTTTATACTACCGCATACCATAATTCCCGATATTCCTACTCAAATAGCCGGTTATTCGCCACAAAATTACGATCTGGGTTATGATGGCGCCATTGCTGCTGATAAAGCGCTGAGCCGCTCGTTAAATATTCCGGCTGTTAAAATGTTGCAGCAGTACAAGTATGAGCGTTTTTACGATAAATTAAAAAAACTGGGAATAGGCACCTTGAACCAGCCGGCAGATCATTATGGATTGTCGCTAATTTTAGGTGGCAGCGAAGTTACCATGTGGGATCTGGCCAACACCTATATGGGCATGGTACGTACACTAAACCATTTTAACACCTATAAAGGCCTTTACAATCCCGAAGATTATAAACAGGCCATTTACTTTAGCCATCAAACTAAAGAGGAAAAAGACTATCAGCGCAACTCGTTTTTAGATCACGGCGCCATATGGGCTACCTTTAATGCCATGGAAGAAGTAATGCGCCCTGGTGATGAAGGCTTATGGGAACAGTTTTCATCTTCGCAACGGGTAGCCTGGAAAACCGGTACAAGTTTTGGTTTCCGCGATGCCTGGGCCGTAGGCTTGACTCCAAATTACGTCGTATGCGTTTGGGTAGGTAACGCAGATGGTGAAGGCCGGCCAGGATTGGTGGGCATAGAAGCAGCTGCACCAGTGCTCTTTGATATTTTTAGATTGTTGCCTAATGGTAAATGGTTCGAAACACCGGTAACCAAACTCAAAAAACTTAACATATGTAGACAAAGCGGTTACAAAGCCGGAGAATATTGCACTGATGTAATTCAAGAACTTGTTCCGGTTGCCGGAGAAAAGACAGCCGTTTGTCCTTTTCACAAATTGGTTCATTTAGATCAAACAGGTACTTTCAGGGTTACCGACAATTGTGAAAGTACCACTCAGATGCAACACAAAAGCTGGTTCATTTTACCACCGGCTATGGAATACTATTACAAAATAAAAAATAGCGGTTATAAATCCCTCCCTCCTTTTAAAGCTGGTTGTGATCTTTCAGGTGGAAACAGTGTGATGGAAGTCATTTATCCTAAAAACAATGCAATTGTTTACATCCCATTGGAACTAGATGGAACCAGAGGTAAAATCGTAATTAATGCAGCGCACAGAAATCCAGGTGCTAAAATATACTGGCACATTGATGATGAATATATAAGTACCACCACTAATTTTCATCAATTGGCCATTAGTCCGCCGCCCGGTAAACATACCTTGACATTGGTTGATGAGAATGGCGAGCGACTGGTGCAGGCTTTTACGGTATTGGATAAGGAAAAGAAGTAAACGAAATTCGTTTGCATTTATGCCAGTGTATACAAGCAGATTGAAAATAAGAGATCCGCTGTTTACTCGGGAAGTAATCCAATCAATAATTTTTTGCGCACACCTCTCGCTCTAAACAACAAATTTAATGTACTAATGATTTAGGCTTTTAGGAAATGAACGTGATTGGTTCGTGGCAGCTTGCAGTCCCGCTATCGCTTATAGTCCTCGCTGCGCTCCGGGCTATTCCGCTTTATCGGGTTTAGCAACAAAGGTTTCTGCACCCTGCAACCCTACAAATAAAATACGCTTTAGCCATTTAGCCCCGGTTGCAGCGGCACCCTGCAGCAACGAGGTACGAGGCAGCGAAGCGTATAAGCGAAAAACGGGAACAAACATGGTGTTGAGTACAGGTTTTGCGCTTCAAATAATAAATTTAATGTATTAATGATTTAGGTTCTTCAGGAAATTAATGTTAAATGGTTCCTGGCGGCCTGCAGTCCCGCTATCGCTTATAGTCCTCTCCCGACGGAATGCCGGGATCCGGGCTATTCCGCTTTATCGGGTTTAAGAACAAGGGTTTCTTCACCCTGCAGCCCTACAAATAAAATACTGCTTTAGCCATTTAGCCCCGGTTGCAGCGGTACCCTACAGCAACGAGGTACGAGGCAGCGAAGCGTATAAGCGGAAAATGGGAACAAACATGGTGTTGAGTACAGGTTTTGCGCTTCGAATAATAAATTTAATGTATTAATGATTTAGGTTCTTCAGGAAATTAATGTTAAATGGTTCCTGGCGGCTTGCAGTCCCGCTATCGCTTATAGTCCACTCCCAACGGCATGCCGGGATCCGGGCTATTCCGCTTTATCGGGTTTAAGAACAAGGGGTTCTGCACCCTGCAACCCCACAAATGAAATACTGTTTTAGCCATTTAGCCCCGGTTGCAGCGGTACCCTGCAGCAACGAGGTACGAGGCCGCGAAGCGTATAAGCGGAAAACGGGAACAAACATGGTGTTGAGTACAGGTTTTGCGCTCCGAATAATAAATTTAATGTATTAATGATTTAGGTTCTTCAGGAAATTAATGTTAAATGGTTCTTGGCGGCCTACAGTCCCGCTATCGCTTATAGTCCTCGCTGCGCTCCGGGCTATTCCGCTTTATCGGGTTTAAAAATAAGGGGTTCTGCACCCTGCAGCCCCACAAATGAAATACTGCTTTAGCCATTTAGCCCCGGTTGCAGCGGTACCCTGCAGCAACGAGGTACGAGGCAGCGAAGCGTACAAGCAGAAAACGGGAACAAACATGGTGTTGAGTACAGGTTTTGCGCTTCAAATGCATAAATCATCTCTGAGATAACCAAAACAGATCCAAAAAATCGGAAAACAGCAAATGAGTTGCCTTAAAAAATACCAAATCCCTGCTTGCTACACTTCCGTTCTGGTAACTACCAACTGACGCGAAATTGTACCATACACCATTAAATACTGCGCAATCATATAAGTTGCCATAATTAATGCTCCGCTTTGTGGAATGGGCTGACTAAACTTGTTAACCGCCAAAATGCTATCAGAAAGCAAGAAAAACAATGCCGCATAAAAAATGAGCTTAAAGCTGAAAATGTTTACTTTACCATATCGATTGAAGGCCATAATGGCCATAACCGTGGCAATGATAGCATACATTAAAACGGGGAATTGCATGGGCCCCAGTTTAGGCTGCAGGTAGAAGAACAACCCTGAACAAAAGATGGCAAAAGCGCCTACAACCCATAAAAAATATGGCGTTTTGTGATTAGGGTTAGATTTATGATCAAGTGTAAATGCCCTGATGTAAAAAATGTGGCAAAATACAAAGGCGATTAATCCATAGATAAAAAAACTAGGTTTATCTTTTTGAAAAATCAGCAGCACATCGCCAAGCCAGGCAAAAATCAATCCTGCAAAAATCCGCTTGTGGAAACGTCCTTTTAAATTCGAGCCGACATAAAGCCACACTAAGAGCACCACTACTATTAACGGCTTGGTAAAATTGCGCAGCAGCATATCATTGGTATATTCTGCATATAACTGAATTATGAATACGAGAAAAAATATAAAAGAAAATAACTTGGTCTTCATCAACGCCGGGATTTGCCTTTTGCAAATTTAAAAACCAAATTACGGATATTAAGTGGATCGCCATAAAAATTACTTGATAACCCAACCGGCAATTTCAAAACAGTACCTACAAAGAACCAGAAAGCGGCCTGAAATACACAAGTCTAATTTGCCATACTTTCGGTTCTAATGAAACTACACACGAAATTAACGCAGCAGGATCCAAACCTATATTCTCTTGGGCAATTTGGAAAACGGGATAGATCATTTAGTGTAATCTATACTCATATAAAATGCTTCGTCAGGCATATTTGCTTAGCGATTTTCTTCATCAGCGTAAAAATATATTACTGTAATATTTATGCTTGTTTGGCATTAGTTATTGATATTTCGCAAACGCAACCTTACCTTTGGGTGGTCAATTTAATGTCTTATTACATTTGATTGTCCATTAAATCATCCCACCTATGAAAAAATTGTCTCTCCTTCTTTCGCTAACTGCGGTAGCATTTTATGCAAAAAGCCAAACGATGATACTAGCCAAAGATGTAGCTCAATATGTCGGAAAAAACGTTTCCATCTGCGATTCGGTGTACAGCGCAAAAGCCTTAGATAAATTAACCTTAATTAATTTGGGAGGTGCCTATCCAAAAGAGCTGATCACTATAGTGATCAATAAAGAAGATGAGCGTAAATTCCCTTCAGAACCTGCAAGCATGTTTATTGGAAATAATGTTTGTGTCACCGGAGTGGTTTCAGATTTTAAAGGCAAAAAACAGATTGTAGTTACCGATCCGAAACAGATTGTCGTAAAATAATCAATCGTCAGCTTGTGGTATGGCTGCCACTTTAGCAGCCTCTATATAAAGCATAACCTGGTTAACACAAGCATTTAAATGTTCGTTAACCTCATGTTCCCAAAACCGCATTACTGTATAACCTCTGGCGTTGAGCTGCTGATTTACATTTCGGTCGCGTCGTATATTTCGTTCAATCTTCGGAATCCAAAAACGCGAATTTGTTTTTATGGAGGCTTTCCTTTCATCCCATTTGTAACCATGCCAAAAATCACCATCAACGAATATGGCCAGTCTATATTTATTAATCACGATATCTGGCTTGCCGGGAATTTTCTTCGGATGAATCCTAAACCTCACATTTCTTACCCAAAGCGCTTTCCGAAGTTTTAACTCCGGCAAACTATTTTTTGCCTTAATTTTAGACATGTTCTGGCTTCGCTGTGTGGTGGTGTAAAAACCATCACTTTCTTCAAAGCGCGGAACTTTAATATCTTCTTCTTTATATGGTTTGGGCTCCATAATTAAGTTAACCCAAAGTACAGTGAATTGTTTAAAAACGGCGGTAAATGGAATAAACGGGAACAACCTAAGCACCTCCTCTTTTAAAGGAGGTGCACTTGGGCCGAAGCGTTAATACAAAAAGTATAATTTGAGTAAATTGTCGAAAAGTGAGCTTTTTCAGTTGGCAGAAAATAATCCTGCCAACCTCATAAGCATAGATATCCTTATTATCTGACCCGAAGATTGGAAATCATTTCAACACCTCCCAACTTGTTATACAGATAGGTGTATTTCCTTGATGAATAGTCTGATTTTCTTGATGAATATTTTAAGGTTTTTATTTTATTAAGTACAGAAACCGAATTTCCACAACCCTTACTTTTAAATTATAGCATTTTAAAAGCCGTAAATTTTGCAGCTATCAGCATAAAATCCATAGTTTTGGCCCTGATCAATTTATACCTATGCCATTAAAACGAAATACGCTAATTTTTATACTTGTCCTGTTAATTGCTGCTTTTGCCTGTTTAAGCTTCTTTATTGCAAAACATCCCATACTTGATTTTGACATTAAAACCTCCTTGCTTATTCAACAGTACCATGCCGACTGGTTAGATCAATTAATGCTGGCCATCAGCTTTTTTGGCGAACTCCCCTACTCATTACTATCTGTAGTTATCGTGGCAATTGTATTTTATCAACAACAATATAAACGGGAAGGAATATTCATTTCGACTGTTTTACTATCGGGACTAATTATTCTAGGTATAAAAAATATAATCAACCGTCCACGTCCAACTGCATTTTACGTGCGACTGGTTGAAGTGAACCGATTTCAAAGTTATCCCAGCGGCCATGTACTTTCTTACACACTCTTTTTTGGGTTTTTAATCATTTTGATGAATACGCTGAAAGATGTGCCGAAGCTAACCCGGAATATCGTAACCTACATTTCAGCCTTTTTAATGATCGGCATTGCACCATCCAGAATTTACCTGGGTGCACATTGGCTTACAGATACGCTAGGTGGTTTTCTGTTAGGCTTAATCTGCCTTTTCCCGCTTTGTTACTTCTATTTTAAAAAAGGATAGCGATTAAGCTTTTGCCTGCAGTTTTTCTTTCTTCCTTACCCTGCTTAAAGTTTCAATCCGCATGCCTAAATAGCTCGCCAGAAATTTTAGCGGAACTCTGGACTTTATCGCGGGAAAACCTGCTTGGAATTGTTTATACCTGATTTCAGCCGAAGGAATTCGTGATAAAACAGACCTTTCCTGCGAAGTATGATAATGTATAGCCAATAATTTTCTGGCCAAAATATTGGTTTCAGGAAATTTAACATACAGATCGTCGATAAAACGGTAAGGAAGTATAAGCAGTTCAGAATCTTCCAATGCCTGATATTGTTCCGGGTAGGTTGGCACGAGTGTCCCGGGATTTCTAATCTTCCCGATCATTTGATTTTCAGCTGTTAACCATGCGGTAATGTCCTTTCCTTCATCTAATATAAAAGCGCGTACCAATCCCTTAAGGATAAAGAACAAACAATCTCCGTTAATGTGGTTTAACTCAGGCAAAATCTCATTCTTCCGCACCACTATTTTAAATGTCTCTTTCTTTACCCGATCAATTATTTCTTTTCTTAATGGCTGCAGCTCATTTAAATATTTGATAAAAGCATCGCCCTCATCATAGGCATCGGTCATCATATCGATCATGGTTTTATAACATGTGCAAGTTATTATTTGAACACAGGATTTCCAAAGGATAAAAACGCGCCTGACTGTTAAAAATTATATTTAGGAATATATGGTCTTATCGGTTGATTGTGACACAGCTTCAGGCATTTATATTTTGGTTATTTGTTTTGACAAAGTATCTTTTAACTTAATAATAAAAATTATAATAATTTTGCCGCTATGATGAACGATAAACCCAAAGCTTTCCTTTTTGACCTCAACGGTACCATGATTAATGATATGGCTTTCCACAACAAAGCCTGGCACGATATTCTTACACATGATTTAGGTGCCAACATCAGTTTTGACGCTGTTAAGAAACAGATGTATGGCAAAAACCAGGATTTGCTGGAACGTGTTTTTGGCGTGGGCCATTTCACCCAGGAACAAATTGATCAGATTTCCATCGAAAAAGAACGCAGGTATCAGGCCGCGTATAGAGCGCATTTGGCGTTAATAACCGGTTTGGGCGATTTTTTGGAAAAAGCAAAACAATCAGGTATCCAGATGGCCATCGGTTCGGCAGCCATTCCTTTCAACATCAACTTTGTGCTCGATAACTTAAATATCCGTTCTTATTTTAAAGCAATAGTAAGTGCCGAAGATGTGGCGAACAGTAAACCAGATCCTGAAACCTTTACCAAAGGTGCTGAAATTTTGGGTGTGGCCGCTAACCAATGTATTGTTTTTGAAGATGCACCAAAAGGTGTTGAGGCGGCGCAAAATGCCGGAATGAAATGTGTTGTACTTACAACCATGCACACCAGAGCAGAATTTTCCGCCTATCATAACATTATTGCATTTATAGAAGATTATACTGACCCCGTGTTACAGGAACTTTTCTAAAACAATACGGCCCGAATTAGTCAGGCCGCACGTTTCATCATCATTTTCATTAAATCAGTCACCAGACAGATTATTTACTGAATTTGTATATAGAGCTTGTTTTATAAATCTGGCCTGGTTTTAAAACCGTTGACGGAAAAGCAGGTTGGTTGGGTGAATCTGGAAAGTGTTGTGTTTCCATGGCAATTGCCGTTCTAAAATCATCTTTAGCACCACTTTTAAAGGTATTTTTGCTTTGCATAAAATTTCCGCTATAGAATTGCAGACCTGGCTCCTGTGTATAAATGTCCATAATGATGCCCGACTGGTCTCCTTTTACCGTAGCCGCATGAAACATGCCCATAGCTTTGGTTTTATTAAGCACATAATTGTGATCATAACCTTTACCAAAAGTTAACTGCTCGTTTTTATCATTTATGCGTGCACCGATAGTTGTTGCAGTGGTAAAATCAAACGGTGTGCCTTTAACCTTTTCTATTTTCCCTGTCGGGATCAGGGTAGAATCAACAGGTGTATATTCATCCGCATAAATCTTCACCTCATGGTTTAAAATTTCTCCACTTCCATCCCCATTTAAATTAAAAAACGCGTGATTGGTTAAATTTACAACCGTAGTTTGATCGGTTTTAGCTTCATAATCCATCTTCAATTCATTTTCGTCTGTTAAGGTATAGGTCACTTTAACATCTAAATTACCTGGAAAATTTTCTTCTCCATCTTTTGACAGATAATGCAGTATCAACCTATTGGCTACAGGTTGACTTGCATCCCAAACAACATATTGAAAGCCTTTTTTGCCTCCGTGGAGGGTATTCTGTCCGTTATTGGTAAAAAGCGAATAGCTTTTGCCCTCCAGTGTAAATTTTCCTTTGGCTATACGGTTCCCGTAACGGCCAATGGTTGCACCAAAATAAGGCTCGGTTGATTTCTCGTAATCGCCAATGCTTTTAAAACCCACCACTACATCTACCACCTTCCCATCTTTATCTGGCACCGTTAAACTAACCAGGCGACCACCGTAATTGGTAAAAATGGCCTCTGCACCATTTTTATTTTTTAAAATGTACAAGGCAGTCTGTTTACCATCAATTTCTTTTTTAAAAGAATCGGCAACTAATTTTACAACTGCTAAAGGGGCCCTTTTCAAAGTATCTGCTGAAGAAGATTTTTCGGTTCCGGATTGGCAGGAAGCTAATCCGATTGCAGCCGTTACGCACAGGCCTGCTAATGATTTTAATTTCATAAATTGGAATACTTGGTTTAGATT
This sequence comes from Pedobacter suwonensis, assembly GCF_900111825.1. Classification (GTDB taxonomy): domain Bacteria; phylum Bacteroidota; class Bacteroidia; order Sphingobacteriales; family Sphingobacteriaceae; genus Pedobacter; species Pedobacter suwonensis. Next base: position 39,046 of record NZ_FOJM01000002.1, read on the forward strand.
TTTATTATAAATATATCGCTTAATTTTACAAATAAAACGATTTAGATGAATTAAAAGACAAATATTAGCACTATTAAAACGTAACGATACGATTTGTATAACACCCATTACAAAATGTAGAATAACAATTGGAAGATCGGAATTTCAATAAAGGATTCTGTTCATAATGATTTTACGCCTTGTAATTAAAGCGATCATCGTTTTGAATTTCGGTGAACAAGCTCCAACTTATTTGTTTCGCTTATGGTTACGTATGAAACTAAGAATATATTAACCAACAGCAGCTAAAATCCGTCAAAACTAATTATTATTGCAACAATCAAATGATAAGCATGAATCAAATTATTTCAACCGATCGCTACCACAAAATGCAATATCGCCGTTGCGGAAACAGTGGACTAAAATTACCGCTCATATCATTAGGCTTATGGCATAATTTCGGACATGTAAACGTTTTTGAAAACAGCAAAAACCTTATCTATACTGCTTTTAACAACGGAATCACGCATTTCGATTTAGCTAATAATTATGGTCCACCCCCTGGATCGGCTGAGGAAGTTTTCGGGAAAATACTGCACGAAAATTTTAAAGGCTATCGTGATGAAATGATTATTTCAAGTAAAGCCGGATATACCATGTGGGATGGTCCGTACGGCGACTGGGGTTCAAAAAAGTACCTGGTTTCCAGTTTAGATCAAAGCTTAAAACGAATGAAGCTGGACTATGTGGATATTTTTTACCACCATCGTCCAGATCCTGAAACACCATTAGAAGAAACGATGGGTGCTTTGAGTCTATTGGTGCAGCAGGGAAAAGCATTGTATGTGGGTATTTCGAATTATCAGGCTGAAGAAGCCGAAAAAGCAATCAGGATTTTAAAAGATAACGGTACGCCTTGTTTAATCCACCAACCCAAATATTCGATGTTTGAACGTTGGGTTGAAAATGGTTTACTTGATGTTTTATCGCAAAATGGTGTGGGTTGTATTCCATTTTCGCCATTGGCGCAAGGTTTACTTACCGATAAATATTTGCACGGGATCCCATCTGACTCAAGGGTAGCTACAAGCGGCATTTTCCTGAAAGAAAGCAACATCACGCCAGATAAATTGGCCGTAATTTCCAGATTAAATGATCTGGCTCAATCGCGTGGACAAAAGCTGGCGCATATGGCTTTATCGTGGATATTGAAAGATAATCGAATCACGACGGTACTCATTGGTGCAAGTAAACCGGAACAGATTACGGATTCAATTAAAGCATTGGATAATATCGTCTTTAGCGAAGCCGAACTCAAATTAATTGACGAGATTTTAGCTTAAAAATTCGTAAACAGCCATGATGCTTCATTCTATAGCGATCGGATGGAGCATCATGGAATCTATAAGTCTTAAAACTGTTGACGTTAAAAATCAGCCAAGCTGATCTTAAACGTATTGTATTGAGATGAGCATTCAATGATTGAAATAAGCATTAACCCAATTTCATCATTTGTTCTAAAACCAAATGAGATTAAATGGGTTTAAGAAATGAATCTATTACATTTCTTAATTTATGGCAAGAGCCAATAATTCTATTTATAGTGCCTTAGCAGCCAATTTATTAATCGCCGTAACCAAATTTATAGCTGGAGCGTTTACCAACAGCTCTTCAATGATTGCAGAAGGCATTCACTCAACGGTTGATACCAGTAACCAGCTTTTATTGCTTTATGGGCTAAAAAGAAGTGTAAAACCGCCAGATAAATCCCGCCCGTTTGGTTATGGGAAAGAGCTGTATTTCTGGTCGTTCATTGTATCCATTATGATTTTTGGTTTAGGCGGTGTCGTTTCAATTTCGCAAGGCATTGCACACATCCGCCGTCCGGAGGTTTTGGGCAATCCAACATGGAATTACGTGGTATTGGGTTTATCCTTTATTTTCGAAGGCACCTCACTAATCATTGCGATAAAAGAATTTAATAAAACGCGTAAAGGTTTACCCTGGTGGAAAGCGATCATTAAAAGTAAAGATCCATCTGGCTTTTTAGTGCTATTTGAGGATGGTGCCGCAGTTTTAGGATTGGTAATTGTTTTTATTTTCATGGTACTTAGCCATAATTTAAATTTACCATTTTTAGATGGACTGGCTTCGGTTTTAGTGGGCACACTTCTAATTTTTGTATCGTTTATACTCGCGAGAGAGAGCCGCAGTCTACTCATGGGCGAAGGTTTAACATCAGAAACGCAGCAGAAAATTAAAAAAATGGTTGAAAATGATCCGGATGTAATTACCGTAACCAGTGTTTTATCACAATATCAATCTCCAAAGGAAGTATTACTGGTACTCATTCTTACTTTCCATGCAGAATTAAACACCACCGATTTAACCAATGCTATCGACAGGTTGAGAGCTAAAATTAAAGCAGAATTAAATGTGGTTAAGTTTGTGATTATCCAGCCGCAGTCTGCTGATGTAACAGAAAATGATTTCAGTACTGATATTCATCTCGAATAACACAGTTAAATTGGCTAAGCAAATGAACTGGTGATTTTTAGCAGGCCAGGGAGAGATCTTTTAAGTATCTCCCCCCTCTTTATTCAGCACTGCTTTATAATTGATGCTAAATCACCTGCAAAACAATTTTTCCTCTCGTATGCCCTTGTTCACTTTCCATTTGCGCCTGTTTTGCACTCGTAAAAGGCAAAACTTTATCAATAATGGGTTTAACTTTTCCTGAATCTATCAAACCGGCTATTTCAGTCAGTTGTGCAGGAATGGACTGCGCCATAAAACCAATCAGGTGAACTTTTTTAACCTTGGCTTCGGCCACAAATTCCGGCATTAAAGTCGTAATTACGCGTCCGCCTTCTTTTAATATATTTAATGATTTGAGCTGCGTTTCTTTTCCAACTGTATCCAAAACAAGATCCACATCTTTTACCACAGACTCAAAATCCTCCATTTTATAATCTATCACTTCATCAACGCCCAAACGCTTCAAGAAGTCGGTATTAGTATCTGATGCGGTACCGATAACATAAGCACCTTTCCATTTTGCAAATTGTACAGCATACGTACCTACGCCACCAGCTGCAGCATGGATCAATACTTTTTGTCCGGATTTCAGCAAACCATGATCGAATAGACCCTGCCATGCGGTTAAGCCGGCCAAAGGCACAGCAGCTGCTTCGGTATGTCCTATACTCGTCGGTTTCAAACTGATGATATTGGCTTTTACTACGATGTATTCGGCATAGGCCCCATTTTTTGTTGGATCAGGTCTACCATATACTTCATCACCTTTTTTAAAGGCGCTTACTTTTTCTCCAATTTCCTCCACGGTACCGGAAACGTCCCAGCCCAATGTTAAAGGTAATTTTGCGGAAAATTTATCTTTACGTTGTCCTTCCCTGATTTTCCAATCAACCGGATTAACGCTGGTTGAATGCACTTTGATCAATACTTCGTCGGGAGCTGGTTGGGGGATTGGAATTTCGTCAATTGATAACACTTCCGGACCGCCATACTCATGGATTCTAACTGCTTTCATATTAGGATATTATTATTTGATATATACTGTTTTAATATTCACAAACTCATGGATACCAAACATGCTTAACTCTCGGCCGTAGCCAGACTGATTGATACCACCGAAAGGCAAAGCAACATCTGATTTTACGCCCTGGTTTACAAAACAGGAGCCTGCCGCCAGTTTATTACGCGCAATATCTTCTGCCAGTGCGTTGTTTTTAGTAAAAACAGCCGCCCCTAGTCCAAAATTGGTATCATTAGCAATATGGATGGCGTCATCGGCATCTTTTGCAGTAATGATGGCAGCTACCGGACCAAACAGTTCCTCATCATATGCCAGTACGCCTTTATTTACCTGGGTTAAAATAGTGGGTTGATAATAGGCATGGTGACCTGCAATAGACGGAATCTCGCCTCCCAGGATACATTTTGCCCCTTGTTCTATGCTTTTTAGTACTTGTTGATGCAGTTCATCGCGAAGTTCGGCCCTGGCCATTGGTCCAAGATCTGTTTCAGCCAATAGTGGATCGCCCGTTCTTTTGCTTTCCATTTCGCCTTTAAAAAGTTGCGTAAATTTTTCTGCTACTGATGCTTGTACAATGAAGCGTTTAGCGGCAATACAGCTTTGTCCGTTGTTGATCAACCTGGCTTCGGCACATATTTTTGCTGCCTCTTCCAAATCTGCATCTTCCAAAATAATATACGGATCGCTACCTCCAAGTTCCAGAACTGTTTTTTTAATCAGTTTGCCTGCCTGTTCCGCTACTTTTTTGCCTGCTTCGGTACTACCCGTTAATGTTACCGCCTTGATATATGGATTTTCAATTACTTTCGGGATGGCCTTACTGCTGCAGATCAGCGTTTTAAAAACGTGTTCCGGAAATCCTGCATCCTCAATTATCCTTTCTATTTCTAGCGCGCAGCCGGTAACACCCGATGAGTGTTTCAATACACCCGCATTGCCGGCCATTAAGGCGGGAGCAAGAAAGCGAAATACCTGCCAGAATGGGAAATTCCAGGGCATAATAGCCAGTACCACACCGATAGGTTGAAAGCTCACATAACTTTTGGACGCATCTGTTTCGATGAGCTGATCGGCTAAAAATCCGGATCCATTTTTAGCATAATATTCGCAAACGGCGGCACATTTAAGTATTTCGGACACACCGGCCTTTAATGGTTTGCCCATTTCTAAGGCCATCAGTCCGGCCAACTCATCCTTGCGCCCGGTTAAAAGTTTTGAAACCTGCAACAGTAATCCGGAACGGGTTTCGAAATCAGTTTCCTTATAGTTTAACCATGCCTGATGCGCCTGATCTATCTTCTGACCGATCGAATGATCAGTATCTTCCCGGTATTTTTTTATGATTTCCCCATTTATAGGGTTTATAGACGAAATGCTCATTTAATGATAACAAATGAGCATTTTAATTGTGTTGTTTATTTTAGATTAGTGGATTAAGAAGCAAGTGGAATACGGAAATGAAAGGTAGAACCTTTGCCATATTCACTTTCTGCCCAGATTTTAGCTTTATGCGAATTAATGATCTCAGCGCTCAGGTACAACCCTATTCCAAATCCCGAAATGGTTCTGGTCTGCTGGCTTGAAACACGATAAAACCGGTCAAAAAGTTTTTCCAGATCATGGGCCTGAATACCAATACCAAAGTCAGTTACCGATACATGAACATCATTGTCGCTGATCACCGATTTAACTAAAACCGTGCTGTTTAAATCTGAATATTTTACGGCATTGCTGATCAGATTTGAAATAACAGAACCAATTTTATCTTTATCGGCGTAAATTAATTTAGATGCCCCTGCTTCAAAATCGATTTGATTACCGGGATAAATTAACCTTAAGTCTTCTACCACATCCAAGGCTACCTTATCCAGGTCAAAATGCGATAAATTCAATTGGATTTCTCCCGATTCCAAACGCGATACATTTAAAAAAGAACTGATCAGGGTACTCATTTTGCGAATCTGCTTCTGAACCTTCGCCAATGTGTTTGTCACAAAAACATCTGCCAGGTTTTTACTCTGCATCAGTTGTACGTAAGCACTGATGGATGTTAAAGGTGTTTTCAGTTCATGGCTTACCATGCTGATAAAATCATTTTTTTGTTGTTCTTCCTTTATACTGATTAAAATCTGTTCCTGATCGAGTGCTTCACGCTGTAGTTCAGTTTCTTTAATGGCGTTTTCGGCTTTTACCATGTCGGTAACATCACTTGCCGTATGAAGAATACAATATGGAATTCCAGACTCATCTTTTATTGCCCGGTATTCGTAGCTATAATAAGCAGTTTGAAGCCTCCCATCCCTCATCGTTTCAGCCGGTATTGCGTTACCTTTATCGGTAACTCCTGTTAACATTACGTTTTTTAGCATATGGATAAAAGGCTGCCCCTTTAATTCGGGCACGGCATGTTCCAGTGGTTTACCGATAATAGACCGGTCTTTGCCCCAAAAATCAATCATGGCATCATTAGCCATTTCAATTACAATATCCGCTGATGTGTAGATAGCTGTTGCATCTTTTGATAAAGAAAGAACCTCTAAAAGCTGATCATTGCTTAAAACTTTTGAATATCTTTCCATTTATACTTTAAATTAAAACCGGGCTACGACAATATGTTGAATAAACCAATTGAACTAGTTATGATACAAGCCTAACTTCACAAATGTTTGGCTATTCTTCCAAATTGTTGATTTTAATAATCTTTCATTCCTTTTAATTCATATAACGGAGTTCAGCATTTCAATTAAGCTTATTTAGAATAAATAAAAATAATTTGATTTTGACCCGCAAAATTGTTTTCTTTGCGCCAAATAAGAATCAATCTAAATAAAATGAATAAAAATTTTACGTTTCTTTTAAATTTCATTGTCCTTTTTCTGGTTTTGACAGGAAATATCATGGCACAAGATAAAACAGGGTCAATTGCAGGTCTTATCAAAACCAGCGATGGCATCCCGGCAGGTTACATCAATGTTGGTTTGAAAAATACAGGTAAAACCACCCAAACTGACGAAAAAGGTAATTTCACGATCAAGAATGTTCCGTCTGGCACTTACATCATCAAGATATCTTCTGTAGGCATTTCTGCACAGGAAAGGTCAGTTGTGGTAACTAACGGTCAAACCGTAAATGCCGATTTTACCATAGCAGAATCATCTTCGCAATTAGATGAAGTAGCGGTTAATGGTTATAAAACTCCCAATAGAAAGCCGGTTAATTTAGGTAAAATTGCCATTGCGCCTATTGATCTTCCACAGGCTGTGCAAATTATAGGAAATCAGGTTATTACGGATCAGCAAGCAAATACCCTTGGTGATGTCATGAAAAATGTAAATGGCGTTGCTTTAGGTGCCAATCGCGGGGCCGTTGGCGAAAACTTCTATGCCAGGGGTTATAGCCTGGGCAGCAATAACATTTTTAAAAATGGCGCAAGAACAACTATTGGCGGCAGCCCGGAAGCGAGTACACTTGAATCAGTAGAAGTGTTAAAAGGTAGTGCTGCTTTACTTTATGGTGGTGTAACCGGTGGAGCCGTTGTAAATATGGTGACTAAAAAGCCTAAATTTGAAACTGGTGGTGAAATCAGTATGCGGACAGGTAGTTATGATCAATACAAGCCAATGATTGATTTTTACGGTCCGATATCCAAGAAACTAGCCTTTAGGGCAATCAGCACTTATGAAAATGCAGGAAGTTTTCGGGATAATGTAAAATCAAAACGTTTTTATGTTAATCCATCAATGTTATATCAGATAAGTGAGCAAACGGAAATTTTGATCCAGGGTGATTATTTGAAAAGTGATTTCACGCCCGATTTTGGTGTGGGATCGGTGAATAACCAGATTGTAGATTTTGGACGAAGTGCATTCATCAACACACCATGGGCTTACAATAAAACAAATACGGCTACTGCACAGGCCAATATCACCCATAAATTTAACAGCAACTGGAAGTTAAATGCCATTGGTTCCTTCCAATCTTACAATCGTAATTATTATGGATCTGACCGCATCCAAGCCAATACATCGGGTATTGCAGCGAGAAATCTTTCGAGAGCACTTAGTAAAGAATTTACTTATAACCAGCAAATTAATGTTAACGGGAGTTTCCATACGGGAAAGATTAAACATACCGTTTTATTTGGTGCAGATGCCGATCAATCCAGAGTAACCAGTAATGCCTTCGCTTATGGTAAAGATGCGAAGGGTGCCAATATCACAACCTTAAATTATGGCAATGTAAATGTATTTGATCCGGCCACCTATTATGGTTCAGGGGTAATGCCTGAAGCTTTTGCCATAACCAGCACACTTGCACCGATATACAGATATGGTGCTTTTGTTCAGGACTTGATCGAAGTAACTGAGCAATTTAAGGTTTTGGCAGGTCTACGTTATACAGACCAGAAAAATGCCAGTTCAAGGGCCTTGAATTTAGAAACCGGAATAACTACACCGGGCGCAACAAAGTTTGATGATGCTTTTTCTCCTAAATTAGGATTAATATACCAGCCTCTTAAAACTACATCGCTGTACATCAGCTATGCGGGCAACTTTATTACCAATACCGGTACCGACATTTATTTTGAGGCGCTTCCGCCATCATTGGTAGATCAATATGAGGCTGGTATAAAAAATGATCTATTCGGAGGTAGGTTATCGGCCAATCTAACTTATTACAAAATCAGGAACAACAACACTGCGCAAACCGCTATGTACGATCAAAATGGTAACCTTAACTCCAACACCAACCTCAAACAATTAAACGGAACTACCGTAAGTGACGGGCTTGAAATCGATTTAACAGGCGCTATCTTAACCGGTTTAAATTTCACGGCAGGATTTAGCTACAACTTTATGCGCTTTACCAACACGCCTGATGTTACCGGTATGATTGAAAATGTTCGCCTGGTGGGTACAACAAAAAACACGGCGAACGCAACCTTATTCTATACTTTCCAGGATGGAGCAATAAAAGGTTTAAAATTGGGTGCCTCTGCATTTTATACCGGCAAACGCAACGGCGGCTGGAACGATGCTAAAAATGCGACAACACTAAGGCTAATCCCGTTAAGCGCCTTTACCACATTTGATCTTTCTGCGGGGTACAGCTGGAAAAAGTTCTCGCTGCTTGCAAAAGTTTCTAACCTTACCAATGCACTGAATTATTTTGTGCACGAAAACTATAGTGTAAATCCCATTGCTCCGCGCCAATTTGCCACTACCTTGTCTTATAAATTTTAACGAAAAAGGGTTAAAGAAAGTCTAATCCAGATCCATCACTTCAAGCTCAGCGCAGGTGAGCTTGAAGTGATATTAATTTTTTTTATAATACAAATAGGTTGACGTTGAAAGCGTTCAACTTATTTTCTATAATAATCGCCCTAGGCACAAATGATCAATGGTTCTCTTTGCGCTCTCGCACAGCAGACAGGAAGTATCCAGCAAAAACTGATCACGTAATGCCAATAAAATTAAAGGATAATTAATATCGTGCCCGTTTTAGATAGTTTGAAATAATAGTGGTATTCACCATAGCGCTCCACCTTTTCAATTTCGCACACTTTGCCGGATTTGCCGTATTCATCTGATAAAAAATCCCCAATTCTAATGCTGTCCAGCTGGTTAATATCAAGTGATGCTCTTTTAATGAATTTTCCCTTATGTTCCATAATGATTGCGTATTTGCATACTTACGCAATCACAACCACTTTGGTTTTTTATACGGTAAAGTAAACGTAAATCGAAACTCCATCAAATTTATATTGATTTTACACTTTCTGATTCTGTGCTTAAGGACACCGGATTTGACGATCGTAATTACTTTGAAAAGAGCGATCTAGAGTCCGCTTACTCCACCACTAACCACCAGTTTCATGGCATCAGCTGCTGTCATTTTTAAATCAGTAACCTTATCACGCTGCACAATACACAGCTGACCAGCAAAGGAATAAGAGAGCGGAAAATAAACCGCCACTTCATTGGGTAAATCCAGTTTATGCAAATCGTTTTGTGTTAAAAAACCAATTTTTTTTAAACCGCCTTCTACCTCAACCAATACCGGGTGGTTAAATTTCTTCTCGTCGCCTACAAAGGCTTCGGTTAAATCTTTTATGGAAGAGTAGATGAAATTAAACAGCGGCAGGCGTTTCATCATCCGCTGAAACCAGTTGTACATGGGCTCGGTAACCAAATTGGTTACAAAAATGCCGGCCAGCAAAATAATCGTCAAAACGGTAAGCAAACCCAGGCCCGGAATATTCCTGCTTTCGCCGGTAAGTGGATTTACACCAAGCACATTTTTTACATTTAACCAGCTATCAACTGTGGTAACCGCCCAAACGACAATAAAAATACTCACCGCAATGGGTACCACAATTAATAAACCTTTAATCAGATAGTTTAATATGGCTTTCCCAACTCTATTCATGGTGTAAAATTAGTGTTTTTTTAGTTCATTTGTTCACTAGTCATTAGTTCATTGGTGCAGGGTATAAATGTGCGATCTATCATTAGACTATTACTTAGCCTATTTAACAGAAATTAATGTGTAAATATCCATTATGCAGTCTGCCATACTCATGACCAGGGAACATCCCCGACCAATTGTCGATTTGGCGTACTACATGACTGGTGAACTAAACCAATGCGTTATTCATAGAAATATACACGTTTAACCCGCTGCGAAATATTGGTCAGGATTTCGTAAGGAATGGTACCGATATCTTTAGCCAGCTGCATAATGGTATGCTCCTTATTGAAAACGATAGCTTCATCTCCGGGTTTCACCTCGATGTCTGTCACATCCAGCATGGTCATATCCATACAAATTGAGCCAATTGTAGGCACTAAATGGCCGTTGATGAGCATTTTGCCAACGCCATTGCCAAAATACCTGGTGTAGCCATCTGCGTAACCAATTTTTACGGTTGCAATTTTTCCCCCGTTTGCCATAACTCCCCTCCTTCCATAACCTACAGTTTCGCCCGGCGCCAACTGCTTCACTTGGGTAACGGTTGTTTTAAGCACCATTACCGTTTGCAAACCGCGGTTATTGGTTACCGCAGAATCAAAACCATACAAACCTATACCCAAACGTACCATATCCATTTGCGCATCAGGCCAGCGTGAGATGCCAGAAGTATTCGAGATATGTAATAATGGCTTATAACCTAAAATATTAACCAATTGAGTCGCTACGATTTTAAATACATCAATCTGGTGCTGGGTAAATCCATCATGTTCTGCAGCATCGCTAGCCACCAGGTGAGAGAAAATACTCTGTACTTTTAGCCTGGCCGAATCTTTTAGCAGGACGGCCAAGGCATCTATTTCAGCCTGATCGAAACCCAGACGGTGCATGCCACTATCTATTTTAAGGTGTATGGGATAATCAAAATCGTAATCAGATAAGGCATTCAAAAAACTATTCAGGATCTCTACGCTATAAATTTCAGGCTCCAGCCGGTGTTTAATAATGGCTTCAAAGGCAGATTCTTCCGGGCTCATCACCATAATAGGCAAAGTAATTCCGGCTTTACGCAAAGCAATGCCCTCATCGGCATAAGCTACCGCCAAATAATCTACTTTGTGGAACTGCAATAAATTGGCAATTTCAAAACTTCCGCTGCCATAAGAAAAGGCCTTAACCATTGCCATTATTTTAACGCCAGGCTTTATTTTAGACCGGTAAAACTGCAGGTTTCCCACCATGGCATTCAGATCGATCTCTAAAACGGTATCGTGTATTTTTTGGGTAAGTAATTTACTGATGCGCCCAAAATCAAAGCGCCTGGCCCCTTTTACCAGTATCGTTTCGTGGTTAAAATGTAAACCCGGAAAAGCTTCAACAAAAGCACTGGTATCCTCGAAAAAATGCGTTTCGAATGTAAACAGATTGGCATAACGGGCTATGTTCGCGCCGATGCCGATTAAACGGTTTATCTTTTTTTGCGATAGCAACCCGGCTATTTCGGTATACAAATCAAGATCATCTCGGCCAGTTTCGAATAATTCGGAAAGGATAACGGTTTTCTTAGGATGCTGGTTTTGCTGGTTTAAAAAATCGAGTGCGATGGCTAAAGAAGAAATATCAGCACTATACGAATCGTCTATAACGGAACATTGGTTGATGCCGTTTTTTAATTCCAGACGCATGCTTACGGGGCTCAGTTTCTCCAACCGCAGATCGGCCTGCTCCGGGGTATAACCCAAAGCCAATAATATTGCCCAGCAGATCATGCCATTTTCTATCGAAGCTTTATCTTTAAAGGGAAGAATACATTCAATCTCCCTGTTTTGATAAATGGCCCTTAAATAACATCTTCCCTCAATAGGTTCAACAGTAGTGATCTGCAGATCTGCCGCCTGTTTACTGCTCCAGCTAAACTGTTTTTTACCAGGCAGGTTTTTTATACCTATTTCACTAACATATTCCGGTGCGTAAATCAATAGTTCGGATGTTGAAAAGAGTTTCAGTTTTTCGGTAAGTTTTTCTTTTTTAGAACTGAATCCTTCAGCATGGGCCTCACCGATATTGGTTAAAATTCCAATTTCAGGACGGATTATTTCAGCTAAATGTTCCATCTCATTCACCGCAGAAATACCGGCCTCAAATATACCGAGGGTATGCTCAGCCTCAATCTGCCATACAGAAAGCGGTACTCCGATCTGCGAATTATAACTTTTGGGGCTTTTAACAATATTAAAGTCGGCTGCTAAAAGCTGATATAACCATTCTTTAACGATGGTTTTCCCGTTACTGCCCGTAATACCGATTGTTTTTAAATCAAATTGATTCCGGTGATATGCGCTTAATTTTTGTAGCGCCGCCAAGGCATCATTTACGAGTAAAAAATTACCATCTGGATATTCATGAATATATTTTGCTTCAGTAACTACAAAATTCCTGATTCCCTTTGCATAGGCATCTTTAATAAATTCGTGTCCGTTACGGTGTGAAGAAAGCGCAAAAAACATTGAACTTTCTGGCAGCAAAACCGAGCGACTGTCAATAACCAGGTAATGGATAATAAGCTCTCCATCAAACAATTTGGTATTGGCATTTAAAATTTCGGCTATTTTGGAAACCGTATATATGGGATTTTGCATGTTATTATATTCAGAAAAATAAGGTAATCGCTTTTATTTTTACGAATTTCAGTAATTAATTATGAAAAGCGGTAAAGAAGAAGCAGTAATATTAGATAAAAAGCAAGCTTTGGCCAAAGCCGAAAGTTTTTGTGTTTACCAGGAGCGCTCGCAAAAGGAGGTGCGCTATAAACTGGTTGAATGGGGCATTCGCGGCGATGAACTGGAAGAAATTATTACCGAGCTGATCATCAACAATTTTTTAAATGAAGAAAGGTTTGCCAAACATTATGCATCGGGTAAATTTAACATCAAACATTGGGGCCGGATTAAAATAAAGCAGGGTTTGAAATTGAAAGGTGTTCCCGATAAAATTTTACAAAAAGCAATTTACAGTATCGATGAAGATGATTATTTACAGACGATAGAAAAATTAGCAGTAAAAAAAGTACAAAGTTTGGGTGAAAGTGATCCATTTAAGCGGAAAAATAAGCTGATGAGCTACCTTCAGGCAAAAGGATTTGAAACTGATTTAATTTTACTTGTACTGAAAGCCAGCAATTTAAATTAAATATTAAATTTTTAATAAAAAATCCCTTGACAGATATATAAATCTGCCTATATTTGCATCACCAAAACGAAACAACAACATCAGTTTTGTAAATGCGAAAGTAGCTCAGTTGGTAGAGCACGACCTTGCCAAGGTCGGGGTCGCGAGTTCGAATCTCGTCTTTCGCTCCAAAATGCCTTCCTACCAGAAGGCATTTATTTTAAAGTTAACCAAGCCGATGGAGATCGGCAGCGGCTAATGCTCGGGTGGTGGAACTGGTAGACACGCAGGACTTAAAATCCTGTGCTTTCAAAGGCGTGCGGGTTCGATTCCCGCCCCGAGTACATCAAAAAAAATCGAATAAAAACCTTTCAGAAATGAAAGGTTTTTTTGTTTTAATCACTTTTGTAGTTGAATCCTAATGCTCAGCTGACGCGCATTACCGGAAATGCTATTGAGTTTCTGTATTGCTTTCTAAACCGCACATATAAAATTGTGGTGATACACGGATAAAGCAGTGCAAAGATCCATAGTTTGGTCATCACATTTTTGCTATAATGATAACCATCCATTGATAAACTGGCAATAAACATCCCGATCAGCAAAACCGGTGCACCTGAAAAGCTAAGCCATGAAAAAAAGGAACTATTCCTGATTTCCCGAATGAAATTTAAAAGAACCGTGAAAGAACAAATGACCGCTGCAGCCAGGTACAATAACGAAAAACCAATGTCTAAAACGATATCGGCAAAATAAAGAATAGTAGCCTCCAGGCCGTTACCCGAAGCTGATGAATTGATAATGGTAATGATGTAGGCTACATACAAAATGAAGCCTGCCAGTAAATCGATGATCCAATATTTTAAAATAAGTTTGGTCATTACTTCTGTAAATCAGTTTAAATTCAGTTAATCAAATGCAACCAGTTTATCCCCGGGAAGATCATATTCGTAAACCCGGCCCTTCTCTTCTTCGACATAAAGCCACTGAACAATATTGCTGCCGTTTGGTCCTATAGGTGCAATTCCAATTACCCTGTAGCGCTGACCGTTCCTTTCTGCCGATTCGATAGAATAAGTCAGCTCCTCCCGTTTTTTTATGGCCGCCCGCAGTAAAGAGTTTTTGGTTTGGGTGAGGTAATATTCTGTTAAGCGATAAACCTTGTCAAGGTATGATGAAGTAAATTCCTCTTCGGTAGACCAGGTATATTTTATTTTTTCACCATAGTTAGTTCTGAAGGCCGTTACCGGTCCGTCGGCCGTTTTCTTTACAGAGACCAGCAACCTGGCGGGCATTTCGGCCTCTTGATCTCCCGGAACGGTAACCGTACCGTCTTTCCAGGTAACATGTATCTTATCTCCACGATTCAGGTTTCTGGTGGTATCCGCTTCATTGATCAGCACAATGGTACTATCGCCTTTCTTTGCCAAAATCTGAAAATAATCACCATCATCCAGATATTCTACAAAAGTCATCCGGTCAATGTGTTCACCACGGTTATTTCGTTTTTGTCCGGCAAGCGGCTTTTGCAGCGCCGGGCTCACCTTTACCAAATCTTGCTTCTGTGCTGTTTTAGCATTACAGGCCAAAAGCCCGCATACTGCTATCATGAGGAATGCATCTATTCGTCTTTTCATTCGGCAACTAATCTGATGTGCTTTAATAAATAAGCCTGACATATCCAGCCGAAACCGGAAATACAAAGCTATCATTCAGCGCAATCCATAAACCAGAGTAAGTTAATAAAAGTTTTTACTATTCAATCGCGTTTATTCGGATGGTGAACCGCTGCTTTATCGTCAATAACCTTTATCTGCAAGCAATCAATATTTAAATTCCCGGGGCAATGTTATTCCAGCTATCACCACAAAAAATAAATTTCTTTGATTTTCATCCTTGCTGAAAAAAGTTAATATTGAATGGCATCAACAATAACAGGAACAACCACATATTTTTTTTTATTTTTTTAACTGATGGAATTTTTGTCGTCTGAGCTGATCAAGCCGCTTTTAACTAGCTGATAATCTTAAAATTTACAGAATTAAAATCAAAATTCAATCAACTGATTTTTGTGATATACGCCATAAAAAACCACTGGAAACACTGATTAAAGCAAAAAAAATTAAATTATTTTTTGACAGTGATATTTATATTTCTATATTTGCAACCCCAAAGGAACACAACATATGTGTTAATTTTGCGAAAGTAGCTCAGTTGGTAGAGCACGACCTTGCCAAGGTCGGGGTCGCGAGTTCGAATCTCGTCTTTCGCTCCAAATGCCTTCCTACCAGAAGGCATTTATTTTTAAGTTAACCAAGCCGATGGAGATCGGCAGCGGCTAATGCTCGGGTGGTGGAACTGGTAGACACGCAGGACTTAAAATCCTGTGCTTTCAAAGGCGTGCGGGTTCGATTCCCGCCCCGAGTACAACAAAAAAATCGAATAAAAACCTTTCAGAAGTGAAAGGTTTTTTGTTTTTCTATCCATCTCATTGCTACTGCATGTTCCCTATTGTCGGGAATTCTACACTACCTACACCAGAAGAAGCTATTCCTAGATCGCTATATTTTGGAAAAAGGTGAGAACAAAGTTGTTTATATTTAAACTTTGATTTGTACAATAAGGCTTATGCAAAGTAATCGCGGAAAAATACCGGTTAATCCAATGGAAGATACCTCCAGCCAGGGTATTGCTATGGACAGAAACGACTTTAAAAAGATCGACTTTATTACTACTGCCGAAAAAGAAACCGCGATCAGGGCACACCGGGATGAAGGTTATACCTTTCATATTCTCGAAAAAGGACAGGTAACCATAGAAATTGATTTCAAAACCTATAAAGTTATGGCTCCGGCCATCGTTTTCCTCCATCCGGATCAGGTACATTGTATGCACGATATTGATGATATCTCGGTATCTTCGATGTCCATCCAGAGTGAATGCCTGAACAGAACTTACCTCAACCTATTACAAGACCTCACTCCCACCGCGCCCCTCCCGCTAACTATAGAAACCTTTGAGATAATTTCAGAGCACTTTTCACTTAGTTTAAAACTTTACCGCAACAAACAGAATAGACTTTACCATTTGTTGGTAAAAGACAGCTGTAACGCTTTAACCGCTTTGTTGATAAACGCATTTTTAAGTCACAAAAAGGCTGAAGATTCTTATTCGCGATTCGACAGCGTGGCGATGTCTTTCAGGAAGTTACTGGAAGAAAAGTATGTGGTATTGAAACGGCCAAGCGAGTATGCAGCATTAATGCATATCTCTGTTCCCTATCTAAATGAATGCATTAAAAAAGCAACCGGCCTTTCCGTATCGCGGCTGATCCAGGACAGGGTGATCCTGGAGGCGAAAAGGCTTCTCTCCCATACCGATAAATCGGTAAAAGAAATTGCGTTTCATTTAGGTTATGCTGATTACCCATATTTCTCCAGGTTGTTTTCCAAAGCCACTGGCTACACGGTAATGGGTTTTAGAAATAAAAACATCGATTAGTCCAATACTTGCTTCGATCTATTCTTTCTTGCTGTCGATAAGTTGCAGAATTTCGCGCTGTATTTAAACTCCAAGAAAATGAAACGTAATAAAAATGTGCTGATATCCGGTGCAAGTTTTGCTGGTCTTACCACTGCCTATTGGATGCAACAGTCAGGCTATGATGTAACAGTTATCGAAATCGGGGCTTCGCTCAAAAAAGGCGGCACTCCCGTAGATATCAAGGCGGATACCATAGAGATCGTTAAGAGAATGGGAATTTTCGAACAGATTAAAGCCCAGCGGGTAGGTCCGGAAAAATGGGAATTTAAAAACGCTGCAAACCAAACGGGTTACAGTTTAATTTTAAAACACCCGGGTGAAGAATTTCCAGACACCGAATTTGAAATGGAGCGGGATACTTTGCTCGGGATGATATACAACCTGGTTAAAGATGATGTAAGGTTCATATTCAATAACAGTATCGAACGGTTAAACGAATCTGCTGATGAAATGGAAGTTACGTTTAGAGATGGTTCATCAGAAAAGTATGCGTATGTATTCGGCTGCGATGGCATACATTCAGTGGTTCGTAAAATCTGGTTTGGCCACGAATCGGAGTATTCGCATTTTTTAGGTCAGTATTTTTCAATTGCAGTGGTAGATAAATTATTGGTTGAAAACGGTACTTATCAAATGTATTCAGAAGCGAATAAGGGCGCAGCGCTTTATGCCCATAACAATAAGACAGATATCATTTTCACCTTCAGACCCGAAAAAGAACTCAGCTATGATTTCCGCAATCAGCAGCAATTGAAGGAAATTGTTTCTAATCAGATGAAAGGCATGAGCTGGCGGGCTGCTGAATTGGAAGCCGAACTATTGCAGGCATCTTCTTTCTATTTTGATAAATTTTGTCAGATCAAAATGCCCTCATGGACAAAAGGCAGGGTAGCACTTATAGGTGATGCAGGCTATTGTGCTTCCCCGGCCGCAGGTATGGGAGGCTCGCTGGCAATTATCGGTGCAACCGCACTTGCAGATGCATTTGCAAATGAGGGACACGACTTTCAAAAGGCTTTCAAAACTTACAATAAAAAATTCAGGCCTTTCATCGAACAGATTCAGAAAGAAGCCGTCGCTACCCTTGATAAACTATTACCCGCCACCGAACAGCAGGCACGCGATATATGGGAAAATGGAATTGCTTTTTAACACCAAAGATTTAATCTGGATCCACGATCGCAGTGGAGCACAATTAGGACAGATGAAAAAGATAAACTGCCCTGCTTGCAATTGATACGGGAAGTGGCTGTTTTCGCAGATTCCTGTTTAATTATTTTGGCTTACTAAATCCGGACGGCTATGCCAAGAAAGTATTTTTTCATCGCGTCTTTCTGAACTCCATAATTAACACCGCCATCAATTTTTACATCACGTGCGATTTCTACCTGGACCGCAGCATTAAAAAAACTTGAATAATGATGTTGTTTAAAATCGTAGGTAAAGTAAGTTTCAGCTATACCGGTAATGGTTTTCCCGATCTCGTGGCTAACTGTTAGCGACTGAAGGTATTCCACATGCTTTTGGTCGCCAGAATTATCTTTTAAATGATCAAGCTCCACCTGCGTGCCAACTTTCCAGTCTGATGGTAATTTAACCTGCATGGGCACAATAAGCCCCTCTTCAAGTTTGCTGTTACCAAATGCTGCTGTCGGCAATGTAACATAGGGCAGTAATGCCATTGAAAAATCGCCTTTATCATTCCCGATCAGATTTTGTTTAAGCCGGAGATTTATATCGCCGAATCCTTTACTATTCTCAACTTCTCCTGTTTCATTATTTCTTTCTTTTTGCCATGTGTAGGTTTCAATGCCCACCTGCAGGGATATGCTGCCGGTAAGACCCATTTTGAGGTTAGCCCTATCGATCATTACCGTTTTTTGTGAGGAGGATTCCGATCGCTCGCGTTCCAGAGCGAACAGGTCGCTTTCATACTGAAAATGACCGGCATCCACCGTAATGGCAGATTCGGTAACATCTGGCCGATCTGTTTCCATTTCCCGGAGTTTTTCTTTCGGTACGGGCGAAAATATAGAGTAAGGCTTTTGAGCAGTCTGTGCCATAATGAACTTCGGCATCGTAAAAATCACAATAGCGGTAAGGAGATATTTTGGGTTCATATTTCAGTTTTTCTGATACTGCCACGTTCAGAATCTCGTTGCTGATAAAGTTTTTCTGATCGCATTAATAACGACTTAATAGTAGTCAGTTATTTACCTTAACAGCATGGGATGAAAGATTGTTTTGCATGCCAGAGAAGCGGCGAAGTCAAACTTGCCAGACGAGATTTCCGGTTGCCCTCCAGCTTCGCCTCAATTTATAATTTCTCCGTTGTTGGCGGCCAATTTTTCGCGCCATTGCTGTAGCTGTTCAGGCGTTTGCCTTAACCATTCACCTACTTCGCCAACTATTTTAAGTGGTTCTTTAGTACGATAAGAACGGGTCGGGTTACCCGGAAACTTTTTGTTAGTAACATTAGGGTCATCCTCAAAACTGCCCATAGGTTCAACAATATAAACACGTTCAGGGGCGTCATCTTTGACCAAAGCAGCTGCGAGGCCTGCGCCATTTACCAGAGCCGTAAAATAAATATGGTTCATAATGAGATCCGATTGGTAATTGGATGAATATCCGGCAGTCAGCAGATCACCTACCTTCAGGTCTGCTCTGGTGCCGTGATAAAAAGGACCACCATCAGCGGGCTGACTAACTGATGCCAATGCCATGGCCTGATGATGCTTTGCCCGATCAATGTCGCCCAGTGTCTGGTAACAATCGGCGATGTTCAGGTACAGCGACGGAAAGGCGGCCCTGACTGCTTCATCATCCACACTGGAGGCCAGTTCCAATGCAATTTCATACCATTTTAACTTGTCGGCATTTTTTAACTGCCTCCTGGCAACGAACCAGGCGGCAATAAACCTTTCAAAGTCGTTTGTTGCTTCGCTCCAGGCTTTAAAAAATAGCTGGACTGCCGCTTCAAAATTACCTGTTTCTTCATTCTGCATGCCCTGCATACAAAGCTGAATAATGTGATTATGCGGATTGAATTCCATACTTGTATGTTCGAAAATATTGATCTTTCTCCAAAAATAGCTACCAAATCCATTAAAAGATCAGGATTTGAGGTATAATTTTCCAGGCGCACTACAGCTTCGATTCCGGCGTTATTATTACAAAAGATCACAGTTAATCAGATAATCAGCATTGAAATAATGATGATTCTGCAAAGACTAACCAACTGTCAAACAAGTCATCAAATGATATAATTAAAAAAGCCTGCCAATTGATACCTGGCAGGCATTTCATTAACAACGAGCCACTGATTCTACCGTAAAAAACCGCTTTAACGAAGTGTTTACTGATCATTTTTCCAGGCCGCAAAAGAAGCTTGTAATTCCTCTTCGGTTTCAGGTAGCTGAATTTTGAGTGAATCGTTAACCCTTGCCTGAACGCTTTCTACAAAAGGTTTGAAACCATTATTATATTTTGCGAAAGCAGTTTGATGATCCTGGTTGTGATGTAATTCTTTCGCCAACATGCTTGCGCCCTGCATAGCGAGACTGGTGCCCATACCCGTAAAAAAACTTGGGGCATAGGCGGCATCACCGACCAGACCTACCCGGCCTTTTGTCCATGTGGGCATTTTGATTTGACAGGCCTCATCGAAATAAAGGTCATCGGCAGCCAGCATGGCATCTAAAATTTCCGGAAGTTTCCAGTGCTCATTCCCGCCGAAATAATCTTTCAGGATCTGCTTTGGCCGGTCGCGGTCACGGTAGTCCCAATTTAATTGCGGTGCCCGGAATACCAGAATAGCATTTGCAGCCGCTTTAAACTGGAAGATGACCGCCTGTTTTCCCAGCTCGCGATATACAATACCAGTGGATTTTGGCCGTCCCGTCTGGATATGGTCAGCTGTTGCAAATGCAAAATACACACCCAAAAACTTTTTAAAGTCATCTTCCGGACCAAAAACAAGTTTTCGCACCATAGAATGCGTACCGTCAGCACCAAACACCAGATCGTAAATTTTATCGTCACCCTTTTCAAAGGATACTTTTACGTGATCATCTTGCTGGACCAATGCAGTTATGCTGTTGCTGAACATGATATTTACTTCGTTTTTAGGAATAACGTTGTAAATAATCTCAACCAGATCACCACGGTGAATCTCGATATCGCCCAGGTATTCTGGCAAGGTATTAATGGCAAAGTGTACCAATGTTTTTCCTTCGGCGTCAACGATTTCGTCCGTATGAACAAATTCATTGGCTATGATCTGCTCGTAAATACCCATTTCCCGGGCGATATCCAAAGCGGCACCACGTACATCTATTGGTGAACCGCCTGTTCTCAGATCTTTCCCTAATTCCACTACCGTAACTTCGTAATCAAATTTATTTAGCCAATAGGCCAGCGTTAAGCCCGCAAAGCTGGCACCCGATATCAACACCTGTTTTTTCATCTCTTTTTTAAAATTAATTTTTATGTAGCTTTTTATTCACCACAAAACTAATCGTATCTTTACGAGTAAAATAATCGATAAACTATCATTTTTAGTCGAAAAATATGAGCGATAAAAAAAATGAATATGTTGACAGCGATATGCAGCAGTTCGCCAACAAGCTCGGATTGGTCGTGGAAAATGTACTGCAGAATTTTGAGGTCACCTCATTCAAAGGAATAACTTTTCTGCCTGACATGGCAATGCACTTCGGATCATTTGTTGTGAAAGAAGATTTTACCCGTGTAACCGGCCAGTCTGATCTGGTTGAAGGTATCGGAATTATATTTCATAATATCCTTGAAAACCATGGGAACAACGAAACGGAGAATCGTAAAAAAAATAACACCACGGAGCCTCCTTACGTACGCATCTTTCCGTATACGATCAGCCAAACGTTACAATTTAAAAAGAACACCCAGGTATCTCATGTTTCCATTAGCATCAGTGCCCAATTTTTGAAGGATTTTTTAAAGGAAGAGGCTGATTACTTTGACTATTTGTTTGATCGTGCTAACAGTTTTTGGATAGAAGAACTGATGACAGATGATATTTTACGAACAGTTAATGCTATATCAAAAAAAGAGGAACCCGCCAACCTGAAAAGCTTTTATTATAAAATGAAGGCAATGGAGTTGCTATTTTACCTGTTTGAAAGTTTAAAGAAACGGGAAAGCGCTGAAAATCTGAAATTAAATGCAAAAGAAATAAAGGCGGTTTACCATGTAAGGGACAAAATTGTATCTTCTTTGACCAGCTTTAATACGATAGCTGAATTAAAACAGACTGCCGGCATGAACGAATTTAAACTCCGCAGAATATTTAAGCAGGTATTCGGGATGGGTATTTATGATTATTACCAACACCTCCGGATGAAAGAAGCCGCACGTCTTTTGCGCGAAGAGAAACTTTCGGTTTCTGAAGCCGGGTATGCAATGGGTTTTGAAAACCTTGGTCACTTTACCAGGGTATTTGAAAAGCACATCGGCAAGAAGCCTAAAAAATATGTTCAGAATATTCAACAAAATTAACATACAGGAGATTTCGGACCGAATTATTATTACAAGATCCTAATTTTAATCATTAAATGCTAATCTACAGCAGAAAGTGCAGGGATATTGCTTTTAAAACACGTTCAAAAATTAATTAGCAACGGAAACGCAGAAATCACGGAGTAGATTAAAATTTTTCCGTGTTTTTCGTGCTTCCGTGGCAAACATAAACGCTTAGGCATGCGCAGAAAGAGCTAGAACTAACAGAGAAAAGTTAAAAGCGATTTCCCTGCAGAAAGTGGCTGATTGACCAGAAGAAAAACATGGAAATTCAAAAAGCCGAACGACCAGTGCAACCAGATGACGGCGGGAAAATGATTTTCTAACTTTGTAACATGTACGAGAAATTATTTAAACTTCTATCTGCAGATATAACATCAGAAGATACGGCCTTATGCAGGCGATATTTTGAACCTGTACTTTTCACAAAAGGCCATATCCTTGAAAAAGAGGGAAAAGTTCCAGCTTACCTATACTTTGTGGTATCTGGCTTTCTACGACTTTTCCACTATGATGAACGCGGGGAAGAAGTTACCACCCATATCAACTGCCCACCAGGTTTTATTACGTCTTACTTCCACTTTATCGATGAGACTAAATCAAACGAAAACCTTGAATGCATTACGGACTGCGAATTGTTGAGGATTACGAAAAGGAACCTGAATACACTAACGCAACAAAGCATGTTGTTCAAGGATTTCAGCATATCGGTTTTTCAAAAATCACTTGCTTATAACAACAACCGCTCAAAAGAACTGGCAACCCTAAGTGCCGAAGAACGCTATCAGAAATTGATGCAAGACTATCCGCATATTCTACAGAATGTCCCTTTGCAGTATATTGCCTCCTTTCTTGGAATGAACCCCAAAAGCCTGAGCAGGATTCGAAAAAAATTCATTAGGTAACATTTGCGAACCGGATTTGAAAAAACCATGCCGAATTTTGTGCTATCATTTCAAATACTAAAAGATGGCAAAAAAGAATTTAGCATTGGTTACCGGCGCAAACGGTCACCTGGGCAATAACCTGGTCAGATTACTGATTGAAAAGGGCATTCCCGTACGGGCTTCAGTCCGCAATATCGAAAATAAAGAAGCATTTAAAGGATTAACATGCGAAGTAGTGCAGGCCGACATTACCAACAAACAGTCATTGATCAATGCATTGCAGGATGTGGAAACATTTTATGCGGTAGGCGCAATGTTTAAGCTATGGGCTAAAAACCCGAAAAAAGATATCTACGATGTAAACCTTTTTGGGACAAAAAATATGGTTGAAGCAGCCGCCGAAGCAGGTGTAAAGCGGATTGTGTATGTAAGTTCGATTGCGGCGTTGGATTATGCCACACTTCCGGCAAAAGAAAGCAATGGTTACAATCCAGACCGCAGGGATATGTACTACAACTCAAAAAATGACGGCGAAAAGCTGGCTTTTGAGCTGGCTAAAAAACATCATATCGAATTAGTTGCTGTGTTACCTTCTGCAATGATAGGCAACGAAGCACTTGAGCCACTAAATGTTTCCTACAACATCATCAGCCTCATCCTGAAAAAAGAAATTCCAGTTGAAACCAATATTACCCTGAATTGGGTTGATGTAAAAGATGTAGCCGAAGGCTGCTACCTTGCCGCTACAAAAGGCAGGAATGGCGAACGGTATATTCTGGCAAACGAAAAATGCATGTCGATAAAGGAAACTACCAAAATTGCCCAGGAACTTTTCCCGGAACTGAAAATCAAATTACCGGCAGCTGTTCCAAAACCCATACTTTTTATCATTTCATGGCTGATGGAAATTGGAAGTAAGCTAACCGGAAAAACACCTTTGCTTACCACTAAAGACATTGCCATGTTTTCCGGACTTCAGCAAGATTTTGATATTTCCAAAGCCCGGACAGAATTAGGTTTCAACCCTAAAAAGCCGGTACACGCTGTGAAAGAGGCCATGTACTATTTGTACGACCGACAAAAAATTCCAGCTAATTATGCTTAATGCATGTTCGGGGTCGGTTGAAATGGCCAACACGATAAGCAATTGACAATAAACAATTTATGCTTTTAACCGATGTCGATTCATATTTCTCAGAAATATATTCATGAGTTCTTAATTTTGTATCAAGCCCTTTTTAAGTTATCTTCCTATCTGGCAAACATAACATGCAGTTAAATGTTCTTCACATTAAAATTACGGTTTGAAAATACTACTCACCGGGGCAACCGGATATATTGCTCAGCGATTGCTTCCAGTTCTTTTAGAACAGGGTCATACTGTTTTTTGCCTGGTTAGAAATGCAGCACGCTTCGACCAGAACAAATTTAGCCGTCATGCTAAGATCACCGTTATCGAAGCTGACCTCATGAAACCTGAAAGTTTGCGATCACTTCCAACAGATATCGATGCAGCTTACTACCTCGTCCATTCAATGAGCGGAAACAAAGACTTTAGCGATAGTGAGGCAAAGTCTGCCCGAAACTTTTCAAAAGCGATTAGCGAAACTTCGGCAAAGCAAATTATTTTCCTGAGCGGGATTGTAAACAGCACTGAACTTTCAAAACACCTGGCCTCACGCAAAAAAGTGGAACAATTGCTGGGCGAAAGCAAAGTTCCCCTCACTACATTGAGGGCCGGAATAATTGTGGGTTCTGGTAGTGCATCATTTGAAATTATACGAGATTTAGTAGAAAAGTTGCCAGTTATGGTTGCACCTAAGTGGTTACATACCAAATGCCAGCCAATTGCCATCCGCAATGTAATAGAATTCCTTTTCAAAGTGCTGCTAAAAGAATTCACCTTTGGTAAACATTATGATATTTATGGCCCCGATATATTAAGCTACAAAGAGATGCTGTTACAGTTTGCAGCCGTTAGGAAACTGCAAAGACGCATCTTCATCGTACCGGTTATGACACCCAGACTCTCGTCTTACTGGTTGTATTTCGTCACATCAACCTCTTATAGTCTTGCCCGGAACCTTGTAGACAGCATGCATATAGATGTAGTGGCCGATCCCAATCATTTAGCAGATGAACTCGACATCAAATTGATCCCATACAAGCAAGCTATTGAACTGGCCTTCCAGAAGATCGAGCAAAATATGGTGCTCTCAAGCTGGTACGATGCGATGGGAAAAACTTATTCGAAAGAGATGATCAAAAAGCTGCTCGCAGTGCCAAAAAATGGCGTGTTTGTAGATCGAAAATCAGCTCATACCAAAGACCGGAAATTAGCTACAGCAAGAATATTTGCTATTGGCGGACGATCGGGATGGTACTATGCAAATTGGCTCTGGAACTTCCGGGGTTTCCTGGATAAATTATTTGGTGGCGTGGGACTCAACCGTGGAAGAAAAAATCCAACAGCCATCAGTACAGGTGAACGGCTGGATTTCTGGAGGGTAATTTATTCCAATACCGAGGAAAGCCGCTTATTGTTATATGCTGAAATGAAATTACCGGGTGAAGCCTGGCTGGAATTTAAAATAGTGGATGATTATGTTTATCAAACAGCTACTTTCAGGCCACTTGGGTTAGCCGGTCGATTGTATTGGTTTGCCGTGCTACCCTTCCATTATTTTATTTTTAATGGCATGATCAAAAAAATTGTCTCTTAACCTGTATGAAAGGTGTAAAAAAACAGCATCTTCCCGAAAAAAACTGTCCGGTTTGCAACCGCCCGTTCATGTGGCGCGCCAAATGGGCAAAAAACTGGGATGAGGTAATCTATTGCAGTCAAAAATGCAGGCGCTCAAAAAATGCAGTAAAACCGGAGTAAATCCATTTCCGCTTTGCGCATGTCAAAACATTTGCGCTTCGTATTTGTTGGGCTTATTTAAAATGACCATCATGAAAAAAACATATAGAAATACACTTTTGTTCGCCACATTGGCCATCCTGGCAGCAGCCTATACCAGTTGTAAGGTTTCAATTCCAAATGGAGCAACAGCGGTTAAACCATTTGATCAGGATAAATACCTGGGTACCTGGTACGAAATTGCCAGAATGGATTTTAAATTTGAAAAAAACCTGAAGAGTGTAACCGCAACCTATTCAAAAAATGACGATGGCTCTATCAAGGTAGACAATAAAGGGTATGATATGGTTAAAAAGAAATGGAAGCAGAGCATCGGAAAAGCCAAATTTGTGAAAGGTAACGACGAAGCCCGGTTAAAAGTTTCATTTTTTGGCCCTTTCTATGCTGGTTATAATGTAATTGAAATTGATAAGGACTACCAGTATGCCCTTATCGCCGGAAATAACCTGGACTATCTTTGGATACTATCCCGAACAAAACAAATTCCTGACGGGGTAAAAGCAAATTATTTAAAAAAAGCAAAGGATCTTGGCTACCAGACGAATGACCTGGTGTGGACTATACAAGATTAGGACGAGGTAAAGGTAAACTGTAATCTCAAAAACTGCGGTAAATATATATCAGCTGTATTTCGCCTAAACCTCGCGAATAATTTTGGCCAGATCTTCAATTGCAAGATCTTTTAGTACATAGGCAGAGGCTCCGGCACTAATAGCCTGCATCCTATATTCATCTTTGCTATGCATGGTTAAAATAATAACTTTAATGTGAGGCATCAGCAGTTTTACACGGCTGGTTAATTCAACACCTGATAGGCCGGGCATATTCCAGTCTATGAGCATTACATCAACCCCTATACCGCTAGCCAACTTCTCCAGCGCAATCGCCCCGCTTTGGGCATCAGCAACAATGGCAATGCCAGCCTCTGCAGCAAGCAGGTGTGAAAGCCCTTGGCGAACAACCTCATTGTCTTCTACAATCATTAGTTTAATCATCACCTGCCTGGTTTTTGGGTTAACCCCTGATGAGGAATAATTACTTCTATGTGTGTTCCATTACCAGGTTCGGAGGCAATGGTGAGGCGGCCATCCAGTAATTCAATCTTACTACGAATGGATGCCAGGCCTATCCCGTCAGCTTTTTCTGATTCTTGTGGCATTCCCCTGCCGTTATCGCTCACAACTATTTTTACCTGATCAGTACCGATGATGATCATTACCTCGCATGCAGTTGCCTTTGCATGTTTAACTACGTTAGTCATTAATTCCTGCGTGGTGCGGTAAACAGCCAGTTCCATGTATTTTTCCAGCCTGTTATGCTGTACAGAAATATGGCAATTGAATTCAATTTCGCCCGATAGTTGTCTGCAAATATCATCAATAGCGCTTTTCAGTCCGAATTGTTCAAGTGTGGTCGGCATCAGTTCATGAGAAACCCGTCTTGTTTCTACGATGGCCTGGGTTAGCAGTTCATTGATATAGGCCTTGTTTTGATTAAATTCTTCTTCGGAAATGCCATGGCGAAAGCTGGACATATTGATCTTTATACCATAAAGCAGCTGGCCGATTCCGTTATGCAAACTTTCGGATATTCTATGCCGTTCTTCTTCCAAAGTACTGAGTGAAGTCCGAAATATCTGCAATTGCTGCTCTTGCTCCATTTTTTTTATTTTTTCTTCCGCTCCGCGCATCTCCGAAATATCCTGATCAACACCCAATACACGCTCAATATCGCCCTGGCCGTTCCTCACTACAGTTCCTTTAATGCGCAGCACTTTGATCTTACCGGAAATGTTGACTTCCAACGTTTCTTCAAAATCCGCGTCACTGTTTTGAATATATTGAATTACTTTTTCGGCTTTGGCCAGGCTTTTTTCCACGGTGTATTTCAAATAAATAATCGGTGTAACGGGCGTGGTATTGTTAAGATCAAACAGCCGGTACATCCCGTCAGACCAGGTTAACTGACCTGTAAAGCGATTAAATTCCCAACTACCCAATGAGGCGGTTTCTTCCGATTTCTGTAGCAACAAATAGGTTTTATTGCGTTCTTCTTCAGCTTTGAGCCTTTCATCGAAAATCGTCTGCAGGCTGTCCCTACTTTCCTGTAACTCTCTGGTACGCTTTTTTACGTCGTTTTCAAGCTGAATCCGATATTTTAGTTCCGCATCGCGCAGGGCCTGTTCTGCCCTTGTCCGCTCCAACGCATCCCATGTGCGTTTGGCAACATCATTCAGGGTTTGAAGATCGACCTCGCTCCACACTCTGGGTTTATTTGAATTTACGCCAATCCAGGCCACCAGCTTTCCATGCTTCAAAAGCGGAACAGCCGCCCAGGCAGCCACTCCTATCCTGGCATAGATTTCAGATGATTTGACCCATTCGCCTGTTATACCCGTATCGTTAACGGCAACGGTACGTCCGGATTGATAAGCTGCTACCAGCGAATCGGAGAAATCTGATAAACGCATACGCTCAGGTAAGTCTTTGGCCTGATCTTTAAAATGTCCGGCCACATGGAAGGAATCCCCATCCCCCTCCATCTCAAAATAACTGGCATTCATTACCCCTAACCATTTAGCCAGCAATTCCATAGCGGTGTTTTGCACGCTGAACGGGTCAGCTAACGGCCGCAAAGCATCACTAAGACGCAAGAGAAAAACCTGCCGCTTTTCTGCATGTTTACGCTCGGTGATGTCTTTAAATAAGACGGCAAGCTTCAGCTCTTGTGGTTTACCCATAGGAAACGCATAAACATCGTACCACCTGTTCAAGGCATCGGCTTCGTGCTGGAAACGTGCCGGCTCACCTGTTAGGGCAATTTCACCGTATTTATCGTACCAAAACTGTTCGTGCGCAGGTGCCAGTTCGCGCATCCGTTTTCCGATTACATCTGTAAGTCCTGTCAACTCATACAATGCGCGATTGGCTTCCAGAACGAGATAGTCGACAGGCTTCCTGTTTTCGTCGAATATCATTTGAATGATACAAAAACATTCATCAATAGAATTAAAGAGCGTACGGTACTTTTTTTCACTTTCAGCTAAAGCCGTTAAAGCCCGGGCATTTTCAATGGCACCATACAGTCGTTCGGCCGCTTCTTCAAGCAACATGATGTCAACTGCCGTCCAGTTTCTGGGTACCGACTGGGTGGCAACCAGCGACCATACAGGATCTTTTTTACCACGGCGTATTGTACAGGCTGCTACCGCGCGAAATGAAATTGCCGCGAAACATTCCCGATCAACAGCAGTTAACCGCTCGTCTGCAACCGTATCGTTAACGAGGAACGGACCATCAATCGATTGCATTAGCGGTTCCGGAAAGTTCGCCGGCGAAAGTGTACAAGGAATAGGCGGAATTAAAGAATTGCCGCTTTGATATAAAATATTTGCCTGGTCTTTGCTAAGCGAAATCATTGAGCAATAACATCGGTCAAGCACTAGTTCTTTAGCCAGCATTTCAACCGCGGCCTTGCCAATATCGTGCTGATTATTATAGGTCCTTAAGGTATCACTAAACCGCAGCAAAAATGCCTGGCGCTCTTTCCAAGCGCTTTGCCCGGCTTCTTTGTATTCTTTTTTATCGGCCATAAATTCAACAATATTTTATTCAAAATATTGATATAGATCTGCACAAATTATATTAACGTTATTCAATTAAAACAAAATTGAGTTGAGATTGTTTTGTCGCAAACAGGGATGACATAACGTACAGCTGTTCAGGCAAATGTGTTATAAGCTATATTATTCAATCAGTTATTATACCCTTACCGTTCCAATAAACTCCTTCTATTTTCTGATAATGGTTACAGATCCATCGGTTATCCAGGTACATTTTACACAGTTTAACAGCCTGATGAGACACAGTCCCAATGTGTAAACGTTGGTGATTGACATGGCGTTACAACTAGTCCGCAGGCATTGTATCTTAAACATTGCTTAAAATATTGCCCTCAATACGATAATGCTTTTTTCTTCTACGCATAGCGCTTCACCAGCTAAGAATTTTTCTTTTCCAACTCCTTTTACTGCAGTAGAAACCTCAACTTTCCATTTCTGAGAAAACCTGATGCCCGGAAGTTTAAAGCAGATCTCGCATTCACCCCCATTAAAAATTAATAGAAAATGGCTGTCAATGATATCCGTACCATTTTTATCCATTCCGCTAATGCCTTCACCATGTAGAAAAACCCTTAAGGTATTTTCGTCATCTAACTCCCATTTCTGATCGTCCATTAACTCGCCGGTAGCTGAAAGCCATGCGATATGTGGAAGGCCATCTGCCCCAAACTGCTTATCCATAATCCACTCCCTTCTCGAAAGGCTGGGATGGTTCTGGCGGAGCAAGATCAGCTTTTTTGTAAATTCCAGCATTTCGGTATCAGCCTCGGTCCAGTTGAGCCAGGAAATTTCGTTATCCTGGCAATAAGCATTGTTGTTACCCTTTTGGGTTTTCGAAATTTCATCGCCCGCGGCAATCATTGGTACACCCTGAGACAATAGCAGTGTAGCCATAAAATTCATTTTCTGTTTTTTGCGCAGCAAGTTAATGGTTACACTATTGGTTTCCCCCTCTTCCCCACAGTTCCAGGAATCGTTATTAGATTCGCCATCATTGTTATCCTCCCCATTGGCTTCGTTATGCTTCTCGTTATAACTTACCAGATCGTGAAGCGTAAAACCATCGTGGGCCGTAATAAAATTGATGCTGGCCGAAGGGCGCCGGAAACTCTGCATATAAAGGTCAGGACTACCTAGAAAACGCTGCGCAAAACAGCCCAACATTCGCTTATCTCCTTTCCAGAATCTGCGCACGCTATCCCTGTATTTGCCATTCCACTCTGCCCAGCCCGCCGGAAATTGACCAACCTGGTAACCATCTTCGTTAATATCCCAGGGCTCGGCGATGAGTTTTACCTGCGATATTACCGGGTCCTGATGAATAATATTTAAGAAAGTACCTAATGTTTCTACCTCATCCGATCCCCTTGCCAGTGCCGAAGCCAGATCAAAACGGAAGCCGTCTACATGCATTTCTTCCACCCAGAAACGTAAACTGTCCATAATCAGCCTGAGCACGGCAGGCAGGCGTGTATCTAATGTATTTCCGGTTCCGGTATAATCAGTATAGTAACGTTTTTGAGTTTCTTCCAAGCGGTAATAGGTTTCATTATCTATTCCCCTGAAGCAGACTGTTGGACCTTGTTCGTTACCCTCTGCCGTGTGATTGTACACCACATCCAGAATGACTTCTATTCCATTGCGGTGCATGTTTTTAACCATATCCCTGAATTCGACAATCTGTTCACCATTTGTGCCAGAGGATGAATATTTTCCTTCAGGTGCGAAAAAACCAAGGGTATTATACCCCCAATAATTACTCAGGCCTTTTTCCTGCAGGTAGCCATCGGAAATAAAATGATGTACGGGCATTAGCTCTATAGCGGTAATTCCGAGAGACTTAAGGTACTCAATACTTGCAGGATGTGACAGACCTGCATAGGTTCCCCTCAGGTTTTCGGGTATGTGAGGATTGAGTTTGCTAAATCCCTTGACGTGCAATTCGTAAATAACCGATTGACCATAGGGAATTTTCGGTGAGGTGTCGCCTTCCCAATCGTAATTTAAATCTGCTACAAGCGATTTTGGCACAAAGGGGCCACTGTCTGCCATGGAAAAACTTAGATCACCATCGGCTCCACCTATCTGGTATCCAAATACCGCATCATCCCATACCATTTCTCCGGATATAGCTTTTGCATAAGGGTCTAGCAGTAATTTGTTCGGATTAAAACGCTTACCGTTCTCGGGTTCATAAGGGCCATATACCCGGTAGCCGTACAGCTGTCCTGGGTGTATTCCCTTGATATAACAATGAAAAATATGGTGGTCACGTTCAACAATTTCGATACGGGCCTCTTCCTCCACAGCATTAGCATATAAACAAAGTTCTACTCTTTCGGCATTTTCTGCGAAAAGCGCAAAATTAGTCCCCTTTCCATCCCATTCCGCACCAAGCGGGAAAGAACGTCCGGGAACGGGAGCATATTTTTCTTGCATAACAATCCTATTTTGGGTGGCAACAAGCAAAAAGGATCAACGGTTTTGCCATTACCGGTATTTAGGTATCAACAGATGTTAATCGGGTATTTTTATCAGTGGAAATAACATAAGCGACATGAAAAAAATAACCAAGGTTCATATTTAAAGTGAGTTTATCATACGGTTTTTCTCCTGCTGATCAGTAAACTCTTCGTTCATCAGGGTTTTAAAATCCTGCTTCCGGTTATCTGCAGCCATCTGCAGTCTTTTTAAAAGCGTTGTACCATTAATTTTCAAAAGATTTAAACGCCTCTTCAAACCATTAGCGGTTGATAAAGATTTCAAAGAGTCCAAGCTGATCTGCTGCTCATCAAGCAGTACTGATGGAAGTATTACCCGCTTCGCTGCTGCGTAAGCTTCGATTCGCTTAAAACTGATGCGATTAATTTTCAAGAGCTGTTGCAGCGCAGGTGACGTTTCGGCTCTGCTTTTATCTTTGTGCGGTGCCAGAAGATGGTATGCCATAAGCAGCAATTGTGTGATATGCTTTAGGTGATCAGCCGCCGCTTCATCAAGCTTGGTTTCATACGTTTCAGCACCGCCAATCCGGTTAGGTACAGCCATATCGCCTGCCACGCTATCTTTTTCGAGGCTGGATTTTTTATCAGCCCTGTTACAGGCCAGCAGACATACCAGTAACAGCCATATAGCCGGATTTATACATAAGTTTTTTTTAAAATTTTTCATACCGATTAATGTTTAGTAAATAAGCCAGGTTAACCGGGCTAAAGTTTCTAAATCTCAAAGAGGGCGTACTCACGATCAGGGTTGATGCAATATACCTTTGATAAACTACTGTTTACCCAAACATCAAATTATCCGTTCAGGTATTTACCACAGGGAAAACACGTAATTAACACCTAAACTTTTATAAAAGCGCTTAGGTTTTATAAACAGTAGAAGGCAAAACAAGTATGATGGGAACGGGAAATCATCTCAACATTTCGCATTGTCATTACATAACGCCGCTAAGATTTTAGCGTAAATCCCGTCTTAAAACAGTCAACATAAGTACATGAAAACAAAACATAACGATAGCGGCCCGGAAATCATAAATGCCGGTAAAACGCCTGTAAAAAAACCTGCAGAAGATATAGTTGCCGGTGCAGGCAACCAGGATCAGCTCAACAGGCTTAAAGAAAATGCAGCCCGAATACCTGCAAAAAACAAGAAAATCGGCACATCACCTGATATTGGCCGTGAGCCAAAAAATGGCGGGACTAAAAAATAAATTCCGGCTTATACCTACGCCTGGAAGCTTAGATAAACTTACCATTTCATTAAACAAAACCTGAAAATATGCTAGCAATGAACTATCGGGGCCCATACAGGGTCAGAACTGAACAGCGCCCAATGCCAGAAATCTTGCATCCGGAAGATGCGATTGTAAGGGTAACCCGTACCTGTATCTGCGGATCCGACCTACACCTGTATCACGGGATGGTACCTGATACCAGGGTTGGCTCAACCTTTGGACATGAATTTATTGGAGTAATAGAAGAGATTGGACCATTGGTAACTAATGTAAAAATTGGCGATCAGGTATTAGTGCCATTTAATATCGCCTGCGGCAGGTGTAACTTCTGCAAACAAGGTCTTTATGGAAACTGTCATGAATCTAACGCTATGGCTACTGCAGTTGGAGGTATTTTCGGATACTCACACACGGCCGGTGGCTTTAACGGCGGACAGGCAGAGTATGTGCGTGTTCCATATGCCAATGTAGGTCCTACCGTAATTCCACCCGATATGGACCCTGACGATGCCGTTTTGCTAACCGATGTTGTACCTACCGGATACCAGGCTGCAGAGATGGGTGGAATTAAAGAAGGAGATACAGTAGTTGTTTTTGGCGCCGGACCAATCGGCATTATGGCGGCGAGATGTGCTTGGTTTTTTGGTGCAGCCCGGGTAATTGTAATCGATCACATCGACTATCGATTGGAATTTGCCAGAAATTATGCAAAATGTGAAGCCTACAACTTTAAATCAATGGAAGATCCGGTGGTATTTCTGAAAAAAATCACCGACTGGTATGGTGCTGATGTTTGCATAGACTGCGTAGGCTGTGAAGCGGAAGGAAATGCCCTCCAAACTTTTACCGGTAAAATAACACTGATGCAGGCCGGTGCGGCAACTGCTCTTCAGTGGGCCATCAACTCAGTAAAAAAAGGCGGAATTGTTTCGGTAGTGGGTGTTTATGGGCCGCCGTTCAATTACGTACCCATTGGCAATGTACTGAATAAAGGGATTACCTTGCGGGCCAACCAGGCATCGGTAAAACGATTACTACCAAAACTAATTGAACATGTACAGGCCGGAAGGCTTGATCCTAAAGGACTTATTACACATAAAGTCCCATTGGAAGAAATATCAGATGCCTACCACATATTCTCAGCTAAGCTTGATGAATGTATCAAGGTGGTACTTATCCCATCCACTAAATCTTAAAACATGGAAACCAAAAACTTTGATTATAAAAATATTCCCGGCTGGGGCCTGGATATCGACGAGCGGAATGAGCCCACCTATCCGATGAAAAATTACACCGGTGATGACCACAAACGTTCGGACTATGAAAAACCTCCTAAGCAGCCAGTTGATGTAGAGATCCTGAAATCTACAGAACGACCTGAAGTAAGTGCCGTATTTGGCAATGCATCGCCTCCGTCAGGCCTAAGTGGTATGATACGCCGTTATGCCTTCAAACATAGCGAAGATCGTTACAGGCACTGGATACCATTAATTCTTGCCGACCGTATAAACGCCTGGGAAGGAATTATAGAAGACTTCAGAAGCGGCATTATCCCTAATATACCTGCCGAACGCGGATGGAAATCGGAAATGAAATACAACCGTGCAGAATTGACTAAAAAGATTCTGGTGACAGGTGTAATCAGTCTCGTGTTATTAAGTTATCTGACACGGAAAAAAAGATAAAATTTCTGTAGGCCAGGTGTGCGATACAGCATCCACATCTGGCTTAACAAAGCCGATCAGCTTCTGTAACAATCCCTGGTTCCGAGTGAGGAATGAGGCAGTTAATAAGGAATAGGTTGGATTATACAACTGGTTAAAATCAATAATTATTTGGTATGCCACAAAGTTTGGCTGGCGTCAAGTCGCTTTGTAAGCATAGGTATCTTTTCTGCTGTCCACTGGCGTAACTCAGTATCCTTTAATCCGGCTGATCCCGAAGCCTTAACATGCAGGCCAATCAAATCTTCATCAGCCTCCATAACCAACCGCAAAAGCAATTTATTAAAACCAGCACCTTGGCTGTTCTGCAGATTTAACAGTTTTGTTTGAGCCTCTGCCGTAAGTCCGGCTTTGGGAAGTGAACATATAGATTCCATTTCCGTAATATAACTGGCCATATCTTCTCTTCTCTGTGCAAGAAAGGATGCAAATGCCGGCTGATCCTGAATCTTTGATATTTCCGTATCCAGAACCTGTTGATATTCGATTATACCGGCCAATGGATATAAAAAATCATTCCTTTCCAACTTATAATCTCTGCCTTGCTTTTCACAGCTGGTAAACATCACCATAAAAAAAATGATGGAAGGGCAATAGTAATAAAATTTCATAACGTTGATATGCCAATAAGTCGCCAAATAGATTTTATAATAAAAGACGCACGCAGATGAAATCTATATCCATCCCGGTGCGCCTTTGTAGAAATGTACAATTCACTATTGGGGCATTGCAGCTCCAGATGATGTACTATCTCTTGTTGTCGAATCTCTCATTGTACTATCCTCCTGTCCAATAGTTTCCTGTTGGGAACCACCATTAGTCATTGAGGTATCATTACCGGTCGAATCTGCACCTTCTGATTTGGCGCCTGAATTACATGACATTAAAACTGCTGTAGCCATTACAGCGATAAATAAGTACTTTTTCATTTTATATTAAATTAAGGGTTACCCAGTATTAAGCTTTTTTAAGCGTCAAAAGTTCCGCTTTTATTGGAAATGGGTAGTTTGCTCCATGCCGAACGTATTTATACCCTAAACAAACAAAGAAAAAATTTATGCTTTAACAGGTTACTGTCGGCTACAATAGCATGATCGTCATTCTCGCGCCTGAAGCAATCTTGATGTATGTTATAAGATTCCCATCCGATAAAAATCGGATCAAGTTCGGAATGAGGATCTCTCCCAAGGATTATAATTCAGGAGACAATAGTTTTGTTCCAACCTACCTTAAAAAAACCGGCTGCCCTATCCGTGATGATGAGGGGAGCAATAACGGATCTCTCCATTGATAGGTTTAGGTATTGCCACCTGCGTTACCGGCCAGATCGCCGCTTACATCTTCCTCGTCATCAATTTCGCCAGTCAGGCCACGTTGTACATCATTATCATCTGCTTTTTCCTCTTCATTCGGACTAACATCTGACTGGTGTTCATTTTTTTGGTTCTCATCCTCGTTTGGATCTACGTTTGTGTTCATCATAACTTTTTAATTAGAGAACATCATTAAAATGGGTTTAGTTTTGCAAGGATTGAATTGATGCGCTGCCTTTACATAGCCTGTGGAACATGCAATATGGCTCACGTAATGGGTAATATCGATTAAGGCGTATTTTTCAACGGGTACCTTCGAACATTACAGGAAACTTAAATAAACAGAGGTTCAAGCGCCGGAATTTCCCAAACTGCACCATCATTTAATATGCTCACCTTCAGATCTGAAATGCTGATGCATTTTCCACTATCATATTCCGTCACATTTGAATCTTTAGTACCAAAACCGTCGATGATGATGACCACACCACTGCCGATTACCCTTATAGTTTTTCCGTGCTCAACAATCAAAGCGGTATCCTCTTCGATACCAATGCCAATACAGCCCGGATTTGTAGCAATCACCTGGCTCATCCGTACAAAACGCGATCTGTCAACAAAATGGGTATCAACGCAGATGTTTTTCAACAAACTAAATCCGGTTGTGATTCTCACCGCCCCGACCAATTGCTGGTTGTCTTTATTTCCGGATATAATCATAGGAGTAGAAAAAGCCATTGCGCCGGCACTGGTACCAGCAATAACAATAGGCTCGCTGATGTAGCGATCTTTGACCTGAGAGAGTAAGGCTGTACCACCATAAATTGACGTGAGTTTAAGTTGATCGCCGCCTGTAAAAAAAAGCACATCTGCGCGTTCAATGCGTGCCCTTAAATCGTCAAGTAAAACCTCACCCCGGTTATGGTGGAAGATGTGGCCCACTTCTACTGCCCCCAAGCGTTTAAAAATCCGCAAGTAATCCGCAAAGCTTTCTTCATGTTCTCCACTAGCGGTAGTAATTACTTCAACCACGGGCGAAGATTTCTCTGTCAGTGATATAACGGCTTCCAACACTTCCAGGGGATCATCTCCCTCCTTTTGCATTTCTGTTTCGGGTCTGCCCATTTTATTCTCATGTCCTCCAATAACAACCAGTTTGCCGGCCGGAGCCAGCTTGTCAGATAATTCGAATTTTCCCATTATTATGTTATTAAACTAATCTGCTACAATACAACGCCCGCTTTTAATTTGTTTAACCTCAATAAAATACAGGTATTTAAATGCGATAACCCGTATTTATACCTGCAAGCTAAGACCAGCCTGGATTAGCAACCTCATTAGGAGAATATGCCGCTCTATAACAGATTGAAAGGTTCACATCTCGTAATTTCGATGTGGAAAACAAAACTCGTTCGGATGATCGCATTAGAATTGCGGTAAATACCTGAAACGGTTTTGTACTGGCAATACTACATAAATAATGGTAACTTAGACAAAAAGTTAAACCTAAAACGTATGCCTAAAATTCTTGTAGTAGATGATGATCCAGGCAATGCGGAAGTGATGCAGATGGTACTGGAAAGTGAAGGTTTTCAGGTGAAGCGCATTTGCCAGTCGAGACAATTTGAGCCATCAATGACCAGCTTCTGCCCCGATCTGGTTTTAATGGATATCCTTTTGGATGCAAATGATGGACGGGATATCTGTAATGATCTTAAAGCAGATCGCAGTACCAGTCACATTCCTGTAATGTTGATTACGGCTATGCTGGAATCACAGGTAAGTAATATCGCCTGCGACGCAGACGACATTATGTTCAAGCCTTTTGACTATGCCGCCCTGGTTAATAAAGTTAAAAACGTATTGCGCAGAGCAGCAACAAATTAGGCGAAAGAAGATTTAGACGGCCAGCTGTTGTTTTAATAGCATTGATGATGGGTTTATCTTCGGCCATACTAAATTGAGGTGCATTTAACCACTGCCATAATCTTTATCATTCGCTGATTCGGAATTTATAAGGTAGAAAGAGCGCAGAAAATCGGCTGTTTCATTCGCATCAGATAAATAATGTGTTACGGATGTATCATCAAGATGGAAAAAATTAGCAACATCACTGTGCTGGTTGGCATTTAACGGACTAAAGCCCATCGACCAGGCTGGAAAACTCCGTTTGTGCCAGAAACCTGAACCGAGCAGGAGAATACTTCTGTGGCGTTCATCGGAACATATACTGCTGTACATAGTTAAAACTTGCGCTTTTTCACCTTCCAGAAACTGGATAAACCGCCCTTCGGTTTTGGTAATAAATCTCCCTTCCATATAGAGTAGCAGTCCTGTCATTCCAAGCGCAGTGTTATTACGGCGTGACTGCTGCAATAGCAATAAAAGGTCCTCATCGCTCATGAGTCGTGAGGCTATGCTGGTATAGACCAAATAATAGATTCCTTTAGACATAAGGATAGGGTTAGCTTACAAATTAACAAAAATAATGATGGAATTTCCTGCCTTACAAGCTACAGTTGTAGGAAATTCAAATTCAATCAGTATTGCTGCCACAGGTAAGCTAACCAGGATTTATCAGAAATTTAGTTATCGCTAAAGTTTCGCTTTAAAAGCCTGAATCCTGCAATATAATTCATTTATAATCAAACCAATATCTTCGATTTAGATTACGCGGGTTCTTTAGGATTATTATTTGAAGTAGAATTTGGCATATTTCCAGCCTCACCAGGATTACCTTTATCCGGATCCGCTCTCGCCTCTTCAGCACCGTAATCACCTTCTCCCATTTCGCGGCCAAGCATACCTGCACCATCTTTCACTTTCTCTAATTCACTGCTATCATTGCTACGGTGGCGGGGAACCTGGTTATCGGGCATATTTGAATTTTCTGCGGTCTGATCTGCTTTTGGATCCGCAAGATTTTTATTTTTGTGTTCTTCTTCCATAATGAGTATAATTATTTATCACATAACAGGTAAATAGTCTGTGATGTTTTCAGTTAACGGTAAAAATCATTTGCAGAAACCTGATACGACATCCAAAACCAGCAAGTTTATTCGCTCCGGCCATAAGCCAAAACTTTTGAGCTGATAGAGCAGTTCTATATATATCAAATTATGGTGAAGGAAATGAAGTTGATCATAAGAAAACCTGATCAATGATTGCCTGAAACATAACGGAGTAAAAATAATTAAGCATATCAATTAAATATTTTCACATACGATCATAAGCACTTTAAGTTATATCAACTGTAATTAATATGAACAAATTAAAAATAATCCTTGCAGAGGATCATAACCTGGTAAGGAATGGGATTAAAATGTTACTTGAATCGCAGGCTGATATTGAAGTGATTGCCGAAGCCGACGATGGTAAGCAGGTGTTAAAACACATCGAATCGGGCGTGATTCCAGACATTGTTCTTGCAGACATCAATATGCCTGAAATGGATGGCATCAGCTTGATAAAAGCCATGAAATTAACCCATCCAGATATTAAAGTAGTGATCCTTTCTATGCTGGACCATGAAAAATATGTGATGCAGGCATTTATGGAAGGAAGCTATGGCTATATTTTGAAAAATGTGAATGAAAGCGAAATGCTTTTTGCCCTCAAAACCGTAGCTGGCGGAGCGAAATACCTCTGTGTAGAATTAACGGAAACACTGCTTAACCGCTTTATCAACGAAACTTCTTCCCAACCAGAACAGGAACAAATGCAGGTAGATCTTTCCATGAGGGAGATTGAAGTGTTGCATCTGGTTGCAGAAGGATATACCAACCAGGAGATGGCAGACAAGTTATTCTTAAGTAAACGCACAATTGAAGGACACCGCCAGACGCTGATTGATAAAACGGGTTCAAAAAATACCGCGTCACTGATCCGTTTCGCAGTCGTAAATGGCTACTTGAATTAGTGGTTAAATCACAGTTTATTAGAAATCTGGACTCTATATAAAATAAGACATTTTAAAGCCAATCACACGGGCGTCGAGTTATCATATACTGAATTGACATCCTAAGAAATAATGTATCGCGCAAAAACCGATAGGATCGACAGATAAATTTTATCAGCTGATACCCCTTGAGAGATCGTAATAACGACCGCACCAGTGGATTCTGCCAATGGCAGGTTAATTTCTTTTGTAAAATCCAATCTTGGCTAAGGTATCGTCACCCGCAGATTCTTACATCGACGCTCGGGACTGACCTCTATATATTTCTATATCATTTATACGGCCTAACCATGCGGCTTATACTCCCTGAAGTTGTTGTTTATACCCGTTATTTCAACATCTATGCAATGTCTAAAACCAAAAAAAAATAAAGGAGTTCTGTTAGGTAATAAACGTTTACTGACAGAATATTTTTCAAACAGGTTAAAAAAACAGATCATGGAACAAGAGAATTTCTGTTTGGCGGCAGAACATCATAAACAGTCGTTACTGGCTCAGGCACTTAAACTCACCGCTGATGAGGACGATGCAAAAGATCTCGTGCAGGATACACTGATCAAAGCAGTCGGATCTTGCAGTAGCTTCGCAGAGGGAACCAACATCAGGGGCTGGTTGTATGTAATCATGAAAAATACCTTTTACAACAACTGTTCTAAACAAAAAAGACGTACCGCCATTTGGGAAAGTGATGATTGCCTTTACGATCAGAAAATGACGAACAGTCCGGTTAAAAATCTTTCAGAAACCAAAATGGTTCTGGAAGACATACAAAAGGCAATGAGTACGTTAAGGGCAGATTATCGGGCTGCATTTCAGCGATATTTTGAAGGCTACAGCTATGACGAGATTGCGCTCGAACTTAATATCCCCCTGGGAACAGTAAAAACCTATATTTATCAGGCGCGCCAAAGTTTAAAAAAATACCTGCGCATTTACCGCTGAGGTATTATACTGTAGACCAGAAAAATACAGCTAAAAAAATCTTGGTTGACAGCTTGCTGTGAAGGCGCATAATCTTTGAACTGGCAGTATTCAGTCCCAAACTCAGGAATTAATATATCATGGAAGAAAAGAAGGTACATCCGATGTAACAAGTTCAAAAGTCAATCAGACTGACGACAATGAACGCTGGCAGATTGACCCTTTAGAAGATTATAAAAAATCCAGCAAAAAAATGAAGAATAGTAAACAGGAAGAAAATGATAAAAAAGGCTCAATGGGCTTCGACGAATGGTCCGTTTCCTGGCCATAGCGACATAGAATCCGTATCAACAATCATCTGAACATTAAACACCCGTTTTAGCAAGATCAATTGAACCTGTCTTTAATTCATCTAAACTTTACCGAAACCGGCTATGTTCGTTAATTAAAATCTATCATCATAAAAAACAGCGTATTATTATTGTTGCCATCAGGTTTCAGTTCTGGCACTTTTGCATAGCATTTACAAGACACCGCGGGAATGAAAACCAAAAAAACCAAACAAATACAGGATCAAAAAAAGAACCTGATACGATGAAAAGGGACACCGTCAAGCGTGACGTGCTTATGTAAATTAAAAGGAGGCTGTGTTATAAATAAAAAATTTGTCATCCTGAACTTGTCGAAAGAGCTCTTTAAATATTTTAAAGGCGTTTCGACAGGCTCAACGTGACAAATTAATAGTGAAACCGTAGCTTACAGCCTCTTTTTACAATAACAAAGTTTTTAGCTTAAAATAATCTGGTAATTCACATTTACTCTTTTCGGATAATTGCTTTCTTCGCTATTTAGCGAAACAAACGCGGCATTGCCATGAACTTCATTTTTCAATGCGTGTTCATAATGTGCCTGGATTTCTTGCTTGTAATCATTCTGCAAACCCTTTGTAGTTTCTGCTAAAAGATTTCTATCATTCAGGTTCTCAGGCAATAAGGTAATATCGCAATTTCCTTCAGTGATTTCTTTGACTAAGTATTTCATTTTGGTTTTAAATCTTCGTTTCCTGTTTATAAATAAGATTTCAAGAAAGACCAAAAATAGAGTAACTCTTTAGTTTGTATGTAATCTAAAAGTTAATTTTTAGAGCTGCGCATGTACCGGTTAAATCCGGGAGGTACGATCAGAATTTACAATAAACTTTCATATAGAATATTGTTGTAAATATTCCTGATTGATAAAATAAAAAACGGCTTAACCGCCGGCCGATGGATGGCTCAGGGCTTCTGATTAAAATAATTACTTAAAAAAACACTTTGAAATTTGATTGCATTTGCCCAGTAATCCCAATTGTGTACACCAGGCCTGGTGGTAAAATCGTGCTGAATGTTGTTATATAAAAGCTCATCGTGCAGGCGAACGTTCATTTTATAGAAAAAATCGTCAACACCACATTCAAAGGCAATGGCCAGTGCTCCAGGCTTAATTTGGTAAATCATGTCGATTACACTATTTTGTTTCCAACGTTCGGGAAATTCATCCTGCTTGCCTAGTCTTTTTGAGATCTCCCAACCGTTCGGAAAAGGTTTAATATCCACACCGCCGCTCATGCTGCCAACAGCACCATATACATCCTGGTGTTTAATGGCCAGGTAAAGTGCGCCATGTCCGCCCATACTTAACCCGGTAATCGCGCGTCCCTTTTTCGTGGCAATAGTTTTATAATGTCCATCAATATAGCTTACCAGTTCGGTAGCTACATAAGTTTCGTATTTCCATGCAGGGTCTACCGGACTATCGAAATACCAACTGGTTACATTACCATCAGGGCATACTATAATAAATTGATATTGGTCAGCCAGATCTTTTATGCCCGGCACTTTTCTAGCCCACTCTGCATAACTCCCTCCTGCTCCATGAAGCAAATAAACCACCGGAAAAGCCTTTCCTGTTTTATAATTATCAGGTTTAATCACCACCGCCTTGATATTTTTTTTCATCGATTTGCTATAGGTTAAGGCGGTATCTACCTCTGCAGCAATGATGACCTGATTAAACAAAAACAGACAGGCAAACATTAAAAAACTATTTTTCATGGCTAATTTTTAATCATTAATATAGGATGCTAAATTTATAAAATAAACGCTTAAGCCTGCTATTTCAAAGTTGAATTAAAAGTGATATCAAAACAGCTGACCTCAATTTACCATTTAGAACTACCAAATTAATGGTAATCTATTGAATAAAATTATTACTATGCCACAATTAATCGTTTTAGTTAAATCAATTTTCGCAAACAATATTAAATCTTATTTGCTTATACCAACAAACAACCCATGAAAAATATCAGAATAATTATCCCGGCACTCCTGCTCTTGTTTTCTGCCTGTGGCGAAGCCACCAGAAACACCGCAACTAACAAAAATGAAAATGCCGGTCAAATTGTTGACCGAAAAACCGATTCACTCGAAGTTAAATTAAAAATAAATGGCAACGTAGTTAACGGCGAACCTTTGTTGTTGCGATTTGTGGTACTTAACAACACCGATAGCGCTAAAAAATTTTGCATCTGGCATACCCCGTTTGAACCGTTAATGAGTAGTTATTTAAGTATTACCAACGAAAAAGGAGAAGAAGCAACATACAAAGGTGCAATGGCCAAAAGGGTTATGCCCCCACCCGCCTCTAGTTATACACAAGTAAATCCCGGAGACAGCCTGGTGGCAAATGCCGATTTACTTAAAGCGTACGACCTAAAAAAGGGAGCGAGCTATAAAGCTGTTTATACAGGTGGAAACATGAGCGGTTTAGTTTCTAAAGATACAGTTACCTTCACTTACAATGAGATACGTTAATTGAATTTTCCCGGATTCCAAATGCTCAATTTAACAAATTATTTGTGCTTGTATGGAAGATTTAAAAACAGCATTCCCAAAGATATGTGAGGCATATCAATTTAAATGTACTTACAGATCGTAAACACAAACACCTGGCAATCCCAATTTACAGTAAGAGACATCCATTTCCTAATCTACGCTTTTTGATAAGCAAAACTTATTTTAACTTTATTTAATAGATTTAAACCGTTAAAAAATGGAAAACAGCTTATCAATTACTGTAGAAACTACAGTTCATGCACCAGTTGAAAAAGTTTGGGAATTTTGGAACAATCCCGATCACATTACCAAATGGAGTTTTGCTTCTCCCGATTGGCATACCCCTTATGCCGAAAACGATTTAAAAGTTGGTGGAAAGTTTAAGAGTACCATGGCTGCAAAAGATGGCAGCGCGAGCTTCGATTTTGTTGGTACCTATACCACTGTTGATGTGCATAAAAAAATCGAATACACCATTGAAGATGG
Source organism: Pedobacter suwonensis (assembly GCF_900111825.1). Taxonomy (GTDB): domain Bacteria; phylum Bacteroidota; class Bacteroidia; order Sphingobacteriales; family Sphingobacteriaceae; genus Pedobacter; species Pedobacter suwonensis. Next base: position 83,768 of record NZ_FOJM01000002.1, read on the forward strand.
CAGAACTGTGATTATTGTTTTTAATGCATCAGGCAAAAAAACCAGGATAACCGAAACATTCGAGGCCGAATCTATTCATCCTGTAGAAATGCAACGCGATGGCTGGCAGGCCATTCTGGATAATTTTAAAAATTATACGGAAAAATTGTGAATACATGGTTATTATAACTCCCGGGCTGACAATCCACAAACTGGCTATCATTCAAAAATTTAGATAAAATCCTCATCTTGACCTAAGGAAAGCGAAGAGATCTTCGGACTATATTAAAAGACTCTCTCCGCTACTGCCTAAGGAATGAAATTAGGCAGATAAATTCAGAAGGTATGCTGCTTCAATACACCTTTATTTTATCTTATTATTCAACAATAAAAATATTATCACTTCTATCGGTATCTAATAGGTATCGATACGGATCAATTGCTATTGTTTTTGGTTTTTGATTAACGATAATTGTGAGCGTTGTTTTATGCTTCCTGATACGAACTTTTTGAAAATAAATCGGTTTCGTATTTGATTTCCAATCCATTTCCAATGAACTAAAGCAGGCCAGGTCTATTTCCAGATCCGGCAATTGCCTGCTGCTTTCACTTAGCCTTTCTGCGTCTACCAGCACATCAACCTGATATTTCCCACTTTTCAAAAGATTACAATTAAGTACTTTTACACCAGTTTTGTAAGTCACTACATCATTAAAACAATCGTTGATAAAATTTCTATCTTTAGGTTGAGCGTGCTTTAACAATATGCTTACCAGATCAGCAGCTATTGCCTTTGGCTTAGGGTATCGGTGTTCCTCAATTAGCTGATGCAGCGCGCCGTTAAATTGCTGTTCCCCCATCCTCTCTTTTATGGCATACATCATCAATCCACCCTTTTGGTAATATACGTAGGGTTGATCTAAAGTTTTGGCCAGCGGCAATTCTTCCTTATTGTAATTCCGGTTCAAAAAATAGAGTTCATTATCGTATGACATATACTTTCTCAAGTACATTTTACCAAAATTCTTTTCAATCAATACATCTTCAGTGTATTTAGCAAGTGATTCAGTGAGCATGGCATAACCTGCACCATCAGCAGGAGTCAGTATATTTGCCCACCATTGATGAGCAGTTTCATGTGCAGTAATGGCATAACTTTGGTTAATCGTGCCCATCTCACTGTAGTTACCCAGAAAATTAATGTTCTCTGCGCTGAAAATCAGTCCCGGATAAGCTGTAGCTGCACCTTTATATTGCGGAATTTCGGCAATGGTTAGTTGTTTAGCCGGATATTTTGCAAAATGAGCATTGCCATAATCTAATGCATCTTTGAGCGCCTGAAACATACTTTTTAAGTTATATTCCTGCCCCGGCTGATAATAAATACTTAAATCAACCCCTTTGTGTTTTTCTTTTCTTAAAGCATATTTTGCACTGCTCAGTGCGAACATGAAATTAATGGGAGCGGCAGTTTTGTATTTAAAGTATTTACGATTATTGATATTCCAGCTGTGTTGCAACTCGCCAACAGTTACTACCTGCTGATCGATATCGGTAGAAATAGTCGTTTCAAAGTCGATTAGCTGATATACCCGCTTAAATGGCGGCTTACTGGCAATTTCGGGCAGACCTGCCTTTTTACGTTCCTGCCTATCTTTAATTTCAATGTGATAACAGTATCCCAGTTGTGGTACAAATTTCTCTAACTCGATATAAGTACCATTATTAACAACTGAATTTTCCGTATCGAAAGGTGTAAATCCATTTCTGATGACTTCAATAGAAAACTTCATCAACATTTCTCCACCGGGCTGTAGAGGCTTTTTTAACTCCAAAAATTGTTGATTAAAAACCTCATCCCTGACAGTTTTCTTGATTCCATCTATATTTACCGAGAATGAGCGGACAGCCGGATCAACAGAGACCCAGATCTTATAAACGGGTTCATTTGACTCATTTTTAAGCATATACGTTCCATTAACTGTATATTTCCCCTCGGCTGGATATAAATCTACATTGGTTTTAATTGCTTTGATCACGGGTTGGGGAAGATTAGCCAATAATTTATATTTCTGTTCATAAGCCAGGCGCCAGTTCAATAGGGCCTGTTTATTCTTGTATTTGCCAATAAAATTGGTTTGGTGATAAATAAATGCAGCACAGAAAATCCAGATCAATAATGCCGGGCTGATAACCCAGATATGTTGCTTCAAAGCCAGACCCATCGATCTGAATCTTGCTTTAATCTTTATCTCAACCAAACGTTGCCATAAGCCAATGGTTAACACCGCTACAACCGTTGCAAAGGCCAACCAGTAGAACATGTACCAGTTAAACGCATGGGTATAGTAGCCGAAACCATTAAAATAAGAATGTTGGAGATCCGGAACGGTAGCGAAACGAAACAGATAATGTTCAAGCCCAAAGCGTTCTGCATAAGTGATCATGAAAACAATGATCAGATTCATTAACATGCCGAGATATTTGTTTGCACTTAAATTCTGAATAAAAACCATGAGCACTACAAAAAGCAACAAAGGAAACGCGCTGTAATAGTATAGAGATAAATAGGATGGCAATTCGATCCGGAAATAACCGTGGGTGAGTTGCAAAATAATGCCGATTCCAATGTTTAAGGTTACGAGGACAAAAACAAGTCCGAAAAGGCTCAGGATTTTTGCCATCCAGAATACTGAATCTGGAGCAGGGCTGCTATAAACGATGGAATGGATATTAACTGATTTTTCCCTGCAAATGCTTTCAGCAGCATAAAAAATAATTAAAATCAGTCCGAATTTCATGGAGCGTATTTCTTCTATAATAATGCCGGTTGCCGGATAACTATGAATGCCATAAGCGCCGCTAAACAGCCGATCTTTTAACGCTGTTCCGAACAAAAATACCCACAGCAAAAGCATCACCATAACGGGAATATTTTTAAACAGAAAGATCAGCTCCAATTTAAGCCGGGCAATAAAGGCTCTGAAATGATAAGCAATACCATCCGGTACAACTTTTAAAGTACGATAGGAAATTAAAGTTGGATATGCTATCTTATCCGCTTTAACCTTTAACTGTTGCTGTTGTGCTAACCTAAAATCAAACAAACGATAGCTTATCACTATGATCAGGCTTGTAAAACTGGTCCACAAGATCCTGTTGAGTAAAAATTTACCTTCAAAAGGAAATAACTGGCAATTGCGTTGTGGAATAGTCCATGTCCTGGTTTCGCCAAAAAACGAAGCCAAAGCAAAAGGGTCTAAAAGTACAGGCAAAATATCCGCACTGCCTGTCTTGTTTGCCGATGTAGCCAAAAATGGTGAATCGCCCAAGATAGAAGCGAGCATGTAAAAAATGTAAAGCAACACGCCAACCACATAAATGGCCCTTACACTCTTGGTTTGTATGGCCGTACAAAATAAAATTCCTGCTGAAAACATCACATTTGGCAAAGCAAAAATCAGAATAGGCTGCAGATAATAATACAGGTGAAATGTACCCAGCCGATTTTTATCAATAAAAAAAGAACCTATATAAATGCCCAGGGCTGCCAGTAACAATAAGCTAAAAACGGCAATGATTAAGCCTGATAACCTGATGCCAAAATAAGGTAGCTTTTTAATTGATGTGGTAAAAACAACGGCTTCCATTTTATGCATGCTATCTCGTAGCACAACGTTGGCACTAAATAGTGTGGCCGAAAAAATGGAGCATAAGGAGAGCAGGGCCATTATATTAGTGATGACATAAGGTGAATTTTTATGTACTTCGTCTGAGCCAAATCCACCCTTTACTGCGCAAAAATAGCCCAGCATCAAAAACAGCATTGCTGCAACCTTAAAAGATATCTGCCCGAAATGATATTTCAGCTCAAATTTCAATAAATCTGCAATCATCTCTTTACCTCCTTGTTTAAATTGACTGCACCAGATAAGGAAGAAAAATATACCTCTTCCAAACCCGGATAAACAGATTCGAAACCTGATGCCGGCAATTGATCTGCCAGTACAAACACATGAAACTTACCCAAAATGACCTTGGTAGAAATTACGTTAAAAATGGATGAATAGTGGGGCAGATTGATCTTATCAATTGCCTTTCGCCATATTTTTCCACTTAATTTTTCGGTCAGCTGCGAAGGTTTACCTTGTAAAATCAACCTGCCACTTGCCATAACGGCCATCTCAGCACAAAGGTCATTCACATCCTCTACAATATGGGTGGACAAGATTACTACACGGTTGGTGCCGATTTCACTTAAGAGGTCATGAAACCTGTTTCTCTCCTGTGGATCAAGCCCGGCAGTAGGCTCATCGACAATAATTAATTGCGGGTTACCCAACAAAGCCTGTGCAATCCCGAAACGCTGCCGCATACCACCAGAAAACGTACTGACGGATCTCTTCCTGGATTCAAATAAATTGGTCTGCTGCAGCAGTGAAGTCACCTGCTCCACTCGTTCACTCTTAGTTGGTACCCCTTTTAAGATCGCAAGATGATTCAGTAAATCTATAGCTGAAATATTTGGATAGACACCAAAATCCTGCGGCAGATACCCCAATTTGTCTCGCATCTCCTGGGGATTCCGCAATACATCGTTACCATCAAAATAGATCTGCCCGGCGTCTGGCAGCTGCAAGGTGGCAAGCGTACGCATCAGTGAAGATTTTCCGGCTCCATTAGGGCCCAATAAACCAAACATGCCGTTTGCGATATTTAGTGTAACGTCATCAAGGGCTTTTACCCCGTTTTGATAAGATTTTGTAAGTTGCTGTATTTTAAGCCGTACCATATTGAATAATTAAACGGCGGCAAATTAAGCTAGCAAACCACCAGAAAATAATTTAAGTGATTAACGCACTCAAAATGATGATGAAAGTGCAGAGCTGGGTTAAAATTCCTTTCATCATGAAAAACAGGCCTTTCATCATCTAAATTTCAGCATGGCTTAAAACTTTAATAACTTTAGAAATTAGTTTGTTAAGGTATCAAAACACATTTTAACGCTTTTAACAAAGATTCTTCGACAAGCTACAATTGACAGAATCCACTAGGTCGGTCGTCATTTTCGCGCATGCGGGAACCACGAAGTGCTCATCGAAGCTAATCTTGATGCACGTTTTAAGATTATTCATCAGTGTTTGCTTTTATGTCGCGGCATTCATGAGCACTTCGTGGTTCCCAATCAAGTTGGGAATGACGATTTCTTGATGGATATTACCTAAGTAAATTTTATCTGTCAATCATATTGATTTTTATATCATAGTTATTCCTCAGGATGACAATTTTACTCCTATTATAGGTTACCAAAATGTTTAAAACCAAGAATTTAAATTATAAATACCAGGATTTTTTCCTCAATATTGGCCTTTTGTTGTGGATAGCCATATTTAATACGTACAACCTAACCAGCAAAATTTGGATAAACTATGCCAGCTGCATTTTGGCTCTAGGATTTTGTTTGCTTCCTGTACTTGTTTTTTATTTTCTTAAAGCAACGCTAAGAAACGGCCTGAATCGAAACAGATACATTGCTTACTGGAGCACCTGCTTTCTTATCCTCCTTCCACTTTTTACAGATATTTCAATTTACCTGCAAATTGCGAAGCTTGACCATACTGTTTTCATTTCAACAGCATTGTTAGCAACTTCCCTCGAAATGATATTGATCGTCAATCAGTATTACCAGAAAAAAGTGCTGCACATTAAATGGGTCAAAAAAATTGGCCTGGAGAATGCATTATTTGTCACCATTGTTTTACTTGCTTTAACCATCTCCATAATGGCGGTATCAAGTTTAAACAACCCGATTTACCAACGAAATGGATTCCGTTTAGTAGGTTTCGAATTCAACATTAAAGCACTCTGGTTTAATTTTGGAACATTTTTAGGCTTCTTTTCGCAATTTCTGATCATGTACTTATGCGGATACCTGCTTTTTCTGATCAATAGCCGGTTACTGGTATCTAAAATCCTCAAAGAAAAAGGACTGTTGATTTATCTGTTAACACTCTCTGCCACCATAGCGGTATTATATCCCCTATTGGCCCAAATATTAATTTTACTCCCCATCAATACGGTTTTCGGTCGGAGCATATTCGTCACCAATCCATTCGAACCTGAAAATGCATTTGGTGCATTTGCCATTATGCTCATCAGTTTGCCTATAGTTTTGGCTTTGCAATGGGGCAAGCAAAACAATAAAATCCTTTATTTAGAGAAGGAAAAATCACAACATGAGCTTGATTTACTAAAACAACAACTAAATCCTCATTTTTTCTTCAATACGTTGAACAACCTTTATGCTTTGAGTTTGCAAAAATCGGATAAAACACCTGAAAGTATTTTACAATTATCAGAACTGATGCGCTACACCATTTATAAAGGCCAGGAAAAATCGGTCAGGCTTTCCCAGGAAGTTGATTATATAAATGATTACATTCAATTACAACAAATCCGTCTGCAAAGGAACCTACATTTTGAATTTGATAAACAGGTTACAGATGATGGGATCGAGATAGCTCCTCTCCTGCTAATTGTATTTGTAGAGAATGCATTTAAACATGGTATTGAACCTGCTGAAGGCGAAGCTTCTTTAAAACTATCACTTACTGCTAACCATAGGGTTCTCATTTTCTCCTGCGAAAATTCCTTTGATCCAGAAGAAAACAACAATTACAAGGGGATCGGGATTGATAATTTAAGAAAGAGACTCGAATTACTTTATCCTGATCGCTACAAATTGCATATCACCTCCATTCATAATATCTTTAAGGCAGAACTTAAACTCCGGTTAACATGAGCTTGCGTTGTTTAATAATAGATGATGAACCGCTTGCACATGGTGTAATTAAGGAGTATGCAAAAGACATTCCTTTTATTAATATTATTGGCGATTGTTACCGTGCTACAGCAGCACTGGATTTTTTAAGGGAACAACAGGTAGATCTCATTTTCTTAGATATCCGGATGCCAAAACTAAATGGCTTGGAATTTTTAAGAACCTTAACAAATAAGCCGCTGGTAATTATAACCTCTGCACACGAGGAATATGCGCTGGCGGGTTTTGATCTGGCTGTTTGCGATTATCTTTTAAAGCCTTTCCGTCTCGACCGTTTTTTAAAAGCCGTTAACCGAGCGCTTGAATTGCATGATCTTAAAAAGCAAATAGCTACACCTAATGAAATTGAAAACAAAGCGCCAAAAAACAATGGACAAATTTCTATTAAGGTTGACAAAAAGCACATCCTCATCAAAACAGACGAAATACAATATCTGGAAAGCCTGGGTAATTACGTTAAGGTGTGGAACGATCGCGTTTTTTTTCTTACCCCAAGAACGCTGGCCAGTTTTGAGGATCAATTGTCAACAGATTTTATTCGCATCCATAAGTCTTTTATCCTCAATAAAAAATATGTCGACTATCTGGAAGGCAATACCATTGTGCTCAGAAATGGGCAAAATATTCCTGTAGGTAAAAATTATAGGGGTATAATTAAACGATTACTTGATATAGAGAATTAAACCAGATTTAAAAATTTATATTTAAGGCCAAACCATATTTACATGCCATATTTCTTTCCCGCGCAATACTCTACTTTATCAGCCGCTGCTTTAAGAGGTTATTTAATTGAAAATTATCAGTTAGACCAGTCTACAACCTGCCGGTTACTGATCAGAAATGTAAGTGACACCTATGTTCTGGAAAATCTGAGCCATAAATACATCTTCAAAATTTACCGCGATGCACACCGTAAACGCCATGAAATTGAAGCTGAAGTTGAATTGCTTAACATTTTGCACGCAAATGGAAATTCAGTTTCTTATCCAATCAAGGACCTGGAAGGCAAACAAATCCAACAGTTTAATGCGATTGAGGGATTTAGAAATGGCATATTGTTTTCTTTTGCTGAAGGTAAAGTAATTTTGGACCTTGAGGATCAGCATCTGATCCAGTTAGGGCATGATATGGCTAAACTACACCAAAGCACCTCATCAATAAAACTGAACCATCCACGACCGATATTCAACTTCGAAACTACCTTATTCGAACCCTTAAAAAGTCTCGAACCACATTTTTCGGAAATGAAAGACGAATATGCATACTTACGGAACATTGCAGAAAAGGTAATTCTAAAGTTTGAAGAATTTGACACCGCTGCATTCAGTTATGGCTACTGCCATTATGATTTCTTTCCTAAAAATTTCCATTTCAACGCGCAGGGAAAAATTACCTTTTTCGACTTTGATTTTGCGGGAGAAGGTTACCTGGTTAACGATTTGATGTCGTTCCTTAACCATTATTTCTTTCACCAACAGAGCAACTCAATCTCAAGAGAACAGGCTGACAAGGATTTTGCTACATTTTTAGCGGCTTATCAAGAATTGAGGCCCTTAACTGATGACGAACTAAAAGCTATCCCGTTTTTGGGTATTACCTTTCATATTTTCTTTTTAAAATTCTTTTATGATCATTACGATGATTGGTCTAATATTTTTTTAACCCCCAGATATACGAAACACCGCGTAGCGCTGATCAAAAAATGGGAAGAAATGTATTGTAACTTTTAGGCAATGCGACCTAAAATGTCGGCATGCTTCTTTATCTTGTACAGTCATAAAAAAAACAGTAAGATGGACCAGAAAATAATTAACCTTTACGATGAGTATACACACAGTCAGCTAAGCAGAAAGGATTTTATAAGAAAGCTGTCCATCTTGGCAGGTAGTACAGCTTTAGCCATGACTATCCTGCCTATGCTGGAGAATAATTATGCCGCTGCAGCAGAATTTAACAGTGATGACATTGAAGTAGAGAATATTACTTACACGGGGATAGAAAGTGAAATGAAAGCAGTTTTGGCTAAACCGAAGGGTAAAAAGAATTTGGGCTGTGTATTGGTTATTCATGAAAACAGAGGCTTAAATCCACATATTATTGATGTAACCAAACGTATTGCCGCTGAAGGTTTTCTGGCTTTGGGCGTTGATGCAATTTCACCATTTGGCGGAACACCGGCAGATGAAGATAAAGGACGCGAGCTGATTGGTAAATTGGATCCTGAAAAAAACCTGCAGAACTATCTAAGTGGGCTTGACTATTTACGCAATAGAAAAGACGGCAATGGTAAAGTAGGCTGTGTGGGCTTTTGCTGGGGCGGCGGAATGGCCAATAAATTAGCAATTAATGATCCTAAACTGCAAGCCGCCGTCGCTTATTATGGCGCGCAGGCCAATGCGGCTGATGTTCCTAAAATTAAAGCAAGTTTAATGCTGCATTACGCTGGTTTGGATGAAAGAATAAATGCCGGAATACCAGCTTATGAACAGGCTTTAAAAGACAATAAAATCAATTATAAAATTTATATCTATGATGGCGTAAATCATGCTTTCAATAACAACACTTCACCTACCCGATATAACGAAGCCGCAGCAAAGCTGGCCTGGAGCAGAACCATTGACTTGTTTAAACATAAATTGGCGGTATTGACACGATAATAAGTTAATCAACATTAGTTCAATCGTTTCGAGCGGAGCGCAGCGAAATCGAGGAATCTTTTAAAGTTACTTGTAAATCAGGAAGATTTCTCCATTTCGCTACCAACGAAACCTGTGGAACAAGCAAGCATACCATTAGCGAATAAAAAACCAATGCTTAAATTGGTAAGCTTCAGTCGAAATCACGATTTTCCTAATAATTTCACCCATCAAATAATCCGTCATTTCGAGCGAAGTGCAACGAAGTCGAGAAATCTTTTAAGTTGCAATAAATAAAACTCAAAGATTGCTCCATTACTATTGAAATAACGAACTTTCCTTTTAAATTCATGGGTATGGAACGTGGCGGATGCATCTATATCATGACCAATTATCAAAGAACAACTTTATACATTGGTGTAACGTCCGATCTCAGAAGTCGTATTTATGAGCACAGGGAAAAAGTATATCCTAAATCATTTACGGCAAAGTATAATCTAACTATCTGTGTTTACTATGAAGTTTATTCTACGATAGAAGAAGCCATTGATCGGGAAAAGCAACTAAAAAAGTGGAATAGAGCAAAAAAAGACACTTTAATTGACAAATTTAATAAAAGCTGGGATGACTTAACAGCTATCATAAATGAGTGGGAGGATTGAGAATTTCCTAAGATTTGCAAGTATTTAATGCAAAATCCATATCCAGAGTAGAGGTTAAAAGATTTCTCCGTTCCGCTACCGATGAAAAATCGGTAAGCTTCAGTCGAAATGACGCTTCATATATCCGTCATTTCGAGCGAAGTGCAACGAAGTCGAGAAATCTTTTAACGTTGCAATAAATAAAACTCAAAGATTGCTCCATTATTATTGAAATAAAGAATTTTCCTCTTAAATTCATGGGTATGGAACGTGGCGGATGCATCTATATCACGACCAACTATCTAAGAACAACATTGTACGTTGGTGTTAGATCAGACCTAAGAAGCCGTATTTACGAGCATCAGTATAAAATTTACCCTAAATCATTTACCGCAAATATAACCTGAGTATTTGTGTCTATTATGAGGTTTATACCTCTATTGAAGAGGCTATTGATCGCGAAAAGCAATTAAAAAAGTGGAATAGAGCGAAAAAAGATGCGCTGATTAGCAACTTTAATAAAGATTGGAATGATTTAACGAAAGTTATAAGTGAGTGGGATGAATAATGATTAGTGATTTTATTTGTCTTGATGGATCTCTCCGTTTCGCTATGCTTCAGTCGAGATGACGCCACATATCCATTATTTTATCACAGCAAAACTTAGTGTTGCAGACAACCCAAAGGACTAGCGAAATTTTCTAAAAAATGGCAAAACTAAGTTCAAAGATTTCTCTATTCCGTTACCAATGAAACCTGTGGAACAAGCAAGCATACCATTAACAAATAAAAAAATAATGCTTAAATTGGTAAGCTTCAGTCGAAAGGACGATCGCTCTAGACCTTATAACAAATCTGTTTTTAACATCGTCTTCAAAATATTCGATTGAACATCAAAATTATTAAGATGGTTGAGAAAATTGATATCCGATATTTTGCCATAACTATCTTCCAATAATTGAACGACTTCATTCGGAATGGCAGTTTTTAAAACCGCAGCATTGCTTTTCAACTTATCATTTTTATACTGTAGTTCCTGTACAATCCGCTCACGCTCTGAAAGATTGTTGGTCATGTCCAGGTCTTTCAAAATCGTTAAATCGCAAAACAGGAACAGGTTTCTACTGGGAAAAAACAGATAATAATAATCTTCATCTAAAAATTTATAAACTTCGATCACCAGCTCACCGGATTTTAAACCAATATAAAATTCAGTCCTGAAATCATTCTTGCACAGCTTGCCCATCAATTTTTTCTCGATGGTTGCATACACATTGGTGTATACCTGCTTGTTCTGAAAATCAATCAGTTTTGAAAATTGATCTGTAGTGAGATCAAAATAAAAATCGTTGGCGTATTTGGAACTAAAAACGTTGATGTTTTTTGAAAAGGGGAAATCTGAACTCAACTCAGATAGTACGCTGAATAGCTTACGAAGCGATAAATTAATTTTAAGCGACTGCTTCTGCTTATCCTGCTGGAAACTTTTCTGATCAACAAGCGTTCCCGACATTCGATCAATCAGTTCTTCATTCAGGTGAATTTCATCATAGATGAGCGATACATTTTTCTCATTGCTCTTTTTAATCTTCCTGAGCAGTTCGATTACACTATCGGTAAATTGAAGATGGAAAAGATCTAATTTTTCGATCTCCAGTTCTTCGTTATTGGCAAAAAGCTGATGAATAACCTGGCTCCGCAGGTAAATTTTATAAATCACCTCATCATCAAAAAACACAGAGAGCAACTGTAAACGGTTGATCTCTGCGCTTGATTTTTTGAGAATATTTAAACGGTATTCATCCATATTTTAATTAATTCACCCTCGTTACGTTCTTTTTCAACTCTGCTTCCAAAGTTTTAAGTTCGCCATCCAGTACTCTTCTGCTCTGTGCACCTGCTTCATGAATCTGTTTCACTTCATTAAGCGTTTCAATCAGCGATGAAGTGGTTCGTTTTAAAGTTTCCAAAGATACTACTGTTTTTTCATTCTCCTTGGCTACATCAATGCTGTTCTGTTTCAGCATCTCTGCATTTTTCTGTAAAATGGTATTGGTAGTATCCGAAATTTTCTTCTGCATCTCTACATTGGCTTTTTGCCTTTGCAAAGCAACCGCAATGGTCAATTGATTTTTCCATACGGGAATGGTGGTAGAAACAATTGACTGTGCCTTTTCTGCAATTGAGGTATTATTGTTCTGCACCACGCGGATCTGCGCTAAAGATTGCAACATAATGAAACGCACAATCTTCATATCGGCCAGTCTTTTATCCAAACGACTGATGAAATCCCTTAAATCTGCAATTTCATAATCCTGGTAATCAGCCGGGCGGCCTTCCATTTCGGCCAATTTAATACTCAGCTCGTTGTACTTTAACTGTCCGGCAATAATCAGTTCTTCCATCTGGTGGATGTAACCAACATTGCTATCGAACATGGTTTGCAGCGAACTGTTATCTTTAATTGAATTTAACCTTCCAGCCTTGATTTTGTTGGTAATTTTATCGATATTATTCACCACCACATCATATTTCTGGAAAAGCTTTTTCACATCAACCACCAGATTTTTCAGGAATGGAATTTTAGAGATAAATCCCTTAAAGCCGCTCTGTTCCAATTCAGATACATCGATGTAATTCAGTTCGGTTAGCAGCTCGTTAATTAAACCTCCAACTTCACCACTGTTATAGGTACGTACAGACGATAAAAAATCGTTACTGTATTTCTCCATGGAGTTTTGAGCATCGCTTCCATAATTCAGAATCGAATTTACATCCGATGGTTCTAACGATTTGCCAATCTCCTTATATTTAGCTGTTTCTTCAGCTGTTATTTTTTCGAGGTTAACATTTCCGTCCTTATCCAGTTTAACCGGCGTAAGGTCTTGATTAACGTTTGGGTTGGTTTCCATAGTTTGATTTATAACCAGCTTTACAGCTTATAAATAGTTTTGAGTTACGGTTCTAACAGTATCTTCCAGTTTTCTATCTTTGGTTGGTTCACCAATGGCATTAAATTTCCATTCGCCGTTCTTCTTGTAAAAAACACCCATTACCATTGATACGTGACCTGCAAAATTGGCGCCGTTAGCAATGTCGAACTTGGCAAAAACCTCGTTAACACGTTTGGTAGTGCCTTCATAAATGCGGATGGAAGCAAAAGGGATCGTGCCAAAATCATGACCTCTAAAGCTGTTCAATACAAAAGCAACATAATTTACATTGGCATCCAATTGTGAAAAATCAATGGTGATAATTTCGTTATCCAAACCGTCATCGCCACCCATATCGCCAGTTAAATCATCGCCGCTATGCTTTACCGAGCCGTTTTTAGATTTGAGGTTGCCAAAGTAAACCACCTCTAAAAGCTGTTTGTTTTCGTTATATAAAGCACAGCTTGCGTCTAAATCTACCGCCTCTTTTGACGATCCAAAGCCAAATAAGCCTTTCTTTTCAATTGCACCCCAGTTTATTCCAACACAAGCTTGTTGAAGTGTGCTGCCATTGCTTTTTTCCAGACTGATGCGTTGTCCTTTTTGAAGATTGATTGCCATAATATTATTGATATTTGTTTAGATAATCCTGTAAACCACCTTTCATGCCTACGCCGACAGCTTCGAACTTCCATTTGCCCTCACGTTTGTAAATCCTTCCGAATTCTACCGCAGTTTCAATGGAGAAATCTTCCTCCAATTCATATTTCAAAATCACTTCATTGGTTACGGCATCAAAAATGCGGATGAAAGAATTTCTAACCTGACCAAAATTCTGTCTTCTGCTATCTGCCTCATGGATGGTTACCACAATGCAGATTTCATTTACTTTTGAATCAATTTTGGTTAGGTCAATTTTGATCTGCTCGTCATCACCATCACCATCACCGGTTAAATTATCACCGGTATGTTCTACTGCTCCGTCTGGTGAAACCAAATTGTTGTAAAACACAAAATTTTCATCAGAAATTAATTTTTTCTGATCGTTTAATATAAAAATTGAAGCATCCAAATCGAATGCAGAACCTGTTGAAGAGCTGTTGGTATCCCAACCTAAACCTATTGTAAATTTAGGTGCATCGATATTTTCACGCTGCCCCTTTTGCAAATTAATAGCCATATTTTAAATTAATTTATAGTTGTTGTTTTTGATATAGTCTTTTATAAGATGTAAATTCTTTGAATAAGCTTCTATTGTATGGTAGTTATTTCCCAACGAGAGATCGTAAAGCTGGTTGATAAAATCAATACTCCTGCGTTCTAAAAAGATGGTAAAGCTGCTTGAAGTCGTGTTTAAAATGTATTTTACAATGCGGGTATTGAACATGAAATTGCCACCATCAATAATATCTTCCAGATCGAAAATAGATTTGACCTGATGGTAATTGAGGAAGTTTTCTACATTGGGATGGATGTTTTTATTCACCAGTTCGGCAAAATAAAGCATGTGCATTTCATTTTTTAAGCCATACTCTCTTGCCATTTTTAAAATCATCCGTTCGTGGCTCCCGGTAATCCTGATATCATCCAGAAATAAAAGTGTTTTACCGGTAAGAAAATCTTTATCAATATGAAATGAATCGTTACCAATTAGCGACAGCCTTTCTTCAGCACTCAATTCGCCATAATCTTCTTTATAGGTAATGGTTCTATGCACTTTAGTTTCCTGTACCGCTAAACCGCCATTTTCGACCAGCCAACGGTTAAGCTGACAAACGAAATGGTTTTTCATGGCAAAAGTTGCCGTTGGGATAAAGCTGTAAGGACTGGAAATAACCACAATCTGGTCGGTAATCAAATTATCAGCCAGGTAATATCTGATAAAACCATCGGCCAGGTCTTTTCCAAAAGATCTGGCGACCAGATCATCGCCAAATTTAAAGCGGCTGTAATCATCGGCACTAAAACCGAAATCGACTGTATTGTCTATTTTATGAAGAGAGAAATTATACGGTATCATAGAGTAGGTTTAAGATAGATAATTTGTTGGAATTGATGAGCATACTGTTAATCCCTATGGCTTCTGCACCACGGATATCGGCATGGGGATTATCCCCCACGTGGATAACATCTGTTAACAGTAATTCAGGGTGTTTTGTTCTGTCGATACGATCTAACATCAGCTGAAAAAAGCCTGCATTGGGTTTAGACATGCGCACTTCATCAGAATAAAGCTGAAAATCGATATACTGACCGATGCCCAGATGATTAATGACCTTTTTTAAGGTTTTACCTTTAATAAAACCGGTATTACTTAATATATTGGTGGAGCTGTTACCTGAATCTTTAATGTTTGCCAATACCCTCAAACAGTCATCACAGTAAAGTTGAGGCATGTGGTTAAATACGATCTGCTCCATATCCTCATCAAGCAACTTAAGGTCTACATCGTTAAAGTTGAAATCGTAATCATTAATCATACTGATGATCATTAAATACATTTCATCAGCATCCACATTTTTACCGGCTTTCTCATTAATGGCATTTACCATCAAATCTACCTGACGGAAAGTGATGGCAATTTCATCAATGCTTTTATGCTTGCTGTTAAAATTCCTGAAAAAATACTGTACCCGTTCCTGTTTATAAGTTGGATTAGACTTAATCAACGTTAACCAAAGATCGAATGAGTAGTGTTTGTAAAAAGCCATTGCACCCTATTTCCTAATCTGTTTAATAAATTCTAATATTACAAATTTGATTGTATAATCAGAAGCGGCTGATTGTAAGATTTATGACAGATAAGCCATATAAATTACGACTTATCCAATACTTTTTCAGCATCTTCCGAAATAACGATATCGCTTTTATGTTTCTTTGGATAATTGAACAAAAGAGAAGTTAATACCGGTATGATGAAAATGGCAACAGTGAAAACAGACACAAAGAGATCAGTTTTTTCTCCTTCAATAGCGTGAGAAATAGGCGATTGAGGATAAAAATGGGTAAATAATGATGAGGTAAGCTTAATGCCCAGAACACCAATTACAATAAAGGCAACGGTTTCTAAAAAGGTAAATTTCTCCATCAGTTTCACAAAAGCCTGTGCCACAAAACGCATGGCCAAAATCCCGATGAAAACGCCTATATAAATTAACCAGATATGATCGGTAAAAGCCACTGCGGCAAAAACATTATCGATGGAGAAAGCCAAATCCATTACCTCTACCAAAGCAACGGTAGCCCAAAAAGTACCCACTAAGCCAACAGTAGATTTATAAATCCAGCTTTTGCTTTTATCTACTTCCTCTTCTTCCTCATTCTTTTTACTATTCTTTTTTCTAAAATAATCGAAAGCCAGATATAAGAGGTATAAACCGCCAAGTGGTTTTAACCACCAGATTTTAACTAACCAAGCTGCCAGGAATAAACAGATACCCCTGAAAACATAAGCACCGATAATGCCATATTTGAGCGCTTTTTCTCTTTGCGATTTAGGCAGATCCATTACCATGGTTGCCAAAACAGCGGCATTATCAACTGATAATAAACTTTCGATTACAATTAAATTCAAAATAATTAATAATCCAGCTTGAATGTCATCACCTAAAATTGTGTGCAGAAAATCCATTGAGCGATTGTGTGTATGTTTTAAATTAAAGTTTTAGTTAACAGCAAAGAAACAAAATTTTATCATTTCCGCTACTTACCTCATTGTTTTTATTGTTAGAATGACAGTTGTTATAATTGTTACATATCTGGACGCCAAATATCAATTGACAGTATCTAACTGATAAATAACGCCATTATTACCAGCTAACAAAACTGCTTTACCTATTTTTGCCTTTTGAACAGCATTAAAACTTTTATCAGAGATGTGTTTCCAGTGCTGACCACCATCGGTAGAAATATCGGTTCCAGAAGTACCTGTGGCAATTAAAGTCTTCGCGTTGATATAGGTAACACCTGATCGGAAACCTAAAACCGGTGCGGCGGGCTTTTGCCAGGTTTTGCCTCCATCTTTAGTTAAAAGCACATTATTCGAATTTTCTTTGTCCTTTAAATAGTCACCGCCAACGGCTATACCTGTTTTAGTGTTAAAAAAATCAATTGAAAAAGGGCCTGTACTTTCCGCTCCCTGTAAAATCGGACATTTAAATACTTGCCAGCTTTCTCCATAATCAGCAGAAAAGTAAATGTTAGACACTTTGCCACCTGTTGCAATCCATGTTTTACCACCCGGCAACGTTTTAATAGTGGTACCACTGGCGGCAAAACTGGCTTCTCCTTTAGCCAGGCTAGCTTGTACGTTTGTTGAAATATTCTGCCAGCTTTTACCAGCATCAACGGTTTTAAGCAATTGAAGTTTATCATTTATAGGGTCGCCGAAAATGATTCCTTTACTTTTATCCCAAAAACTTAAGCCATCCAGAAATATAGCAGAATCTACATTTTTATAGTTTTCCGTCCAGGTTTCGCCTCCGTCAACAGTTTTCAGGATATAAGCCGGAGAGGCAATACCCACAATAACGGCCTGTTGATCATCGAAAGCTTCAATATCCCTGAAATCGATTTTCTCGTAACCTTTCGGTTTTACCCATTTCCAGGTGATCCCGCCATCAGTAGTTTTACCAACCGCGCCGTTACTTCCGCTTACCCATGCAACCCGGTCTGATACGACACTTAATCCGCGTAAACTGGTTTTGGCATGTTCATTTAAAGGCTTTAAAGAATACGATTGCGCAGCGCAAAAAAAAGGTGCCAATAAAAGGCACCATAAAATCTTCTTCATTGATAACTTATTTTACCCGTCTAAAAGTTTCCGATCGTCCTAAAAGTGAAATACCTACATATCCGCGGATGTTTAGCACATCAGCACTTTTCAGACTCATATTACAACTATAGGTTTTACCGCTCTTAGGATCATAAATGGTTCCACCAGTCCACTTGCCATCATCATACACAAAATCCTTTAATATTTCCAGGTTGAGCAAAGCGCGTTTCTGAAGGTTCTCACTAGGATTTTTGGCATCCAGTTTAGGCTTACCATTTAGGTTTGGCTCTTTCATCCAGGCCAGTTTCCCGTAGTATTTATCGCCTTTTTTATAGATTTCTATTTGTCCTTCGCCTGATGGATTAAGCCACTTGCCAACAATTGCATCTTTGTTCTGCGCAATAGCAGAAAATGATATGGCTACAAAGAGTAGCATCAAAAATGGGAACTTTCTCATATTTTTTATTTCTAGTTAGTTTTTAAATATAATCATTACACCTTATATCGAAACACTAAATAAAGAGAAAAAGTATAAGAATTTCTAAAAACCTTAAAAATTACTTTGAAACGATGGGCAGATACCTGGCGCGATAAGCATAAAAGAGGAATAAATTTAATAAAAGCATTGCGCTGACCATAGGTAAATCTTTCGGACCTAAAAAAGCATGGTACAGGAAAATGTTCAGTGTAACCGGAAAAATGAGCACTGCTGCCAATGGCGCGGTGCGGTTAACCAGCAATAATATTCCGCCTATTAACTCTGTAGCTTTAATTAAGGGCATTAAATAAACAGATGCCATTACTCCTGACATAAATGTGGTTTGAGCCGCCGACATTGCCGGCATCTCTTTAGGCATTAAATTAAAGAAAAATATCACCGAAGCATAAATATACATAGCGGCCAAAAGCACGCGCACAACAATTACTGCAATTTTCATATGGTTTAATTTTTGGTTTTATATTTAAAAATAATAAAATTTATTTGTTCAATTGGTCATTAGTTCACTGGTTATTAGTTCATTGGTCATTAGTTCATTAGTCATTAGTTTATTGGTGATTAAACATTGAACTAACTGGTAATAGATGCAGAATTTTAAACTGCCTATTTATATTGCAAATCCTGGACTAAGGACTCACGACTACGGACTCCAGACTTCCCCTCCTACTTATAATCATAATTCACCATCCACTGAATGCCGAATTTATCGGTAGTCATACCGAAAAGTGCATTCCAAAAAGTTTTTTCTAAGGCCATGGTTACTGTCCCCCCTGCTGAGAGGCTGTCAAATAAGCGTTTGGCTTCGTCTTCGCTGGTGGCGTCAACTGAAAGTGAGATACCCGTACCAAACGTTGCAGGCGGCATCGGACTGGTTATATCAGTACCCATTAAAATGTTGCTGCCAACCGGCAAAGCAATGTGCATCAATTTTTCCTGATCGCTCACAGACATGCCTTCGCAGCCTGGCGAATCTTTATAACGTTGCACTGCCAAAAATTCTCCGCCAAATACTGATTTGTAAAAATTGAATGCTTCTTCGGTGTTCCCGTTAAAATTTAAGTACATGTTGAGTGTTGCCATTTTTTTTGTTGTTTTAATCCTTTTAGGGTTTGTTATAATTTGTTTGCTATTATGTTCTTGTGACGAACGGTGGTTATCCTGAACTTGTTTCAGGATCTATTTAGTCAATATACTGAAATAAGTTCAGCAAGACGTTACAAGTAAATCCTCGTCAATTTTATATCCATCCACTGTACCCAGTTTTTACCATCAAATTGCTCCCACGTGCCTTCGATGGTGTTGGTTTTAAAATTTCCTTTAAATCTTTCGTTATCAGCAAATATTAAAATGATATCATCGTAAATTTTAAGGGTAGATATTGAAATACATCCCTCATTATCGAAAGATTGTGAGCGGAACACCTCTTCCATATCATCGTAATGTGTAATTTCAAGCGATCGGATCGTTTTATCACCGCGCATAAGATCAACCTGATGTTTTAAGAAAAACCCACCATCAACCCACTCGTAAGTATCTGTTCCGGTAATTATATCACCCAACATCGTTAAACCTTCTGTTTTCCATTTACCGATGTATGGATTGAGTAAATCAAGACTTTTGTTCCTCATAAATTTAGTTAAAGTCAATTGCTGTCTAAGCTGTTATAGATATTCTTTAATTGGTAAATATGCCGCTGCGTATGATAAATAACAAAATAAACAGCCTCCAAACGGGTAAGAAAACCATAACCAGGCAGTTTATAAGCGCTACAGGTTTTAGTTAAATCCAGGTTGCCTGCCGCCTCTGAGATCCCCATCCTGATCAGCTTTAAATTCCCCGATAATTCAGATGGATTGTAGGCTTTGTGTTCAGGGTAAATTTCTTCAGGTGAATTGTATTTTACGTTAAAATTTAAAAAATCTTTTTTAATGGTTTCTACCAATAAATCAGCTGGTTTATCTGTCTCCATAAAAGGACCATTAATCACCTCTAGAAAGCCCGCATTCGACAACACCAGGTGCTCAGCCAGTTGCCCTGCGGTCCAGCTGCCGTCAAAAGGCACTTTATTCAATAACGAGGCATCAAATTTTGAGAGCTCATTTTCCAACGCCAATAAGGTTTCATTGGCTTCGTTAATTACTTTTTCCATAATTTAGCTATAATTCATTCCCGGATAGCCCAATAATCTACGCCACAGGGCAATTTGACCAATACAGTTTGCATCCCTATAGGTGTTGAAACTGATCATTTCGAAAAGGGTAATTTTCATCCCTGGCATGCTGAGTTTCTCTTCAAGCTTTTCATCCGTAGCCCGTATTAAGGCTTCCTGCAACTTTGGAGAAATTTCTTCCCAGTCTTTTATAAAAGCGGCAAGTGGCGGATAAACCGCATCATCAATAATCCCCTTATTATGAGCAAAAAGTTCATCTGTGACAGATGGCAGATCAATACCAAACAACTTAGCCAGGAAATACCTTCCCTGCACCATACTACCGGTAATCCAGGCAACGTGGTTAGCCTTGGTATCCAATCTTTTTTGCGCATCTTTTTGGTCTATCCCATCTAAAGCCTTCAATAAAAAATCTGTCTGCATTTCGTACAGTACAACTAAGCCGTACATCCTGCCACTGGTTGGTTTAAGTTTCATATCATTTTATCAGGTGGTTAGTATAAGAATAAAGTTATGGCTAAATATTGATGCCTACCCGTGCCGTAAAAGTCAATCTTGAGGGGCATTTCAGACAATTTTCATATATTTATGATACCCAAAATTTTTAACCAAATGATAAATGTAGGTGTTTTGATGCCGCAAAATTTCAGATTATTAAGCCTCGCGGCAATTCTGGATGTATTTGATACGGTAAATGGTTTTTACACAAAAGATGGACTTGAAGTTCCATTTAGCATGAGTTTAATTACCATTGATGATAAAAATTATAATTTTAGCGCACATCCCTGCATATCCTTACAAAATGCTGGGCAATTTGAACTGATTTTGGTTCCATCATTTGCAAGCCTTGATATAAAAGACTGCATTGGCGCAAATAGCGGCTATATCCCATGGCTAAATAAACAGCATGCGGCAGGAGCTGAAATTGCTACCTTTTGTACTGGTGCATTTTTAGTCGCTGCATCAGGACTGTTGGATGGTAGAGCCGCAACCACACATGTTGATGCATGTTCTGCTTTTTCTACGGCATTCCCGCTGGTGCATTTGAAGGCTGATAAAACGGTAACCCAAGATGGCAGGTTATTTACAAGCGGCGGCGCTACCTCAACCTTCCATTTGTTGTTACATCTTTTACAGCTCCATTGCGGAAAAGATATGGCTATTAAGGTGGCTAAAATTTTCGCCATTGACATGGATCGCGTAAACCAGTCTTATTTTAGTACCTTTCAGCCTATCCGCCACCATAATGATGATATAGTTGCTTCTGCTCAGGAGAAAATCGAAAATAATTATCAGGATTTAGCTACGATTGAAGAGATGATTAAAGATATTCCTTCGAGCAGAAGAAATATTGTACGCCGGTTTAAGCAGGTAACCGGGATGACTCCTATTGAGTATCTTCAGCAAACGCGGATCGAAGCCGCAAAAAAATTATTGGAGCAAACTGCACAGCAGATGACAGAAGTTATTTACAACTCAGGATACAATGATCCTAAAGCATTCAGAAAAGTATTCAGAAAATCGGTAGGAATGACACCAACACAATATCGCGATAAATTTCAACCTAAATAAGCGCGATAACTGACAATAATCAAATATAAATAAACTAATAAAATAGTTTTCAACATAAAAAATCTATTATGTTGATAAATAACACAGAATAAATTCAGCATCCTATCATATTAAGGATAACTTAACGTTTGAATTACACTAACCAAATAATACATGTTATGACCACATTCCTTTTAATTACGGCAGCATTTTATATTCTTTCTTTTGGATTGATGTTGTACTGCTATTTCTCCGCTGAGCAAATCCCTAGCGATGATGAAAAATTTTAACTAGCCTTTTCCCGTCATCAAAATTAACGTCTCCATATTTTAAGCTATAAAATGCCACTCCGTTTAAGCAATGAACTGTAATATGCAGTTGCCTGGATGTCAATCAAAGGCAAAAGTGTTATTTCAGTATTGAGTGATATGATTCTCTTTTCATATTTAATAGTTCCGGATAGGGTTTAAAATTAAAAACAGAACTTTATGAAAAGGTGTTATTGCTTAGAAAAAGCTTGCTGGTATTTTAATGGGGTTTTGCCCGTTATTTCCCTGAAATATTTGTGAAAACTGGTGAAATTGTAAAACCCGCAATCGTAACAGATTTCTTTCACGGTTAAGTTGTTTTCAATCAATAATTTACAGGCCTGCCCCACCCTGATTTCATTCAGAAACTGCGTGTAGGTTTTTCTGCTTTTGGTTTTAAAGAATTTACAGAACGAATTGGGGCTAATTTTAGCTACTGCAGCAATTTCCTTTAGTTCGATCTTATTCTTGTAATTGCTGATGGTATAATTGTAAATAGATTGGATCCGGTCTTTTTCGTTCTCCAGAAAGTTGGGCTTAAAGCCCAGCGAGACCAACGTGTTTCTTTCTCCGCAATGGGCTATTTCTGTTAATACTTCGAGTATTCTGATAATCCGCATGGTGCCTTTTGCTTCGATAATCTGTGGCATTAAATAAGCGATTTTTTCTTTCGAAACTCCTTCCAGCTGAATGCCCTGCGTTGATTGCATCAAAATCTTTTTAATTTCCTGGTTTTCGGGAAGATCCAAAAAATCTCTTCCTAAAAAATCTTCTTTAAAATGGATTACATAAACGTCAACCGGTTCACAAACATTTTCATCAAAAAACTCCGGATCAAAACGCCAGTAATGCGGCAGGTTGCTCCCGAGTAAAACCACATCCCCCTCCTTAAAATTTTTGATGCTATCGCCAATAAACTGCGTACCTCTTCCTTTTTTAATGTAAATCAATTCCAGCGCTGAATGGTAATGCCAGCGGTTGTTTACATCAGGCATAACATCTCTTCGGGCGCTAAAAGAATCCACAGAATTGGTAGATACATTAAGTAAATGCGGTTTCATAAAATCTTAAAAAATCAATCTAATATGCAAAATAAATTCGCAATGTAAAAAATCAAGCTAATATCATTTAATAATTAGATGATAAAGTTAAATTTTTATTAACGCTGAAGGGCTTAATTTGTATAACTGCAACTCACCCGAAACATCTTATGAAAATTGGATTATTTATTTCCTGTTATATAGACCAATTGCTTCCCAAAGTTGCCATTGCCGCATCAAAGTGGTTGGAAAAGCAGGTCTTGGTTTCACCGTATCTGCCTAAGATTGAGACTTGATAATCAAAATTTTCAGCGGTTCAAACTATTATTATTTTAATTTTAGCGTTAACCTGTTTAAATCCTTTATAACCAAATAAACATGAGCCAAAATCCATCCACAAACTTTAAAGTATCCAACCAACCAAAAAACGGAAAGGGATACCTATTTCCGTTAATTTTAGTTACCAGCTTGTTTTTCTTCTGGGGCTTTGTCCACAATCTCGATCCGATATTGATTCCACATCTGCGCAAAGCGTTTCATCTGAATGTTTTTGAATCCACCCTGGTCGATTCATCTGTTTTTATTGCTTACTTTTTACTGGCACTGCCAGCAGGCTATGTTATGCGCAAATACGGCTATAAAAGCGGTATTATTTTGGGACTCGTTTTATTTGCCATTGGCTGTCTACTCTTTATACCTGCCGCCAATACCGCACAATATATCTTTTTCTTAGGCGCACTTTTTATTATCGCCTGCGGCTTAACATTTCTGGAAACGGCGGCAAATCCTTATGTTACTGTGCTCGGACCGCCTGAAACCGCTACACAACGCTTAAATTTCTCTCAATCCTTTAACGGGTTTGCAGCCTTTTTAGCCCCGGTACTTGGAGGTAAATTTATTTTCACGGAAGTAAAATATACTGATGCCCAACCGGCAAAAATGCTTCCTTTGGAAAAACAGGCTTATATGCTCGAAGAAGCATCGACCGTAAAAGCCCCGTATTTAATTTTAGGCATCCTGATCATTGTCGTTGCAATCCTATTCATTTTTACCAAACTGCCCGATATCAAGGAAGAAGAAAACATCGAGGAAAAAAGCACTTTCCGCCATGTATTAGGCCATAGCCATTTACGATGGGCAATTATTGGTCAGTTTTTCTATGTAGGCGCCCAGGTTTGCATATTAAGTTTATTCATCAGCTTCGTAACTTCATCAGCAAGTATAAGTCTGGATGAAGCAAAATGGTACGCTGGTGCAGCGGGTTTAGCTTTTATGATCGGCAGATTTGTAGGCACCATTTTTATGAAGTTTGTAGCACCAAATAAATTATTAATGCTGTATGCGTTAATCAGTGCAGTACTTACCCTTGTATCTATTCTGGGAAGCGGAATGATTACCGTTTACGCCTTAATCGGTGTTGCCTTTTTTATGTCGATCATGTTCCCGACCATATTCTCATTAGGCATAGCCGGGCTGGGTAAAGACACCAAACTGGGTTCCTCTTTAATTGTAATGTCTATTGTAGGCGGTGCATTTCTGCCTCCGGTTTTGGGCCTTATATCAGATGCTACCCACAACATCCAGTATGGCTACCTGGTACCTTTTGTATGCTTCCTTGTAGTCCTTTACTTTGGCTGGAAAGGATGGAAACCTGATCATATCGAAAAAGAAATAAGTTTAGAAGTATAAATTGACAATGAAAAAATTAGTCATCAAGATTAACAATGCGGATAACGTTTTAGTTGCGTTACAGGATTTGCCGGCAGGCACTTCAATATTGCATGATGGAAATACTTATGTTACTGTTGATGAAATCCCGGCCAAACATAAATTTTTTATGCAGGATATGAAAACCGGTGATGAAGTAATGATGTATGGCGTTTTGGTTGGAAAAGTACAGTTTGATGTAAAAGCGGGCATGCGGATGAATGTTGATAACACCAAACACGCTGCAGAGCCATTTGCGTATCGCCATACTCATTACAAATGGGAAGCCCCTGATGTGCTTAAATATGCCAACCGCAGCTTTAACGGTTATCACCGTAAAAATGGTGAAGTGGGCACTGCAAACTATTGGTTGTTTATCCCTACTGTTTTTTGTGAAAACAGAAACCTGGATATCATTAAGGAATCGCTTTACAGTGAATTGGGGTATGCTGTAGATGATAAATATAAATCTTATACCCATAAACTGGTTCAGGCTTTTGAAAAGGGAGAAGACATTAATACCATTAGTTTTGAGCCTAAGGTAAATCACACAAACCGGACTTTTAAAAATGTGGATGGCATTAAATTCCTCACGCATAATGGTGGCTGTGGCGGAACACGACAGGATGCGGATACGCTAAGCAAATTATTGGCCGCCTATGCTCATCACCCGAATGTAGCCGGAATAACCGTTTTAAGTTTAGGCTGCCAGCATTTGCAGGTAGCAGATTTTAAACGCGATCTTTTTGCATTGAACCCGGATTTCGATAAACCGCTTTTAATTTTCGAGCAGCAAAAAGCACAAAGCGAAGAACAGCTGATCCAAAACGCCATTCGCAGTACGTTTGAAGGTTTAATGTTGATCAACAAACAAAAGCGCGAAGCAGCACCACTCAGCAAGTTGTGTATGGGAGTGAAATGTGGTGGCAGTGATGGGTTTAGCGGTATTTCTGCAAATCCGGCAGTTGGTTATTGCGCTGATTTATTGGTAGCATTGGGGGCCAGGGTTTTATTGGCAGAGTTCCCCGAACTTTGTGGTGTAGAACAGGAAATGATCGATAGGTGTGTTGAACAGTCAATTGCCGAAAAATTTATCCGTTTAATGACGGAGTATGACGATCTGGCGCATAAAGTTGGATCTGGTTTTTACATGAATCCTTCTCCGGGCAATATTAAAGATGGTTTGATTACCGATGCCATCAAATCAGCAGGTGCTGCCCGTAAAGCTGGTTCCGCACCGATTGTTGATGTTTTAGATTATACCGAACCCGCAACTAAACCTGGCTTAAGTTTAGTATGTACGCCGGGAAATGATGTTGAAGCCACTACGGGTAAAGCCGCTGCAGGAGCAACGTTAATCTTATTTACCACAGGCTTAGGCACACCAACAGGAAACCCCGTTTGCCCGACCATTAAAGTCGCTACCAATTCCGTTCTGGCCAAACGTATGAGTGATCTCATTGATATCGATACCGGACCTGTAATTAACGGGGAAAAAACCATTAGCGAAATGGGCGAAGATATATTGGAATACTGTATTAAAGTTGCCAGTGGAGAGGAAATACCAAAAGCCGTACAGCTCAACCAGGATGACTTTATTCCATGGAAAAGAGGAGTTAGCTTATAATGAGAGGTGAAATGTCAGATGGAAGATGTGAGATGGAATGTTTAATAATAGAAACATCCTTACCTCCCTAAGCTATCAATAGCGTAAAACGTACGGGGGAAATCTAAAACAACCAAGTCCACCACGATCCCCTCTACAAAAAACGCTATGCTCAATGATCAAATAATAAAAGAAAAGATAACCGAATATGAATTTAAATTTAAACGACAAAATAATTCTGGTAAGTGGTGGAGCCAAAGGCATTGGTTGCGCAATTGTTAAAGCTCTGGCTATTGAACATGCTTTGCCGATCATTATTGGCCGCAATGAAAGCGATAATGTAAAACTGCTTAAGGAAATTACAGATCTAGGCTTAAAAGCTGATTATTTCACGGCTGAACTCACACTACCAGAACATTGTAAAAACATTATTGACGCTGTATTAACCAGGTATGGCAGAATTGATGGCTTAGTAAACAACGCAGGTGTGAATGATGGTGTAGGCCTGGAGAGTGGTACATACGAAGGCTTTATCGAATCGCTTCATAAAAACGTGGTACATTATTATCTTTTGGCAAAATATGCCCTGCCAGCACTGAAGCAAAGTAAAGGTTCAATTTTAAATATCGGGAGTAAAACAGCAGAAACGGGGCAAGGTGGAACTTCTGGTTATGCAGCATCCAATGGTGCCAGAAATGCTTTAACACGCGAATGGGCCGTGGAATTACTACCCTTTAGTATCCGTGTAAATGCTATTATTGTTGCCGAAGCCTGGACGCCACTATACGAAAAATGGATTAATTCTTTTGAAGACCGGGATGCAAAACTTAAAAACATCACCGATAAAATCCCCTTCGAAAACCGGATGACCACTGTGGAGGAAATTGCAAATACTGCCATATTTTTATTATCAGATAAATCCAGTCATACCACAGGCCAACTGATCCATGTAGATGGTGGTTATGTGCATTTAGACAGGGCTTTGTTGTAAAATTTTGGCGGTATACCAAACAAAATTTGTATTACGACGACTAGATTGAAAAAAAAGCACCAGGAACATCGCGTTCCTGGTGCTTAAATTTATACACAAACTTATAAGGTCTTCAAGACCTTATAAGTTTAGATATTTCAATTAATTCCAACCGCCGCCTAAAGACCGGTACAAGCCTACCACTGCATTAAGCTGTTCTGTTTTAATGGTGGTTAATTCCAGTTCGCTCTGCAATAAATTGCCTTGTGCGGTAATGACCTCCAGGTAATTAGCCATACCGCTTTTAAACAAGAGATTGGCATTGCGTGACGCTTGTTGCAAAGTTTGTGTGCGTTTTTCAGCAATACTGTATTGTGTTTTTAACTTCTCTACTTTCGTTAATTCATCAGATACTTCGCCAACAGCGTTTAAGACCGACTGGCGAAACTGGATCACTGTTTTCTCCCGGTCTATTTTAGCCAGTTCCAAATTGCTTTTTAACTGTCCGCGTTGAAAAATGGGCTGGGTAATGCCTGCCCCTACCAGGCCGAATAAAGATGCCGGTACATTAAACCAGTTGCTTGCTTTAAAGGAGTTAATCCCTCCGCTCGCGGTAATTACCAATGATGGATACAAGCTTGCTTTGGCTACGCCCACCCTCGCATTGGCAACGGTCAACGCCAGCTCTGCACTTTTGATATCGGGCCGGCGGCTCAACATAGCTGATGGAAAACCAGCATTCAGATTTTGTGGGATATTCATCTGATCCAAACGACTCTCGCGGTTAATCGCTTTAGGCAACGTACCAATCAGTATACTTAAAGCATTTTCCTGTAAGGTTACATTTTGCTCTAAGCGGGGAACCAACTGTGCAGCAACCAGCTGTTGTGCCTGCGCCTGTTGTATCGCCAATGAGGTAACCTGACCGGCGTCGAACTGTAAATTAATGATTCGTAAGGTACTATCGTTCAATTTCAAATTCTTTCTGGCAATTTCCAACTGCGCATCAAGCATCAACAAATTGTAATAGCCCTGTGCAACATTAGCCACCAAACGGGTTTGAACGGCTTTACGTGCCTCCTCGGTCTGCAAAAAACTGGCTAAAGCACCAGCTTTTTGATTGCGGATTTTACCCCAGATATCGGCCTCCCAAACCACACCCAGGTTCGCGTTATAATCTTCAATGTGTGTGGAACCTGTAAACTGGTTCAGGCTTAATCCGTTTAAACTATTATCACTCGGACGGCTCGAATTCGCCGATACCTGTAGTTTCAGTTCAGGTAAATAACCCAGTTTCGATTGTTTGAACAATATTTCAGCAGCATCGATATTTTTCAATGCCATTTGCATATCATAATTTTTAACCAAAGCCGTATCAATTAAATTTTGGACGGTAAGGTCGCTGATAAAACTTTTCAGTGGCATTGTGCCAATGCTTGAAGAGTCTGTTGATGAATTATTTCTGAAAAATCCGGGTGCAATATTGGGCAGTGCTGTATTTTTCGAAACTGAACATCCACTCCAGATTAAAGCCAGGAGCAAAATGGTAATGATATTAAACCGTTTCATAAACTGTATGATTTATAGGTTCTTCATGGTGGCGAACAACCTCATTTGAAGATTTTTTTGATAATTTTTCCTGTAAAGCCTGGAAGATGACAAAAAGTACCGGAATGATGAACAAGCCTAAAATTACGCCCGATACCATCCCTCCTGCCGCACCGATACTGATAGAATGATTACCCTGCGCAGATGGTCCCGTTGCAATACTCATCGGAAATAAACCGAACACAAAGGCCAGTGAGGTCATAATAATTGGCCTGATCCTTAATCTTGCTGCTTCAATAGCAGCATCAACCAAACTCAACCCAGCCTTTCGCCGCTGCACGGCAAATTCTACAATCAGGATGGCATTTTTAGCCAGCAAACCGATCAACATAATCAGTGCTACCTGAACATAAATGTTGTTTTCGATACCGGTTAAGCCCAAAACCACAAACACGCCAAATACACCTGTAGGAATAGAAAGGATTACCGCCAGTGGTAAAATATAACTTTCGTACTGTGCCGATAACAGGAAGTACACAAATACCAAACAAAGCAGGAAGATCACAGTCGATTGTCCGCCTGAAGAAATCTCCTCACGGGTTTGCCCTGAAAATTCATAAGCATAACCGGTTGGCAATTGTTCTCTGGCAGTTTCTTCTATCGCTTTAATCGCATCACCGGAACTGAAACCTGGTTTAGGGATGGCATTTACTTCAATTGAGTTAAACAGGTTATAACGTGCAGCCGTTTCCGAACCATATACACGGGTAAGCTTTACCAGGGTATTGATAGGTACACTTTCTCCGTTTTTATTTTTCACAAACACACGGTCAATACTTGCCGGATCGGTCCGGTCAGCCACATCGGCCTGCACCACTACCCGGTAGTATTTACCAAAGCGGTTAAAATCTGAAGCCTGTGCAGTACCAAAATAAGTTTGCATGGTTTGTAAGATATCTTTTTTGCTTACACCCAGCTGATCGGCCTTTTCATCATTAACATCCAATTGCAACTGCGGATAATCAGCCTTGTAAGAAGTAAAGGCATAAGCAATTGCCGGTTTAGCCATTAACTTCGCTATAAAGTTATTTGCCACACCACTAAATTTATCCAGCTTGCCATTGGTTTTATCCTGTAACATAACATTCATGGCCTCTACATTGCTAAAGCCTGGTACCGTTGGAAAACTGAATACAAAGAAGGTTCCTGCAGATATGGCGGCCATTTTAGCCCTTACGATATTTTGGATCTCGTCGATATTTTTTACAGCACCCCTTTCTTCATTTGGCTTTAACAATAAGAAAATCTGTCCGGCTGAGGGGCTGTTAGATGCAGTTAAGAAATTGTAACCTGCCAGCGACATCACGAATCTTGCCGACGGCATTGCCCTCAACTCGGCTTCAGCCTGCTTTAATATTTTATTGGTATTGGCTAATGAAGTTCCCGACGGACTCGAAACCGCAATGGCCACGAAACCCTGGTCTTCTGTTGGGATAAAACCAGTTTTGGTTCTGCTTACCAACAGTACGGTAACTGCGACAATTAAGGCCAGCCCGGCCATGCTGATCCACTTATTACGGATCAACACTTTTAAGCCACCGACATAACGGTTGGTCATGTAATTGAACCCACCATTAAAGCCTGCGTAAAACTTTTCTACGAACCCTTTTTTAGGTGCAGTATGACTACCTTCGGCATGTTTGTTCTTTAAAAATAAAGCCGCCAACGCCGGACTCAAAGTTAAAGCGTTAACTGCTGAAATAATGATCGCGATCGCCATGGTTAAAGCGAACTGTTTGTAGAAGATACCTGTGGAGCCAGTCATAAAACCTACCGGTAAAAATACTGCCGCCATCACCAGTGTAATGGAAATAATGGCCCCCGTAATCTCATTCATGGCTTGCGTAGTTGCTGCTTTTGGGCTAAGCAAAGGATTTTCTTCCATTTTGGCATGTACGGCCTCCACCACTACAATCGCATCATCTACCACGATACCAATGGCCAGTACCAGTGCAAACAGCGTTAAAAGGTTAATGGAGAAACCGAACAGCTGCATAAAAAAGAAGGTACCGATAATAGCCACTGGCACTGCAATAGCCGGAATTAAGGTAGACCTGAAATCCTGAAGGAAGATAAATACCACGATGAATACCAATAAAAAGGCTTCGATCAGCGTATGCTCCACCTGGTTGATGGATTCATCAAGATCGGTTTTGGTACGGTAAAACTGGTTGTATTTAATACCGGCCGGGAAATCTTTGGATAGTTTCGCCAATAGTTTATCAATGGCAATCTGAATTTCGTTGGCATTAGAGCCTGATAATTGAATTACACCGATGGTAATTCCATCGTGTCCGTTTAAACGGTTAACACTGCCATAACTGTAGGCACCCAATTCTACACGCGCTACATCTTTTAAGCGTAATATAGAACCATCAGAATTGGAACGGATCGCAATATTCTGATACTCCTCCGGTTTGGTCAGCTTACCTTTATATTTAACAATATATTCAAAGGCCTCACTGCTTCTTTCTCCAAACCTACCTGGGGCCGCTTCCAGGTTTTTATCCTGAATGGCGGCAATCACCTCATTAGGCGTAATTTTGTAGGTAGCTAATTGACTTGGGTTTAACCAGATCCGCATCGAATAGTCTTTAATCCCCCCAAATACACTGGCAGAACCTACGCCCGGGATACGTTTAAGCTCGGGAATGATATTGATCTGTGCATAGTTATTGACAAAAACAGCATCGTATTTTTTTGGATCTTCAGAATACACACCAATTGCACCGATAAAGCTGTTTTGCTGTTTGGTCGTGGTGATACCATACTGCACCACCTCTGCCGGTAATTGACTGGTAGCCTGCGACACCCGGTTTTGTACGTTAACTGCTGCCTGATCGGGGTTGGTACCCTGCTGGAAGTAAACGGTAATGGCCAAAGTACCATCATTACTGGCACTGGAGGTCATGTAGGTCATATTCTCCACACCGTTAATGGCTTCCTCCAATGATGGGGTTACCGAACGTAAAATCGTTTCGGCATTGGCCCCAGGGTAAACTGCAGTTACCAATACCGACGGAGGTGCGATATTTGGAAAGCGCTCTAAGGGCAGCTTGGTTAAACCCAGTATTCCCACTATTACCAATAAGATGGAAATGACGGTCGACAGTACAGGTCTGTCTATAAATTTTTGAAACATGATTGCTTAAACTTTAGTATTTTATTATTTTTTTGTTCTGGCCACAGCTACTTTATCGGCTGCTTTTTGAGGCTGGATTACCATACCTTCCTGTAATTTATCTACACCGCTCAACACAATCTGGTCGCCAACTTTTACGCCTTCTTTAACCAGGTAATTTTCACCGGCTTTACCCACAATGGTAATCGCCTGTTTCTTCACTTTGCTGCTATCGCCAACGGTAAATACAAATACTTTATCCTGCATTTCTACCGTCGATGCCTGCGGCACTAAAATGGCATCATCATGCTGCAGACCTAGACGGATCTTGCCGGTGTTACCCGAACGAAGCGTTCCGCTGGCATTCGGAAAACTGGCCCTCAAGGTAATAGCGCCCGTGTTTTTATCGAACTGTCCGTCAATCATATCAATCTTACCTTTAATCGGGTAAGCGGAATTATCGGCCAATAAAAGTTCTACGGCCGGTAAATGTTTAATTCTGTCGGCAGGGGTTTTGCCAGGATAATTTGCGTTGAAATTGTTGAAGTCGTTTTCACCCAGTGAGAAGTAAACATGTACTTCGTGGATATCAGATAATTGTGTTAAAGCAACCTGATCAGTTGGCGAAACCAAACTTCCCTGTTTCTTCGGAATACGGCCGATGTAACCGCTTACCGTAGCTTTAACATTGGTGTAACCTAAGTTGATTTTTGCAGCTGCAACACTGGCTTTAGCCTGCTCAGCATTGGCCTGCGCAATTTTATAAGCTGTTTTAGCCGTTTTTAACTGGATATCTGACACAACCTTGTTTTGTACTAGGGGAGTTAGCTTATCCACTTCCAACTGTGCATTTAACATGGCTGCCTCCGCTGCATGTAAACTGGCTTTAGCGTTGTTTAGTGCCTCGCGATAAGGGTTTTCGTTAATTTTAAATAGCGTTTGTCCCGCGGTTACATAAGCACCCTCATTAACCAGAACGCTTTGTAAATAACCGCTCACCTGTGGCCGCACATCAATATCAACCGCACCCTGGATAGATGCCGGGTATTCAATATAAGTAGTTTCAGTGCTGGCATTAATGGCGCTTACCGGCAAAGCTGGCGGAGGCGGTGCCGCTGCTGACTGATCCGGAGCTGATTTACAGCTGGATAAAATTATTGAAAGCAGCGAAACGGTTAACAATGACTTAACACTAGTAAACTGTTTAACAGTGTTAAGTGTAAGGCGCAAGCGATGTAGAGATTTCATATGGATTAAATTTAAATTGAATTATAGTGTATAAATAATTTAACAGTGTTAAGTTACTGTTTAAAAAAAAATGCTAACTGTTAATAGATAAGGTGATGCCTTTGATGGCATCTTTCAAAATTTGCTGGTTTAGTTCGTCGGTTGTTCTTCCATTCGGGCGCACCAGGTTAATGGAAATCAAACCATGAATGATTGACCAATACGTGTAATACTTCATGCAAATATCATCATCAGAAACTGATTTCTTCTTGAATAAAGATTCAATTACCTCACCTAACATACCACCTACATTTTCAGCTTCGGGCAATGAATTTTTAACGGTACAACAAACCATATCCACCCCGTACATCAGTTGGTAAAATTCTTTATGGGCAAAGGCGAAGTTCCAGTAGGCAATCCACATGGCTTCCATTTTTTCTTCCGGAGATTTGTGTTTATCCCTGGCTTCACGGATATCCTTAGCCAAAATCAAATACCCTCTTCTGGTGAGTTCCAGTAAGATTCCATCTTTATTAGAAAAGTACTCGTAAATAATGGGTGCCGTATATTCAATCTGGTCGGCAATTTTACGCATACTCAATGCCTGCCAGCCCTCTGTTTGAACAATGTTCAAGGCAGCATCCAGAATTTTTGTTCTGGTTTCATCTTTTAAACGTAGAATTCTTTCTTTACTTCCCATGACTGGAATATTTGGTGTAAATAATCTAACACCGTTAAGCAAATGTAGAACCAATTCCAGAATTCACAATCATTCATTTGTCATAAACATTTTATTGATTAGCTTTACGATTAATAATCAACTGTTAGCGCATTTAAAAGGCTTTTTCAAATCATTAACTTTCTCAATAACTGATCAAAAATGATTTTTCGCGAGGCAAAAACTACTGACATATCTGCGATGCAAATTGTCAGGCATACCGTAAAAGAGAACATTTTGTCTGATCCTACTTTAGTTACTGACAAAGATTGCGAAGAGTTTATTACGCAACGTGGTAAAGGTTGGGTTTGCGAAGTGGATGGAGAAGTAGTGGGTTTCTCTATTGTAGATTTAAAAGAACATAATATCTGGGCCTTATTTCTGCGTCCGGAGTTCGAAGGCAGAGGAATTGGCAAAAGATTGCACCGCTTGATGATGAATTGGTATTTTAATCAAACACAAGAATTGGTATGGCTAGGTACAGCGCCCAATACCCGTGCAGAAGAATTTTACACCAGGCAGGGCTGGAAAAAAGTGGGGATGGTAAATAAAGGGGAAGTGAAATTTGAAATGAGTGGTGCGGATTGGAGAAAACATTGCCTAAATATCGACCAATAAGAAACTAAGGGTTCTCCTTGACAGACTTCAATGAAAAAGTCGTCTCGACTGAAGTGCAGTCCCGAACGTTCGGGAGAGAGATCTATTACGTAAAAGACCCTGAAACAAGTATAGGGTGACGGACTGCAAGCGTAATCGTCTTTGCGAGAAGGCTTTTTCAGCCGACGAAGCAATCTCTCCAGCAGGATCGCTACCATTAAAGATTGCTTTCCCGAGAAATCGGGACTGGCTGTCGTGCCTCCTCGCAGTGACGATAAAAGTTATAAACCTAACTATTCCAAATAAAAGGGGCCTGATTTATAAATTTTACTTCTGCTAACTGATCAATAATAAATCCCGCCACATTAGCTGCATTAATCTGATCGCCAACGCAATTCACCAGGCTTGTTCCTATCGCTGTTTTTTCATCGGTTTGTATAATTAAGGGTAAACGGATTAGCGTCCAATCGAGATTGCTTGCGATTAACAATTCATACTCTTTTTGCCTGTCAGCCGTTGAAATTGGATAATTATCATACATCCATCGGGTAGCAAATTTGGTCTTTTCGTCTTTATCGTCAAAACGTGTATCTACATTAATGCCGGTAAGCACCAAATAACGATTTAGTTTAAGGGCTTTCATAGCTGTCAGGACGTTTCCTGTTGATTGCGTAAAGATTGTTTTTTCACTTGCTGGTTGCCCCAACCCCAGCGCACTGATAACTACATCGCAACCTTGTATAAGTTTTTGCACAGTTTCTTGATCTTTAACGTCACCGGTTATCATTTCAAGCGAAGAATGATTGATCTGAAGTCTTTCCGGATTTCTGACCAGCACTTTTACCCTGAACTGGTGCGCCAAAAGCGCTTTTAAAATATAGGTACCAGCTTTACCTGTAGCACCAATTAAAGCAATTTTTAAATCTTGCATGATGTTCTCTTTATAGATTTTAGAAAATAATGTTTTGGTCCCTGTTATCGGATGGATAAGGGAATTCAGAACAGCGTTCCGTTTGGGGAATATTTATAAAGAGATTTTAATGATACTAAAATACAAAAATTCTTATCCGAATCTGGGGAATTTAATTTTAAATCAATTCCCTGAAATAAGTTCCGGGTGACGAAGCACTAGAGCCGCCAAGCCGGAAACATATAAGGAATATAAGTTACATATAAGCTCCATATCTGACATGTCCTTATGTTTCTTATATGGTAAAAAAGATAGCAAAAGTTTAACATCTAATTTCCTGAAACAAGGGTGACTCGCCCGACAGATACAGTGATTCTCAATGATAAAAGAAGAATCATGCAGGTATTTAAGTCTAATATTCCAACGGAACAATAGGCTCTTT
This sequence comes from Pedobacter suwonensis, assembly GCF_900111825.1. Classification (GTDB taxonomy): domain Bacteria; phylum Bacteroidota; class Bacteroidia; order Sphingobacteriales; family Sphingobacteriaceae; genus Pedobacter; species Pedobacter suwonensis. Next base: position 120,046 of record NZ_FOJM01000002.1, read on the forward strand.
CTTCGTGGTAGACATGATCATCATCGTTTGGAAGGTTTTCACTACAGAAATCTTACTGATTTTATCCATAATTAAACGTTCGTAAGCTTTAATGTCTTTCACATAAACCTTTAACAAAAAGTCAGCCTGACCTGTAACATGGTGACATTCTGTGATCTCTTTGATTTGATTCACCTCATCTAAAAAGATCTGGATGGTATTGTTTTTATGAAAATCGAGTTGAATCTGGATAAAGGTTTTAATGCCCAAACCCAGTTTTTCTTCATCTACCAATGCATGGTAACTTTTAATATATCCTGCCATTTCGAGCTTGCGGACACGCTCTAAGGTTGGTGCGGGTGATAAACCAATTTCCTGTGATAAAAGCAGATTGGTAATTCTTCCGTTCTCTTGAAGTATTCTTAAAATTTTAAAATCAATTTTATCTAATTCAGATGCCATATGGTGTTAAAGGTATTGCGAATACAAATAACCAAATTAAATTCTAAATTTTAACATAATTTATCATATATATTTTAAGAAATAATTTTTAGATTTACCTAAAAATAAAATTAGGCAAACATAAATGCAAAGCTATACCGAAGAGAACTACTTAAAGACCATTTATCATCTGGCAGAGAAAACCACAAATGTTCAAACCAATGCCATAGCAGAACAAATGCAAACCAAACCTGCATCGGTTACAGACATGATCAAAAAACTGGCAGAGAAGGGCCTGATTGATTATGTTAAATACCAGGGCGTTACCTTAACCGAAACAGGAAAAAACACAGCGATAGATATTGTACGTAAACATAGATTATGGGAAGTTTTTTTGGTTGATAAACTAAATTTTAAATGGGATGAGGTGCATGATGTGGCTGAAGAGTTGGAACATATCAAATCAGTTGAACTGATTGAAAGACTAGATGAGTTTTTAGGTTTTCCCAGAACAGACCCTCATGGCGATCCGATCCCCGATAAAAACAGACGATTTGCAAAAACCCAGTTTATCAAACTTATTGAATTAAAAACAGGCGAATCCGGCACCATTACCGGGGTGAGTCAGCACAGTTCTCCTTTTTTAAAACATTTGGAAAAATTAGGCCTTACCCTTGGCAAACAAATCCAGGTTAGCGATGTTACCGATTTCGACGGTTCGGTTGAGATCCGGATATCCGATAAACAAGTTAATATCAGTAGAGAAGTTGCAAAACATATTTTAATCAGCAGTAATGGCAAAAACTGAATCGCTAAGTGAAGTACATCAAAGCGTAAATACCGATAAAAGGAAAGGCTGGCGCAGAATTCTGGCCTTTATTGGTCCGGCTTATTTAATTAGTGTGGGTTACATGGATCCGGGGAACTGGGCGACAGATTTGGCAGGTGGAAGTAAATTCGGGTATCAGTTAATCTGGGTATTACTGATGTCAAACCTCATTGCGCTGCTTTTACAATCACTAAGTGCCCGTTTAGGTATAGTAAGGGGATTGGATTTGGCACAGGCTTCTAAACAAGCTTATCCGCGTTGGGCCAATATTCCATTGTTTGCTTTGGCGCAGACCGCAATTATTGCCTGCGATCTTGCCGAAATTATCGGCATGGCCATTGGTTTACAGCTACTTTTTGGCTTGCCGTTAATCTGGGGCATTAGCATTACGATTTTCGACACCATTTTATTGCTTTTTTTGCTCAACAAGGGCATGAGGGCTATGGAAGGATTTATTGTTTCGATGGTTTTTATCGTCGGCATTTCTTTTCTGGTTGAAATGTTTATTGTTGAGCCGTCACTCAAAGAGGTAGCCAAAGGTTTTGAACCTTCTATTCTCAATGGCGATGCACTTTATATTGCCATCGGGATTATCGGCGCAACGGTAATGCCACATAACCTTTACCTTCACTCCTCTCTGGTACAAACCAGAAAAATTGAACGGAGCAACCAGGGAATTAAAGAAGCTTTAAAATTTAATCTTATTGATACCACCGTTGCATTAAATCTCGCTTTTTTTGTTAATGCGGCCATTTTGATCCTCGCCGCAGCTGCTTTTTACAAAAATGGCTTACATGAAGTGGCAGAAATTCAGGATGCGCATAAATTACTTTCAAATATTTTTGGGAGCGTAGCCCCCGCCCTGTTCGCTATTGCGCTTATCGCTGCCGGGCAGAGCTCTACAGTAACCGGAACTTTAGCCGGACAGATTATTATGGAGGGACACATCAACTTAAGGATCCAACCCTGGTTACGAAGGCTGATTACCCGATTACTGGCCATCATCCCTGCATTTTTTACCATATTACACTATGGCGACGATGCACTTGGCGGTTTGTTGGTGCTGAGCCAGGTGGTGTTAAGTTTGCAGCTGGGCTTTGCGATCATCCCTTTGATCCATTTTACATCAGATAAAAAACTGATGAAAGATTTCGCCATTAAACCGTGGGTAAAGGTTTTAGCCTGGACAAGTGCCATCGTGATCATCGCACTTAATGTGAAACTGGTTATTGAAGAGATAAGCGGTTGGACAAAAGAAGCCAATAACTGGTGGATTTACGCCATTGTAATACCTGCATTAATCCTCATTGTGTTACTTTTGCTCTATGTCTTCTTCCATCCTTTATTGGAACAGAAAAAAAATGCATCCAGAAAAATCGTGCCTCATGGAGATGCGTTGGATATCGGCAAAATTGATAAGATCACGTATAAAAAAATTGGAATTGCCGTTGATTTCTCTAAAAACGACCGAAACACGATTAGGCATGCTTTAATTCAAGGCGGCAAAGATGCACACTATTACCTTATACACATCGTAGAAACAGCTGCCGCACGATATCTGGGTAAGGAAGTAATGGACCACGAAACGCAGAGTGATGCGGTTAACCTTGAGCGATATAAAACTAACCTGGAAAACCTTGGCTATGATGCTACACCATTTATTGGTTTTGGAAACACAGGAAAAGCCATAGCCGATATCAGTAACCGAAACGGAATGGAACTCCTGGTGATGGGTGCACACGGACATAAAGGTTTAAAAGACCTTGTTTTTGGCACTACAGTAGATTCGGTGAGGCACAAAGTGAATATCCCGGTGTTGATTATCAGGTAGATTGTTCAGCGTTGAATTATAATCAAAGCACAGCTATGACTGGCGTGTTGCTGTAATTGAAATGATTATTTACCCACCACCGTCAACATTTTTTTGATACCACCATCGCCAGATTGGTACATAAGCAATTTGCCGGCAGGCGAGTATAAATACATTGCCGGGTATTGTTTAGGTAAAAATGTTGGAATAAATATCCTTTTTTTATCCTGCAACACCAACACATTTGGTTTTGTATTCAAGCCTTTGGCATATGAATTAAAAAACTGCGGAATGATATAAGCTTCATCCATTGTGATCATATAAATATTAACATCCTTGAACTTGGCATAATTCGCGTTCAGGTTTTTACTTTCCCGCTGACAGTGCTCGCAGGTACAATCAAACAATATAAAGAGATTCTTTTTTCCTTGTTTAATATCGCTGTTTGAAAAAGGTTTCCCATCCAGTTTATAAAAGGTAAACTGCGGCAATAGTGCGGGTTGCTGTGCATTTACCTGAAAAGTTACGGCTAACAATAAGATTAAAAGTAAGTTCCTGAATTTCATTTTAGATATTTTAAGTTCAAACTTAAACCAATAAATACGAACATAATAATATATGCCCTAGCTTTTACAAAGAGATGAATATTTTTTCCAGGAGAAGTCAAGTTTAAATATGCACTAAGCGATCAAACCTGACTTCTCTTTAATGCAAGTATCATCATTAGAAAATGAATTTCAGTTTTTCATCGGTTCTGCAGCCCCGCCATCCGCTTTACTCCGTTGCACTGCGTGTTCGCTCCTGTCGGGTTTAAAGATAAGGGCTTGTAAACTGATGAAAAGCCTGTTCCCCTTGCAAAAGCCTATGTTAAATAAACATCATTGCCGCGAAAACCAAAAGCTTTTTCTGGTTTTGGTGCGATAAAAAGTATGACTGAAGCTGCCAAAAGCACTGTCCTTACACTCTCCTAACTAAAACCCACTAATACAGAGATTAAGGTTTAACATACTTGCCTAGAGTCGTCACCCTGAACCGAGCGTTAGCGAGCTCACTGAAGGTAATTTATTTCAGGGCCCATCTACATAAAACTGCTGCCCACAAAGTAGCTAAAAGACAATTGAAAATATCACCTCTATTTGTAAATTAATTCAGCCTAACGATCGCATTAAGCCCGAAATAAATTAAAACTAAATTATCACACCAATTTTTAAGATATTTGCAGCTGTTAACCGCGAATTACATTAACGGCCTTCATTCCTGGACAGATCGTGATCAACTTTATTTAAGGAGCTCATAAAAGATACTGAAACAAATTGAGCATAGTGAGGCGCATTTGTAATTCAAACATTTTGTTTTACATACCGTTGTATATACTACAATGATACACTTATTAAAATTTTGAAAAACGATATCAACATCAAGAATAAAAGAGCATATTTTGATTATAATCTTTTAGATAAATACGTAGCCGGGATTGCACTTTTAGGAACAGAAATAAAAGCAATCAGACAAGGTAAGGCCAACATGACTGATGCATTTTGCATGTTCATTGGTGGGAATCTCTATGTGCGCAACCTCCATATTTCTGAATATAGCCACAGTTCTTTTTACCACCATGATATAAAACGTGACCGGGCATTACTCCTTCAAAAGAAAGAAATCAGAAAACTAAAGCTGAAAGGCGAAGAAAAAGGTTATACCATTGTTCCTTTACGCATTTTTATCAATGAAAGGGGTTTTGCCAAGATGGAAATTGCACTGGCCCAGGGTAAAAAAGAGTTCGACAAACGCGATAGCATTAAGGAAAGGGATAATAAGCGGGAGCTGGATAGAGCCATGAAGAGGTAGGCTAGTCTTCAGTCTGAAGTCTTGAGTTCTTAGTCTAATTGAATTTACACTAAGGACTTTCGAATACAAACTTAACGCTGGATAGCGCAATAATCTAGTCCCGGGTTAAGGTTTAAGTATAAATGACTACAGACTGCGGACTCTGGACTAAAGACTCGCCTTCTACCATGCCTGGTCTCCAACCAATGGTACAAATCTAAAAGTATCCAATACAATTTTGTCGTAATCTGTTTCGCTTACACGGATCACCGTAACCATTTTCTGGGTTTTCTCATCACCGACCGGGATCACCAGAATGCCACCAATTTTTAATTGTTTTAATAAAATTTCCGGAACCATTGGCGCACCAGCGGTAACGATTATTTTATCATATGGTGCATGCGCGGCAATTCCCTTGGAACCATCACCGCAATAAAAAGTAGGTCGATACCCCATCCCAGGTAAAACCTGAATGGTTCTGTTGTAAATATTCTCCTGTCTTTCGATGGTAAATACGGTAGCGCCCAACTCCATTAAAATGCAGGTTTGATAGCCCGATCCTGTTCCGATTTCGAGTACTTTATCTCCTTTTTTAATGTGGAGCAATTCACTTTGGTAAGCAACCGTATAAGGCTGAGATATGGTTTGTCCATCACCTATGGGGAAAGCAATATCTTTGTAGGCCTGGTTCCAAAACGTTTCATCAAAAAAGAAATGACGTGGAACTTTACCAATGGCCGCTAATACATTTTCATCTTCAATTCCACGTGACCTTAACAACTCAACCAGTTTTTTTCTAGCTCCACGTTCTCGGTAATTATCAACAAATTTATATGCCATGAGCTTCAAAATTAGCTTTTTTTAACGGTGATTCAAGGTTAAAATAAGAGAATGATTGAATTTGTGAATGGATTGGCTGAGTTTGAGAATGATACATTATCCACATAAAAAGGATTGAAGGAAAGATGGAGAGAAGGATAGAATGAGGGAATCATCGAATGACAGAATTACGGAATGATTGAATTATAGAGTGAGAGATTTATAGAATGAGAGACTGAAAAACCATTCACTCATTCAAAACTCAATCATTCAATCATTTCTAGTACGGATCTACATCGATTTGCGTAAAAATCCCCTTAAATTCTTTAGTGGCATTAAACTGCGTAAGCGTTTCCCTTAACGCATCTTTAACTTTTTGAATAGCGGTGTGCTTATCGGCCTTAATAATGATCTGTTTGATGTAGAGATTACGTACACGGCTTACGAGTGGCTGTTCCGGACCTAAAACACGCTTACCGAATTTTCCTTTTAAAATATTGGCAAGGGTAAGTGCGGCGTGATCCAGAACATGAGAATCTTTATGTTTGATATATAAAAAAATCATCCGTGAAAACGGCGGATAAAGGAATTTCTCGCGCTCCAGAATCTCATCATTATACATCCCCTCATAATCATTGTTCACTACCTGTTTGATAATCCGGTTTTCAGCGTCGTAAGTCTGGATACAAACATTGCCCTGATCGGCTCGTCTGCCTGCCCTACCCGCAACCTGTGCAAGCAGCTGGAAACTCCTTTCGTAGGCACGAAAATCTGGATAACCTAAAAGCGTATCGGCATTAATTACGCCAATCAGGTTCAGGTTGTCGAAATCCAGGCCTTTGGCCACCATCTGTGTACCGATTAAAATATCGGTTTTCTTTTCCTGGAAATCGTTTAAAATCTGCTGTAAACCATTTTTGGTCCTCGTACTGTCCATGTCTAACCGGGCAATAGTAACATCTGGATAAAGTAACCTGAGTTCTTCTTCAATCCGCTCGGTTCCAAACCCTTTTTGCTCTACATGTACCGATCCACATGCCGGACAAATGTTTATACTGCTCTGCTGGTAACCACAGTAATGGCAATGCAGTTTACCACTGCTTTTATGATAGGTTAAACTTACATCGCAGTTCACGCATTTTGGAGTATAACCACAGGTAGCGCAGATTAAAATTGTAGCGTAGCCCCTCCTGTTCTGAAACAATACAATCTGTTCTTTTTTAGAAAGTGCCAGATCAATATCTTTGATCAATACGCTCGAAAAATACGAACTCATTGTTTTTTTCTTCGTTTCTTCTGCAATACTCACCACCTGTTGGTTAGGAAGCTGAACCCCGCCAAAGCGCTCTTTCATTTCTACAAGGCCGTATTTCCCCTGCAGGGCATTATAATAGCTCTCCAGGGATGGTGTGGCTGAGCCTAAAATAACCTTGGCATGATGCAGATAACCGAGATATATGGCCGCATCACGTGCCTGATAGCGGGGAGCCGGATCATACTGTTTGTAAGAAGGTTCGTGTTCTTCATCAACCACAATCAGTTTTAAATCTTCAAACGGAAGAAAAACTGCCGAACGCGCACCAAGAATTACTTTATAGGCACCTGTTCTTACCTTATTCCATATTTCTACCCTTTCGCTATTATTAAACTTAGAATGGTAAACCCCAATAGCATTGCCAAAATAACGTTTAATACGTTCTACAATCTGCGTGGTTAACGCAATTTCGGGCAACAGAAACAGTACCTGTCCATCTGTATTCTGAATAATCTCTTCAATCAGTTTAATATAAACCTGCGTTTTTCCTGACGCGGTTACGCCATGCAGCAAAACAACTTCTTTTTCCTCAAAATGCCGGTTAATCTGCTCCAAGGCTTTTTGCTGACTTCCGTTCAGTTCAAAATTAACACTAAACTCTTCATCATGGGAAGCCAAACGGCTAACCGGCCTTTTCATCACCACAAAAATGTCTTTGTCTGTTAAAGCTTTTAATGCCGCCGGCCCACAACTGCTTTCTGCTAAAAGCTGCTCTTTAGCAATGGGCAAATTTGTTTTTCGCAATTTCAGGTAAGCCAATAAAGCGTCTAACTGTTTAGGCGCCTTTTCCAGAACATTAAAAAGCTGCTTCAGATTTTCTTCGTCATTATAAAAATCATTTAAAATAATAAAAGATTTGAGCAATGGTTTATATTTCTGCACCACCTCTTCTGCCACCAGCACCAATTCCTTATCCAATAGCTGATTGATGATTGGATATACAGTTTTCTGTCCCAGCAGTTTAGAAACATCATTAACCGTAAGTTTCTGTTGCTGTTTAAGTGCATTGATAATGATTTCTTCTTTATCGGTAAGCACAGACGCTTCATTATAATCATCGCGAAGAACCAGGATGGTTTCACTGGCCAATTTTAAACTGGCCGGCAGGGCAGCCGACATAACATCGCCCTCGTTGCACATGTAATAATTGGTCATCCATGTCCAGAATTTAAGCTGCATGGGTGTAATTACAGGCTCGGCATCTACAACGTCAATAATGTATTTAGCCTCATAAACCGTAGGTGGCACTTTGCTGATTGCACTAATTAAAGCCGTATAAATTCGATGCTTTCCAAATTGTACCACTACACGTTTTCCAATGGCAATCTGATCATTTAAATCGAAAGGTACCCGATATGTATAGTTTTTCGCCAACGATAAAGGCAAAATAACTTCCACAAAAAGTGTTTCTCTTTCTGAAAAAATATCGTTTTCGAAAGTGTTCATTACTTATCTTTAAATGCTGCAAAAAAGAGCATTATCCATCCCAATACAAACAAAAGCCCACCAATTGGCGTTACCGGACCAATAAATTCTGTAAATCCTAAATGCGTGATGCTTCGGGTAGCCAATAAATATAGCGACCCTGAAAAAAGAATAATCCCAAATGTAAAGCAGAAATAAGCAATATTAATAAGCTTGTTCCGATAACGGGCAAAAGTAGAAAGGTATAATAAAGCAAATGTATGATAAAACTGGTAGTCGACACCTTTTTGCCAGATTTCTAGTGATGGTCCATCAATTAAAGCTTTTAGTCCATGGGCACCAAATGCCCCCAACAAAACGGCAACAGCACCAAAAAAAGAAGCAGTAAGGATTATTCGTTTATTCATAGTTATTTGCAAGTAGCAGTCGCTAAATTAATAAATTGGCAAAGAACTTCTCACTAATCAATGTAATAAATTAAATTTGTTGCTTAGCAGATGAAAAAAATCGTAATTCTAACAAGTGCATTATTTTTAGGTGTAGCCTTTATGGCATACCTCTATTTTTCGAAATTAGGGATTGATAATGATGCAAAAGACCTGGCACTCCAGTCAGCAACCAATAATGCAGCACTGGTATTTTCTTTTCGAAACGACAAGGGTTTCTACGATATTCTGGAAGGACAACAACTGATCCAGCAGGTTTTAGGCAAAGATAAAATGAGCCTCCTGAAACAGCTAAAAGCAAACATGATTGATGACAACCTGCTTAACAGGTATCTGAAAGATCAGCAGGTTTATATTAGCTTGCTACCTGATTCCAATAAAACACTTAACTTCCTCATCACCTTACAGATTCAGCCAGAAAACGACATCAAAAAATTTCATGAGCAATTAAAATTAAAACGGTTAATTACCGAAAATTCGAAGGAACTTTACACCGTTAAGATAAATGATAGCTTACAGGTTTATTTGGGCGTACACAATCAGGTATTAACCGTTTCAACTTCTTTAAAACTAATTAATGATGCCAATATCCGTTTAACTGAAAATCCTTTCACAGAATACATTAAAGAGAATAACCGCCAGATTAAAAACGTACTGGCTAACATTTATATTAACTTTAACCAGGCTCCCTTATTGCTAAAAAATATTATTGCTGGTAACATTAATGGAGAAATTGCCCTATTTAATCAACAGAACAGTTATGCTGTACTCAATTATAATTTTAGTAAGGAAAAAATTCTTTTTAACGGGAGTACCGAAATAAAAGATCAGCACAATTACCTTAAGCTATTTGAAAATACCGCTGCACAAAATACATCTATTCAAAATATCCTGCCCGATAATACCGCAAACTATGCATTATATGCTTATGATGATTATGGAAAATGGTTCAGGAAATTAAATGCCTGGCAGGAACAGACGAAAATACTTTCAAAAACAAATGCAGTAATTAAAGCAGTAAAGGATAATTACAGAACAGATTTAAACTCCATATTTACTACGTATACCAAGAATCAGTTTATTCTTTTTCAATTAAGTACGGGCGAAAAACTAGGCGCGGTCTCATTATCGGATGGCGAAAAGACAAAACAGTTATTGTTTGACGTCAGCACAGATTATAACGAAGAAATCAAACTTTTTAAATCAGCCGATATTTTATACAGTTATTTTGGTGAGCCCTTTAAAAAATTCGAGCGGCCTTATTATGTTATTATCGATAATAATTTGGTTGTGGCCAATAATGCAAGTACCATACAGTCATTTTTAAATAGCTATAAAAAGAACCGGCTTTTAATACAAACACCTCAATATTTAGCTGCCGCGAACGAGATTTCTACCACTTCTAATGTAAGTTATTACATCAATACCCAAAATTCGGCAGATATTTTCAGGCATAATATTCAACTGAGTTTCTACAGGCACTTACGGGCCGACAGTGGTTTAAAAAGTTTCGATACGTTTTGTTACCAGATGACTGCAGATAAAAACAAATTCATTACTAACTTGCTTCTAAACAAATATATACAACCAAAAATACCAGATTCATTAAGTAACCGTTAATAAGGAAACCATCCCAATAAACCCTTTACATGAAGAGACTTTTACTTGCGTTACTGGCGATAGCCAGCTTCGGGATTGCAAATGCACAACAATATGCACTTTTTGGCACCAAAACCATGTTCGATGCATTCGAAAACCCATCTCAGAAATCTTTCACCCTGGATTCATCCAGAAAATTTTCTTCCAATTTCTTCTTACCTTATTTCGGAACGAATGCAGTTAACAAGGGAAGTTCTGAATTTGCCGTTAGAAAATTAGCTCAGGAAGGCGTTTTTGATACCAGAAGTTTACCCATTGGCACCGGCGAGGTTAATCATTTTTTTGAAAACAGTAATATCTATGTAGCAACATTCAGGCTTTTCAAATCTTATAAGTATCAAGAAGAAATGGGCTTTTCATGGCAGATCAGGTCTGATGCCCATATTGATTATACCAACGAAACTTTGGCCATTTTTGATTCCTTCGAACGGTTTGATAGCAACAAGCTATATACAGGAATTTTTGATACCAAAGGTTACCAGCAAAGTTACCATCAGCTTAGCTTTACCTACCGCGAAAACTGGAACAAAAGGCTTGCATTTGGTTTAAAAGCCAGTGTATTAAGTGGCATACTTTATAACAAGTTAAATATTTATGATTCTAGATTATATATTGATCCTGAGACGGATGCTTTGTTAATTGGTTTGAACGGAACCTACTCGGCCAACTTCTCCGATTTTAATGAAATAAATAAGAAAACCTTCTCTCCAAACTTTAAAAACCCAGGCTTATCGTTTGGTTTTGGGACCAACTATACCACTAAGAAAGGCTTATTTTTAATGGCCAACATTAAAGATTTAGGATTTATCTGGTGGCGCAGCAATACCCAACGTACAACCATCGATCAATCAAAAACTATTAAGAATATCGAAAACAACCAATCGAATACCAATCAGCAAATACAAGATATTTTCTTGCAGGCAGAGGAACCTAAAAAATTTCTGGCTCCAACAAATGCTAAATTTGATTTTTTTATGTCTAAATGTTATGGTTTTTACAAACCTGCTTTGGCCGTTTCAAAAAACCTGTTTTATAAAGGCGGTGATGTTGCATTCGTAAATACTTTTATCGTTAACGATTTTTCAGGGAGCTTAACACCTTTATACAATTTTAATGGTGTTTTTATGGTTGGGCTGCAAGGAAAATACCAGACGCCTAACTTTGAGTTGTTTATGGGTACAGATAATCTGGTTTCTACAGGTTACCAAACTTATGGCCTAATTAAAAAAAATGCCTATACAGGCAGGGGGCCTAACGGAGCCTCTTTTTATATGGGCGTAGGCATCAAATTCGGAAATGTAGTGAATCATCCCCAGTTTGCTGACATAATACCGGGTATTAATGATAAAAGTGATGGTGACGGTTTCTTCAAAAGCCTTTTTTCGATTTTTAAAAGAAAGTAGATTTATGCCTGCTGCTTTTTAGATTGCGTAATTACAAAATCTTTAAGGTAAAAAGGCTCAAAGTAGGCTACATCTTCAAAATTACGGTTATCAAACGCCTCGTTAGCCAAACGCGACATATACGTAGCAGAATTAAAATTTCCCGCATCAAATTTTGCATTTTGATGTGTTAAAACGGCTGCGCATTTGGCTGCACCATCGCCTAAGAAGGTAATGATGTGATTGGAAAGAAAATTATTAAAACTCGTGTCATCAATAATTTTAGCTTCAGTGGGTATGGTTACATTTAACAACGGATCAAAAACTGTTGTATATACTTCCATCCTTCTGGCATCAATCATAGGACAGATTAATCCTGAATAAGCCGGATTTTGCGACAAAAAACCAGCGGCCATCATTTCCAATGTTTCAATTGCAATCAAAGGTTTATCCAGGGCATAACAAAGTCCTTTAGCTGTTGAAACACCAATACGCAGGCCTGTGTAAGATCCAGGGCCTTTACTTACCGCAATGGCATCTAATTCTGAATAGCTTAAGCCTGCAGTTTTCACTACTTCATCAATAAACAGCGTCAAATTTGCTGCATGCAGGTTCTGCCCTTGCTCCTCTTTAAATGAAATTGTTTCACCATTAACAGATAACGCCACAGAGCATATTGCTGTAGCGGTTTCTATTTGAAGTATTTTAGCCATGGAACAAAGATAAATAAAAATGGAAGATGTAAGAGGAACTATGGAAAATGGGTCCTGAATAGTCCGCAGTCTTGAGTGATGGGTCAATTATTACTTCGAAATGTGCCGGCCTGAGCGGAGTCGAAATTGATGCCATTATGCTGTCATCCTGAACGCAATTAAAGGATCTTTATAAAATCGAAACTTGGCTAAATAGATTTCTCTCCTGAACGTTCGGGACTGCACTTCAGCCGAAAGGATGACCGCGATTAGGATTGGCGCCAGGAACCGAAAATAACTAATCGACCCATAACAAATGAATCTCGCTATGGAACCGGGTCGTGCCCGTGTTTACCCCATGGATGGCAACGGCCAATACGTTTTAATGCCAGCCAGCCACCTTTAAACGGACCGTGCTTTTTAATGGCCTCAATGCCATATTGAGAGCAGGTTGGCGTAAAACGGCAATTTGCACCCAACATAGGCGAAATGCCGTATTGATAAATTTTGATCAACCCTAAAAATAACCATCCAAAAATTTTATTGATTAATTTCATTGGGCTTGATTAAATTTTGGAAACGCTTAAAGGTAGCGATCAGTTTCTTCTCGATAAAAGCAAATTCATACTTATCCTTTCCCACAAACTGGATGGAAAACAACAGCAATCCCCGGTCTGCAGGTAAAGAAATGTACAACTGATCCTGTTTATTTAGCCGATAAGCTTCGCGGATGCGACGCTTGAGCAGGTTACGATCAACGGCCCGCTTATATCTTCTTTTTGGTACATTGATTACCACCTGCGCTTGCACATCAGTAACAACGTCAACAAAAAGATAAGAAATCCGAAAAGGATATAATAAAAAAGAAGAACCGTTTTTAAACAACAGGTCTAAATATTTCCTGCTGCATAACCGTTCTTCTTTCCTGAATGTGTACATATATTTTTGATTGATAACTGCAGACTTTGATCTGCCAATCCCGAATTAACGGAAAAGCAATCAAAAATTATGCTTTATGCTTGCGTTCGTCAGAAACTGTTAATCTTTTTCTTCCTTTAGCACGACGTGATGCTAATACTCGTCTGCCGTTAGCTGTTGCCATTCTTTCGCGGAAGCCGTGTTTATTTCTTCTCTTTCTTTGCGAAGGTTGGTATGTTCTTTTCATGACTGTATATTATCTATTGTAAAATTAAGAGGTGCAAATATAAAGCGATTTCTCTACAAATGCAAGAGTGACTAATTATTATTTTATATTTAATTGCAAAGCTAAAGAATCTTTTGAAAACAAATGCGATGAAAATACTTTTTGTGAGCCTGAGGGATAATGGCTAGTGTTATGCCATTGTGAGACGGAATGCACAACCAACCATAAATTTAGCTGTTGATGCTTGCCGGATAACCAGCTTAAAGCCCAAGCGCGGCCTTCAATTTCACATATCCTGTTTTGCTTACAGGAAGCCAGATATCAGACTTTAACAGTACCACATAGCTATCTTTTTCTTTTAGTTCTATTTTAGTTACCTGTGCCAGGTTAATGATGTACGATCGGTGTATGCGGATAAACTGGCTACTATCAAGGGTTTGTTCAAAATAAGCCATGGTTTTGTTTTTATAGAAAGCACCGTCAACAGTACTTAATTTCACGTAATCATCATCAGCCTCTAAGTAGTTAATATCGGCAACCGGAATGATTTTAATTACACCATCTTTTTTAACCACTACCCTATTGTTTTGGGCCGGGCTTAAAGCTGCCGCATCCAAAACAGCTTCTGTATTTTCGGCCTGGTTTAATTTGCCGGGTATTTTTTTGATGGCGGCATCGAAGCGCGATTTATCAATCGGTTTAAGCAAATAATCTACTGCATTAACCTCAAATGCTTTAATGGCATACTCATCAAAAGCAGTGGTAAAAATTACGGCAGGCTTATCTTCTACCAGTTCGAGCATTTCAAAACCACTAATTTTAGGCATTTGTATGTCTAAAAAAATTAAATCGGGCTTATGCAAGGTAATGGCTTTCAAACCTTCAAATCCGTCACCACATTCGGCTACAATTTCTATTTCTGCATGATCTGAAAGGTAATATTTTACAATATCTCTCGCTAAAGGCTCATCATCAATTAGTATTGTCCGGATCATTTTTTTGTGGAATTTTTAGGGTGGTAATATATAAATTATTTGCCTCAATATCGGTTTGTAATAAATGGGTATTTGCAAATAACAGATATAACCTGCGTTTAATGGCACTTAAACCGAATCCTGTTCCTCCTGCAGCTTTCATTTCCGGATCGAAAGGATTTTGAACGCGCAATTGTAAAATATTATATTCAACAGTAACGTCTATTTTGATCGTGATGCCGGCTGAAGTATTATAAAGGCCAAATTTAATGGCATTTTCCACAATAGGCTGCAACAATGTGCCTGGCAAACAAAGCTTTAAGGTATCTTCTGCAACATTTACTTCTACATTTAATCTATGGCTGAACCTCACTTTCTCTATATCAAGGTATAATTGAATATATTCCATTTCTTCCTCTACCGAAACCCATAATTCATCGTCGCGTTTTAGGGTGCCGCGCAGAAAAGAAGCTAATTTCGTAATCATCACGCCAGCTTCTTTTGGATTAACCATGGTGAGTGCAAATACCGAATTTAAACTGTTAAAAAGAAAATGCGGCTGCAACTGGTGCCGGAGCTTATTTAACTCAGCCTCTTTAGCCAAACTTTTCGCTGCAGATAGTCGCTCATGCGTTTCTGACTGTTCTTCCAACCTATACCATAATATATTGGCTAATGCACACCAACCTAAGCACATAAAAGAAATCAGCCCCCTAAAGGCAAAAGAAAAATTATAAAAATCTTTATATTCTTTATAATCTGTAAAAATATAAAGCAAGCCATATTTGGCAGTATAAATAATCACTAATGTGAGCGCCAGTGTAATAATCAGTACATAAAGAATACGTTCATTTTTTGGCTGGTAATAACCCAGCATATTGCTTACTCCTATACAGGCCAATGCCAGCAAAAAGTTACTGGTTAAGCTATCAGTTATAGCTATCCACCAGGAAAAATTAACTACATAATGTAATCCAGCGGCACAAATTATCGTCCATAGGACTGCTATGGCCAATGATACTTTCTGTATTTGCGGAACGGATAAAGGTCTAGTTGTCAAAATGAGTTTGATTAGTTAATGAATTATTGCGATACGCCAGCTCTTCCAGATATCGTGCAACCGATGTGGGCTCAACAATCCTGGAACTTACTTCTGCAACATCTTTAAGTGCTGCAACTTCAGATATCCCACCTACACCTAAAAACTTCCATACTATTTTATCTCCCTGGCAATTGTTAAGAGAAGGATTAAAATGCATGGCATTCAAATTAGCCTTGCTTAAGGCCCGCCTGATACCATCCGCCTGGATTAAACGTATCTGCTCGTTAAACTGTGGCGTATGTTTGCCTTCACCGCAAATTACTTGATAGATACAATTTACTGCAAACCATTTCATAAGGCGTTATTTATCATGAATATTTAGAAACTTTTAATTTCAATCCCACCAAATAAAGCCGTGCCATCTAAAATCAATGTCTTTTTCAGCTCCGCAACCGGCATCACATGCGATCTTTTATCTTCAACACTACCAAATAATGCAGTTACATTTGATTTTATTGCCCAGTTTTGTGGTACAATCAATTTAATTCCGCCAAAAACGGCTGTTACATCAAGCGATACCGCTTCAGGAAAATCAGCCTGGGTCATTACAATATCTGCACCTCCAAAAACGGCTGTTACATTTCCACCCTGAAAGTTTTTGGTATATACCGTTTGATGACTACCCCCAAAAACAGCCATTACATCAATCACATCATTATTATTTATGTTATCCTGGTCTGCAACACTTTCGAAATCAAAATCAGCCTTTTTCTTACCTTTTTTCTTTAGAGACGAACAATGCTTTGGTTTGATAATTAAAAAGCTACCTACAATCACCAAACCAAGGCCTAACGCATATTTTGACAAATCGATGTCCAGGCCAGGTATACGAATTAAGGTATTGTATGCACCGACTAAAATTAAGACCAGCCATCCTATCCCCTTAAAGTTACGGCGAACGCCGATAAATACACCTAATAAAATTAAAAAATTAGACCAGCTGAATATCCATCCCGGAATATCTAACCCTATATTGTTTAACAAAAATGCAAGCCCAATAATGATGATGATGAAACCGCTCCAAACCCGTCCTGAGTTGTTAAGCTGGTGATTATTATGATTTAAATTTTCCATTTGTGCTCGTATTTAATAATCCAAAAATATTGATCGGCTCCCGATCGCCACATAAGCCACATGTAAGAAACCGGCAAACGGCGGTAAGCGACCTTATTTTGTCGGTGAAAATTATTTTGTTATTTTGAAAGCATGAAATTTATACTATTTGTGTTTGTTTTTGCTATTTCTACCGGCCTGTATGCGCAGGAAATAAGCAGCCATTACAAGATCTATGATGTAAAAAAACAAAAATCGATCTCAATAGACGATATTATTGATGATATGGAACATGCTGATGTTTTATTTTTTGGCGAAGACCATAATGATTCTGTAGGACACCACCTCGAAGCGGAACTTTTCAAAAAACTCGATTCAAAATATCCGCGGAAAGTGGCGTTATCCTTAGAGATGTTTCAAACCGATGTACAGCTTGAGGTAGATGAATACCTGGCAGGATTGATCTCGGAAAAGAACTTTGTTAAGGAAAGCAGGGCCTGGGGAAATTATAAAGATTACAGACCTTTAATTGAATATGCCAAACAAAACAGTTTGAAAGTTATCGCGGCAAATGCGGCAACACGTTACAGCAATGCTGTTACACTTAATGGTTTAAAGGTGTTAGAAAAGTTCCCTAAAGCATCGTTCGGTTTTTTACCTCCATTGCCTGTTGATACCGCGCAGGGTAGGTATTATGAAAAATTCACAGAAACCCTGGGCGGGCATAACATGGGTACGATGAAAATTTACCAGACCCAAAATTTATGGGATGCGACCATGGCCTGGTCTATCAATAGGTTTATTAAAGCAAACAAAGGCATTAAGGTTTTACAGCTGAACGGTCGTTTCCACAGCGATGAAAAGCTTGGTACAGTGGCCAAACTCAAAAAACTCAATCCAAAATTGGCAATTTTGAATATCTCGTCGTTTTCTGATGAAAGTTTTGCCAATCCCGAATGGGAAAAATTTCGTTCTCTTGGTGATTACATCATCATCACCGACCCAAAGGTTAAAAGAAGTTATTAAAACGAAAAAGCTCCGCATCTGGGATTGGTGAGCGGAGCTTTGTGTTTTATGCTTTTGCTTTTAGCAAATCTCTGATTTCTGTTAGAAGCACTTCTTCTTTGGTAGGCGCAGGTGGTGTGGCAACAGCTACCGCTTCCTCTTTCTTTTTCATTCTGTTAATGGTTTTCACCATAATAAAAACAATCAGGGCCAGTAAAAAGAAATTTATCGCAACCGTAATAAAATTTCCATATGCAAATATAGCGGCGTCGGGTGCAGCCTTTTTCGCCTCAGCTAATGATGCACCCTCCGGGATTAGCTCTGATCCTTTACCCATGGCAAAATAAATGCTGCTAAAATCGGGTTTGCCAACCATAGCAGCCACCACAGGCATAATCAAATCTTCAATTATACTGGTTACAATTTTACCAAAAGCCCCGCCAATAATAACTCCGACTGCTAAATCGAAAGCATTGCCCTTAATGGCAAACTCCTTAAATTCTTTTACAAACCCCATATTGTATTAGCTTAGTTTTATTTATTTACTAAAATAGCAAACATTAAACTCAATGCAAACGTTTAGCAAATAATTTTAAAAACCGAACATATCAATAGGCATTTGGGTCAAATCAGCATAATATCTGAAATCTATTGTTTATTTTTGCGCTATTCTTTTTTTATTTACTATGCTAAAACAACATCTACAACAAAAATTATTACAAAAGTTATCGCCGCAACAAATACAGTTTATTAAATTGTTGCAGGTGCCAACCGTTGCTTTAGATACCCGTGTAAAAGAAGAACTTGAAGACAATCCGGCGCTGGAAGATCCAAGTTTAATGACTCAGGATGAGCCAAAAAGCGAATATGATGACCTAAATGATAGTCCTGATGATTACGAACAATCATCAGAAGACACCAGCATGGACGAATTTAATGTAGATGATTATTTGCAGGACGATTCGGCGAACGATTATAGCACCAACTATAATAATGGCGACGACGACGAGGAGAAAAAAGAAACGCCAATTGCCATTGAAAGCACCTTTTTTGAAAGTTTACAGGAGCAATTAGACCTTATACCCTTGTCCGATCAGGATTTTATTATCGGTAAACAGATCATTGGCAGTTTGGATGATGACGGCTATTTACGCCGTCCGTTGGGTTCCATGATCGATGACCTTGCTTTTTCTCAGAATGTAATGGTTGAGGAAGAGGATGTATTGGAAATGTTAAAACTGATCCAGGGATTCGATCCTCCCGGTATTGGCGCAAGAGACCTGAAAGAATGTTTATTGATCCAGTTAAAAAGAAAAGACACCAACAATCCGATTATAGTTAAAGCAATGAATGTTGTAGAAAACTATCTGGACGAGTTTACGCGCAAACATTACGATAAATTAGAAAAAAGTTTAGGCTTGGATAGTGAAGAGCTTAAAGAGGTAGTAAATGAAATTTTACGTTTAAACCCTAAACCGGGTGATGCCAACCAGGTAACCACAAAGCAGATGCAGATTATTCCTGATTTCCACATCAGCAATAATGATGGTGTTTTGATTCTGACTTTGAATTCAAAAAATGCCCCTGAGCTGAAAGTGAGTAGATCTTACCAGGAAATGTTTGAGCATTATGACAAAGCTTCATCTAAAGATAAAAAGTTGAAAGAGGCCGTTCAGTTTGTTAAACAAAAATTAGATTCTGCAAGGTGGTTTATTGATGCGATTAAACAAAGACAACAAACTTTGTTAAAAACAATGAACGCCATCATGCACTACCAGTATGAATATTTTTTAACAGCTGATGAGCGTAAGATGCGCCCGATGATTTTAAAAGATATTGCAGATAAAATCGATATGGATATCTCAACCGTATCGAGGGTGGCAAACTCTAAATACGTACAAACCGAATTTGGTACATTTTTATTAAAATCTTTCTTCTCCGAAGCGATACAAACCGAAAATGGTGAAGAAGTTTCGAATAAAGAAGTTAAAAAAATATTAGAAGACTGTATTGGTAACGAAGATAAACGCAAACCTCTGGCAGATGAAAAACTAACCGAAATTTTAAAAGAAAGAGGTTATAACATTGCCAGAAGAACAGTTGCCAAATATCGCGAGCAAATGAATATCCCTGTAGCCAGGCTAAGGAAAGAGCTTTAATATAGGAGGCTGTCTCAGAAATGATTTTGGAGATTTTTGGCAAAATAATATTTTGAAAGGGCGTCATTCCCGTGAAAACGGGAACCACGGAGTGCTCAGCGAAGCTAATCTTAACGAGATAGAACGGCAACTAAATAAGTCCATACAAAGCATTAAGATGCCCATCCGATGGCTATAGGATCAAGCTGGGCATGACGACATCACCAAATTTAATTCTATTGCTATTATTTAATCTCCCATTTGAGACAGGCTCTTGATAAGTTAGCATTTGAAATGCTATATGATGAGTCTTTTGGCGATGAAATCGCCGTTCCCGTACATCCCGATTGCAAATCGGGACGATGTATGACTACCACATCTTGATATAAGAAGGCACTTTATAGATATTATTCAGCATCAAACCCAATACTATCTCGTGGCTTCCGTTGCTTACCTGGTTCAACTGCGAGGTGGTAAAATCGTAGGAATAAGTCAGGTTAACCATCTTTCCAATATTGAAGCCTGCCATTGCAGCAAAAGAATCGTCTTTACGGTAGCTTCCGCCTAACCATATTTTATCTTTAAAAGCCAGTTTCAGGTTAACATCTACAGAAACGGGGGCAGGCGATACATATTTTACCATAACCGACGGAATGGCTGAAATTTCGTCATCAACAAAAAATTTATATCCTGCGGTAGCGAAATAATGCGGCACCTCTTTACCTAAATTATAATTGTTATCGCCTGTAAAACTTAACTTTTGAGGCAAAATTTGCTGCACAGAAACACCTGCAAACATCCTGGCTCCATATAACCACAATCCTACACTCAAATCAGGTTTAACCTGGTTAATCAATGCCCTGTTCATAACCGGATCTATAGGTGTATCGAAAGTAAGTGCATTTGCATCTAATGCAATACTCGAAATACCTGCTGCCACCCCGGCCGAAAGGTTAAAATTATTACTCAGTTGTAAATGATAAGCATAAGTAACATTGGCATCCAGCCTTTTTATCGGACCGGCTTTATCTAAAACAGCGGTAACTCCCATTCCATGGTGAGATGGAGACGACATATAATTTTGCGTATAATTCCTGTCCATGGGATTCCCCGTTTGTTCCGGAAAAGAGGTTAATGCATTACTCCATAACTGGTTATCGCCCAGTGCCCAGTGTGCTGATACAAAAGAAGTTTGTGGTGCATCTGTAATGCCCGACCACTGTTTACGGTAACCAGCTTTAAAATCGAGGTAATTTTCAATTCCGGAGAGCGCTGGATTTAGCAGGTACTGATTAAAAATGTATTGCGTATACTGTGGCTTTTGCTGTGCAAAAACGTTAAGTGATGCAAAAAGTGCAAATGTGGTGATGAGCTTCTTCAATTTATCTGATTATAGTGAGCGGTCCTGTTATGGTTTTACGTCCATTCTGTGGATTGATAATGTAATAATAAACGCCGACTGGTAACGGTTCATTCTGGTAAGTACCGTCAAACGGAACTTTATAACCTTTACTCGAAAATATTTTTAGGCCATTTCTGTTGAAGATATCTACCGTAGCATTTGGGTAGGATTCTAAATATTTAATCATCCAGGTATCATTGACATTATCGCCGTTTGGCGTAAAGGTGTTAGGCGGATTTAAGGCCTCCAGAACTTTTACCAATACTCTCGAGGTAGCTGAACAACCATTGGGTTGCGTGGTTGCAGTTAAGGTATACTCTGTGTCTTTATCTGGTGATGCAATCGGATTTAACACATCTGTTTTATCCAAACCGGTTGCCGGCGACCAGCTATATTTCAGATTTATTCCTTCAGCAGTTGCCGGAATTTCAATCTGTCCACCAGCCAGTATGTAGATCAATGTACCTGCATTAGCCACAGGAGATGCATACACCTCGATCGTTTTACTTATTGAAGAAGAACAATCGTTAGCGCCTTTAAAAGTATAAGTAATGATATGTGATCCAACACCTGCAATTTTCGGATTGAAGGTACCGTCTGCCTTTATTCCATCTCCTGTATATTCGCCGCTTCCACCGACCACTTCTTCCTCATCTTTCTGTTTCGCTTGTGTAATGAGCACTGTTCCATCTGCTTCGCAAACAGCTGGCATATCATCAAAAACCAATTGTGGAACCGGTTTTAAGGTAACTCGTTTCTCTACTTCTTGAACGCATTGTTCTCCGGAATAAGCCATTAGTCTAACATTAAAGCTGCGCTCTGAGGTACCTCCAAAGGAATTGTACTGAATTTCTATATCGCTATCATCCGGATAAGGAATAGTTTTATAGATGTTGGTTTCATTTGGGTAATCCCTGTAAATCTTAATTTTAGTAATCCTGCCAGCAAAAACGGTAGATGTATTTTTGATGATGATCTTATCACTCACACAAACATTATTTTTTACAATATCAAAATCGGCAGCTTTAACCGCACCATTAACCGTAAATGTGCGCGTTTTTGATATTTCACAGCCAGCTTCATTTTTAACAACCAAAGCTACATTGTAATTACCGGTATCTATAGGGGAAAAAGAACCGTTAAAATCAGTTGATGTTGCCACTGCAATGCCATTATAAGTAAAGGTCCAACGCGATTCTTTTAAACCCGTTGTACTTCCATCAGCATTTTTGGATGTATTTTTAAATCTCGCTACACCATCATCCAGACAAAAATCAGGCATTTCAAAATCAGCAGATTGTGGATTAATAATCGTTACACTTTTGCCTTTCGTCTCACTCACACACCCTTTATCACTTTCGGTAGTCAGGGTAATGGTGTAAGAGCCTGTTGCAGTGTATTGATGAATGGGATGTTGTTCAGTGGAAGGTGCGCTTCCGTCGCCAAAGTTCCAGGTCCACTTCACAATGCGCCCCGGATTATCAATTTTCGAGTTTTCGGTTAAAATAATCGGTTTGCCTATACATAAACTTGTTACGTCAAAATCAGATAAAGGTTTAGGGTTAATTAAAATCGGGAACGCAGCAGACGTTTCTGAACATTTTGAATCTGTTGTGGCCGTTAAAACCACGTTGTAAGTACCTGGGCGTTCATAAATATGAACAGGGTTCTGTTCTGTTGAAGGAGTACTCCCATCGCCAAAATCCCATAGCCACTGTGTAATGCTCCGAGAGTTTGAATTGGATTTGCTCTGATCAGTAAATTGAATGCCGCTTGATTGACAGCCGGTAGCTGGATATTCAAATGCAGCAGTTGGCTGATTATCAACTGAAAAATCAATAATCAATTCTTCGATATTACCACAATTATCGGCGCTGGGTTTGGTAGCGATTACTTTAAACTGATAATCGCCCGGATTTGGATAGTTAAGCTGGTTAGGATATTTGTATGTATAATAAATATTATTATCATTAGGCCTTGTAAAAAAATTAACGACTTCAGGGTTTGGATCACTAAATTTTGGAGCCCCCTGAATGTCCCAATCTAATTTGGTGGCCTTATAGGGTAGATTTATGGTTAAGCTGATGGGCTCACCCAAACATCCACTGGTTATAAGTTGTCCGGTAGCTGTACTCGAAGGCTGAAAGGTGAAATTCTGAATGTTGGCGCCTGCCAGGTAAGCATACGATTCTACCGAACCATATCCGTATGAAATGGCAGAAAAACCGCCGGCAGCCGATAACCTGTGTTGAGGCTGCGTATTGCTCACATTAATTACCGCATAGCTAAATTCATTATCAATAGCAGTAAAATTGCTTACCGGATTACCATCAAGCCTAAAGGATGGGATATCTTTTGTTTTGATAATGACATTTAAATAGTAGTCAGAAATCTGGGTAGGTACTTTAACCGATTTCAGATCTGAAAAAACGGTAATGTTATTTAACGTTTGCTCCACAGGATTAAGCACAGTTATTTCAGGATCGCCTAAAAATGAGCCTCCCTGCCTTGTATCTTGTGCATTGTTTGGGTTGCAGGTTTGTGACGTCTGGTATTGTGCAACAGAAATAGGCCTGGAACCAGAAATGACATTGGCCTTAGTAGAGAAAAAAGTAACCACCGCACCTTTATTATAAGGGTTAGAAAGTGGAGTGCCATTGGCATCAGTTGGACTTCCATTAACGGTTAAGGTTGTATTATCTTCGGCAACAATTATCCTCATAATATCGGTATTACCATGTAGGGTATTGTAAAATGGCGCGGTTACAAAATTTCTTCCCCATGCAGCAACCGGAAAAACTTGTTGATAGAGGTTATCTCCTCCATTTGGTGTACGGTTGTTCCCTTCATTACAAAATGCTGCCCAGGTATTTCCGGAAAATACGGCTATCGGATTACAATTCAGCGCTTTAATGTGGCTTCCTGTTAAGTCGCCTACAGATTGATATTGATAAATATCACCTTTATTTAATTTAATAGTGAAGGTTGTATTGGCAATTCTTCCCCCATTTCTTTCATTCTGTTTGGGCGTAATTTCTATATCGGTATTATCAGCTGTGGCTACAATGGTAAATTGTGAAAACCCCGATTGATTTCCATGATTTTCGTAACTGAAGGCATAATATTCCTGTCCAAGTGTATTTGTTGGCAATACCAGGGTACCACCCGTACGGGCATTATTTGAAATAATACTATAAAGCGAGATTGCTTTAGAGGTAACTACGTTGATGGCTTTACTGCGCTCAACTACATTCGAGCTACTCATTAATACGTTGTATGCAGTTGGATCAATTACAAACGGCAGGCAGGTATTGGCTGGTATCGTTGCGCCAACCGGAGATACCAGGACTCCTCCAATATAAACTTTATAATCAGTTGCCTGATCTGCTGATAAAAACAACGTTAATCTGGAGTTATTGCCATCAATATGGCCAGCATAAGGAACATAAAAATCTTTTCCTTTGTTCGATGTATTTTGCGCTAAAGAAAAGAGGCTGGCAGATAGCAAGAAAAACAAGACCAATAACCAATGCTTATTCATCACTTATCAGCCTAATTTAAAAACGTCACACATGTTTGTTTGATTAGATATGCAATATACTACTAATCAAACTACATGAAAAAAAATTATTGAATTTTAAACATTTTTAAACAGAAAAACCCTGTTTTGTGTAATAAAACGAAGGCTTAGTGTAAAAAATTTTAGGATTCAAATCATTTATACATGCAACTACATAATAAATAGTCAGTCATTACTTTGATCGGACTGGTCTCCGCTTCCATATTTTTCAGAAAAATCTTTAGCCTTTTCATCTGCCTGAACATCGTTATGGGCTTCAGGCTCCAGATTATCCTCTAAACGGTCGTTCCAATTGTCAAGTCCTTGATCAGGATGTTTGGCATTTTCTTCGGTGAAATTAGATTTTGCCTGGTCTTCTTTTTGATTTTCCATTGTGAGGTATTTATTAAATAAACAGTGCCGGTTTAGGAATGTTTTATTGGCAAAAATTATTTTACCGGAGGCTCATTTTTGGCATCCTTAAATTCTTTCACGCTCTTTCCTAGCCCCTTCATCAATTCAGGCAGTTTTTTACCACCAAAAATAAGGAGGATAACCACTCCGATTAAAATAATTTCCATTGCAGACATATCGTTATATTTTCCACAATATACGGCAATTGTTTTGAATTGGATTCTTTGATTAATGGTCGTTGAGAAATGAGTCATTGGTATTCTGGCATTCCAGGATTAATTAAGCTGGAAAGATCCTGAAACATGTTCGGGATAACGGAACTAGTCTATTTGAGACATCAATACCAAGCTAACTAAACCAATAAGGCATTTAAAGTTCGTTTTTTAATTTTTGGTACAGCGCCGTGCCTGATAAATTCGGCAAAACCTTTTAACTGTTTAATAGCCTTAATGCATTCATAGCCCTCATATGATGTTCTGATTTTGTTCAACAGCATGGTATCCGTTTTAAACAGATCGCTTTCAACCAATATGCCCTTATCCAGAAATCGCTTAATCAGTTCGGCCATTTTTCCATTGGCATATAAATGAAGGGGTAAGTTAAACACATCATTGTTCAGCTTCTCGAAAGTTTCATTAATCCAAGCTACTTCACTTTCTGCATTCACCGTTACTTTACCATCTTTCAGAACAACAGCAGTTAAAAATTCGCGCGCGCGCTGACGGGAAATAACCCCAGCATGAACACCATCACGTAAAGTATAATCTAAACGATCGGCACAGAGTGCTGGCAAGGGCTGTTCTAAAATATCAAAGGTGCCATGCAGAATCTGGCCCACATTATATCCATATTTCAGCAATACACCCGGTACCTCCGACTTACACAAAACCTCGGCAAAAACCTTTTCATGATAGTCCTCTTCCGTATTACCGAAAACATAATCGCCCACATGCGAAAAAGCCGTATGCGAAATATCGTGCAACAGGCCTGCAACCTGTTCCAGTTCTGAACCGCCTAGCATCCTGATCAGCATGGTCACCCCGACGGCATGCTCCAGCCGTGAATGACAGATATCTGGATTGACCAGGAATATCGCACCGCTTTGATGGATCCCACCCAACCTTTTTAAAGCATCGGTATTCAGCAGGTCTGAAAATAACGTAGGCAGTTCCATTTTACCGTATAAAAAATCGTTTACCTTGATCATATTGGCGTGTTTTAACTGAAAGGATTATAAAAAACAAAAATACCAAAAAAATTAGTTTTACCACTATAAATTTTCACTTCACCAAGCTCATTAAGCTAAAATAATTAGCTAAATAATAACTTTCAATTATTTTGAAAGCTATTATTACAATTTCATGATTAAGAAAAAACAGGCCGGCAGAACATGGCATTTAATTAAACGTTATACTTGTAAAAAACAGCTAATATGGCAACTGCTCAACAAATTAGAAAAGGGTATTTAGATTATGTTTTAACGAATGATGAAAAGCCTAAGTCGGTTTACATTTTTGTAAAAAAACTCAAAATTACTGAGGCCGATTTTTATCAGTTTTTTTCTTCTTTCGAAAGCATCGAAAAAACGATCTGGTTTGAACTCACATTCGAAACCATTACTAAAATTAAAGCTCAGGAAGTTTGGCTCCAATATACGGCGAGAGAAAAAATGCTTTCTTTCTTTTATAGTTATCTGGAAAATCTGAAGAATGAGCGCAGTTTTGTAATTTATAGCCTAAAACATCACCGTGGTAAATTTTCTACACCTGACGTTTTGACTGGAGTAAAACCTATTTTTGAAAACTTCGCACAGGAGATTATTGAAGAAGGTTTGGATAGCGGCGAACTTGCGGAACGTCGTTTTCTAAGTAAAAGATATAAAGATGCCCTATGGGTGCAGTTTGCCTTTATTCTAAACTTCTGGATCAATGATGATAGCGAAGGTTTCGAAAAAAGCGACGAAGCCATTGAAAAAGGTATTAATGTTACTTTCGACCTTTTCCAGCATTCGCCAATAGATAATTTATTGGAGTATGGCAAGTTTTTATCAAGGAACGGGAAATTTGCAGAAAAGATGAGGTTTTAAACACCAAATGAAGACACAAAAAACTATTCCGACCACCAAAGTTGAGCGTTCGGCAAAATTCGTTAAAACCGGCATCCAGATCGGTGGTAATTACATTAAACATTATTCAAAAAAGCTCTTCAATCCTGATCTCGATCGTGAACAGCTTAATGAGGATAATGCGACCGATATTTATAAATCGCTGAGCGAGCTCAAAGGAAGTGCCTTAAAAATTGCGCAAATGCTGAGCATGGATAAAAATATCCTGCCCAAATCCTACGTAGATAAATTTAGCCAATCGCAATACAATGCGCCTCCTCTTTCAGGTCCGTTAATTGTGCGTACTTTCACTAAAAACTTCGGTAAAACTCCTGAAAACATTTTTGATAGTTTTAATTTAAATTCCAGCAACGCGGCCTCTATTGGGCAGGTGCATCAGGCTACGCTTAACGGCAAAAAATTAGCTGTAAAAATACAATATCCGGGTGTTGGCGATAGCATTTCATCCGATTTAAAACTGGTAAAACCTTTTGCATTCCGTTTATTGGGCATGTCTGAAAGGGAATTGAATATTTATATTAAGGAAGTTGAGGAGCGTTTACTCGAAGAAACGGATTATGAACTGGAAGTTAAGCGTTCCATCCAGTTTTCTGAAGCCTGTAAAAACCTTAATCATGTGGTTTTCCCAAAGTATTACCCAGAACTATCAGGAAAGCGCATCATCACGATGGATTGGATTGATGGCCTGCACTTAAAAGAATTTTTGCAAACCAATCCACCTCAGGAACTTCGGAATAAAATCGGCCAGGCATTGTGGGATTTTTATAACTTTCAACAACACCAACTCAGAGCGGTGCACGCAGATCCGCACCCTGGAAATTTTATGATCACGCCTGATGAGAATCTTGGCGTAATTGATTTTGGCTGTATTAAGGAGATGCCGGATGATTTTTATTACCCTTTCTTTTCACTGATTTCTACCGATGTGATCAATGATAAGCGGAAAACAATCGAAGCTTTTAGGAAGCTCGACATGATCCATGCAGACGATTCTGCCGATCAGGTTGAATTTTATTATAAATCGTACAGGGAGATGATCAGTCTTTTTGCCAAGCCTTATACCAGTAAATCATTTGATTTTAGTAAACCTGAATTTTTTGAACAGCTTTATGCATATGGCGAAAAGATTTCTAAAATGCCGGAATTTAAACAAGCCCGCGGGGTAAAACATTTTATCTATGTTAACCGGACTAATTTTGGGTTATATCAGATTTTGCACGAGCTAAAGGCTATTGTACATACGGACACCTATCAACCAACATTACAGAGGTAACGATATGGACAATTAATGTAGTTAGCCGTTAATCGCTATAACGTAGCGACTTATTTTCAGGCAAAAACAATGTTCAAGGTGAGTTATATTGCTTAGTTTAAGCAGACAGATCCTGAAATAATTTATCTCGGGTTTGTGCTGGATTACCGATATAGGCGATGCTCCGCAGACAGTTGATCATGCGGAGTCTGCTTTACACCTTTACTGCATAATAGAGTTTAAATTAGATACAGCATTAATTACACAAAGCACCGGCAAAATCTTTCGATGCATAAGCGTTGAATATATTTTTTGCAGTTGCTATTGACTCACTCGCTTTAGAGTCAGTTTTTATAATCCTTTTTCCTTCCATTGCTTTTAAAATGCGGCCATCTTTGATATAAAACCGGTATTCTTTTTTAGTCACCTCCCCGATCGCAGGTCCTCCGGTAATTGTTTCAAAACAAAAGATGACCTTGCCAGATTGATAGTAATATTCATTTACCCAACTGCCATCGCCTATTGAACCCGACTCTACAATTTTAACAATGGCTTTTCCGTCGAAATAGTAATCCACTACCCCCTCCTCCACGCAACCATCAGCTTCATACGTATGGTGTTCCTTTTTTAGTTTCTTTGAATTGGTATTTTGCACAGCTTCCCGAATTGATAGAATGGCTTGGTCAGCCATTTGTCTGTCCGATGTTAAATTTTGCTGCGATGATGCAGATTTCCTTATTTGTGCAAATGCCCCGGTTGTTACATTAAAAGACAGTGCAATTAAAACGAGAGTTTTGTAAAAGGTCATATATGTATTTAAATTAACGAATCTTTTGGTAACAAACAATCCAGTAGCCATTAGGTTTACCGTAAAATAAATTTCGCTTCCAAAAATCCCACAAAAACATGAAGCCTTACTTATCAACCAGCTAAACTATCATTAGAAAGTGTATTTTTTTATGTTGAATAAAACAATCTTTATACTTTGATGTTGATTCGTACAAATCAGCTTGCAATATCTCCTCATAAGACATGACTTTTAGAATCACAACTCTCTTTTCAAAAATCTTTATTTTTCTCGGTTTTACACTGATGCTTTTTAGTTGCAAAAAGGCGAAAGAAGTTTCCCAACCGGATAAGCTCACTTTGCTCAAACAGCAGGTTGCCGGAGAGTGGGAACTTACCGGTGGAGTGTATATCATGTATGATGAGACAGAAAAGATTTCGTACACGGAGAAGCTGCCTTTTGAAACTCCGGCACCATGGTACGACTTTAAAAACCCAGAGACACTTTATCTTTCAGACCGACACGGAAGGCAGGCACTTGCATACAAAATTTCTATTTCAGATGATATGGTCCAAAGAATGGACATTGCCGCTACAGATTTTGATATTGCCAAAACCTTTGAAATTACCAAGATCAATGAAACGAGTATGAGCTGGGTAATCGACCAGCGATATGATCATCCCGGACCCGGTTTTGCTTCGCGCGTTTACACGGAATATAACCTCACCAAACGGTAGAAAAATCAACTTTAAGGCATCATAAGAATATCAACCCGGTTAAGCTTTTAGTAGAAGCGACTATTTTATAAGTGTGAAGGCTAAGCATTTTTCTTTACTATATCTACCATGTGATCGATATCAAATGGTTTTTCGATATAATCATCAGCTTTGCAATCTTCTGCCTGTTGGGGCAAGTTATTTGATGTTGACGTGAGAACGGCAGATACATCTTCTGTTTTGGGATCAGATTTAAGTTCTTTAATTACCTGCGAACCCTTCTTTTTACCTTTAATGTGATCATCCACGATCACCACATCGGGTTCAATTTCATCTATTTTTTCTATAGGCTCGGTTGTTAAAGATGGGGTAACGTCAAACCCCTCCTCTGCTAATACCTCATCCATTATATCAAGGATATCTTTATTATCCTGAACAAGCACAACCTTTTTCTTCATAAATAAACAACCAAAATTCTCATTAAAGATAAAAAAAAAGCGCAATCCAAAAATACATCTTAAAATATTTTACAAACCGTTGGTAAATATTTCAGGCATTGGTCTTGAATAAATGTCTGTTCGTCGAATATTATTGGTGGCTTGTATAAAAATGCATTTTAGCCTGCAACGTATTTTTATTTCACAGCGTCTTATCACCAGAACAACAAATAAAACCTAAATATTTTAAAACCAAATAATTGACATTTAAGCATTACATAAAATATTATGAAAACCTCTATCAAAACCCTGCTCAAAGTTTCACTTACAGCGATCATTTTGTCTTCAGTGATATTTACTTCCAACGTTTATGCCATAAAAAAAGGAATAGATACCAAAATCAAAACATCGGCTTTTAAAAGAATTTATGTAAAAGGCAATATTGAAATAACCATTATCCAGGGAGGAGGTTATGGTATTTCTTATCCTGATGATGACATGGGAGCAGCAAAAGTTGTACAAAACGGCTACGATTTGAAAATAACCTCAACCGGTACTGAAAAAGCAAAGTTAACGGTATATGTAAATGATTTCTACAGAATTGAAGCTTCAGAAAATGCCATTGTTAAAACAGAGGGAAAACTGAATACCAAATATCTGCAAATCTTTTTAAGAGGGAATGCCCAGGCAGAGATCAATACCAGTTCAGAAGGTTTGTATACGGTGATTTCAGATCATGCTGATCTAAAATTAAGCGGTTCTACAGATTGCCATACCTTGGTAATGGGTAAATCTCAAAAGTTAACCATAGATAAATTTGCTGCCTTAAAAACCAACATCAGTTCGACGGAAACCGTTGCTCTGGAACAGGAGTTGGCTGCAATTAAATAAAATACACAAAAACGCAAATGAAATTAAGGCTTCCTGATTTGATCAGGAAGCCTTTTTATTTCCAGGAGATTTTCGGCAGCATAATTTTAAAAGGTCGTCATTCCGGTGAAAACGGAAATCCTAATCCGATAGAACGGCAAATAAGTAAGTCCCTACCAATCCTTAAGATGCCCCATCCGATAATACAGCACTTTCTAAACAATCTGTTTAATGCTGTAATACATTAGCAATTTCCTTTTCGATTGACTTGATCTCTTTAGGCTTAAGTTTTTTAGCCGCATCTGTTTTACTTGCCGCTTTATCTTCCAGGTACTTTACCCCTACCCTTAAGGCTTTTAAACCTGAAACGCCTTGAAGTTCATCCAATTCAAGCTGTTCCAAATCATCGTTCAAATAACCCTGAACCTGCATGTATTTAATATATTCAATATACTCCTTTGCTTCTTCAGGATTAAAGTAAACCATCGAAATTTTATGCGGCTGGGTTAAACGCTCTGTTGTACCTTTTATCAGCACCTTATCAATACGCTTTTTAACCACTTCATAACGGATGTTATAAGCTCCTTCCACATCAAAGCGGCGCTCATCGTTTCTGAAACTAATATCAATAGCATTTGAATGGATAAAAATCAATTGCGTGGTTTCCAGCGTGCATGGCATCTCGGCAATTAAACTTTTTGACAAACGGGCAATATCAACCATTGAGGTAAGCTGCCACAAACGGATATTTTTCAGGTAAAGCAAATCGAACGGTTTTTCGGGTGCAATATCCTGACCAATGTAAATATCGTATTCTACGCCATCTGTCCTGAACTTGGCAAAATAGCAAGGATAAGAAGCCTGGAGTTTCGACTGCGATTTTTCCAGGTATTGGCTAACTTCGGTATTGATCAGCTGCATAGAAACTTCAAGCTGCCTCCGGTTTTCGAATGCGGCACCGGTTTCTGGCACCACCACTTCGAAATACTGATCTATGACCGTTGTAGTATCAGGATGGTTCGCTTTAATGATGGACAGGAAAGGATAAACCTCCACTTCCAAAAATTCATTCAACTGGCTTTCTTCATTGGAAGACGCAAAATCGCCTATTCTTTTAATCCAGTCCTTACAGTTGAAAATCAGCTTATCAATAAGCGCTAAAGAAACATTTTTACTAATAAACTTTAAAGTATCAATCAGGGTATTTAACTGTACTTCCAAATCATTTTTTAGCGCCTTGTTACGCTCGGTAGTAGAATTGCGGATATCAATAGCGCCAAAAAGCGGGTAAAGATGCCTAAACGTAATGGTTTCGATTTCCTTTAACTTATGATAACCATTATTCTGTTGTAGGAAATGCCAAACGGCCTCGTTAAATTTCCATTGAACCGAAGGCTGCAGCGCAGTAAATTTATCCATCAGGATTTCATCCATCTTGGCATTAAATTCTTCAATGCTGTACTGGAAAAGCTGACCAATCAAAGGCATAGCCGGACGCAACCTTGATAACAACTTATCATCAACGGCTACTTCCTCTTTAGAATATACTTCCAGCACGCCCGCTAGCTCTTTATTGTAATAGACAGGCAGTATGGAATAAGAACTAACGCCCGCAGCTTTTAAAACCTTTAAAAAAGGATCTTTTTCTATCTGTTCTTCTTTTATGGCACTTACAAAAATGGAACGCGGGTTTTCCTTGTATTTATCAACCAGGGCATAAAAAACTTCTTCTTCTAAATTAGAAGCTTTTGCTGAATTGATGAGCATGCTCTGAGAAAACTCCTGGTTATCAAATACCAGCTTATTATTAACTGTTAAAAAAGGCATTAAGCCAAATTCCAGCTTACTGTTACCACTTAATGTCTTCAATGCATGTATAACATGGCTGTAAGCTTCTGTTTGATAGTTATGATCAACAAGTGCATCACGAATACCGTCAATAGCATGTTGTAGTGTTACATCGGTAATGGAAATAATGCTGAAACCTTCGAAATGAAAATCACTTAACGGAAGGTTTTCCAATAAATATTCCAGTTCCGTTTCTTCCTGGAAATGTTTGCTCAAAGCTTCAAAATTAAGTTCAGGCAAATCGCCTTTGTGCATAATTTCGACAAATTTGGTATCTGTTTGGATATTGTAATACTGCGTTAATTTAGTTTCCTGATTAATGTGCGCATAAATGATCTCATTTTTCAGTACTGATGTAAAATTGTAAAAACGACCAAGAATGATGTTGTAAATAAACTTAAGCTGTTTTTTCTCAACAGGCTCATTATCCTTAGTCACCTTATTTTTAGGATCGTGATCCTTAAAAAAATTATAGAATGCATTGGTACTAAAGAAAATCTGATCTGGAATCGGTGTACTTAATGCCCAAAACAAATCATTTTCATTATCCATTAAGGGTGTGAGGATCGTAAAAATTAATTCTAAGGTATCTTTATATTGAGACAAATCCTCAGGGCTGATGTTGCCCAGCAGCACATCGTCTTTTTCAATTTTTTGAAGTAAAAACCTGTAAAATTCAGATTTAACCGATTTTTCTGTTTTCAGCCTGCTTTTTAAATACTCCACAAGGGGGCGGAAAGACAGAGAAGACTCTACCTGGCAATGTATACATTCGTTTTTATGTATTTGTATGACATTGGTATTCATTGTATAAGTTCTGCTATAGGATAAAAATTATAATTTTCTAATATGTTACTAATCAACTGCAAAGATAGCTACTGCCACATGTGTTGTTAGTCTGCTGAACGTAAATACTTCAGGCAAACATCCATCATACTGTCATTACAAATTTAGTACCTAAAATTGATTGAAACGTATGGATACCAGCCATCTGTTGAATGTCCCATCACAAATCGTACAACTGTGAGTGATGCAGGGGCAAAATAAACCCCGGCTCCTACGCCATGGTGCCATAAAGTTGATTTCTCATCACGTTTCCATACCCTGCCCACATCATAAAAACCGAGCAAGCCAACTTGTCCGGGTAAAACATAACTTACTAAATCGCCGAGCGTCGCTCTGAGTTCTAAATTATTGTAAAACATATGTTCACCAGCAAACCTAAATTGCCTGTAGCCTAAAAGATTGCCTTGTCCGCCTAAAAACAAAGCCTGGTAAAATGCAGGTTTACCTATGGTTACACCTCCGCCAAAACGATCGGCAAGAATAAAATTCTTTCTGCCGTCCAGATTTTTATATAATGCTATACTTGCTGTGAACTGTCCATAAGAGTTAGCATACTTATTTACGCCTTTGTAGCCCAAAAGTTTAAAATCTACAAAGCTGCCCAAGGTTGGTAAGAGATCATTATCGCGGGTATTATTGGTAAAGTTCACAAATGCACCGGCAAACATTTTTTCATTTCTAACGGTAAGTGAATCAGAAGAATGCAATAATGATGGGTTTTCGATAAAACGGCCATTGTTATCTTCCTGATTATATTTATAATACTGATATGAAGGACCAACGCTAAAAGTCGATTTAGGGCGGCGCCAGCGGATGGCGGCATCTACCTGATACAGATTAAAGCGTGCACGGTAATACCTGATATTCTCATCGTCATCGCGGCCTTCATCAAATGGGGTTTCATTACCTAAACCAAAGAAATTTTGCGTGTTATTCGGGGCGAAAGCATCTGCCTTCAACACAAAATCACCTTTACCCAAAGCTTTTAACCATTCCCCTTTATAATTGAACCTAAAGGCTTTTGTAGAGAATGAGTGCAGAAAAGAAATGGTTTGCGAATTGCCATAAGGTTGCTTTCTGAAACCAGGGTTGGTCTGTCTATAAATCAAACCCAATAATATCCCGTCATCCTGATTATAACCGGCATTTAATAACCACGAATTCCGGCGGTACATATCTTTAGGGATGTAGCTGAAATTTGACGTATCGTTTGAAATAATTTTTCGGATCTTATCCTGGTCGTTACCCATGTAAGTTGCTTTGGTGGTCCGCCCATAAAGCTTTACTGTACCATTGCTGTTTGCAAAATCGTAAACTTTATTACCCTTGCCACCAATAATCCGCAATTTAATGTCCGAGTTTTTATTATCCAGTATCAGGCTATCATTACCGTTGTGCATATATACCCTGATCTCTTTTGTTACCTTAGGATCAAATTTCCGATCAAAGAGCTCATCCTTGATATTACCTTCCTTAGATATTTTATTGATCTTTACACGCAATCCGTTATTAGCAGCATCAGTGATCTTAATCAATTCATTTTTGTTAGTCACCTCTATATCTACAATTCGGTTGAAGAAATGGTAATATTGGTTCATTAATTTTGGCAGCGTAGCAATCCGGTTACGCAGCTGGGCCATAAAGGCATCATGATGTAATGAATAGCTAGGTTCAGGCAGTTTTTTCAATGCCTTTTCAAAAACTTCATCGTTATAGTTGGCGCAGAAATCCTTTACAATTTTATCGAATTCCTCCTCGTTTATATTGGCAGTCCAGCGGCTGCTGATTTCTCTTCCTTCCCACAAAAACCAATTGATATCTTTTATGCCACGTTCATAGCCCTGCATCATAGGCAATAACGAGGAAGATTGCGTGTACCGTTGTAAAAGCCCGTCTGATCTGAAAAATACCTGGTCACGATCTCGTGGTACCGGAGAATAAAGCGAACCATCTTTAGTCTTGGTTTCCTTCCACCGCCACTGGTCTTCATGTCTGTCCCAATCGCCCAATAACACATCAAACGCCCTAGCCCTCACCCAGGCTGGCCCATCTAATCTATTATCGTTATCTTCTGTTAATTTTTTATCCATTTTAGGAGAATTGTCTGATTCTCCTGTAGGTTCCCTTTCTTCAAACAAACACAACGTGTTGGCAAACGCAGGTTCAAATTCGCCCAGGTTATCATCCGGAGAAACCCATCCGACAATGGGGTTGCTATGTGCAATGCCACCCGCTTCAGCTAGCTCCGGAACCACCAGCGCTGAAAAAGGATGCTGCGCAGACATATTATCTTTTAAAATATCTTTAGCAAAAGTTTCGCGCAATGCTGCAGGCAACAATACCTCCGGAAATTTTTCTACGCTGCGCAACACATATTCTTTACCATTTTTATCTTCTAAACGCAAAGATCGCGATTGGTTACCTCCACCTCGTTTTGTTGCTTTTAAGCCCCCCATCATCTGGGAAATGCGCAGCACAGGGACTTTGGTTTTCGCAGCATATTCCTTGCGATAATTTTCGCCAAAAATAATGCGGTGAAAACGACCAACGCTATCGTATTCCGGCTTTACACGCACAAAAATACTGTCAGCCGTAATCGGTTTATCCCTATTCCGTATCGTTTTAGGTATGGTTTCGAACTTTTTGATGTAACTGTAAACTTTTTTAACACTTGTATCTGAATAAATATAATATTCGTAGCGCATATCGTTGTTATTCAATTGATCGGCCACCACATAACCTTGCTGCATTTCGTGAAACAACGACGTTTTGCCTTCTTTATTTGGTGATACTTTTGACCCTGAACCACTGATTACCTGCAGTTGTTTTCCTTTAATCAACTGAAGGCCATGTTCATGCCCTGCAACATAAGTTACGTTTGGATAATCGCCAAATACTCCGATAACCGATTTAATCATATCCTTATAAGCCGGATGGTTTAAATCTTCGGGGCTTAATAAAGTAGAACGTAACAAAGGGTAAACAGAACCCAAACCAGGCAAAGGGATGTAAAGATTTTTATTTAAGGAAGTTAACGGGAAAAGATGGTTCCTCAAATTAAAGTAACCACCATGCGGGCCATAACTCTGAAAAGGATGGTGTGATGCCAGCAGAATTACCTTATCTTTATTTTCAGCCAATAACTCGTCCATTTTTACCAGCACCTCATCTTTCGTGTGGCAATCACAATCGTCATTTGGGTTGGTTTTGTTATATGGAAATAACCACCATTCGCTATCATAGGCAATGATGGTGAGTTTATCTGTTAATTTAATGGCTATTGGATCGGGGCAGCCATTATCAGGGATAAGTTTAAGCAGAGGGTCATTCTGTTCCCTCAGGTAATCGCCCTGCGCTTTTATTTTGGCCAGTCCTTTTGGCCCCGATTTATCCCAATCGTGGTTGCCGGGAATAAAATAAACCGCAGCGCCCATTTTACGCATCGGTTCGAACTGCGAGCGCAGAATCTTTTTGGTTTCTTCTTCTTCTACACTTCCGGGCAACCCCATCCCGGTTGGATAAATATTATCGCCCAGATATAAAACGGTGGTTTTTTGGGGAAGAATCTGCTTAGCTGCATTTTTTAAATCCTGCATTTGGGCAGCGTTCATCTCTCCTGCATCGCCAAAAAGAATTACACGGTATTTTACATCATCCTGCGCAAAGGCAATGAAGTTGATTAAAAATAAGATGGTAAAAAGGGTAAATCTTTTAATCATAGACTCGGCATTTGTATAAAGGTAGTTATTTTAAAATTTAATTTATTTCTCATGAGCATCGTTCCAAAAAGATCGTCATTGCGAGGAGGAACGACGAAGCAATCTATCACGCTAGAATCCTTGCTATAAAGATTGCTTCGTCGGCTGAAAAAGCCTTCTCGCAATGACGATCCCTCGGGAGATTTATTTAAAGGTAACAACTCCACCGTCAAATTCTACTGTCCATTCATATTGATTTTATAAATAAATATCTCCACCATAGACAGAATCTATCAGTACGGCCGTCATTCTCGCACAGGCGGGAACCACGGAGTGCTCAGCAAAGCTAATCTTAAAGCGCCTGCATTAGGATTCCCAATCAAGTTGGGAACGACGATTCCTCGCAACTTATAGTATGATCGCCTTAGGATACCACTACCAGATTTATTTTTTCAACTTAAACATTAAAATATTTCCTGCAGATAGCGTTCCGCCCTCATTGGAGATATATAGATTATTATCGCGATCAAAAGCGATGCCTTCTGGCTGGTTAAATAACTGCGGATCCAGGGGATATGTGGTTTTAACCTTGAAATCAGCATCTGTAACGACCAATAGTTTATTTACGGATGAAAGGATGTACCACTCGTTAGTTTGGGGATTTTTAGCCAATGCAGATGGACGGAACCGTGATTTTGAACTTCCGGATGCTTTTTCGATTGCTTTATGTGAGAGGCTAAATTCTCCGGCTGCCGTTAACGAAGCATCATCAGCAACTTTAAACCCATAAATACTGGATGCTTTTGCTTTAGAATCAGCTTTACTATCCTTAGTCAGCACATAAATCATATTGTTTTTTTCATCTGCGGCCAAACCTTCATATTCGGCTTTTGGTACCAGATCTTTGGTTTTGGTTACATTGCCGGCTTTTGGCTTGCCTAATTCAGCAATTGGGAAGGTATGTAGCTCACCATTACTTTTTAACACAACGAAATAATTTTTAATGATGGTTACATCTTCATAATCGCCTTTACCACCAAATTTGGTAAATTTCGATTCTTTATCGCCCAAACCCAGATGAAAAAGATCGCCATCTTCATCCTGAATGGCAAAAACTTCCCTGGGATCGCCATTATGGAATACAATACCCGAAATTTCAAAGAGATTTTGCGGCATATTATATTTTACCGGTTTTGTTAAATCGTACGGTAAATTCGATTTTTCTGCCCCGCTTACTGATGCAGTTGTACTGTCTGAATCCTTTTGTTTATCATCGCGGTTACTATTCACACAGGATACGCTAAGAAAAGCTGAAGCGATTAAAAGACCTGAAGCTAAAAGAGTTTTATTGTATTTCATAAGGGTAAATTTAATTTTTACTTGTCCTGGTCTGTGTCCTCACAGACCATGGATAAAATCATACTAACTAAAATCATGCTAACCATATAAAGTGGTCTGTGAGGACACAGACCACGGCATATATAGGACATAGACCACGGCATATGACCTTATGGCGGGTACACAGGCCACTATATATCACGGCGTTTTATTATGATTTATTTTTCAAAAATTCGTAAATGGCATGTTGAGACGAAACCAGCTTTTGATCTGCTTCAACCTGTATATTATCCATGTTTTCAGCTATACAAACCGCCTGCACGTTATCTTGTTTTTGAATTTCGATAATATCCATTATTTCTTTCTTAATCTGCTCATCATAAACCGGAAAACAAACTTCAATTCTTCGGTAAATATTCCGGTTCATCCAATCGGCAGAGCCCAAATAAACATCATACTTACCCAGGTTATTAAAAATAAAAACACGTCCGTGTTCCAGATAACGATCTACAATGCGGGTAACTTTAATATTTTCGCTCATTCCTGCTACCCCCGGAATTAGGCGGCAGATGCTCCTTACGATCATGTCGATTTTTACTCCAGCTGAAGAGGCTTCGTAAAGTTTGTTGATCAATACTTTCTCTTCCAAATTATTCATTTTAATGGTAATGCCTGATGGTTTGCCTTGCCTGGCGTGTTCAATTTCCCGATCAATAAGGTTGAGAAAAACCTGCTGTAAATTAAACTGGGCCACCAGTAAATGATGGAATTTAATCTGATCAGGAGATGAAGGCTTAACCCGTTTAGCCAGAAAAATGAAAAGCAGTTCTACTTCCCGTAGCATTTCTTTATTGGCCGTCATTAAGATGTGATCGGTATAAAAAGCAGCGGTGCTTTCGTTGAAGTTTCCGGTAGCAAACAAACCAGCGTAACGCATTCTATTCCCTATCCGGCGTTTTACCAGGGCTACTTTTGCATGCACTTTAAGCGCGGTGACACTATAAATAATATCAACGCCGGCATCTTTCATTTTTTTTGCCCATTTGATGTTATTGGCCTCATCAAAACGGGCTTTAAGCTCAACCAGAACGGTAACTTTTTTACCGTTTTTTGCTGCGCTGATTAACGCATTTACAATTTTAGAATCGCTGGCCACA
Organism: Pedobacter suwonensis; assembly: GCF_900111825.1. Taxonomy (GTDB): domain Bacteria; phylum Bacteroidota; class Bacteroidia; order Sphingobacteriales; family Sphingobacteriaceae; genus Pedobacter; species Pedobacter suwonensis. The sequence continues at coordinate 160,535 of NZ_FOJM01000002.1, forward strand.
CGATAAAGCGTAACATAAATCTCCCTCACTTCGGCATCGATGGCAGCTTCATTAAAAAACCGCAAAACACTATCATAACTCTGGTAAGGTGTGTGTATAATGATGTCGTTTTTATAAATGGCTTCGGTTAACGATCCGTCGATCCGGTCGGTATTACAGATCTTTGGCCAGTTTTGGTTGGACAATTTTGGTAAACTCACCGGAAAGGCCATAAAATCTTTCAGGTTATGATACCGTCCTCCTTCTATCCTATTTGCCTTTTTTAGGTTAAATAGTTTTTTAAGCAGTTCAAATACATTGGCCGGAATACCAGGTTGGTGAAGAAAACGCGTGGCTAAACCCAAATCGCGTTTCATCAATTGTTTTTCGAGCTGTTCTGATAAATTACCGGAGTATTCATCTTTAAGATCTAATTCTGCATCTCTGGTAATTTTAAAGCTATAACATCCGGTTACATCAGCCTGCGGAAAAACGCGGTCTAAATGAAAACGTACAATATCATCCAGAAACACCACAAAGGTTTGATCTCCTGATTCTACCTTATAAAAACGCGGCAACTGGTTGGAAGGGACATTTAAAATCACTACTTCGGCATCTTCTTTCTTTTTTAATGTAATCAGAAAGTAAAGCTCATTATTAGAAGGGAAAAAATCGGAGCTGGCATTTACATACACCGGCTGCAAAAAGGCCATTACCTGACTTAAAAAATACCTTGTAGTACTTTTCTGAATGTCTGCAGGAAACGGCTCCCCGTAGATTAAGTTTATTTGATTTTCTTTGAGCAATGGGATCAGATCTGACTGAAGTATCTTACCATAGCGCTGTTGCTGATCAGAAATAAGCTGATTGGCCGCAGTCAATAAATGATCATCGATCCTGATGTCGTTATCTTCTTTGTTACTCAATTTTTCCAAAGCGAGCAGTACAGGCATCCTTACCCGATAAAATTCATCAAGATTGGAAGAGAAGATAGCTAAAAATTTAATCCGTTCCAGTAGCGGAACGGTGCTTCGCTCTGCTTCCATCAGAATGCGCTCGTTAAACTTTAACCAGCTTAAATCCCGATTAAAAAAAGAGGTTTCTATCAACTGTTCCATTAAAGTTTACCGTAAGCTGCGTAAGCAATTACAAATGCTAATACCGCCGCAATTAAACCAAACATGAAAATGTTATAAGCCAGGCGGATAAGTTTATATTTCCGGCCTAATACCACCCCTTGCGAGTATACATCCGTAATTAAGGTACCGTATAAAAAATCTTTATCGTTCATCACCTTAATCATACCATCGGTATAACTGGGCAAACTCATTTTGTAGAAATTGCCAAAAAACAGGAGGTTTACCTTTTTCTTATCCATATCTTCCTGCGTGAATTCTCCTTTTGGTATGGATGGACGGGTTGATAAAATGGAAACCACTACGCAGGTTAAACTCACCAACAATAAAATAAATGTCGGGATAATCAGGTTGCCATGATCTTCCAGTCGCCTTAACAATAAACTCACGATTAAGGAAAGCATAATTGAATTTACGGTAATGAGGATGTGTGCCTTGTTATCGGCCATATCGCTCAACCTCTGGTTATTGGCCGATGTAATCCTGAACATCGTTTCAATTCCCTTATCTGGCCTGTTGTCTTTATCTTTTTTCTTTTTGTCAGTAACAATAACCGGCGCAAAGTTTTTTGGTTCCTGAAGCTCGGTGTTGATTACTTCCTGTGCCGTTAGTTTGCTTTTCAGTTTTTCTATGTTTTTTTGTTTCTGATCGCTTAACAACAGATTGGCATAATCGGTATGGTAATGGTGCGCTTCCAGAAACTGGATGTCTTTTTTGCGCCAATCTGATTTACTGATGTCTTTCTTGTAGATCCGTTCATTTTCTTTATGCATTAACTTCCCTTTTGCACGAAAATCAGCCTGACCTAAATGAAATAAATCTGCATCACAAAGGATTTTATCAATCTCGTTTTTAGGGTTTTGAGGGATTTTGGTGGCGAGTATTGCACTTTTAACCTGATCGCGGATTTCCTGGTTCACCTGATGGCTGGCCAGAAAATCATCTGCCAATATTGCTCCTTTTGCTTCGTGGTTTAACGCGTCTTCAAAATATCCGGTATCATGAAAATAGGCAGCCGCCATTACCGTAAAAAAATCCTGTTCGTTTAACTGGTAGTGATTGGCTATCTGCTGTGCAGCATTTACGACTTCTTGCGTATGTTCCAGGTTGTGATAAACCAAACGCGGATCGCTATGGGTATGGAAGTAATTAACCACATGCTTTTCTACATCTTCCTGTAGTTTTTTATAGTTCATGAGCGTATTGTGATTGTGATGATTGGATTGGATGATGGAAATGCATTTTCTTGAAAATATTTAAAACTGAAAACCTGGATATCATTTATAGAGATAAAATTAAGTTATTTTTTTAAAAACGATACAGATCGGCGCTCAACAATAATAATGCCCTGTTTATTTTACAATCAGATTAAGGCCGCAGCACACAAACAATGTTTTTGATCGTCCAACAGTAAATTCTTTAACTCAATAAACTTTAGCAAAGGTAGGTGTTCTTTCAGCATGTTGCCTGATACATATCTGGTGCAAAAATGTAGCTACTTTTTAATGACGATAATTTTGTGGACCAGTGCCGATGCTGATCCATCGGTAAGCTGCACTACACTACCATTTTTCCAATACTGGGCTACTCCAGATTTTCCATTACTCCCGTCACGGTAGCCACCTGCAAAAACATCAGCACCTGAAACAGCTATAGATAAGGCGTAGGCACTTTCCGGGCCATTGGATAAAATGACCGGTGATCCGTTTTTCCAATATTTTGCCACAATTGCATTATTTCCGTTAACAGTACCCGATCCTGCAACATATACATCGCTCCCGTTTACAAAAATTGAATAGCCCCTCACATCTGCAGTACCATCGCTAATAAGTACCGGATTGCCCATGTTTTTACTATACCTGGTTTGTGACTGCCCGGCACTATCATAGGTTTCAGACCAGAGTAAATATAAATCGTTATCTGATACGGCTATCGCCTGATTGTCAGCAGTTCTAGTCTGGTCTGACAGATCAAAAAGCTGTCCATTCTTCCAATAAACCGTAATCGGACTAAGCCAATCCAAATTTCTTCGCTCACCAATTACATAAACATCATTTCCAACAAGGACGATCCCGGTGGCAATAGAAGACTGTGTATCATCTGTTAATACTACAGGAGTTCCGTTTTTCCAGTATTTCGCCTGGTAGGTCGATTTACCAGGTGCCATTTCCTGTCCGGCAATGTACACATCATTTCCCTGGATAAATATGTCATTTGCAAAAGCATCCCGGCTCCCATCGGTTAGTGAGGTTGATACGCCATTTTTCCAATATTTGGCCACATATTTTCCGGAGGCATTAACTTCGTAACCCGCAATGTGAACATCATTTCCGGCGATTACCATAGCATTTGCATCAGAAGATACGCCAGCACGACCAAGATTAACTGCTTTCCCGTTTTTCCAGTATTTGGCTACATAACCTTCCCTACCTGAGGCATAAACATCAAATGGATCAGGCGGAGTAGGTTCATCTATGGTTTTCTTCTTGCACGCCGGCAATGCTATGCTGAATGTGATTAAGAACAATAAAGCTGTTCGTAAATGCTGCCTCATATTTTGATTTTATTTTGAAGTTCAACAACCATAAGTGTATATAGTTTCGACGGCAAAAATTTATTTTTAAAGTAGAGCTATCGGATTCATTTTAAAAAGAAAAAAAATATTTTCATTTTTTTATCTGATACCAGATCGTATCTTTTTTAAAAGATGCTGAAATAAATTCAGCATGACGATTACCTAAGAATTAATTATCAAACTCAAGTAATTATATGTTAAGCTAAAAAACGGAGCGGTTATCCAACCAGCTCCGCTCATCATTAACTAAAAATTAGCAACCTAATTGCTATATCTATTTTCTATCTGTAGAAATGTTTTGTTCAATAAAATATTTTGCGAAATAAGCCCGCATTCGTTTCTCGAAATAAAGCTTCGCAGCGCCCTCATAGTGGTGATCCTGTCCGGGCAGCACCATTAAATCAAAATCTTTATCTGCTTTGATTAGGGCATCTACCATTCTGTAGGTATTTGCCGGATTTACATTCTCGTCAACCTCGCCGGTTACCAGCATTAAATGACCTTTTATTTTTTTGGCTAAATCCTCATTTAAAGGCATTTTATTTTCCAGTCCCTGATAAGTTTCACCCCAGGTTCGGTTATAAATTCTATTGTCGTGGTTACCCGATGAAGCCACGCCTACCTGATAAAAATCAGGATATTTGCCCATGGCAGCAACAGTCATCATACCTCCCCCGGAATGGCCGAAGATCCCTACTCTGTCTAGATCCATAAAGGGATGTTGTTTGGCCAATTGCTCAAGGGCACATTTATCATCGTCGATAGCGTAATCGCGAAGGTTTCCGTAGCCATACTTGTAATATTCGGCATTACGTATGGGCGAGCCTCCCCTATGCCCAACTGCTACCACAATAAATCCTATTTGCGCCAGAGCGGCATTGTTATATTTATCAAGCACAGTAAAATCGTTCCAAACGGTTTCGATCTGAGGACCAGGATAAACCTGAGATATTACCGGATATTTTTTAGCCGGATCAAAATCGAATGGTTTCCAGATCAGTCCATACAAATCGGTTACGCCATCTTTAGCTTTTACGGTAAAGGGTTCGGCATTTTTCCAACCATAAGCATATAGATTACTTACATTTGGCCTTAATACTTCGGAAATGGTTTTGCCGTCAATTTTACGCAGCACCGTTACCGGCGCCAGATCTATACGGGAATAGTTATCTACAAAATATTTTCGGTCTGGTGAGATATAAACCTGATGGGTAGCGTTTTCAGGGGTAAGCAACTGCTCGTTTTTACCGTTTAAAGCCACCTTGTATAACATGGCATAATAAGGGTTGATGTTACGCTCCTTACCATAACCATACAGATAAATATCGCCTTTAACGGTATCGATAGACATGATTTTTCCGGCCGTAAAATTGCCTTTGGTAATGCGGTTGAGTAAATGGCCCTCACTGTTGTAACGGTAGTATTGGCCCCAACCTGTTCTGTCGCTCCACCAGATAATTTCCTTTCCTCCTTTTATAAATGAAACATAGAAAAAATCTTCGTTAATAAAGGGTTTGCTGGTTTCCTGTATAATGGAACGGACATTTCCCGAAGCCAGGTCTACCGCACAAAGTTCCATTTCATCCCTGCTGCGTTTACGTCTGATGACGAAAACTTCCTTTGTATTTCCCTGAGCTTCGATTACTTCCAATTGCTGATCTGGCCAGCGTTTCAGGTCTACTTTTTTGAAAGATCCGCTTTCGGCATTGCCGATATAAAGCTCATACTGCGCTACGTCCTTATCGCCCGGTAATTCATATTTATAGGTTGATACCCTTGGTCTTGGTGTGATCGCCGAGCTGATTACAGCCAGCGTAGCCACTTTCCGCGTATCTACCCTTAAGGCATAAAAATATCTGTCACCTAACCATTTTGCATTAGAAGGATAAGTTTTATCAGTAGTGTACGTACCTTTTTGATCAACACAAAACGAGAAATAAGGTTCAGCATCAAAACTCAGCTGACGTTCATTTTTCTTGTTGGCAGTTGCAGCAATGTACAAATTATGTGCTTTGCTGTAAAGCGTCCAATTACCATCTGCAGAGACACCAAAACCGGCTGTTTTTGTTATTGGTGCTTTGTTAACCTGTAAGGTTATTTTTTTTGTTTCGTAGTTATAGTCATAAGTTTTTGCGCCATATTTTATAATAACACTTTTTTCATCTTCTGAAAAATTTGCCCAATACATCACGTCCTTTTCTTCAACCATTTGCCCTGTGAGCGCTTTTAATTGCCTCAGTATTTCGGGTTTATCAAATAAGCTCTGCTTTTTTCCTGTAGCTAAATTTACAATGTAATGCGTATTCTTTTTAGCGGGCGCAACAAGAGAATCGCCTGACCAATCCGGTTGTTTACCATTTAAAATAGGTTCATCAGCGATAAACCAAAAATACCTGCCATTTTTAAGAAAAAATGGAATCACCTTTGTGGTACCAATCAGCTTATTTAAATTTGGCGCATCAAATTTTTGAGCAGCTTTATAATTGGCTTGCTGTGCAACAGCCGCTACACTGCAAACCCACCATAATAAAATTAAACTAATTGGCTTTTTGCACATATCTCTCTTTCATAGACTTAAATAAACTTACCAGGTAAGGATTACCCGAAGTTCTGGTGATTTCATCTGAAAGCCCGGCTATCTTTGGAAATGTATAACCTTTGATAGTTCTGGCAAACGTAACATAGTCAAATAAGATATGGCGGTTGGCTTCAGAGAAAGAACCTAAATTTTTCAAAAACAAGTCGGTAACTTCATCAATGTTTTTCTCTCCGGCTGCAATGGCAATATCCATCATCACCAACAACTGTTTTTTATCAGGCATTTCGGTATTGCGGATTTGCGTTTTGTAGCGTTCGTAATCCTTCTTGTTAAAAGGCTTTACTTTGGCATAAAAACCATTTAAGGTCCACGATGCAATTTGTCTGTATACAGATGAAAGCTTTTTATCAACTGTATCCTTGGTATTTTTTGCCACAAAATCTCTCCAATGTTCGGCCAGGTATTCGAAGTTAGGGCTTGAGAAATCAGACAGGTACATGGTATAGCGGTTTTCGCCAAATAAAAACCAATTTTCTGGGCTGGCTTTTTGCTCTGGTGTTAAACTGGCCATTAACTCGTTATTCAGTTCCTTAGCCCTTGATTTTTCCATCACCTTAATCTTTTGCCTGATGTAAGCCCTCATTAACTCGGGCGTACGATCGCCATGCTCATAACGGGCATTGAGGTTCGCTTCATCATTATTTGCCGTTAATCCTTTGCTGGCATTTGCGATGAAATCTTTCGCCGACATACCGCCTACAAACTTATTCCTGATTTTTCCGTCGGCATCTAATACCAGGTAAGAGGGATAAGCTTCAATGGTATACATTTTTTTAACCGATGGCCCCTCGCCTTTTTCCATATCCACTTTGATGTTGATAAAGTTTCTATTGTAAAAATCGGCAACACTATCTTGTGTAAATACATTGGCCTCCATTTGCTTGCAGGGAATGCACCAGGTGGTAAAACAATCTACAAAAACAGACTTATTTTCACTTTTGGCCTTAGCCAAAGCTTCTTTCAGGCTTAGCTTTTCGAAATGGATTTCTTTTTTCTGGGCGCTTACAGCCAGGCTTAAAAAAAGCATGGTTACTGCAAAAATGATTCTTCTCATATTATCTGGCATTAGGTTCGTTATTCATTAACATCTTCATTAATTGAAAATGCTCTTTTGTTAAAGGGTCTTTATGGGTATTGGCTACCTGGTTAATTTGTTTATTTAATGAAGTGCGGTAAGCATTTAAAACAATACTGATATCACTTAAACCAGCATCGATTTTGTTTTTTGAAATTAAAGTCAGCAGGTTTTTAAGATAGTTATACTGAATATTGCGCTGATAAGTGCTTAACGCTGTATCTGGGTTAAAATCTAAAAAGATATAATGATCTACCTGATTAAACAGATCTTTTGTGCCAAAAACATTTTTTTCTCCTGAATTTTCGGCTTCCAAAAGATTTTTGAGCAGATCGGCAGTGGTGAGGTAATTAACGATCTTGTTTGAAGTTTTTGAAACCAGTGTTTCGGTATTGGAGCCATCCATGGATTGTGCCCTATCATTTCTGGTCCATGCCGGTACTTCTTTTAATACATTTTGGTATAAAAATTCGAAGGTGGCCAGTTGCCTTGCCTTTGGCACATAAACGGATGGTATACTATTATAACCTTTCATCACCGCAAAACGCTGTTTTCCACCTATATTAGGTAACACACTGGTGGCATACTGGTCGTACGACATGATAAAATTGGCGGCAAGCAACATGTAGGTATCCCAGGTATCATCATTCATTTTAGATGCAATACCTTCGAGTTTCGGGTAGAAAGCTTTCAGTCGATTGATTCCAATCTGCGCGGCTTCTATATTTTGTGAAGATAAATCTTTAGCCTGTGCATAAGGGTTGTTCTTGTCTTCGGCCGAGTAATAAAGCGCAGGGTTTATTTTGCCTTCCTTTAAAAATGAGGCGCCATTGTTGCCATCCTGAAACTGACGGTACGCCCAGTTAATGGCCAGATGATCATAGGCGCCTATATGCGGTAAAAACAGTTTGCTGTCAAATGTCTTTGAAGCAGGTAACATTAAATAGTTAAACTCTAACTGATCGGTAATTGAAGAGGTAAATCCGTGTTGGTTTACAAATTTGGGGTCGCTGAGTTGCTGTACGGTATAAGCGGCACTTGCCGCATAGTTTGGAAGCATGCCCAGCACTTCAGCCATGGCCTGGCTAACTTTAAACTTCAGGATATCCTGGCGTACTGCAGGCGAGGCAGCATCTTTTTGAATCCGCGGATCGTAAGCCCCGCATTGTATAAAATACTTTTGCAACAGGTCATCAATCATTAAATCGCTGAATGTTACCTTTGCAGTTTTAATTTCGGCAGTTCGGGGGTCTTCTATCAAATCTACCACTGCTTTCGGCGAAACACCTGCCCAGGCCATCAATACGCTACCTTCTTCCATGGCTACCGGTTTACCGTTTTCGGGTAAAACAACTTTGATTGCGTTTTTAAATCCGGCACTTTCAAAGCACTTGTTCCATGCTAAAACACCATCTTTAACGGCGTTGATAAAAAACTGGGGTACTGAAGCATGGATATAAACCAGAATAGGCTGCTGAGGCTCTACCAGATTACCCGCCTTGTAGCTGGCAACATCCTGTGGTTTTACCAGTAAGTTCCACTTTTTAATTACCATAATTTTTTTTGCTGCATAACCGGCCAATCCAAAATCAGTAAACTGGCGGGTATCAAAACCAATGCGTTTATCAGCAAGTTTGATGGGCATCTGCGCTTCAGAAAGCTGCTGTAATAACAAACCGAACTGCATGGTATTAGCTTGCTCTATACTTTTGCCATTATAATCACGTCCCGGATTATTCTGGGTTCTGACCACGTTAAAAAAAACACCGTTTTTAACTGCTTCAGCCTGTTCTACCCCCGATCTGCTTGGATCTGGGTTGGCCATAAGATTGTAGTTCTTAAAAGAAAAAAGTTCACCGCCCTCGATTAGTTGCCTGGTGATATCGATAATCACACTACCAGTATCTTTACCTGAAGCCTCTATTTTAAATGTAAAGCTAATGGGTTCAAGGGTTGAGCCACTCAACAATTGTGACATAGGTGCGTTGTTAACGGCCTGTTCGCTATAATTATTTCTGGTGACATACAGGTTTTCGCCCGGTCCTTTCACAAACCTAAGTACACCCGACGATTTAGAGATTGCAGAAGCACCAAAACGGATATCTCCGGCCACCAGAATATCTTTATTCAATTGGTTTGGCCCGATCTGCAGGTAATATTTTTCATCAGCCTGGTAAACGGGAAATGTACCTGCTACCAGCTGTTTTTTATCTTTAATAAACTTTTCGAAATTTAAAGAAGCACTTTGTTTTGGCTGCTGGGCTACCACTGTAGAGGTAATGGCTAAAGCCAGCAACACCATTGTTAATATTTTTTTCATCCGTATCGTTCTGCTTTTAATGATCATTAAGCCATCATGATCAATATTTTTTTTAAAATCATTGACGGCTCCATCTGTTTATTTATGTTCGCGCTGTACTAGCTTGCAGGCTTGCTCTCCTGCCATTGCTTTATCAATTCTGAAATGGCTCTCAAATGATCTTTTGACAGGTAATCGGTTTTGAGCTGTTGAGCGTCATCACAGGCTTTTTTAATCTTCTCCAGTTGCAGTTTCATTAAAATGGCTTCATTATTCCCAAAACTTGCCGGATTATAGATTGAACCCAACAGCTTGTTAATGTAATTCCGCTGCAGCATTCTGCGGTAATCAGAAATAGGCGCTACTGAATTTATATCACCAAAAATTCCCTGGTACAGGTCATCAAAAAATTCGTTAAGCGTGTAAGGAGTTTGCCCTGTAATGCGATCGTTCTTCGAGATGGCAGAAAATTTATAAAAAACTTTTCCTAAAAAAGCTTCATAATCTGCCTGTACTTCACCGGCAAATACAAACCTGGTTTTATCGGTTATATTTTTAGGAAACAGCCAAACCGGTTCCTGAAAATAATAGGTATTAATGAAGGCCATGGCTTCTTTTTGCGTGGCACGGCCTACCGGAACAAAATTGGGCTTATCTTCTGCCTTAAGCGCCTGATCACCATATCTACCGCCTATATTTTTAACTACATGTGCCAGATATTCATTGTAACGGCTTGCAACGGAAGCATGCATCCTTCTCATCATGCTGTAATTTTCATCGTCATCTTTCTCCAGCCAGTTTTCCATGTTATTCATGATGTATTTAAGGTTTTTAATACCTAAAGCACCGGCTTGCATGGCATTGCTGCCCATATCTTCTGATTGTACGCGGGGGTCGGAAAAATCGCCTTCAGGAAAATAAAACAACCGCACATCTTTACGTTTCTCCGTCACCCAGTTTTTCAAAAATTCACCCTCTTTGTAGGCATTGTTCAGTTCAGGGAAATATTTGTATCCCCATTCAATCGCAAACTCATCATATACACCGATTTTCGGATGAAGTTCTTCCGGGGTAAAACCATCTTCAGGCTGCACTACATAGTTAAATCTGAGGTAATCCATAATAGAAGCACCAAAACCATTTTTAGCTACATAATCTCGTTTACGAACACTATCTACGCTATAACTGTGGCTGCCTGCAAAATCGTGACGCAGGCCCAAGGTATGCCCCACTTCGTGTGTAATTACAGTTTGTAACATCCGGCCCATAATATCTTTAGCCAGGGGCAGCTTACGGCCTCTCTGATCCATTGCTGAACACATGACGAAGTACCAGCGCTGCATTAAATCGGTAATGTTGTGAAAAACGGCCACGTGCGAACTCAGAATCTGACCAGAACGCGGATCAATCACCATGGGACCATAAGCATTTGCAGTGGTGGAAGGTTTATAAGAAATCACAGAATAGTTGATATTATCCATAGAAAAATCGGGATCTTCTGCTGCCGTAGGTGCCATTTTGGCCACAATGGCATTTTTAAACCCTATTTTCTCAAAAACTTTTTGCCAGGCATCCACGCCGGCAATAAAATACGGTTGCAAATACTCCGGAGTATTCCTGTCAACATAAAAAACAATGGGTTGTGCAGGTTCAACCAGTTCGCCACGTTTGTATTTTTCTACATCCTGTGGTTTAGGCTCTATTTTCCAACGGGTGGCCAGGCCACGTTCTTCCAGTTTAAGGGGATTGCTGGAATAATCATTCAATCCACGTGCAAAATAACCAACCCTTTTATCGGCAAAGCGCTGTCGCATGGGTATGGCCGGCAACAAATACCAGCTTGCACCAACTTCCCACGCCGTTGGCCCGTTTTGAAGAGCGTTCTGGTTTTCCTGTGGCTGCTGAGGTTCAACAGGTCCTTCGCCTGAATTGGGCTTTTGGGCTAGCGCCCCGGGCGAATAATTGCGCAATGAACGGAACACCATGTTGTTTTTGTAGGCCGAAATTGCGGTTAGCCTTGATAGATTAGCCTGATAAGCGCCCAGGCCTAATTCTTCTTTTGCGCCACTTAGGGATAATATGGGCATATCTGCATTGATTGCCGGCGTAATATCGATGAGTACCGCACCTGCATCTTTGGCAACCGGTGTAAAAGACATGATAATCTGCGATGGCCTTTGAGTAAGGGCATTATAGAAAATGCTATTAGCCTTCGGCGCATTATAGAACTGCGACTGTTCCATGTTGATTGCACCTTTTTTGTTTCTGTTGAATTTAAAAACCGCTTCATGTACCACATCTCCGGCAAAGCCGTAACGCTTTCTTGCATCTCTGGCTACCTGTGCCGAACCTTTGTTAATGACAATCATAGCCAGGATATCACGGTTTAACAGTGAATCCTGTAACTCCAGGTAATACTTATCATCCTGCTGATAAATGTTGAACACACCTTTGTAGGATATTGCATTCTGCTTGATAAATGTGCTGATAGCAGGTGGCGATTGGGACGCCTTTTGTGCCATTAAACTGGTACTTAAGCAAAGGCCGCCCAGCAACAACAACTTTTTTAGTAGTTTCATTCATTAGTGTTAAAAAGTATTGCCTGCTGTGTGTTACAGGCAATACTTAAGTGAAAAGATAAATTGACCAATTTCTACAGGCCCCTGGCTTTATTTCCGATAGCCTGAAGATCAACCTGAAAATTGTTAATAAAGTAGTTACGAACTATAGCATAGCGTTTTTTAATGATACCATTGCTGTCTTTAGTTGCGTTTAAAATACCTGCGGCACTTTTGTCAGTATTAACTACAGAACGATTAAGATCTGCTTCAGAAAGTGTAACCATCGCCATCATATAAGCATTCCAATCTGCAGTTGGTGTGATGGTATTGTTAGAATTGGCAATTAAACCTTTGCTGTACGCTACCGCCTGTGTTGAGTTGGTTGAAGCGTAATCAGCGGAGTTCATAAATTCCACAGAAGGCAATATCATCCCTCTCTCATTAATGCTCTGGAAAAACACCTGATTTAATCTGGCTAAAAAAGCCAATTTCTCAGCCGCAGTTAATTGTGCAACTGTACTATTTCCGTAATTGATATAGATGTTATCGTAACTATAAAATGCAGGAATCTTTTTGATGTTTTTATTGGTAACATACGTTGGTGTAAAAACGAATGTGGTGTAGATAGAATCTACCTTATTGCACAGCAACAATTTCGCAGGCAAATACTTTTTTAAGAAAGCTGCCGGATAAAGCGTAAACAGGCTTTTATTAATGAGATCAACCTGAGCTTCAACAGCACTGGTTTCAGCAGGTGAAACATCAATTCCAGACCAACTTCCTGCAGCATCATTCAAAACTGGTCGTTTCCAACCTGTTGGAGTCCAGTACGCATCACGTTCTGTAAATTGATACAACATATAGCTACCGTAAGTTTTGTAATAATTTACAATAGTTTGGTCAAAGGCATTATTTCCCTGTGGCAGCTTGTAAGTTAAATTGATATTGGAAGGGGTAAGTGTTTCTTCCTTTTTAGCGCATGAACTAATGATAGCCATAGCTGCTAATAGTATGAAGAGTTTAGAATAAATTTTCATGATTTTAAAGGTTTAATAAGAATAATTTATCTAGGATTTTGAATAAGTCCGGTGTTGGCCAACATCACATCATAAGGGATAGGCAAAGCAAATAGCGGACTATTTGGTGGCAACGTAAACGTGCTGGTTACATTATCTGGTCCGGTATAAATGTGGGTAACGCCCATACCCCATCTTTTTAAATCAATAAAACGGTGGCAGTCTTCCAAAGCCAGCTCTCTCCTGCGTTCCTCTTTACAAAACGTATAAAGTGCTTGTGCATCGGTAATATTTACAGGCGTATAAACTGTATTTCTAGTATCGTACCTACTTTGTCTTAAGGTGTTCAAATCAGCCAGAGCAGCTGTTCTATCAGTGGTGTTTCCGCTAACAAGAAATCTACGGGCATAGGCTTCGGCACGGTTAAGATATAATTCAGCCACCCTAAATCCTTTAGTGCCATAAGTTGCGTTTACCGTATTTTTTGCAGTACGATATGGAAACTTAGTGCCACTAGCTGTGGTGAACGACTGGAAATAATACTGATAACGCAAATCGCCGTAATTAGAAGTTCCGGTACCTTTATCGTACTGGTTACTTAAATCAGCCGATACGGTAAACGGAGGCAATGACCTATTATCGAAGTTAACGGTATTGATATCAGAATAAGAGCCCGAATAAATCCAAAGCACTTCGGGACTAGCTGCATTATAAATGCCATTTGGAGAAATTGCGTTATTGCTTCCTACAAAGCCAGCTAAAGAAGTAAGGATAAATTTGTTTTGCAAAGTTGCGGTAGCATACTGGATGGTTTTGTCCATATCTTCGTTCCTACCTTTATATAGATAAAAACGAGATAGCAAGGCATTACATAAATCGGCACTTACTCTAAAAACGTTAGTCGGTGTAAAGTTAGCTCTCAGTAGCGGCTCGGCCCGTAGTAAATCTTTTTCAACCTGATCGTAAACTTCTTTGAGTGAATTACGAGGCAAACCACCATCTTTAACCTGACTACTAAGTACCAATGGTACACCTAATGCGGTTTCAGGATTTACACCTGCACCATTGTACATTTGACCATAAAGTGTAACCAATCTTAAATAGTAGTAAGCCCTTAAAAATAGGCACTGGCCTAAAATGGCATTTTTATCCTTTGCCGTACCCGATACATTATCCAGATAATCAATAATTACATTACATCCTTTAATTTTAGTGTAAAGTCTGGTGTATACATTAGCAGATGTACTGATGGTGTTATTTTGATCAAACATAGTTGGATTAAAAGTGAACATAGGCGTACCTGCCTGTAAGCTCGCCAGATAAGTAGGTATAGGTGCGCCGTTTACCTGTATTAAGGGATTATTTTGGATGTCATCCGTTAGTACATCAAAAGTCTCTATAGATACGCCATTGGGATAAGCATCGCCGTTCATCAGTGAAGTTAAATCACCCGTTGATCCTGGGCGCATCTCCTCCTGACTATATTCCTCTAAAAACTTTTTGCAGGAAATGGAGAGTGTCATGATCAGCACCAGGCTGCATAAAAATATTTTTTTCATCACTTAAAAGCTTAGGTTTAGGTTTAGAGTATAGGTTCTGGTACGCGGCTGCCCGCCGTAGGCCACTTCGGGATCAACTCCGTTAAAATCATGACTATTGATTACAAAAGGATTAGATACGCCCCCACCTAATGACACATTTTTACACTTTATTTTTTTAACTACCGATTCTGGTAAAGTATAACTTACGTTGATGTTATTACAGCGAAAACTGGTCGCACTAACTACCCTATCAGTACTATAGTTGTAGAACATGTAGAGGTTTTTATAAGTCTGATCGTTATTTGGTAAGGCAACACTGGGCAGGCTACCATTAGGCAAAGCTGGAATTGACGCACCAGTATTAGATGGCGTCCACCTATCTAATATTAGTCTCGATAGATTTTCATATTCAGTAGGCAATCCGCTATTGTTAGACGCGTAATTGTACAAAGGCGCTAAAAATCTCTTTCCGCCCACTTGTAGATAAAAGGAACTGCTGAAGCTTAACATTTTATACCTAAAATTCATTCCTAAACCAGAGGTAAAATCAGGATCAAGCTTACCCATGTATTGCATAAATGAAGTAGGACTTTTAGGATCAGCACCTGGTGCAACACTTAAATCAAAAGTTGGCTCGCCATTAGCCGGATTAATACCCGTGTATTTAAAGGCATAAAATGCTGAAACCGGCTGTCCTTCTACGTTGAGCTGACCAGAAGCAGCTGTACGCCAGCTTACCACTTGTGCACCGGTTTTGGTAACGAGGTTGCGATTTTTAGATGTATTTAAACTTACCGACCAGGTAAAGTTTCTAGTGCGTACCGGTACAAAATTAGCGCTCACTTCATAGCCCTCATTTTTCATTGAACCGCCATTTACGTACATGTTAGGTACGCCGTATTCCAAAGGCACCGGTAACGTAGTGATCAAATCTCTACCTCTCTTCGTATAATATTCTATTGATCCGTTTACTTTATTTTGAAATAGATTCCAATCTAATCCTAAGTTTAAACTGGTTGTTTGTTCCCATCTTAAATCGCCGTAAGGTAAGTTGCCTATGGTAAGTAGTGACTCTCCAGTTAACGCATCAGTTGAATTAGCTGCTTGGCCTGTAGGAAGTTTGATAATTAAATCAGGACTTATATTGGCTGCGATGTTACGTTGGTAACCGAAAGAACTGCGTAAAGCTAAACCACTTAACCAGTTACTACTTTCAAACCATTTTTCGTTAGCAATATTCCAACGGAAACCACCAGCCCAAACGGGATTAAATTTCTCATTGGTGAATTGACCGAAGCGGTTAGATCTATCGTTTCTTACACTAAAGTTAAATACATATCTGCTGGCATAAGAATATGAAGAAGTTAGGTAAAGGCCCATGGTATTTACCCTCCTATCAGTGATACGAGGAATAGAAACTAACAAAGAATTTACTGTTTTTGCAGAAGTTACTGTTAACGGCAGCGTCGCGAATGATTTTCCTCTATCACGTAGATAACCATAAGCGGTAGCTTGATAGCCTTCGTAATTCGTACTGTTGGTTTCTATACCAAACATTGCTCCCACCGTATGTTTTCGACCGAAAGTTTTGTTAAATGACAAGTTGTTACGCCAGCCAAAAGTTCTATTGGTACTGGTTACCTCGTTAAACTCTCCACCTACAGGCAATTTGGAATTAATGTAGGCCGGATCTGAAGGTGAAATACCATATTCTGCAAACCTTAATGTCCTGGATACGTATTCTGTTTTTTCAGTGGCATATGTTGAACCATTGGTGGCAGATGAATTGTAGCTAAAAAGCGTTTGGAAACGAAAATTATTGGAAATTTGATAGTTCACATCCATACTTCCGTTGGTAGTTAAAACATTGTTAACGTTTCCGGTTTCATTTATCTCATTGATGATATTGAACATATAACCGGATGAGTTACGGTAAAAACTCAATTCGCCATCAGGGTTATAAGCTGCGATTGCTCTGTTCACTTTAGTAGCATAATCGTAAGGACTTACCTGGTAAAAGCCATTGGTGGTATTTTTTGACGCTGCCAAACGAATATTTAGCGACAGATTTTTGAAGACCTGAGAACTCATGGCCAAGCTACCAGTAATGCCCTTAGTGTCGTTACCTATAGCTGTACCATTATTTGTGTTATAGCCAAATGAAGAATAATATCTGGTATTAGAATTACCGCCAGAAATACCTAAGTTATGATTGGTACTAACCGGGGCCCGGAACAAAATGTCAAACCAGTTGGTATTCGCCGTTTCCATGGCTGCCACCCTTGTATTAAACTCATCTTCAGTAATGGTTTTTAGGTAAAGATATTCATTTAAAGCACCTGCGTAACCAATGTTATTATTCACAAACGGTGAGGTTAAACCTCTTTCGAAAATTTCCCTTGAAACGGCAACACGCTCTTTAGAGTTCATCAGGTTAAGCTTCTGATAGGTTACTTTATCAGTAATACTGAAATTGGTAGAGTAGTTAATAGATGGAGGACCAACCTGTCCTTTTTTTGTAGTGATTACAATAACACCATTCGCGGCCCTAACACCATAAATTGCTGTGGCTGAGGCATCCTTTAATACGGTAATGTCTTGAATATCGTTTGGATTCAACCATCGGATAGAGTTACCAACAAAGGTTCTCAAATAGTCGAAATTATCAGAATTGATATTTCCTGCGGTATTTAACTCTTGTGCTTTAAAGGGAAGCGGATCTTCCTGAATGATACCATCTACTACCCAAATAGGTTCCTGCGAACCTACCAAAGTAGACGTACCCCTTACTCTCACGTTTTGTTTAGTACCCACCATACCACTGGTATTGGTTACTACTACCCCTGCCAGTTTACCTTGCAAAGCTTGTTCTAACGTATTGATCCCATTTAGGTTTAAATCCTTAGCTTGAATCGTAGCTACAGAACCAACTACATCAGCTTTTTTAAGTATTTGGTAACCGGTAACCACCATTTCTTCCATTTCTTTAGCAGCCATGGAAAGCGTTACATCTATTACAGATTGATTGCTAACAGAAACCTGTTTGCTTTCCATACCTACAAATGAGAAGATTAAAGTAGCGGGTTCCTGCGCAGATACATCAATTTTATACCTTCCCTCTTTATCTGTAGCTGTTTTTACATTTAATTCTTTTGAAAATACAGTTACACCCGGAAGAGAGCGATTTTCGGTATCTGCTACCCTACCCGTAACCATACGGTATTTACCCGCTGGCCTGGATGCGGGAGGTCCCATTTCTTGAGTAACGGTTTTCGATTTGATAATAATCGTTTTATTCTTAATGGAATAACTTAGCGGCTTGTCTTTAAAACACGCTGCCAATGCACTTTCCAGAGAAGCATTTTTTACATTTATGGTTACCGGTGTCGTTTCGCTGATATGACTGGAGGTATATACGAAGTCGTATCCCGTCTGTTTTCTGATCTCTTTAAAAACATCGACAATTTTGGCATTACTTTTTGACAGGGTAACAGTTTGTGCTTTACTGCTACCTAACTGAAAGGCAAAAATGGCAAACAAAAGTATGGCTACCTTTGCTGTAAAGCCCATATTTAGCCCAGTTCGACAGGCGCATGGCCCATCGTACAATGAAATGGATTTTTTCATACATTTGAATGGAATACCACATGCGGGCGCAATGGTATCCTGGTTTGTTTGGTTGTTTGGTTTAGTTGAATATATTCTTCATTTATACCGCTCCAAATTTACTGCCGGGGGTGCTTCATCTCACCTCCGGTTCTTTCTGGAAACGTAGCTATGTAAATTTATGGCATCACGATTATCCTCCTTCCTTCAATTTTGAAATGTACACCGCCGGTTTCTTCAAGCGACGAAAGTACATCCTGTAAGGGTTTATTTCTGGAGATGGCTCCTCCAAAGCTTTCTTTTGTTACCGGCCCGTTATAAACAACTTCTACATCATACCACCTGGCAATATCCTGCATAATCCGTTCTATCCCCACATTTGTAAACTGAAAATTGCCGTTTTTCCAGGCGATAACATCATCCACATCAACTTTATTTATATTAATAAGTCCATTAACAGCTGTTGCCTGCTCGCCGGGAACTATTTTTTTAGCGGAGTTACCATCCACCACTTTTACACTGCCCTCTAGCAGGGTGGCTTTAAGTGATTGTTCATTATTGTAAGCCCTTATATTAAAGTGAGTACCCAATACCTCAACAGATTTGTTATTAACCGTAATAATAAAAGGCCTTCTTTTTTGAATGCCATTAACAGCTGTATTTACTTTTGCCACTTCAAAATAGGCCTCGCCCTGTAATTTTAAACGCCGTTCGAAGTTTGATGAAAAATTTGCAGGCAGCGAAATGCTGCTGGAAGCGTTAAGCCAAACTTTTGTACCATCAGGTAGTTCCACCTGGTAGGTGCCTCCGTTTGGTGTTTTAATCTCCATCTCTTTGGTTACAGCACTCGTTTTATCTAAAGCTATTCCACTTCCATCTATATATTCGAGATCAGCGGAATTGATTTTTAAGCCGGGTTTACTATTGCTTAACTGCAAAATCTTTCCGTTCGATAGTTTCAGAATAGCCGTATTGGTTCCGGGTAAAATTTCACTTTTAGTTTTTTCAGGAGAAATCAGCATGTTAAACCAACCGGATTGATAGGCAATAAAACCAATAGCGAACACCAGTATAGCTGCCGCACTTGTAAACCAGATCGGAAAAAGTTTAGATTTTAAGGGTTTTACTTTTTCTTCTTTGATCCCGATATCTATTTTAGCATAAAGACTTTTTTCCAACTCATCAAATCCGGTATAGCTGGTTTCCCGAAGATCGAGTTCTTCATCATTAAAAGAAGCATACCATTGCTCGTAGAAGGCTTTTTCTTCTGGCGTAGCAGTTCCTTGTTGCCACTTAAAGGCAATTTCTGGTATGGAGTAGGTTTTGTCGCGTTGATCCAATTGTTTGCTGATTTAACATATAGTCACATCAACAAGGCCTAACCCTATATTAATTTTAAAATAAATTTTATTTGGAAAGAAGATATAAAATCAATGGCAGTCCTGCCCCTAATTTACCCTTCAAAATTTTGAGTGCCCTGGTAATATGGGCCTCGACTGTTTTTTCAGATATATTTAATTCCTCAGCGATTGCTGCATTTGATTTGTAGTCTTCCCTGCTCATTTTAAAAATCAGGCGGCATTTGAGCGGAAGCTCATTAATATGCTTGCCTAATTCCTGTCTGAGTTCCCGTTCAGAAAACCATAATTCAGTAGTATCTATCCCCTGTTCTGCAATTTCCTCAAGTGATTTTTTCTTGGCCTCATGAAAATATCCTCTACTTTGTTTATTAATCACCTGGTATTTGGTTGCTGCACTTAAATAAGTACGCAGGCTATATTTGATCTGCAGGTTTGAACGCCTTTTCCAGAGACTTAAAAACACTTCCTGTACCACCTCTTCAGCCTCGGCCTGGTTAGCCAGACGGTGGTAGGCTACGGCAAATACCTTATCCCAGAACCTGCGGTATATTTCCGTAAATGCACCTTGATCGCCATTTTTGATATGGGAAATTAGCTGGGCATCCGAAAAAGACTCGTAGCTATTCATAGCTTTAGGGAAAGTTTAAGCAAATTAACTTATAAAACATCAAAAACCAACAAACAAAGCTATTATTTCAATGAAAGCTCATTGATTACTAAGAAAAAATGGTGTTCACTTTTAAGATATGTTCATACATGCCAAACAAAACTCACTTTATCTTTACTCTAACGGATAGATTGCACCTCTCTGCTTAAATCAATACCCTACTTAGTAGCAAAATAACCGGATTTCATATTTCTTAATTTCCGAAGATGATATTTGCCTGCAAAAAAACATAAAATCTATACTGCATTTATATAAGAATAATATCAGTTAAATTCCCGTTCCCATCATAAATATCCGGATATTAGGACTAATTTCTATTAAATTTGAATCACACCGCCTGATACAATTACAACGGCTGGGATGATCGCCAAAAAAGTTAAGCATTCAAATCAATAATTCCGTAAAGTTGCATATACTCCATAAGCTTGATTGCTAATATCATAAAGTGGGCGCAAGGTAAAGGTATTATTGGCATTGCGGAGTTTGAAACAATCTTTTCCCTCTTGGTTCATGTTTTTAAGGATTTCCTGCTTAGATCCCTTTAAAACAAATTCTGCGTCAGTTTCTGCAGCCAACAGGGTTGGTCCATAGAAAATGGCAAATACATTTTCGTCATCAGGCATGGCTTCAAGGTGAAAACGATAGTGAAAAACCAGTTTGATCTGGTCGCCAGCTTTCCAAGTGCGGTTCAAAGACAAATAAGTACCGGCAGCCGGAGCAGGAGACTCACGCTTTCCATTGATGTAAACCGCTGTCCCTTCTGACCAGCTCGGGATCAGGAGATTTAATTTCAATGCTTCTGTCTTAGCAGATTTTATAGTGAATGTAACCGTAGAATCGGTTGGAAAGTTACCTTCCTGTTGAAGTGCAAATTTCTGTTCTTTCCAGTTCAATGTAGAAGGTACATACAAATTGATCCATACAGAAGTTGCATCATGGTAATAAATCCCTTTATTTAGCGAGGCAAAAGCTTCGATAGATGTTCCGTTACAGCACCTGAAATCGTCTTCTTTTAAGAATTTCTTTTCTCTTGGCGAACCGAGCGGCAAGTGATAAACTACTGCACCAGTATTTCCATTTTGCAAGGCCATTACCGAATTATAAAAAGTATTCATATAAGTTTCAGCATAAACAGGCTGTTGATCCTGGCAAAACAGATAGCTGGTTAGTTTTTGGCTGTTATGAGAAACACATGATTCGGCAATTTCTTTGGTCATCGTATTGCTTAAATGATCCGGAACGCCCCAGTGTTCTGCTGTAAGCGATGTTGGACTGGTTACATTTGGCCGCGGACCGCTGCTAGAACCATTGGCATAAGCATGATGATGCATCAACATATTCCAGAAATTCTTTGATGCATTCAGATAAGCGCTTTCACCGGTAATAATGGCACGTTGTACAAAACCGTTCACCAGCACAAGGTGGGTATTGGAATGCAGCCCGGAAAGGATATCCTGATTTTCTGCCAGTGGGCGAAAGAACCAATCCCTATCAAATAGTTTCGCCAGTGCGAGGTGTTCAGGCTTATGGGAAACCTGATACAGGTTGTACATCACCTCATTCATCGGACCAACCTCATTGCCTGGATTAGCACCAACTGTATATAATATTTTTTCAATGCTTTGCGAATCAAGCCGTGCCATTCTGTTTTGCACATAACTGGCCATTAAATTAACCATAGTATAGGCCTTTTGGTTACCGGTATGCGTATAAACATCCAAAAGCCCCTGCATGATTTTATGGTAGGTATAATAAGGCGCCCATACATTTCCGAATGTTTTTTCGAGGGTATCAAAATCACGCTCCGGAAAAGCACTCAGGTAACCTTTACCTAAAGCCTGCTGGCATTTATATAACTCATCAATCATATAAATAAGCCTTTGGCGCAATAATGGACTTTTATGCTGTTCTACCAAAAGTGAAACTGCCGAAAGATAATGACCGGTAAAATGACCACGAAGACCGATATCCGGGGCCTCCCATCCGCCCAAAGGTTTGGCCAGAGAAGGCAGGCCCGCATTGATCTTAAAATTATGCAATAGGCGATCGGGATCGAGTGTTAAAAGGTAATTGGTGTTCAGTTCTTCACGGTCTTTTACCCACGAAGGATCTAGTAAAACATCATTAGCCTGAAAGGCAGATACGCCTCGGGAATATTGAACCGTCTGGGCATGGATATTTTGAGGTATGAATAAATAGATCACTGCAAAGATGATTATTCCAGAACTCATTTTTTTTATAACATTTCTTTTCAAAGGCATCATTATTTATCAAGATTATGTTTTTGATTAAAATCAGACTCGCTGTTAATATTTCTTTAGGCTTGGTACAGACATTTCGATCATAACTCTTGAGGTTGGTATCATAAATATAAAATTGCCATCCTTAAGGATAATCTAACGTGAATTATGGTTATTTATAGTTGACTATAAGGTTATTACAAGATAATCCATCATTGCGAGGCGGGATATGAGCGAGCCGTGTAATTTATTATCAAAAAAGATTGCTTCACTCCTGCGCGAAGTCCCTTCTTCAGTTCGCAATGACGAAGTTAAGAGCCAAAACTCACAATTTATGTACAAAAATCAATATCCGTGACAGATAAATTTTATTATGTAATATTCCTCAAGGAATCGTCATTCCCAACTTAATTGGGAATCTTGGGCGCTTGCATTAAGATTAGCTTCGCTGAGCACTTCGTGGTTCCCGCATTCGTGAGAATGACGACCGCACCATGGGATTCTGTCAATGGTAGTTAAACATTTTATTCTACCACCGCAACGAAACCACCACGTGGCAAACAGTTAATTTTTACCGGCTGCCCCTTACGCCATACTTGCATTTGTGATTTAAAAGATTTGTCATTTTCGCCATCCCGGATAATGTTGATGTTTGCTTGCTTTTTGTTCAAAAAGTCCAAATTGAACTGTAATACTTTAGCGTCTTCCTGCCCATTCAGTCCTCCAATGTACCATTTGGCACCACGTCTTCTCGCCATCACCACATATTTTCCCGGAAAGCCACTCAGCAAACGTGTTTCATCCCAGGCGGTTGGCACAGCCTTTAAAAAGTTTTTTGGGGCATCAGGCAGTGCATAATAAGCTTCAGGCCGGTCTGCAAAATGTTGTAAAGCCGATTCAAAGACAACGGAAAGTGCTAACTCATGTCCATAAGAAGTAATATGCGGGTGCTGACTGTTAGAAAAGGTAACCGGGGTATAATCCATAGGGCCAATTACGTTCCTGGTAAAAGGCAAGGTCGTGTTGTGTACAGCTGCCTTATTGGTCATTACATCTCCATTATTATACCATTCAGCACCAAAAACAGCTTCCACGCTCATTAAATTCGGATAGGTTCTAGACCAGCCACGTGGGATGGTTGCACCATGAAAATTAACCATCAAATGGTGATCTGCGGCATCTTTCAAAATATCAAGATACAACTTCATCATATCCTGCTGGTCTCCGGCAAAAAAGTCTACCTTAATTCCGTACACCCCTATTTTATTTAACCATTCAAACTCTTTGATGCGTCTTTCCCGGGTTCTCATGCGGTCTACAGGTGTATCCTTTGACCAGTCAGTTGTACCCGAATTGTACCAGATTAAGGGTTTGATGCCTTTTGATTTGGCATAATTAACCGCATCCTCCAGTTTCCCGCCATTGCCCATTACATCCCATTCCCAGTCGATCAGCACATAAGGCCAGCTCATGGTTTTGGCGAGGTTGGTATATCCCACCGCTTTTTGATAGTCTTTAGATCCATGGTTATAAGCCCAGTAAATCCAGGCTACCGCACCTGGTTTGATCCAGTCTTTTTGTGCAATACGACTTGGCTCACTCACATCGGTAATCAAGGTAGATTCTACCACAGTTGCCAGGCTTCCGATCATTACAGTATGCCACTGTGACTTCCAGGGTAAAGTGCTAATATCACCTTGTTGCGGAAAGCTTTTCCTTCCTGCCGAGTAGCTGATTTTGTACCGGTTAACATCTTTGTTGTTCACCAATCTGGAAGCTGCATTAAATTCGCTGTTTCCGGCTTCAGAAATGAGATACCACACTGGTGCTTCCTGATGTTTAAACAAGGCAGGGTAAGACCACTCCTGGCTTTTTTCTCCTTTACCGTTATTGCTATAAGGATAAAAATCTTCATAACCCGGATCGTAGGCTTGTACCCAGCGATCTGTCTGTGCCGGAATATTAAAGGTGGTATACTCATCTTCGATATGAACCGGCTGGTCTGACCATTTTGGAAATTCATAACGGAAGGCAATACCATCGTTGTATACCCGGAAAATCACATTCAATGCCTTACCGTTCGCATTGACAAAGTTACAGGTACTTTCATTCGCCTGGTTACTACAAAGCTTTCTTTTACCGCTTATCATTTCATACCGGGCATTCAGCCGTTTAACAGATCCGGCACTTTTTAAGGTGAGGTTTTTAAACTGCTCCTTTTGGGTTGCGATACCGATTTCAGTATCGGAAAGAATCGGCGCCCATTTTCCATTGGTTAGATAATATACATCAAACTCCGCAGATGCGCTACTGTCAATTTTTGCCTGTTGATGATATTCGAACACCAGTTTGATTTTGCCATTGGGCGAAATGATCGGGTAAGACTGGATTTTTTGTGCATAGGCCATACTGCAGCAAAGTGAAGTCACCAAAACATAAAGGATAAAGGATTTTCTTAGTGTCATTTGATTTGTGTTTAATATTTAGGTATTTAGCTAAATGTTTATTCATTTACTACCTGCCAGCTAAAAACGGTTCCGTCTTTGCGGTTCGGTAAAGTGCCTGGCCAATCTGCACTATATAATTCTCCCGTATGCGGATCTAAGCCTACAAAACGGTTTGTTTTTAACGACAATAACATACACTGCCCCCTCAACATATCCTGCCATACGAACAGACTACCTGCTGTTTCTTCCTTGATGAGCCGCACATCGGCAGACAAGCCCATGCTGGTAATCGTCAGGAAACCTGATCCGTTCAGGGCCTGCAAGGCTACTTTCCCCTGTCCGCGATCCAGTACCCTAAACAGGTAGTTGATATCTTTTTCCGGAGAAAAACTTCTGCCCGGACAAAGCATCCCATGTGGATTGGCCCATGCCTGACGGCGATCTGCAAGATTTGTTAACGTAATTACCTGATCCAAAGGCAGATTTTTTGCACGATCGGCCAAAGGTTCTTTCAAAGTAAAATTTTTAAATTGTGCATAACCACCTTCGGTACCTTTGGTATTATAGGCAAAAAGCGCAAATCGGGTACCCTGAAAGGTCTTCAGCTGGAAGGGCAAGCGGATACTGTCGCCAACCTTCTCAAAGGTTTTCCCATCCAGGCTATAGCTCAACTGTGCGATATCATCATCGAAATTGCCAAAAGCACGCAGGTAGATCCTTGGCGATGTTATGGGTTTATCGATGTTTTTTTGCTGATACTGGTCGAACATTCTGAACAAATAACGATTACCGTCGCGCAAGATACCGATCCAGGCATAAGGGATGTTCATTAAACCTAAACCTGCAATATCACCATCTTTCAGTTGTTGACCGTTCAATTCCACGGTAGCTTCAGATTCAGGACCAACACCCCGCTGGGTCAGGGTATTTCTTGCCCAAAGGAAATCTTTTGCCGGTAAGGTATGCAGGCGCAGGCTTCCCCCTTTCAACTGCCATTTGCTGTCGACAGGATTATGGTTCCATTGCCATGCAGAGGCTAATTGTGGTGCATCAAAATTGTCATTACGTTTGTAAGGCGCCTGCGGACGATCGGGTTGAGCCACATTGGGTTTAAACCAAGTACGTGGCGACCTGCCCAAGTTACCTTCAATGCCAAAGAAAGGCCAGCCATCTTTCCAGGTAACAGGCGACAGAAAGGTTGTTCTGCCCACTGCCCGGAAATCCATCATCGAAAAGCCCCACCATTCGCCATTGGGCAGATCAACAATACCACCCTGATGCATGGGAACTGATCCAAACAATTGATCGCTTTGCCTAGTCATCGATAATCTGGCATTTGCGGCAGGCAAGGCAGAATCCAGCCACATGTTGTTGGTCAACCAACCAAGCGTTGTTCCCATGGTTTCTTTTGCACTGACCACTGTTGTTTCGTAAGGTCCCTCAATATTGGCGGCACGCGCACATTGCAGGCGACCGTTATCAGCATTGGTAATATAATATTTCCCATTGATTTTGTAAATGTGATTACCTTCGCCCATGGCATTTCCCCGGGGAATGATCACACGGTCGCTACCTTCTACAAAACCGCTTAGGTCAGGTTTTAATTCAATGAGTTTGATTTCCCCGACACCATAAACAACATAGATTTTTCCGTTCTCAAACAGCACCGACAAATCATAAATATGACCTTTCAGCTGGTGCTGTTTCCAAGGCCCGGCCGGATTGGAGGCCGTAAAAATCTGCAGACCATGTTTGTTTACATTGGAAAAAATATAGAAAATTCCTTCGTGGTACCGGATGCAAGGTGCCCATATGCCTTGACCATAGGCTTCTTTCCCATCCTGAAGATTAAATTCCCCTCCCTGCCGAAAACGGTCCATTGCATAACTGATCACTTTCCAGTTAACCAGGTCTTTAGAGTGCAGCACCGGTAATCCCGGTACACTGTGCATGGTGGTACCGGTGAGGTAAAAATCATTCCCTACACGAATGAGGTCCGGATCGGAGAATTCATCATAAAACAGGGGATTGGTATAGGTACCATTTCCATTATCTGCCGTCCAGGAACTTTGGGCATAGCTCCTTGAAGCAATTAAAATGAATAGCAAAGTATAGACGATCAGGTTTAATGACCGGTTAAAATACTGCTGAATAAAAAGTGTAAGGGATTTTTGATGTATTAATATTTTATTTATCATAATCATAATGAAGGTAATCTACATCAATAGATCCCCCTTTACCAAGAGGATTGTAATTGTAAATGGCAATCCGGTCACCCCGATAAGATCCCCAGCGAAGTTGGTAAGGCTCACCAAATGATTTAAATGTTTTGCCATCCATACTGTAACTAAAGGTACTTTGCCCATCAAGTCCCCATACTGATCGGATCCAAACCTCATTACCTTGAATTTCAGGGCCTGTTAAAACCTGATTTTTCGTTGTAAAAGATAACTTCTTGGTTCCGTCGGTACATTCAAACCCAAGCGTAGCATAATCCGGCGCACCAAAATGCGATAAACCAGCTTTTTGCCCACTGGCCATTCCGCTAAGATCAAACTTTACGGTAACCGTATTTTTAGATGTGCGGTAAACCCTTTGTGTTAAGGTATTGCCGGCAGAAAGAATATGATCTTTTAGCGGTTTAAAGGCATATAAACGCAACCATCCTTTTCTCTCGGATAATGACCATTGATCTTTTTTGGGCTGGTAGTTCCACTCCCATTGGGGCTGGAGGCTTTTGGCATTAAAATCATCACTGCTTTGCGGATATGTTTTGCGGGTTGATTTGACCGGCATAGGCGCAGACCATACCATTTCGCCAATACCATTGGCGTTAGGTTTTCCGATTACTGGCCAACCTTCCATCCAGGTTACAGGCAGCAGACTTAGAATCCGTCCGGACCAATCGCCAGAACCATGGTGGGTCAAGAAGTACCATCCACCGGTTTGGGTCTGTACCAATCCGCCCTGATTGGGTTC
The DNA here is from genome assembly GCF_900111825.1 of Pedobacter suwonensis. Lineage (GTDB taxonomy): Bacteria > Bacteroidota > Bacteroidia > Sphingobacteriales > Sphingobacteriaceae > Pedobacter > Pedobacter suwonensis. The sequence goes on from NZ_FOJM01000002.1 coordinate 188,616, forward strand.
ATTAAACTCAGGTTGCCCTTCGCTCAGCTGCCGTGGTCCTTCATAAGGCCCCCAGATATTTTTGGCCCTTTCCATCATTAAAACGCGAACGTTATTGCGCACCTCACTGAAAAGGTGATAATAATAGCCATTGATTTTGTACAGCTTATTGGCTTCGCTCCCATGTGATTGATAAATTACCTGATCTGAATCTTTGATCAGTGACTTGCCATCGGCCGTCATCTTAAAAAGATGAATTTTATAGCCATCAGCAAAGTGGGTTCCGATGAGATAGCCCTGACCATCTTCATCCCAAAAAGGGCAGCAATCATCCCAGCCCTTTTCGCCCCACACCTTATGTAAAGGCGTCCACGGTCCTTCTGGCTTAGCTGCAGAACTCATAAAATAACCTTCATCCGGATCACCAAAATAAATCCAGAAACGTTTGTTATGATACCGGATGGCACCTGCCCAGATTCCCTTTCCGTAACGGTCCATCTGCGTATAGTTCATGGCAGGCGAAATTGTACTAATATCTTTAACGGCATGCCCCAGTATCTGCCAGTTGACCAGATCTTTCGATTTCAGGATCACGAATCCAGGGGAATATTGAAAAGTAGAAGAAACCGCATAATAGGAATCACCTACGCGGATGCAATCAACATCGCTGTAATCGCCAGGTAAAACCGGGTTGCGGTAAGTGCCATTGCCCTGATCTCCCCAATGTGTCCAATTGCCCCAGACGGGTGCATTAACCGGAGATTGTGCGAAGGTAAAAGCAGGTAAACATAGCATGATGAAAAGCAGCGTAATCGCACGTTTTCGTATCACTTTATTAGCAATCATGTAACGACTTCAGTAAATCATTCATGCGCCATATTGGTGCATGAATGATGTGTTTTAACAATTAAGTGAGTAAAATATGATCTGGCTGATTCATTCCAGGACGGAGAGATAACCAACTCATTTAAGGAGTAAATCCTATTTAGACAATAGCGCCGTAAATTTTAAACACATAGGCAATGGAGCCTGGTGCCTGTTCAGGAAGTTTTATTTTTAATCCCTCTCCTGTCTGTTCAAATTCAATTGATCCGGGATAACCCAATAAACTTACTTTTTGTATTTTATTGACTTTATTTGATGCGAGACTCTCTATCAGTGCTGTTCTATCAGAAGGCCAGTCAAGCATGGCTGCAAACAAATCTTTCCCTTTGGTGGTGAAGCGGAAATCCTTTGCCCCAAATTTTACACTACCTTCGTTAAAGCCCTGTACACTTAGTGGCTTTGCGTTTGCAATTGCCGGTCCTTCTCCGAAGATTTTCCATGGTCGCGTACTATAAATACATTCGCTGTTTCGTTGCATCCAATCGGTTATTCCTTCCACTATGGCGCGTTCTTTTTCATCAATGGTTCCATTTCCCCTTACTGGAATATTCAGCATCAGGTTACCATTTTTACTGACCACATCCAACAACATATGAATAACGGTTTTGGGATCTTTATACCAGTTGTTATCATAAACCGGACGGTCATAATGCCAGGAACCAATACAAGTATCTGTCTGGAAAGGCTCTTTAGCAATTTCATTGGTTTGCCCACGCTCGATATCCCACACCATACACTTACGCTGTTGTTCATCAAGCACTTTCCCGAATAATACCGCCTCCAGTTTACCATATTTTTTGATACTGGCGTTATACATGTGTGCGGCAATCCTTAGTCCCGCATCGCTAACCGGATATAGAGGTAAAATCGTATCATCAAAGTAGATGACGTCCGGCCCATACTTGTCTAACAGTTCAATAGTGCGTTTGTAGAATTTTTCACAATAGGCTTTAGAAGGCAGGGAAACACCATTTACCCATGCCCATTGACTGTGGATCATCCCGTTATCTTCACTATTTTTACTGAGTGGATGATTTTGTGCATATAGCTCCTGAGGGTCTTCTCCTTCCCACCAGGTTCCTTTACCATCAGCTTTTGTTAATTTTCCATCGTAAGGAATACCGGCCATTGGGCCATGTTTATCAGCACGCTGGGCGGTCTCCATCCAGCTCCAGGCGTGCGCCGCATGCACACTTACCCCGAAGCGCAGGTCATGATTTTTTGCGGCCTTCGCCCAGCCACCAATAATATCCTTTTTTGGGCCCATGCGAACAGAATTCCATTTCTGGTGTGTACTATCATACAGATCCAGGTTATCGTGGTGATTGGCCATGGCCATAAAATATTTGGCGCCAGCCTTTTTGTAAAGCCCCACCAATTCTTCCGGATCCCATTGATCAGCCTTCCAGTCATTAATTACGTCTTTAAAACCGAATTTAGAAGGATGACCATATTTTTCTAAGTGATATTTATATTTATGTCCGCCTTCCATGTACATTTCGCGGGCATACCAATCACCGAATTCCGGCTGACACTGGGGCCCCCAATGTGCCCACATGCCAAATTTGGCATCGCGAAACCACTCAGGCGTTTTGTATTGAGACAGGGAATCCCAGATAGGTTTAAACGGACCAGCTGCATAAGGCGCATTAAGCAGCTGGCCTGCATAACTTTTAGATAGATATAGCGATGATAAACTCAAAGCCATACCTTTAATTAAGGTTCTTCTTTTCATGTTGTGTTGTTTTTGGCATAGCTCTATCCGATAAGAATAAGATTCTGCTAATCTGTCTGATCTATTTGGTTAAAATTAAGGAATCATTAGATACCTATCTATCAACCAAAATTAGTTGACTTTAAACCAAAAAAAAGAAATAAATAAGACTTTTTTTTGTACAAATCCGACATTCTTACCTCTTTAGCAACAGAGCAAGTATAATACGATTTAAGAAATATTGTTAAATTTCATAAATAAAAGCACCCGAAATACCACTTTTAACCTTTAACGCTTACCAGAATCGGTTTAATAATAAAAAATTGATAATCTTTAACTTACAACTGTCAACCATCTTCATATAAATCCATTCCAACCCCTTGCCCTACTTTTATAAAACCTCAAACTATAAGTTTTAAAATAGAACCAAATCCATAAAAGTAAAGTATATTTGAAGATTAAATCCGTATAACCGATTATTGTTGTAGCACTTTTTCTATGTTCGACACATTTGCAAACCATATGGATAAACATTAGATTGTGCTTTTTGTTACCAACCAGAAACCAACATGCCAACACCTTTATTCGTTAGCGACAATGACCTTCTAACCGCTTTAAAAGCCGGAAGAAGCAGCGCGTATAAAGAAATTTACGATCGTTACTGGCAGGTGCTGTACCGCTTCTCACGTAAAATGTTGCAGGATGAAAATGTGGCAAAAGATGTGGTACAGGAAGTTTTCACCATTTTGTGGGCCAAAAGAGAAATTCAGAATACGGCTGTACCACTTGCAGCCTATCTATATACGCTTACCAGAAACCGCATTCTTGATCTGGTAAAACGCACAAAGGTAGAGAACAGATATTTGGAATCTTTAACCAGTTTTATACAGCTTAACCACGCTACGCCAGATCGTTTGTATATAGAAAAAGAACTGTATGACCAGATTGAGCGTGAAATCCAGCATTTGCCCGAAAAGATGCGACGGATATTTGAAATGAGCCGCAAAGAGTATAAATCCAACCAGGAAATTGCAGATGAACTTCAGATTTCCAACAAGACTGTTAAAAATCAACTTAGCACCGCTTTAAAAACCCTCAGAAACAAGCTGGGCGACACCATGAACACCTATCTTATCTTTTTTTAATTTTTTTTTCATTCCGCATGGGACTTTCGTCCTACTTAGTCGTTAAGCCAGTATCTACTGACCAAAAATGACTGAAGACCAAACTAAATATGCGAAGGAACTGCTTAACCGTTACAACGCAGGTAACTGTACACCAGAAGAAAAAATCCGGATCGACGCCTGGTTTAATGCCTATGTCAATACCATTGCCGATGTTGAACATTCGGAAAATATGGAACTGATCGGACAGGAAATCTGGGCGAAACTTCCTGCAACCGAAGTTTCAGTAAAACGGAAGCTATGGCCAAGATTTGCGGCAGCTGCAGCGGTTATACTGGTATTGTTCAGCCTTTTTAAACTTTATGAACCCAATTTGCCTCAAAAGCAACCGTTGGTGCAAAACAAAAAAGAACAAATAACGCCAGGCACCTATGGTGCAACGCTTACGCTGGCCAATGGGAAGCAAATCAGGTTAAGCCAATTGAAAAATGGCGTTTTTGCAGAAGAGGCCGGTGTAAAAATTACCAAGACGGCCAAAGGCGAATTGGTGTACGAGGTTAAAGATGAAGCTGATAACACCTTAAAAACAAATACCCTGTCTACCGCAAAAGGAGAAACCTTTAAGGTTGAACTTCCGGATGGATCTTCGGTATGGCTTAATGCCGCTTCAAGCCTTACCTACACCACCAATCTTGCTACTGCAGAAATCAGGAAGGTAAAATTAAATGGCGAAGCTTATTTTAAAGTAGCTCATGACAGCGGACATCCCTTTGTAGTAACTACACGCGGGCACGATATAAAGGTATTGGGAACAGAATTTAATGTAAGTTCTTATGAAAATGACGATGAGGAAATAACCACACTGGTACAGGGAAAAATCAGCATGAATACCAACAGGGAAAAGGTTATACTGGCACCAGGTGAAAAGGGAACAGTACGTAATGGAAACATTGAGAAAGCAGCTGCAAATATCGAAGCTGCAACCGGTTGGAAAAATAACGAATTCGTATTTGCGAGTCAGGATATCAGGTACATTATGAAACTAATCGCGAGATGGTATGACGTAAATATTACTTATGAAGGTGAAATACCGTCAGAGAAAATAAGTGGTAGCATTTCGAGATTTGCAGACATTCACAGTGTACTCACCATCCTTCAGGCTACCGGAACGGTTAAGATTAAAACAGCAGGTAACCGTGTAGTCGTATCGGCGATACAATAAGATTAATTTAACTCATGATTATACAAACATTAATATAACAACCTATGGTAAAAAACTAACTTAAAGACCAAGAATTCTAGTTTTTGTAAACTGCAAAAATTACAGAATCAAACCAAGAATCAACTAATCCAACTATCAAACCAAACCAACTTAATGAAGACCAATAAAATGGCTGTGCATTGTGCTACACGTCCCAGAATTTTGCGGATAGCTACCTTGTTCCACTTCCTGCTCATCTTATCTTTTTTGCAGATGAGTGCTTATACCTTCGCGCAACGGATAACACTAAACGTTTCTTACCAACGGCTTTCGGAAGTTTTCCGGATGATTAAAAGCCAGACTGGCTATAATTTTGTCTATTCCGATAAAATCATTTCAGATGCTAAACAGATTAGTGTGAACCTGAAAGACCAATCTATTGATGCTACACTAAAATTAATTTTAGGCCCGCAAGGCATTAACTACACCATTCAGGATAAAACGGTTGTACTGACCAGTAAAGTACAGCAGAATGATGAAATTGATGGCGTAGTTAGAGATCGTAAAACTGGCAATCCATTACCATCCGTAGTGGTTTCTATTAAAGGCGCTAAGTTCCAGACCCAAACAGATAACAACGGCCGTTTTAAACTCACTATACCAGCAAATGCCAAAGTGCTGGAGTTTAGGTATGTGGGTTATAAAACAGCTGAGGTTGAAATCAGGGCAGAACGTCATTTTAGTATTTTTTTAGAAGAACAGGCCGTAAGCCTGGATGAAACAGTAGTTAATGGTATCTTTACGCAACGCAAAGAAAATTTTACCGGGGCAGCGAACACCCTTACGGGTGCCGAACTGAAAAAGGTAAGTGCCAACAGCGTATTTGCTGCTATTGGTGCCCTTGATCCATCGTTCAGGATAGTACCAAACAATGTAACAGGCGGTAACATTAACCAATTGCCTAATATTCAACTCCGTGGGGAAAATTCCTTTCCTAACCTCTCGGGCCAACTGTCATCTATCCCAACCCTTCCACTCCTCATTTTGGATGGTTTTGAGGTAAACCTGCAACGTATTGTAGACCTTGATATGAATTTAATCAGAAGCGTAACCCTGCTAAAGGATGCTTCTGCTACCGCACTTTATGGTTCAAGAGGGGCTAATGGTGTGATTGTAATTACAACCATTACCCCTGCAGCCGGCAAACTTCAGGTGAATGTAACCCACGATTTTCGCCTCACCACGCCAGATCTTTCAGTGTATCATCTGCTTAATTCTGAGCAAAAACTCGATTTTGAAAAACGGGTTGGATTATATAGCACTACATCAAATCTTTTGCAAAGCAGTTTTGACATGCTTTACAACGAACGTTATAAAGCTTATGCCAAAGGCGTTAATACCGATTGGTTATCTATACCCACACAAAATGGCTACAGTAACCGGACTTCTGTTTATGCACAAGGTGGTGATACGGTTATCCGCTATGCGCTTCAGGTATCAGGTGACTTCCAATCGGGTGTAATGAAAGGTCAGGATCGTACCAATTACTCAGGTCAATTTGACTTAAATTATTTTAAAAAGAAATTTGAGTTCCGGAATTCCCTGCGTATTTTCCAGAACAAGTCTAATGAATCACCTTATGGTAATTTCGCAGATTATGTAAGTATGAACCCTTATTGGGCCCCTTATGATAATAAGGGTAACGCCAATCGAATGGTAGAAGACCTGAACTTTCTTGGATTCAGCTACCAGACGGCAAATCCCCTTTACAATGCCACGCTGCATTCGATAAACAGTACCAATTATTTTGGGTTTTCCAATAACTTTAGTGCCCGCTACAAGCCTACACAATCTATCTATGTAGAGAGCAGTTTAAGCATTAATAAACAAAGCGGAGGTGACGATTTATTTTATTCTGCACAAAACACCAGGTTTAATAATGTGACTGATCTGAACCTGAAAGGAAGTTATGATTTAAGCACCAATAACAGTATGGGATATGAAAGTTTGACGACTGCAAACTGGAATGCCATATTTGGCAAACACCAGTTGTTTTCTAACTTAGGTTTAAATTTATCTCGCAGCACGTCATCTTATAATACCTTTTCTGCAACAGGCCTGCTAACAGATCAATTAGATGACATTCTTTATGCTACACAGTATAGTGGTCGTCCGGTTGGTGATGAAAACACAATTAGCCGTGTAGGTTTGCTGTACAGTGGAAATTACATTTACGATGACCGCTTTCTGGCCAGTGTTTCTTACAGAAGGGATGGTTCTTCTCAATACGGCAACGAGAAACGTTTTGGTACATTTTGGTCTGTAGGTGCAGGCTGGAATATCCATAACGAATCTTTCTTTCAGAAAAGCGACTTCGTTAACCGACTGAAAGTAAGAGGAAGTTATGGGTCTACCGGTTCGCTCAATGTACCTTCTTATGCTTCTCAATTCAGGTACAATGTTAATGCAGAAAGCGCTTATTTTGGTAATATCGGTGCTACACTTGCAGGCATGGGAAATGATTTTTTAAGCTGGCAGGATGTATTGAAAGCGAATATTGGTCTTGATGCCGACCTATTGAAAAACCGTTTAAACCTGAGGTTTGAATTGTATCTGGAGAATACCAAAAATGCAGTAACACAAATTACCCTTGCCCCTTCAACCGGATTTAATTCTTATACAGAAAACTATGGAGAATTATTAAACAAAGGTTTTGAATTTTACGCTAGGTATACTATTCTGCAAAATCCATTTACAAGGACGTTATGGACAGTTAACGTAAACGGATTTACCAATAGAAACTCGCTTAGAAAAATTTCAAACGCGCTGCAGTCATCGAACAATTTATTGAATAACGGAAATCCAAATCAGGTGAAACCCAATCTCCAATTGGTAGAAGGACAATCTATTAATACCATTTTTGCAGTACGTTCACTGGGGATAGATGCAACTACTGGTTCTGAGGTATTTCTAACGAAATCAGGAGAAACTACCTTGGATTGGAATGTAGCAGACAAAGTACCGGTAGGCATCAGTCAGCCACTTTGGAACGGAAACTTTGGCACTGGCTTTTCGCATAAGGGTTTTGAGGTTAATCTGATCTTTAACTACCAATTCGGCGGACAAATGTATAACCAAACCTTGGTAGAGCGTGTGGAATCTGTTAATCCAAAATTCAACGTAGACCAAAGAGCTTATGACTTAGGTTGGGCAAAACCAGGTGATGTAAGCCAATTCAGAAGGATTACCGCCAACCCAACTCAAACCAAACTGACGTCAAGATTTGTACAGGATGATGATAACCTGATTTTGAGTTCTGCATCATTAGGTTATACTTTTTACAAAAAACAGTTTTTGGAAAAAATAGGGTTGCGCAGTTTACAGCTCACGGCCATTACCAATGACCTTTTCAGGGTAAGTTCTATACAGGTAGAACGCGGTACCAGCAACCCTTTTGCCAGAACATATTCCTTAACCTTAAGAGCAGGTTTTTAACTAAAAGATATGAACTATAAAAAATTCTTAGCCATATTGGTTTGTTTAACCGCTATGCTAACGTCATGCAAAAAATATCTTGACGTAAATCCAAAATCATCCGTTTCTGAAAACCAGCTATTCAACTCGGAATTAGGCTTTCAACAGGCTTTAGATGGCGTATACTCGCTATTTGCTTCGCAAAACCTATTTGGCGATAATCTGACTATGGGCTTTATGTCCGCCTTGGCACAGAATTATAACATTCCCGTTAACTCCAGATTTTACGATACTGCTAAATTCAACTTCAACTCACAGGAAGTGACTGAATTGGGAAATTCGATCTGGAGCAACGGTTATAACGCTATCGCCGGTGCGAATAAGGTGATTCAAAATACAGAAAAGCGACGTGATGTATTAAGTATCTCGGCTTACAGCCGGATTCGTGGTGAAGCGGTAGCGCTGCGGGCTTATATGCATTTCGAACTCCTGCGGTTATTTGGACCTGAATATGTAAGCGGACTCACAAAAAAAGCCATCCCGTACAAAAAAGATGTAAACCAATATACTGCAGTACCTTTAACTACACAAAATGCGGTAATAGCTATACTTGCAGATCTGAATGAAGCCGAACAACTGCTGGCCACATCAGATCCAATCGTCAATGGCCAGACAAACCGCAGCATCAAGATGAATTATTATGCGGTTAAAGCCTTGCAGGCCAGAGTATACCTTTTTGCTGGCGATAAAAGCAAAGCCTTTGCAGCAGCGAAAATGGTTGTTGATGCCAATAAATTCACATTTGTAACCTTCGGGAATGCAACGGCTGCAGCCGAAAGCAGAGACCGGATCTACATTACAGAACAAATTTTTGGGCTGAGAGTAGCTAACCTTAGAAATTGGGCAGATCCTGGCTATTTTCGCGGTGCTTCCAATATGCGCCGCTCTTCTAATGATTACCAAACACTTTATGAAACAAGTTCTGGTGGTAGTACGGATATCCGCTATTTAGCAAGAATTGAAGTAGATAACAGCAATAGTGTAGGTTTTGTATTTCCATCGAAATTCTGGCAAACCTATCCCGGTACAGCTCCTTCCGACAATCGTTTAGATCAGTTAGTACCCATGATCAGGTTGGCAGAAATGTATTACATTCTGGCCGAATGCGCATCAACTACCGCGGATGGCATTAATTACCTGAACGTGGTACGCGAAAACAGGAACATTACGCCATTGGCCACCACTCTTAGTCAGAGCAATTTAAATAATGAGATTACTAAAGAGTACCAAAAGGAATTTCATGTGGAAGGGCAACTGTTCTATTACTATAAACGAAAAAACATTACAAGGATGCAGTTTATGACCACAGATATTCCACTATCTAATTATGTATTGCCTATTCCCGATCAAGAATTAGAGTTTAACCCAAATTACAACTAAACAAATGAAATACTTAACGATATTATTCTTGCTCGTTTTTGCAATAGGCTGCAAGAAAGATGATATACCAACTTTTGAAGGCCGGGATGGAATCAGTTTCTTTATTGATTATTACGAAAATCCTGATAGCACCAATTATTCATTTGCCTTACAGCCAACGGTTAAAACAAAAGATACCATATTTATTAAAATGCGTTTGGTAGGCAAACCTGCCAGTGTAGCACGCAGTATTAAATTAAAAGCATTGGCGGGTTCAACAGCTCGTCCAAATGTCGATTACATTTTGCCCGAAGTTAAGTTACCAGCAAATGCAATTTTTGTTAACTATCCGCTGGTCGTGTTTAATACGCCCGAAATGCTCAACAAAAGTTTTCAGTTGTTGCTAGGTGTCGATCCAGGGAGTGAACTGGTTCCTGGTGCGCCGGGAGTAGCAGTAGATCTTTCCAGAAACTTTGCAAAAATGAAAGTCAACATCACTAATCAACTTATAGAGCCTGATTATTGGCAAAATCTAACCTTCTTCTTTGGAGACTTTAGTATAGTAAAATTTAAATTTATGATCAAGGTAACAGAACTTACAAATTTTGACCCTAACGTGGTTGATATAGGTGAATTATTTCTGATCCAGGTAAACTTGAAAAAAGCACTTTCAGATTATGTTCAGCTGAACGGCCCTCTTATTGATGAATTCGGAAACCCAATTACATTTTAAGTTATGTTAAAAATAAAATATTGCATTTACTTATTACTGATATGCTGTGCCACCTTGTGGTCCTGCAAAAAAAGTCAGGACTTTAATTATAAAGAATTAAATGAACTGGAGATTAAAGATGACAATGCAAATTTGTCTATTGTCCAGTTTGATACACTCAAAATCAATCCGCAGATTAGCCAAAGCAAGCCTGCGGGAGAAGGATTTACCTATCAATGGAAAATTTACTCCGTCTCTCCGGTGGATGGAATTGATGAAAAAGTTCTGTCTACCGCTCAGGCATTAAAAGCGGTAATTAGTTATCCACCTTTAAAGGATGGTTATAACCTGGAATATAAAATTACAAATTCGGCCACTGGTGTATCCACATTTAAGGTTTATACCGTACAAGTTAACAGTGCATTTGGTAAGGGGTGGCTGGTGAGCAACACTACATCGGGTAATGCTCAATTAGGCTTTATCCGTTCGGATTATAAGGTGTTTTATAACCCGGCCGGCGCTGTAAATCAAACCATCTTTCCGGGGAATGCTGTTGCCGCTAATCTTTTCTACAATGGTGACGGAAGTCGTTTCGGACTAAGTTTTTTTACCGATAAAGGAAGTTACCGCTTTAGTGCAAACGATTTTTTAGTTTCAGGAAAATCAACCATTAGTTTTACACCGGTGAAAGATAAATTTGCTTTTAGTGTATCAAAGTTTACAACTGAAGAGTACGTGATTAATGATGGAGGTCTTTACGCTGCATCCATGCTTAACGACCCTGCGAATGTTACCTATTCTGCCAGATTAGATGGAGACTACAACCTGTACCCTAAAGTAATCACCAGCGCTTTATTCTCTACCTATTTTTATGACAACAAGTACAAACGCTTTATGTATGTACCATTTGGCAGCTTTAGTTTAATCCCAACTTTTGGCTCTTCTTCTGCTGCTTTTAATATTGGAAATACAGGTATGTTGATGGTAGGCGCTATGGATGGTGTGAAAACAAACTCATCAGAAGATTTTTTCTTTGTGATGCAGGATACCAATGGCGATCGCTTCCTTTATTCATTATCAGGTGCATCGCCACGCCTTAATCAAAAAATGCTGAATAGCCCCGAGATTGCTTCTGCTAAATCATTTGCGGCTTCGCTTACTTTGAGGCAGTTATATTACGCTACAGATAACAGCATTTATTTATATGATATTCTGGCGAACTCGGCCAAACTGCTTTATACATTCCCGTCAGGGACACAAATCAAACAAATCCAGATGGATCAGACGGATAGCAAAACGCTGGTTGTTGCTGCTAACCAGGCCACCGGAGGATCAGTATACTTCTTCAAAGTAAATAACCTTGGGACGATTACTAACGGAACTTATGATCAGAAAATAGATGGTTTTGGAGAAATTTCATCCATAAGTTATCGTAGGGCCAATTAAATCAATTAATCTATTAAAAAAACATATATGTTTCGTAAAATAATCATTTGTTTCATTCTAACAGTAAGTTGTTTCGTTCAGCTATCTGCGCAAAGCACGCGTGATCTTAAAAAAGAGCTGAAAGGACTTAAGAATATTCAGGATACCATTGTACTCAATCAAAAAATTAATGCACTGGCGAGCGGATCTGAAGAAGACCTTATGCTACTTACTCAATATGGACTGAACAAAGGCTGGTCCCGTAGTCAATGGGATGAACTCGCAGCGAAACGCATGCCTAAAGAACAATTTGCTTTTAATAAAGCACAGGAAAAGTTTTTTGCAGAGAAGGACCTGAATAAAAAACTGGCCATACTGGCTTCCTTGAAAAAGGAATTTCCAAACCAAAAATATGGCTATATCTATGCATTAATTGTCGGCGATTATGCCAGAGCAGGTAACTTTAATCAGGCCATGGCCTATTTGCAAAAAACAAAAGACCAGGATCGCGTAATGGCCTGGTCTCAACTGGCTTTGGTAAATGACCCGAAGATATCAAAACAGGTTACGTTACGTGTTAACCAAACCCTTTCACAAAAAAACTTACCTGCAGAAGAACGAGTGATGCTCCTGAATATGAAGCGTTATCTTCTGGAACAAAAGCAGGATTATAAAAATGCGGCCATCATTGCGAAAAAGATATTAGATCTGACTCCAAATCCTACTCAGAATGAAATGGATCACTACAACATTTTACTAAGCAAAAGTGGCAACTATAGGGCAGCTTTTCCAGCCCTCAAAAAAATGATCAACAAAGAGACAGAGGATGAAGAAGTCAAAAGTGAATATAAACGTGCCTATCAATTCATGTACCCGAACAGAGATGTAAAAGCACATCTTGATTCTATCGAGATTTCAAGGGTAAAACAGTATGAAGCGAAGTACAAGGACTACAAAGGTGAAAACTTAATCAAAGAAAAAGCACCAGAGTTTGAACTGCTGGATGCCAACGGCAACACGGTATCTTTGAAAGATTTTAGAGACAAAATCATGGTAATCGATTTTTGGGCCACCTGGTGTATGCCTTGTAAGGCTGCACTGCCCGGCATGCAAATGTTGGTAGATAAATACAAAAATGATCCTGAAGTGAAATTTCTTTTTATTCACACCAAAGAAATCACTGGTGAAACTTTTGAGAAGGTTAAAAACCAATCAATGGCTTATTTTAAAGCACACGATTTTACACTACCACTTTATGTAGATTTAAGAACTAAAGATACCAAACAAAATAAGGTAGCAGAAAGCTTCAAAGTAGGCGGCATACCACATAAATTCATTATCGATCGTAATGGTTTTATCCGTTTAAGCAGTGTAGGGTTCAGCGGTTCAACTCCTGATCTGGTAGCAGAAATGACCGCAGTTATTGAGAAGGTTAAAAAATTAAATTAATAAAAATAAAAAAGTGAAGAACAAAATTTATCTTCTTTTAATGTTGCTGGTATTTTCAGTAAAGAGCCAGTTACAGGCACAAATGCGGTTGAGCGGCCAGTTGGGTGGATGTAATGCTGATAGCATATCCTTAAGTTATATGCTTAATGGGAAAACACACAATGATCGTATAGCTGTCAAAAATGGCGCATTCAACGTAATTGCACCAATAGATACTCCGGTTATGGCTACATTAAAACTTCCATTTCAGGGGCAAAGTTTTGATTATCCTTTTTTTGCGGAACGTGGAGAACTGAAGCTACGCGGAAGTGTAGACAACCTGGATTCTATCATGAATCTCAGCATTACCGGTGCCCCTACCCAAAATGTATTTAATGCTTACATTAAAGCAAGGATGTCGTTAATTAAACAGGCTGATAGCCTGGATGCGCTAATGGCCAATGGCAGTGCCGATTCTACTGTGGTGAAACCACAGCTGTTTAAAATCGGACAGATGATTTCAAGCGGCCTGGCAGAGCAGTACATCAGGAATAATCCAAAAAGCTACGTAAGTCTGCATTTGCTGAATTTACTAATTTCTTCCAGGATAGATTATGACAGGGCAAATGCACTATTCCAGGGCATGGATCAGTCCTTAAAAAAATCCTCAGCAGGGATTTCAGTAAAAAAAGGTCTCTCTGTTTTACAACTCTCGGCAACCGGAAAACCATTAAAGTCATTTAGCATTGCAGATATAGATGGTAAAATGGTTACACTGGCGGATTATAAAGGTAAAATTGTACTGGTCGATTTTTGGGCAAGTTGGTGCGTACCCTGCCGACAAGAAAATCCTAATTTGTTAGAAAACTACAATAAACACCATGCAAAAGGATTTGATATCTTGGGAATATCATGTGATACAGATGTGGCTAAATGGAAAAAAGCAGTAAATGAAGATCGTCTTCCGTGGAAACAGGTGAGAGATTGGGAAATCCTGAAATACTATGGTTTACAATCCATCCCTTCTAATTTCCTCTTGGATGGCAATGGCAATATATTGGCCATAAACCTCCGGGGTGAGGAGCTCACACAAAAATTAGATCAAATCTTCTCTAAAAAATGAGAAATCTTTTTAAAATAGCTTATCTGTTATTACTTTTTTCAAATCTAGTAGCAAAAACGCAGGCGCAGCAGGAGGTCAAATCTGCAAAAAAAATAGAAAGTTTGTTACGCAAAACGCATTTGGGGGCGGTAAATGCCTGCATTAAATTGGTGATCAGGGATACGCTGGCAGATCGGGATTTTGGTGGATTTAGTGCGGTAATCGTTTCTTCAGATGGCACTATATTAACCGCCGCGCATTCTGTTCAGCCTACCTATCGATACCGGGTAGAATTCCCTGACGGCAAAAAAGGTGTGGCCATTGCTTTGGGGAAGATTGCAATAGATGCCGAAAATAAACAATTCGACCTAGCCATGCTCAAGATGGAAGGCAACGACTCCTGGCCATTTGTAACAATGGGTGATAACAGAAACCTGATTTTAGGAGAAGGCTGCCTGGCCATCTCCTACCCCGGCAGTTTTTTTCAAACCAAACCCAATCTCCGTTTCGGACGTTTGACCAGTTTAGATGCAGGTGATGGCTTTATGGAATCTACCTGTAAAATGGAACCTGGAGATTCAGGCGGTGCCCTATTCGATTTACAAGGTAAATTGATTGGCATCCGCGATAAAGTACAGATCAACGAGGATGAAAATTTTGATATTCCTGTTAATTTGTTCCGCCAATATTGGAGCGCGTTACAAAAACCAGTTAATTACCACCAATTACCAATATCCGAACCGCTTCTACCCGTAATGGCAAGCAAGCGTTTTACGGTGGCTCCGCCCGCTCATTTCTCACCGCTGGGGCATGAGTTTTTAAACCAGGTTACTACTTTGCATAGTACAAAGGACAATATTCAACAGCAAATTATGTCCACCGCAATCAACGTAGAGCAAAATGGCCAGCAACGGGCATTTTGGGTCAGTAAAAGTTCTATGCTTGGTGAACAGCCCTGGATAATGCATAATGGTGTAAAAATCCAGCTTAGTGTATTAGGTCGTGATTTTGAAAATGACCTGGTACTTTTAAGTGCCGCTGATAACATGAGTAATTTCCAAGGTATAAAAATCGCGAAAGCGACATATAAACCACTAAGCCAAGATGATCTTGGGAAATTTTTATACTCACCTATAGATCCTAAAGATTGTAAAACAGGGATTATCAGTACAATAGAAATCCAGCTACCGCTACTATTTAGCCGTGCACAATTGGGGTCATTGGTGCTTGAAGAAGCTGGCAAGATGATGGTGAAAGATCTTGCGCGTGGCTATCCTGCCGATCAGGTATTGAAAATCGGCGATCAGATCATAGCTGTAAACGGCAAAAAAGTACAAAACGAAGATGGATATGATCAGGAAATGAACCGTCTGATGATCGGTGATCACCTTACTTTAGGCATCATCAGGAACAATCAAACCTCTAACATAGATATTGATTTTACAGACAGGCCAACGCGCGACATTACCCGTAACTATAAAGGGAAAAGAAGTTTGCGCTCTGACGGGTTTGAAAAAGTATTTGTTCAGGATGCTGCCATCCGGTCGGATGAGTGCGGAGGACCGGTTTTCGACAGCAATGGAAACTTCATGGGCATTAACATTGCCAGACACAGCCGAACGGCCACAATCATTTTACCTGTGGATGTAATTAAAAAATCAATTACAAAAATGATGGGTTCAGCTAAAAGTTGACCGTTTGAGCTCATATTATAAAAAATATGTGTCTGAATTTAAAATATAATCAACATCTACGAAAGCTCCTTTAATGGGGCTTTCTTTTTTAACAGCATTTTTAACGCTTTCTTCGCAAGAAAAAATGGGTTAAATACCACCACAATCAAGAGGAAAAACGATTAATATCGGAATAGTGATAAAAAATGTCGGTTTCAGATAAATTTATCACATCATCAGGAGATTATATTTGAATGTCTGCAAAACAGGTATAACCAAATAATAAATAGTCAATCTTCTCAAAATGAAACTAAAACTTTTACGCATCGCATTAACCATATTTTGCTTTACACGGATAGCATTAGCCCAAACCCCTGTTGTTCAAACTAAATTTACGGCTGATCCTGCTCCTATGGTATATAAAGACACCGTTTTTTTGTATACCGGACATGATGACGACCAGGCATTCGGCTTCAGAATGAAAGACTGGTTACTGTATACCTCCACAGATATGGTTAACTGGACTGATCATGGTGCTGTAGCATCTGTAAAGGATTTTAAATGGGCAAATTCAGAAGATGGTGCATGGGCCGCCCAATGCATAGCCAGAAATGGAAAATTTTACCTCTATTGCTCTATGCCAAATGCCATTGGTATTGGTGTAATGGTAGCCGACAGCCCATACGGACCATTCAGAGATCCTATTGGAAGGCCACTGATCAAAAATTCGATGGAAGATATCGACCCAAGTGTTTTGATTGACGATGATGGACAGGCATACTTGTATTGGGGCAATCCTAATCTCTGGTATGTTAAGCTTAATGAAGATATGATTTCGATTTCTGGTGATCTCATCAAAGATCCTTCATTCGCAAAAGGTAAAGCAGATCATGATTTTTTTCATTATCAGGAGGGTCCCTGGGCCTGGAAACGGAAAGGGAAATATTATATGGCCTATGCCTCTACCTGCTGCCCCGAAGGTATAGGTTATGCTATGGGCGAAACCGCCACAGGACCATGGAAATACGCAGGTATGATTATGGATGGAGACCCGCGATCCGGCGGCAATCACCCGGGAATTATTGATTACAAAGGAAAATCTTACGTATTCGGATTTGACCAAAGCTTGAGAATGAAAACGATGAGCCAGCCTTACGAGCGCCGTTCAGTTCGGGTTAAGGAACTCAGGTACAGGGCAGACGGCACCATTGAAAAGCTTCCGTTCTGGACACCTGAAGGGCTGAAAAGTGCCGGAACGATCAATCCATATCAAAACGTAAGAGCAGTTACCATGGCTTACAGTGAAGGTGTTAAAACAGTGGTGGCATCAACGCTGGGAAATCTTAAATCTGCTACAAATGGCGGAAAAATTCCTTCAGGAATGGTACTTACCGCCATCCACAACGGAGACTATATCAAAATAAGAAGCGTAGACTTTTCAAAGGGAGCAAATACTTTGGAGGTATTAGTAGCAGCAGTCTACGGAGGTCAGATCGAAGTACGAATAGACGCCATAGACGGTCCGCTGTTAGGAGTAGTGAATGTTAACTATAAAGGCGAGGGTGATGTTTGGAGAAGCATAAAAACACCGGTTAAATCGTTAACCGGTTCGCATGATCTTTACTTTGTATTTAAGGGAAAACATGATTTATTTTATTTTGATTCCTGGCAATTTACGGGCAACCGATAATCAACAACCTGATTAATACATTAAACAATAAACTTAAAGACATTTATTTTCAGTATCCTATCATCTTTTCGAATGAAACTAAACTTTACGACCGGTCTCCTCAGCATTTCGATGCTATTTAAGGTAGGCTTAGGTTATGCTCAAACCAAAAGCACTGCACCACTCCTACCGCTTAACAATAAAACCCTGTGGTATACCTCACCTGCCAAAGTGTGGGAAGAAGCTTTACCTATTGGAAACGGTCAGTTCGGTGCCATGATTTTTGGGCACCCGTCAAATGAAAAGCTTCAACTCAATGAAATTACACTATGGTCTGGTGATCCACAGCCTGATGCAGACCGCAAGGATGCTTACCAGTATCTGGATACCATCAGGCGAACGATACGGAATCAAAACTATAAACTGGCTGAACAGTTAACACGTGATCATTTTACTTCCCCTGCACCATACAATGCTTCCTATCAGACCTTAGGCAATTTGACCATGAAGTTTAAGTTACCTGAAGGGAAGCCTGTGGAGGGTTACCGCCGCTGGCTAAACATCGACCAGGCTATCGCAGGTATTTCTTTTAGTGTAAATGGCATTGCTTATCAAAGGGAAATCTTTTCCAGTGCGGCAGATCAGGCTATGGTTCAGCGCCTGAGCGCTTCTAAAAAAGGTAGTTTGAGCCTGAAACTAGGGCTGAGCAGGATCGAAAATGCCAAAACGCGTTTTGTTGCACCTAATACGCTTATCATGACAGGCCATGCCGATGGAAAATTAACCTATGAAGTACAGCTTACTGTACTAAACACCGGTGGTTCGGTTAAGGTTTCGGGGCAGGACCTTGAAGTTGTTAATGCTGATGAGCTAACGATTATCATGGCGGCAGGGACCTCTTATACATTGGATTATGAAAAATTTTTCCTTGGAAAAGATCCGCATGAAGCCGTAACGCAACGCATGGAACGGGCAATCCATAAGCCTTACCTGGCATTAAAGAAAGACCACATCAATGAATATCAGCCGTATTTCCGCAGGGTAAACTTCGAACTTGGCAACAATAAAGATCCAGGATTACCTACCAATGAACGTTTAAAAGCTTATGGCAATGGACTGGCAGATCCTTCCTTTGCGACACTTTTTTATCAATATGGCAGGTACCTGTTGATTTCTTCCAGCCGTCCCGGTAACCTGCTCCCTTCTAATTCGCAGGGTTTGTGGGGAGATGGACTTGATTTACCCTGGAAATGCGATTACAAATCAAATATTAATTATGAGATGAATTACTGGCCTGCTGAGCAAAGCAACTTATCAGAAATGCATCTGCCGATGATCCGCCTGACACAGGCCCTGGTGAAACCCGGAACCAAAACCGCCAAAACCTATTATGGCCCGCAGACACCGGGATGGTTTTATGGTTACACCACCAATGGCTGGGCCTGGACAAGTCCGGGTGCAGACCTACCCTGGGGTGTTTTTATCGGTGGAAGTGGCTGGGCCTGCCAGCATCTTTGGGAACACTATGCTTTTACCCGCGATAAAAATTATCTGAAAACCATCTACCCAACGCTAAAAGGTGCAGCAGAATTTTATATGGCAACCCTAATAAAAGATAAAAATGGTTTCTTGGTGACCTCACCCTCTACCTCTCCTGAAAATTACTTTGTTACCAATGATCGTAAAAGCGGAACGGTAACCGAAGGAGCAACAATGGAAAAATCCATCATCTGGGATTTATTGAACAATGTGGCACAGGCTGCATTAACTTTAAATGACGATCAGGCTTTTCAACTTCAGGTGAAAAAAGTACGCGACGGAATCAGTCCTTTAAAAACCGGCAAAGCCGGACAGTTGCAGGAGTGGAATGAAGACTGGGACCTGAATTCGGGCGATCCGCATCACCGGCATGTTTCGCATTTATTTGCCCTGCACCCGGGAAGACAGATCACTGCCCTGGGTACGCCTGAACTGGCTAAAGCCGCCAGGAAAACCCTGGAGTTACGTGGCGATGATGGCACCGGCTGGTCTATCGCCTGGAAAGAAAATTTCTGGGCTAGGTTAAGAGAGGGTGATCATGCGCATAAGCTTTTATCAAATCAACTGCGCGCCACTTACCAGACTGAAACCATCATGGCGGATGCTGGTGGTACCTATCCCAATCTTTTTGATGCCCATCCCCCATTTCAGATTGATGGAAATTTTGGAGCGGTATCAGGCATGACTGAAATGCTGTTACAAAGTATGGAAACATATACCAGCGCAAATGGCCAGGATGCTTACATCCTTGATTTATTACCGGCACTACCAACTGCCTGGCCGAGCGGACACATTACCGGACTGAAAGCCAGAGGCGGTTTTGAAGTATCACTTAAATGGAAGGACGGAAAACTGCACAGCGGAACCATCAAGTCATTAAATGGAGAACCCTTTAAAATCAGGACCTCAAACCAGATAAAAATTAAAGAGGTAAATGCAATAGCCAGGAAGGCAGATGGTAACTTTATGTATAGTATGCAATCTAAAAAAGGCATAACCTACTCATTTTCATCAATATAAAAGACATTTTTTTACATATGCCTCTTACAATCTTTAAACGAAAATAACGGTTATTCCTTATCGCTTTATTGAATGATCATTTATCGGATCATTTTAACAGGAATAATCAACTACTTTTCGCTTTGCCTTTCGGCGTGGGCTCGCCTCTGCTAACGACTAAGAACCAGTGCAGGTGTGCCATCGCCGAAAGTTTATTTTTTTTGCATAAAAAAAAGAAAAACCATAGCCGTCTTCCGTAAATTTTAGGTTTTTAGAACTATCGTCACTCCCACCTCAATTCGATAGCGATCAAATGCAAACCATTTAATGTTCGTGAATACCTAAGATAAAAATCTGAGCTCGATTAATAATCTGCGCTGAAGATGTTTTATGAACATTATTATTTCTGATCACCACGGCTATCGCATTAACCCATATTCTTATTCATACTGATAAAATTGTTTTATTAGCAGATTATAATTATTTAAAGGCCTGAAATCAAATACGGGGCAAGCATCTTATTACCAATAACAAGCTTTAATTGCTAAAAAATTAGGCCTTGAAGTAATCATTTTTTCGCTTAATACCGTGATGGCATGTAATTTTCTGCAAATGCTAAATTAATCCGGTTTTCCCGCCCTGACCTCCGACAGAATCTTCTAAAGGAAAATCCTTCGTATCATTTCACCCCGAATAAATATAAAATATATTTATGTATTATATATAAAATATAAATAAAAATTTATAATTGATTTTCGACAGTTTTGCGCCGTAATACATAAAAACATCCATTACAACATGAACTTAAAACAAGCATTTGAAACTCCTTTTATAAGGCCTCAGAGAAAAATTTCCAACTACTACTGTTATGTAGTTACAGCTATATGCGCTATAGTGTTTCTTGCCACGGTCCTTATTATGCTCATCGCAACAACCGTACATTTGGACTTTAACTTTTGGGGACTCTTCAGAATAAATGCCTTTACACTTCTGATTTGGGGTGTAGTAAGCTTTTTCAGTACGCTGGTGAGCATTTATAGCTCAACCTATCTTACAGGATTCAGATACCGAACACGTTTTGCAGCACTCTGTTTGGGCTTTACCTTATCAGTAATGGTTTTGGTAGCTGCCGATCACGTTGTTGCATTATTAATTTCCTGGTTCTTAATGGGATTTTTCATGGCAAGACTGATTGGGATAGAATCTGACTGGCCGGAAGCCTGTGCTGCGTCAGAATATGCGCAAAAGTTCTTCATTTTGTCAGGGGTGATGCTTAGCGCAGGTGTATTGTTACTTGCATTTAGCACAGAGAAATTCACCCAAGCTAAGATTATACCTGCGCTGAGCAGTTTACCTAAGCCAACCCTTTTGGTATCTTCGCTATTTATTATTTTTTCCTGTTTAATACAGTCAGCCATTTACCCCTTTCATAGATGGCTGCTCTCTGCCATGACAGCGCCTACTCCTGCCTCGGCCCTTATGCATGCGGGGTTTGTCAATGGTTCGGGGATTATACTTACACTGTTTGCATCGTTAATGGTTCATGCAGATGTACTGACCCTGCTATTTGCAGTTGGGGGCCTTACCGCCATCATTGCCCAGTTTACAAAATTACTTCAGGTTAGCGTTAAGCAAAAGCTGGCCTGTTCGACAATTGCTCAAATGGGCTTTATGATTATGCAATGCGGGCTGGGTTTTTTCAATGCTGCGGTGACGCATTTAATTCTTCATGGATTTTATAAAGCCTACCTTTTCCTTTCCTCCGGAGAAAACATTAAGGCATCTGTGCCTGAAAAACCAATGCCAATACTGATCAGGCCATTACAGGCCCTTGTTGTAATAATGAGCGGAATTATTGGAGCAGGATTTTTTGCATGGCTAACAGGAAAAGGAAAAGTGTTAGACAGTGGCATTTTTCTAATATTAGTTGTCGCGATTACAGTAGGACAGGCAACCTATAACATCGTAAAACAAAGTATACTAACCTTCGGACAAAAACTTGTACTTCAGCTGTTGGTATTTCCGGCAGGTATAGGCAGCTATGCACTAATATATAATGGCGTAAGCTACCTTATGAAAGATTTTGCCTTTGTTGAAGTGCCATCTCCTCTTTCGTTGGTACAAATCCTATTCGGTGTAGTTTTTCTGCTGGGCTTTTTCATCATGAAGCTGGGATTGTATAAAAATTTCCCCTGGCTATACGTAAAGTTATTGAATATCAGCCAACCTTACCGTCACACTATTCTAAACTATAAAAATAAATAAATATGATCAATTCAGATTTTACAGCCAGTATCGAAGAAGCATCATCGGTTATTGGAAAAACCTGGCCGCTTTATGGCTTTGTAACCTCCAATCCCCTATCTGGCTATGAGGACAAAACTTTCGGGCACGCGATCAGGAAAGCAAGCAAATACCTTGATGCCTCCGTTCTTCCTTCATCCTCAATGTTCGCTCAGGCGTGGACCTCTGGAGAAATCAATAATCATATCCTAAAAAAGATGCTGGAAGAAGCTGGGTTACATCAGCAGAGCGAATTTTACCTCAAAGAAATGGAACGGTTAAAAGATAGCAAACCAGTTAACGAAAACCGTAAGCTAGACAGGATTATTGCCAAGTGGCTTTGCGCCTTTATGGATGAAGGCATGGGTGAATGGGAAATGCCCGGACGGGAAAATGGCTTTTTTTCTTGTTGGCGCAAACTGGGCATCTATGATCAGGAGATTGGAATTAGCTCAGAGAATGAAATACCGGAAACAGCAGACCAGGCGCTTTCGGCTTACCTGATGGGCTATTCGTACCAGGAGTGTGTGAGCATCTTTACCGAGCACCTCGCAGCCATGCCAGGCTGGGCCGGTTATATTAAATACAGAATGAGCGAATGCTCACCATGGCAGCGGAAGTACCCAATCACCCTGAAGGATTACCTGGCAGTGCGTTTATGTATAGCCAATAAGATTGCGTGCGGCATCTATACCGAACGTACTACAGATCAGAAACAGAATGATATGTTCAGCTTAAAAATGTTATGGCTAAAAGCCTGGGAAAAAAGCTGGCAAATGAGTCTGAGGAAAGCTATCGGCAACAATTTGAAGCAAATGAAAATTGAAAGTCAAACGAAAACAAAGCCTTTGGCCCAATTTGTTTTTTGTATTGATACCAGGTCTGAGCTTATTAGGAGGCATATTGAAGCGAAACGAGAATATGAAACTTTTGGTTATGCAGGTTTTTTTGGAATAGCGGCTGATTACGAGGATCCGGGTACGGGCCTCTTGCGTAAATCATGTCCACCTATTCTTTCCTCAGCATACACCATTTCAGAGAAGCCATTACCGGGAAGGGCTTCGGAAATGTCAGCTTATCATCAGAAAATAGGCGTTAAGGCATTTATGGATTTCCTCGGTCAGCGCATGAAAAATATGCTTCCTTCGGCTTTTGGCTACGTAGAGGGAACCGGTCTTTTCTATGGAATGGCACTGTTATGGCGAGGACTAAGAAATTCAACGAGATTAGTAAATAAACCAGGCCATGAAAATAGCTGCATAACACATTTAAATGCAAACAACAATAAAAGCACAGAGAAGCAGCTACAAATCAGGGAAAAAGCAGCCATTGTAAAGTCGGCCTTTGCGCTGTTAGGCTGGAAAGATTTTGCGCCGTTGGTTGTCGTTGCGGGCCATGGGAGCCATTCTGTTAACAATCCATTTGCATCAAGTTTAGATTGCGGAGCCTGTGCGGCAAGTCCGGGTCGCCACAACGCCAGGATGCTGGCCACACTGGCCAATCATCCGGAAGTCAGGACACTGCTTAGAACAGAATTTAACATAGATATTCCAGAGCAGACCTTCTTTTTGGGTGCTGAGCACAATACTGTTACTGATGAATTGGAACTTTTCGACATAGAAGCGCCTGCATCACATCATTTAATGATCAGGTTGCTCAAATCAGATCTGAAAGAGGTTCAGCAACAAGCTATCGCAGAAAGGCTCAAAGAGAAAAACGGGATGAATCTAGCACATAAAAAATCAACAAACTGGGCAGAAACCAGACCTGAATGGGGGCTTGCCGGAAATGCCGGCTTCATCATTGCACCTCGCAACGTTACCAGAGAGCTGAATCTAAAAGGCAGGTGCTTTTTGCACTCTTATGACTGGGAAACGGACCATGACGGACTTTCCCTGGAAATGATTATGCAGGGTCCAATGGTTGTTACCCAATGGATCAACAGCCACTATTATTTTTCTACAGTAGATAATGAAAAATTTGGCGGAGGGTCAAAAATAACCCACAATGTTACCGGAAGGTTTGGTGTGATGAGGGGCAATGGAGGAGACCTTAAGTATGGGCTTCCGCTGCAGTCGGTAAATAGTTCCGACCGTACGATTCACCATCAGCCCCTCAGGCTATCTGTTATTATCCAGGCGCCGATTGAAAGAATTGAACAGATACTCTTAAAAAATGCTCAGCTAAAGCAACTCATTATCAACGAATGGATATACCTTTTGGTCATAAATCCACAAGATGACAATCAAATCCATCTTTATCAAAGTGATGAAAGCTGGTTGTTGATAGATTGTGAAGAGCCGGCTACTTTGCATAGATTATCTATGGTTTGAAATAAATAAAAAATAAATCTTGAATTTTAAAGGAAGAAAGCTGGTTATAGCGACCATGCATGGTAAGGAAAGCGTATTAAGTCCAATACTTGAAAAAGCACTTGGTGTAGAAACCATCGTTCCGGAAAGTTTCAATACAGATCTCTACGGAACTTTTTCCGGAGAAATACTGCGTAAAATGGATCCACTCGAGGCAGCAAAAGCAAAATGCGTGGATGCTTGCCGAATCGTTGGCTGTGGTTTGGCCGTAGGAAGTGAAGGATCTTTCGGCCCTCACCCATTCATTTATTTTATACCTGCCGACGAGGAAATACTCGTATTTATGGACCTTGAAAATGATATCTGTGTAAGGGCGAGAATTGTTAGCCTAAAAACAAACTTTGGTGCAAAAACCTTTACTGACTGGGAAACTGCCGCTCATTTTGCCAATTCAGCCAGGTTTCCCGGTCACGGGCTTATCATTTCAAACCAGCAACGTACGCAGGTAAAAAAGGGTATTCAGGATTGGGAAATACTAAGAGAATATTTTAATAGATACTTAGGGGACTATGGATCGGTTGTTTTGGAGACCGATATGCGGGCCATGTACAATCCTATGCGTATGGCCGTTATTGCTGAGGCAGGAGAAAAGCTTGTCCAAAGCATATTGCGTATATGTCCTCACTGTAGTTTTCCCGGGTATGATGTTTCAAAAGTAAATCCAGGACTCCCATGTGCTGAATGTAGACTTCCGACAAAAAATACGCTTTCGCATACCTATACATGTCAAAAATGCAATCATACCGAAGAGCAACTTTATCCGCATGAAAAAAGGAATGAAGATCCGCGATATTGCGACTATTGTAATCCATGAGCAGTTTCAAAGCACTCCTTTAGCTATTTAGGAACTTATAAACTTATTGCTTTCACAACACTATTTTTAACAAATAATTATCAAATTCAGGTTAATAGCTTTCAACTATTCTGACTGGCAACAAACTGCTCGAACCAGGAAAACTTATCAGCAATGATCCTGGTTTTTTCCTTTTGAAGATGCAACAAGAAAGCGGCTGCTACTGGCGAAAAGGACTTGTTTTTTAACCAAATCATGTTCCAGACTGAACTGAGCGGCAAACCTTTTACAGGAATAATACATAACTCGCCATTTAGGAGTTCGTTTTTGATGCCAATCAGTGGCATAATAGAATAACCAAGACCGGCCACAACTGCTTGTTTTACGGCTTCATTTGAAGTAAGTTCCATTTTTTTCTTCACATTGAGGTTATGCTTGGAAATGTATCGTTCCATCGTATACCTTGTGCCTGAGCCTTGTTCCCTGTAGATGATAGGAAGCGTTTCAAGCACTTCGTAGGTATTGGCCTTAACTGGCTGGGGTTCCCGTCCGGATCCGACAAGATAAAGTTTGTTCTGCATAAGCTCTATGGACTCTACCACAAGTTTCTCCGGCAATACAGAGACTAAGGAAAAATCGACCTCGTTTTTTTCGAGACTTTCTATTACCCTGGCCTTATTGGTCACATCAAGCACAAGTTCTATACCCTGGTGCTGTTTCAGAAAATCTGACAGAAAATAAGGGATTACATATTTACCTGTAGACACTACCGAGAGCTTGAGCCTGCCGCTTAGCTGACCTTTATAAGCCATAGTCTTGTAATTAATCGCATAAACTTCCCCAAGTATTTTTTCTGCAGCAATGGCAATCTCAGCTCCGAAGTCGGTTACATATAATTGCCTTCCCATTACTTCTGTGAGTGGGATATTAAACTGGTCTTGCAGATTTTTTAATTGTATGGATACGGCCGGCTGTGTAAGATGGAGTTCCTGAGCGGCTTTGGTAATGCTTTTGGTTTGAGTAATTTTCAGAAATATCTGAAGCTGATGCAACGTATAATTCATAAAATAATTTTATGTTTTCTATCGCAAATATAAATGAAAATATATGAAAATTAGACTTCAACTTTGCATCAGAAAATAATTTAATCTTATGACAAGAATCGCAATTGCAAAGGGTGACGGTATCGGCCCCGAGATAGTGGAGGCAACACTTTCCATTTTACGAGCATCAGGAGCCGAAATCCAAATGGATTATGTTGATATTGGTGAAAAGGTGTACTTAAATGGTAACTCCTCTGGTATTGATGCTGCAGCCTGGGAAATCATCAGAAAGAATAAAATATTTTTAAAAGGCCCCGTCACCACTCCACAAGGCGGTGGATATAAAAGTATAAATGTAAGTACCAGAAAGTTCCTCGGCCTTTATGCCAATGTAAGACCATGCGTAAGTCATTACCCCTTTATCGAAACCAAGCATCCCGAAATGAATGTGGTGATTGTAAGAGAAAATGAAGAGGATCTATATGCAGGTATTGAGCATCAACAGACCGATGAAGTTATCCAGTGCCTTAAACTCATCAGTCGCCCTGGTTGCGAAAAGATAGTGAGATACGCTTTTGAATATGCTTTGCAAAACAACAAAAAGAAAGTGACATGCTTTACCAAAGATAACATCATGAAACAAACCGACGGAATGTTCCGCCAGGTGTTTAATGAGATCGGAAACGAATATCCTGATATAGAAAAAGAACACTGGATTGTGGATATCGGTGCAGCTAAGCTGGCAGATACACCAGAATGTTTTGAAGCGATTGTGATGCAAAATCTATATGGAGATATCTTAAGTGATGTTGCGGCACAGATTACCGGATCCGTTGGCCTCGGCGGTTCTGCTAATATCGGTGAATCTTGCGCAATGTTCGAAGCCATTCATGGTTCTGCACCTACAATTGCGGGACAGGATGTAGCAAATCCCTCGGGCCTGATTCACGGTGCAATAATGATGCTAAACCATATTGGGCAGGCTCCAGCGGCAGAAAAAATCCATAATGCCTGGCTTAAAACGATTGAAGATGGTGTGCATACACAAGATATTTATAAACCGGGAAAGAGTAGTATCCTTGTAGGTACCAAAGCATTTGCCAGTGCGGTGATAAACAATCTCGGCCTAAAGCCTTCAATACTTCAACCAGTTTCCTACACAGGCAGTTCGGCACTTAAACTTCCAAAATACGTGAGAAAGCCTCAGAAGACTAAAGAACTTAAGGGAATAGATCTCTTTTTTCATTGGACAGGCAACAGCCCGGATGCGCTTGCAGCGAAACTTAAAACGATCGAGACAGCAGGAATTGAACTTTCGATGATTACCAATAGGGGAATTAAGGTTTGGCCTGGTGGATTTCCGGAAACTTTCTGCACTGATCACTGGAGATGCCGGTTCATGCCAGCCAGAGATACCTTTATTGACCAGAGAAAAATTATTGGCCTGTTTCTTACTGCTACTTTGGCTGGACTTGAGGTGATCAAAAGCGAAAACCTGTATGCCTTTGACGGTGTAGATGCATTTTCTCTTGGCCAGGGACAGTAGCTAACCTAATCACATTACCGTTTTTAAAAAATTAAAGCTACGATCACTTGAGCATCGGATCAGCGAACAAGAAACAGTTACCGGTTGCTATCTTCAAACTTTAGCAATCTATTAAAACAAACCCTTGTGCAAGGCATAGTTCTGGTGAACACCTAGTAAATAAAAACTAACCAATATCAAATTTTAAAATAATATGCAACACAACAATCAGTTTACACTTATCCAGGGAAAGTTTACCGTGGAAGACGCAAAATCAATTTTATTCAACTTTTATAATACCAAAATTAATTTCCATAATTTGCAGCTTATCGCAATTCATGAAGGTAAACCAGGAGACGCCAGGGAGATTGAGCAAAAAGTTTCTGCACTAAAACAGATGAAACAGGAAATCTCTTCACTATCGTCGGCACCAGACTTTGCCAACCAGTTGCTGGAAATCGAAGGTCATATTACTATAAAACGATAGTAAGTTGGTGTTGGCCATTATTCAAAAAGAAATCTGCATTATTTAGCTCATCTTACATAAAATCGAAGTGCCAGATTTTCACCAACAATTCAAACAGCAAATTTTTATCGGGTCAACCTCTGCTTAAGATGGTGTTTTGACCAGGATTAACCAGTTCAGTATAGATCATGATTACCTTGCTGAACTGGTAAATCGCCACCCTGTCATCATCTAAAATCTTTTCTTTAACCAATTAATCATAAGCTTCATGGCTACATCTGAAAAGCCGGCTTTAATCTTAGGAATTTCAGCCTGGTTACAGGTAACACAGGGTAAAAACAAATGATTTAAATTGGGAATCAGCATCGTTTCTACATCGCTATTTCCACCCTGCCGCGTATATTCCTTCCAGTGCTGCAGGTTTTCCTTTCCGGCCACCATGAGGTCACGGTCACCATTTAAAGCCAATACAGGCACCTTGATCTGTGCAAGTGTTTTTACCGCATTATATTGAATAAAAAAACGGTACCAGGAACTTGTAGCCATTTTCAGGTAGCTGTAAATCGGAAAGCGGAAGTGATCAAAAGGTTGGTTTAACGTTTTGAAATAAGCATCATCTTTTACCTTCCACAGGTTATAGGTTTCATTTAATTTTGCCTCCATATTGGCGGAATCTGCATATTTATAGGCCGTTTGAAACATCAGTTCATTGATCTGGTTAGAACGGGCTTTATCGTAATCGGGCAGCTGGGCGTTTGCAACCAGATCTCGGTTTTGCCTGATCAAAGCATCCAGTCCGTTGGAAGCCAGCCCGGCAATACTAATCAAAAAAGCGACTTGTTTGCTATTTGACGCTGCAATGCTGATGGCAATGCCCCCTTCACTATGTCCCAGCAAACCGATCTTTTTGGCGTTAATTTCTTTACGGCCGCATAGATAGGCTACCGCAGCAAGGGCGTCATTGGCAAAATCGAGTGTCGTGGCCTTTTCGTACACACCGGTGGTTTTACCAACCCCCCGATCATCAAGCCGGAGTACGGCATAACCGTTTTTGGATAACCCATCTGCAATATCCTGGAATATCTTGTGCCCACCCATGGTACCATCACGATCTTGTTTTCCCGTACCGGAAACTACTACTATAGCCGTAAATGAACCCTTGCCCGATGGAATGGTTAAGGTTCCACCGTAAGTGATGCTGTCTTTTGCCGAACTAAAGAGTACGTCTTCTGAACGATAACTTTGCGCATATGTAAAATGACCAAATAACAACAGCACGAATAAGGAGATGATTTTTTCTTCCATTAGTTTGCGCTTTTGGTCAGTTCAATCAGGCTTGAAATTTCATCGGCCAGGGCAGTCGCGCTCCCCCCGTAGCCAATGGAAATAAACCTTAAATAGCCGTTTCGATCAATGATCAGCTTTTGCGGAATCCCCGAAATACTGAAGGTTTTGGCTATACGGCTAAATACTTCATCATTGGTTTTAGCACCTTCGGTCTGGTTATCAAACAAAACCTTAAAGGGATATTGATTATCTTTGATGTATTTAGCTACTTCTGCCTGGAAGCCGGCTTTATATTCTTCAGTATCCACAAAAAGGAAAACCACATCCGGATCGTTTTTATACTTCTCTACGGCCAGTTTCATACCTGGGAAAGAAGCTTTACAGGGTACACACCAGGTGGCCCAAAAGTCCATTACAACCGTTTTTCCCTTAAGCCCGGCCAGGGTAACCGTATTTCCTTTCAGATCTTTCATGCTCCATGCAGGCATTTCCTTTTTAATCATCCTGGCTTTTAGTTCTTCCTGATTTTTCTGCAGATCTGCAGGATTTTTAAGTGATTCTACATAAGCCTCAAAGCCGGCAGCTGATTTTTTGCGTTTGATGTATAAAGCTTTAAGCATGGCCGTCATTTCAGTAGAACTTTGATTTTCGAACATGCTTTTGATCAGCAGTTTTTCGAGTTCAGCACTTTTACCCAGTTTTTGAAGGGCAATGGCCTGCTCATTATTGATCGCAGCCTGCTTATAATGTTGAATTTGTTGTGCCTCTTGTGTAATGCGAAGCGCCTGAGCATAAAGACCAGCCTTATTAAGTAAACCAGCGTATACCCTTGACACATTAAGTACAAAAAGCCGCTGATATTCTTTCTGCCATTCTATTGGCGAGAGGTAGGCCATACTTTCAGGCCGATGCGATTTAAAGTATTCAAATCTTTTCACCAGCAGATCAGAATATTCCTTTAAGCGATTGAGATTCCCTTTGTCATAAGGAATCTGGATCAGCTTATAATATACATTTGGCAGCGCTTCGAACGATAAAGAATCTACATAATGCGCTACTTCATTGCCATTCGGATGTTGCATGGCACCAAACACCATGATATTTTGATAAACCATGCCATAACTGATGCGATTCTGGGCATCTATTTCCGGGCTGCTTAGATATTCGGGGAAATCTTCCAGAAACTTTTCTGAAGCAGCTAAAATTGTAGCTATATCACGGCTTTGTCCAATATTTTTATAGGCAGTTATTCGGGCGAGGCTTCCTTTTGGAAAACGTTGTGCCCAGACTTTTTCAATAGAATCAGCCAGATTTTTATCATTTAAAAGATATTGTGCTATCCGGCGTCCATTGAACAAGTCCAGTTCACTAGCCTCAGGCCTTTTCAAGTAAGCCATTACCCGCTGTAAACGCGGCGTTGCACTATCTTTATAAGTGTTTTTTAGTGCTGAAGCGTAGGGGTAAGCCAGCATAGACTTTGATGGCTGATTGTAACTGATTTCCTGGTTAAGCCAATGATAGGTAGCCGAATCGCTGATGCCTTCAAATTTGATATAATTTGGGATATCCATGCCATATTTTGGTGAACGGGCCATGCCCCAACCGGCATAGCCACCCGGAGCAATCAGCCCTTTACGCTTAGCGTCAGATAACATCACAAAATAGCCCTGGTCCTGATTGTTATCAATCTGGTCTCCGGAAGTGAATTTAAAACCCAAAAAACCGCAATCTGCGGGCACATTAAAGGTGGCCTTCCAAAGGTTTTGCACGCTTTCCAATTTTAGGTCAGCAGCTTTCCAT
Organism: Pedobacter suwonensis; assembly: GCF_900111825.1. Lineage (GTDB taxonomy): Bacteria > Bacteroidota > Bacteroidia > Sphingobacteriales > Sphingobacteriaceae > Pedobacter > Pedobacter suwonensis. The sequence goes on from NZ_FOJM01000002.1 coordinate 220,528, forward strand.
TTGTAATTAATATACTGGTAAACAACTGCACTTACCTGCTTTTTACCCGATAATACGGTCTGCGAAGCATCGTAAGTAATGGTTAAAGCCTTACCACTTTCAGGCCTTTCAGGAGATACCTTAAAAGCTGCCGGAGATTGCGCAAAAACAGCAAGGGAGAACGCCAGTAAAATGTGCAGAAACAGGATTTTTTTTAACATGTTTTTTAATTAAGTGAGATTTTACTATGGGTATAAATGTCATCCTGAGGGATAATTTATTTTATAAAAATCAATATAAATGACAGTAGGTTTTAATGGAAATAAATCTTTTTGAGGAATCGTCATTGCGAGAAGGCTTTTCCAGCCGACGAAGCAATCTTTATAGCAAGAATTTCTAGCATGATAGATTGCTTCGTCGTTTTTCCCCGCAATGACGCCTTTTTTTGGATGCTGTCAATGGTAGTTTGTCGAAAGACGCAATTTTAATTTTTATAAGGCGTTTCGACAGGCTCAACATGACAAATCAGATTCAAAATTACATCCTCATATCAATTATAATAATTATGGGTTGGGTTCCAGTTCAGGATTTAAGGAACGGAAATATTCAGCAATTGGAAATACATATCGGTTACTGTTTGGTGCCAGCGAATACGTGGTGCCGTTAAATACACGTGTGTAAGTTCGCTGAAAATTCGTTTGATTATTTAACCTGCGCATATCCCACCAGCGAAGCGAAATACCAAAAAATTCACGGCGGCGCTCGTCAATCACCTTGTTTAGGGCATCATTGGCATCAGTGGCCGTCAAAGGTGTATAATCTGCGGTTTTAAATCTTTTAATCCGAAGGTTGTTTACCCAGATCATTGCATTCGTCGCATCATTGGCACGTGCATAAGCTTCAGCACGGATCAGCATCATCTCCGGCACAGAAGGACCTTCATTGCGGGTCTCTCCTATGGCACGTTCTTTGGTATAAACCCTGCCGGTCAAGCTGGAGGATATCGTTGCTGCAGGCGTGGTAAATAAAGCGTAACGCTGATCTTTAGTGCCTAGTAAATTGAACCACTCGTCACTAGGTTTTAATACCGTAGGAAAAAAGTTTAAAGAACTGTTAACCGGTACTTTGGATAACAGAATTTCAGGATCTGTGATTCTTCTAGGATAATTTGTACTGGTCACGGTTGTGATCGTTGACAAATCGTTCAGGGTACTTCTCAATTTAAGGGCTTCATCTGCATATTTGCCAGCATTTGCATAATCGTTCATCATCAGGTAACAACGGGCCAGCTCGCCATAGGCGGAAGCTTTTGAAGGAAGGGTATTATAGGCTTGCGTTTCTGGAAGCGCCGGAAGTGCTTTAGCAAGGTCACTAATGATCTGGTTATACACCTCTTGTACGGAGGCACGGTTTAGCTTCTGACTCAGGGTTTGTACCAGGATTAAGGGTACACCCAGATCGGTTCCGGCCGTTGCGGCATTGTAGGGTTTAGCATAGGTATTTACCAGGTTCAGGTAGGTATCTGCACGGTGTACCAGTGCCTCAGCAGTTAAAGCATCTTTATCTGCCTGGGCGCCGTCACTGCCGGGCAATTCGTTAATGATGGTATTACAGTTCAAAACATTATTGTACAGACGGATCCAGTTTGGATCTTGTTCAATATTTGATCCTAAAGGATAGATCACCGGCTGCCAGGTATAGCTGGCTACAAGATAATTGTAATTCAGCGATCCTGAAAGTGCTGTTTGTTGCGCCGCATCATTAAGATTGATATCCGAAGAAGCGAAATCAGACAGGTTAGCTACCGTTTCAAAATTGGAAGTATTGTTTAACAGATAACGGTAATTGATGGTTTGGTTGGGTACCAGCTGTCCCTGGGTTTTAATATCAACAAACTTCTTACATCCGGCCAATGTGGCAGTAGCTAAAAGAAAAGTAAGGATTTTATATTTTGGATTCATTATCGTTTTTTGGTTAAAAGTTCACATTAAGGGATAAGTTATAAGATACCGGTGAAGGAAGTCCCAATGTAGAGGCATTTAAACTGCCTGCAAAATCAGGATCAAGGCCTTCTTTGTTGGCCTTCCAAATTAACCCTAGATTTCTAACCGAGAAGCCTACATTGGCAGCCCTCATAAATTTTAATTTTTCTACCGGAATCTGGTAACTTAGTGATAACTCACGCAAACGGATATAATCACCCTTTAATACGTTGATGTCTGATTGCTGATAGCGCAATAAACTGGTTGGTGCTAAAGCACCTGCTGCACCCGGTACATTGGTAAAGGCTTCATCTCCTGCTTTGGTCCAGCGTTTTGTAATATCTTCATGAAGATCATACTTTGTACCGGTTCTTGAGGAAGGATAGGCAGAAATGGTTGGACGCATGAAAACGTTGCCAAATTGGTAAGTAGCTACCGCCATCAAAGTAAATGCTTTGTACCGGAATGAGGTATTAAAACTACCAAAATATGGTGGGGTTTTACGGCCCGCATAAGCTAAGGCATCAATAGAGGTTACATTCTGATTGGCAGCAACCTTGTTTCCATTCTGGTCGTATACCTGTGTTAATCCGTTGGCATCTAATCCAGCATTGCGGAATACAAATATTTTATCCGTTGCATAACCATCTAACGGCACCCCGCCGAAAGCCGGGTTGGAAAGAAAAGAAGAATTGACAATAAAACGGGTATCTGTAATCTCGTTTGTATTATAGGCAAAATTTAGCCCGGCATTCCACTCATAATCCTTTTCGCGGATCATCGTTCCGTTCAGGTTGAACTCCATACCATGCCCCGATAAAGAAGCGGTGTTCCTAAAAATACTGGTAAAACCATAAGTTCCGTTAATCGGGAACTCGTAAAACAGATCTTTACCCCTTTTGCTGTACACGTCTACCGAACCCGACAAACGGTTATCCAATATAGCAAAATCAATTCCCAAGTTGGCCACATTTGTTTTCTCCCATCTTAACTCCGGATTGGCAGGTGCTATAATACTGGCATTCGGTAAACCGGTAGCCAAATCGCCAGAACCCAAACTGATCCAGGTAAAAGGATAAGTGTTTGTGGAGATATTTCCATTTACACCATAAGTTGCCCGCAAACTCAAGCTGCTTAGCCAATTTTCATTTTTAAGAAAGGATTCTTTTTTGGCATCCCATTTTAAACCGGAAGACCAAAGCGGCGTAGCACGGAATTTACGATCTACCCCAAAGTTATTGTAATCATCATAACGCACACTTCCTGAAAGGGTATATTTCCCTTTATAGGTATAGGCGGCGTTACTGTAGTAAGAAAGGTATCTTCTTACCTTATCCTGTTGTGTTGGATTACCCGTCAAGCCCTGATTGAAACCTTGAACGGTGGCATAAGGTGTAAAGAAATTTACCGCTCTGGAAATCCCGTTTCCGGTATTGTAACCATAAAGCACACTTGTTCCCTGCCCTGCTTTCGTTTGGCGGATCTCGGAACCGGCAATCATGGTTAATTGGTGATCACTACCAAAAGTACGGTCGTAATTTAACTGCCCCCTTAAGGTATAGTTGTTATTACTACCATTCATATTGTTTAAAATACCGCTACCAGGGGCCAGTCCGATGCTGTTTACCGCTCTGCCTGAAGTAGGTATCGGGGTGTAGGTGTTTACTAAGTTGCGGTAATAAAAAGTTGATTCGTTATAATAGTTTTTAGTGTAACCAAAGCTTCTTTCATTGGAAAAAAGGGCATTTGCAGATAAACCTTTAAAGATGGGAACATTCAGGTTCAGGTTGAAATTATAATTGTTTTCGTTTTGTGAATTGTCTACGTTATCCATCTCATCAAGCACGTTGTATTTCCAGTTCAGGAAACCCTGGTTTTGCAGGTTATCTACCCAGCCAGAATAATAAGCGGTAGAATAAGCGACACGGTTGCCGTTTTCATCTACAAATTGACTATAGGGCATAAAGGTGCTGGCTGATGGCGATAACAGGTTAGTGAGGCTTACCGCACCGGTTTTATATTTAAAGAAAGAGGCCCTGAAATTTGCAGATAATGTGGCTACTTTAAACAATTTGAAATTATTGTTCATTGCTAAAGTTAAACGCTGGCCTTCAGTCCCTTTAGTATAAGGGTTTTCTTTACTGTAAGAAGCAGAATAGAAATAATCGCTGCTCTTACCTCCGCCACTCACCGAAAGGTTGTATTGCTGGTTATTTGAAGGACGCAACAGGTAATCATCTATTTGCGAACGGTTATCTCTGGTACTCAGGCGACTGATGGCCGAATCATAGGCGGCTTGAGTAATGGTTCCGGCTTTTAATTTAAAAGTCAGGTCGGTTGCTTCAGCAACAGGGCCACTTAAAGCCGAGGTTGCACTTGGTGCAAAAATTAAATTTTTGGCCACTAAGTCTTGCTCATAAGCAATTGTCTGTGCAGCATTCATCATTTTAAGGTAACCCAAATTCGGACGATTGGCTATGGCAGCCGTCATAGAGAAACTTATGGTTGGTGCCTGCGCGGTTTTACCTTTTTTAGTGGTAATTACAATTACCCCATTTGCTGCGCGTGTTCCCCATATAGAAGCTGCCGCAGCATCTTTCAAAAAAGAAATATTGGCAATATCATTTGGGTTGATAGTAGCTAAATCTAATTCCATAATGGCACCATCTACTACCACTAACGGGAAGCTTTCTCCCCTCAGGGTATTATTGCCCCTGATTTCCATGTTGTAATCAGACCTACCTAATGCGCGGGTTGACGAATTGATACCTTGCTGTGTATTTCCATAAGTAAACATGTTGTCAGAGTTTAAGGTAACCTTTAATCCAGGCACCAGTGATTCTAAACGCTGTACCACGTTAGGGGTTGGGATTTTTTTCAGGTCTTCTGCCGTTACCTCGGATGCTGCTCCGGTTGAACGCTCTTTAGGCAATACCTGGTAACCATTGGAAACGATGTTAACGTCCTGCAATTGATTGCTGGCCGCCGGGGTTAAAGAGGCATTCAAGTTGTTGGTATTGGTCGTTACCGGTAAGTTACTGGTTTGGTATCCCAGATACGAAAAACTAACAGACGTAGTCGTATTTGGTACAAAAATCGAATACTTTCCGTTTCCGTCGGTAGTAACTGCCCGGTTAGATCCGTTAGATTTGATGGTAACGCCAGGCAACGGATTACTATTTTCATCGGTAACCTGCCCAGAGATGTAAAATTCGTTACTGCTGTTGTTGCTTGCGCTTCCCTCAGGCAGGTTAGTCTGGGCGTTTATGCCAAGGCCTTTTGCGTCTCGGCTCACAATGGTATAATTTCCCTCGCTTACATAAAGGAATAATAAATTGTTAGGATATAATACATTTTTCAGCGCTTCATCTACCGATTTGGCCTTCAAACTTGCAATAGAGGCTGTTTTTCCCTGTACAATACTGTGTTCGTAAGCAAACTTGGTTTTGTATTTTTTCGAAATGGCATCAAGTGCCTGTTGCAGGCTGATTTGCTGATTTTGCGCAGCCGCATGGAATGCAGCACCAAAAGCCAGCAATACCACCAGTAGAAAATAAAGGGGTCTGGTAAAGTTTTTGTTCATGTTTGATTAGTTTGGTTGTTTGTTGATAATATGGGCCGGCATTTATCTGCGTTTGAGATAAATAACCTTGCCTTGTTTTTGGATATTTACATTTAAAATATGGCTCAGGGTAAAGAGCAAGCCCTCTTCGCTTTTGATCGAAATGCTGCCATCAATCTTTTTCTGGCCAAGTGCCGGATCATCCAGAATTACCTGATAGCCATACACATCTTCGAAATTTCGCAGGATTTCGTTAACCGTGGTTTGGTTAACGATTAAACGACCATCTGTCCAGGCTGATTGCTGTAGCGAACCTCGCTTTTCTACCGTTAACAAACCGTTGCGACTATTTACCTGTACCACATTGCCAGGATACATCTGGTAATGCTGTCCGGTTTTTACAGCCCGTACCCGCACACTACCTTCAACCAGGGCAACATGAGCCATACCGCGTCTTTCCTTTATATTAAATGTGGTACCTAAAACCTGCACTTCTATAGTCCTGGTTTCTGCTTTAAATAATTCGCCGGCTTTGATATGAGCGGCGTTATGATTGAGGTGTTTGACTTTGAAATAGGCTTCACCCTCCAGTTTAACTACCCTGTTTTCTTTCCAGGCATAAGCCCGTGGATAACTCAAGGTAGAGTTGGCATTTAAAATCACCTCAGAACCATCTGGCAGCGCAATCTTTTTTTGTTCGCCAAAAGCCGTATGAATACTCACGGTAGAATTCAGGAACCAGCCGATAAATAATGCCAATATTAAGCTGGCGGCCAGCCCTCCTGCCCAAAAGTATTTTTGCCTGCTGATTTTTATTTTTCTGTGTCCCTTTGCGATAGACTGATGAATGGCTGCTAACAGGTTTTCTTCTAAATGGAGAGAAGTTTTAAAAGGCTTTGGACTGAGCATTATTCGCAGCTGCAATTCCGCATCCGAAAATGCAGCAAGGTTTTGCGGTTGTGCCTTCTGCCAGTTTTCCCAGAAAAGCCTATCTTCTGGCAGCTGATATTTTACATAACGCAGAAAATCGGGATCTTCTAAAAAATCGCTTGTTGTAAAGGTAGTATAGTTGTGTTTGGTCATAAAACAGTGTGACCAATGATGGCCATACGATTATACAAACAAGAAAGAAAAGGAAATTACCCCATGGAAATTAAATTATTTTAAAAATATTTTCCATTGTTAAAAAATGGCTTGGCAGCACTATAAATAAAGACCAGTTGCTTACTTCACTTAGATATGCCATTTATGGAGCTTGTTTAATTCCAGTAATAACAATACCAATGAGGTCTTATCTACTTTCATAATCTCGCGCAAGGCATCTAATGCCCTTGCACTAAGTTTGTAGGTACCCTTGGTAGTCAGATCCATAATTTCTGCAATCTGGCTATAATCCAGTTCTTCAAAATATTTGAGGTAAATAATTTCTTTTTGCCTGGGTGTTAGCTGATTCATGGCTGCTGCCAGTTGTACAGCCTTTTGGTTTATTTCTTCTTTGCGGATATAGGCAGATTCAAGGGTAAAGTTCAAATCAAAAAGATATTCGTCGCTTGCTTCCACTTTCTCGTATTTCGATTCCTTTGTCCGGTGGTTAACGATGGTATTACGAAGGGCAGCGAGCAGATAATAGCGGATCTGCGTTGTTGGATTGAGTGTTTTTCGGTTTTCCCAAAGTTTAATGAAAAGGTTGTGCAGGCAATCTTTCACCTCATCTTCCTGATGGAGCATGCGCATTCCATATTGGTATAATGACTGAAAATGCACCTTATAGATTTGATCCAGGGCATCTTCCTCGCCATTAAGTAAGCGGGACCAAAGGGCAGTATCCGAAAGTTCAGGATTCAAGTTTGACTGTTGATAATCAAAGATACAACTCCTTTGTAAAAAAGGAATTTAAGAGCAGGATTTCTTTTTTGGCGAGTTTAACTCCCAGAAACAACGTGCTCATTATTTATTCAGCACTTCACGTGTTAAAAGCCAGTTGATGATTTAGTGATTATCCACACAATAAGCATTTATAATTTATGCTCAACTTTACCTTATGCATAATCGTAAATATCATCTAAGTTTATTTACTTAAATCCAGACTCAATGAACTTTTACGGATGAGTTTTAAGGCGTATTTTTTATCTTTAACAAAATAGCAGTCACAGTATAGCCACTTGAAACCACGTTGGGTGGTGTTTATCAAAGGCTGATACTTTAACGTTGCTATTCCACATTGCCTTTATAGACTACCTGATCTTTAAGGTAGAGAATTGATTTCTTCGCATCATAACGGTAAGTACCGTTTCCATAAATCAAATCTCCGGTTTTATTTAAAAGTACGGAGTGCTGATCATCATCTGGCAGAAACAACTCTACTTTAGCCTGGTCATCACTCATCAGCACAAAAGCGCTGATTACCTCCCTGTCCTTTTCAACGGCTACAGGATTTAATCGAAATCCAACATTGAAAATTTGTATACAGTCATTTTTCAATTTGCTCCAGGTATACCCGGCTGAGCCTATACATCCATGCCCGTCCTGATCAGCTCCAACATTTGCTGTATCTTGCTTACCTTTCTGTTCCGATTTGCTGGCTCGTTCTCCACAGGCTGAGAACAACATCATTCCAATGGCTACTATCGCTAATCTGTTCATATCAATTAGTTTAGATTCCTGACATAAACAATAAATATGCCATCTAAAATCTTATTTCCTTAAGAAACGGCGATTACAGGCAAGATCGCAACCGCAGCAGCACCAATAACAACTCATAAATGGAGTTAATTTTTAGTGTAAGCAGATGCCAAACAAAATGAGAAATTGTTTTAATTACGTTTGGCATCTGATAGAGCGCCAGATTTTATTTTAAAGCTGAGAACTTGTACAATAATACCCCATGTGCCGGCACTTTTAGCTTTATTTTTGAGGTGTTAGCATCTCCTGTAGCTATTTGCTGCTGTCTCCATAGATCTCTTACGCTAAAACGACCTTTTAACCCCAATTTTTTAAAATCTGCATAATCCATATCTACAGGCTCTGTTCCGAAATTGCAGAAACCAACAGCCTTTCCTCCGTCTTCCAGCTCTTTAACGTAAATCCTTAAATCGCCAATAGTTTGCAAACAAACGCCCTGTTTCCCAAGCGGATCCTGATTAATCTCAATTACCTCGTCATTGGTAAGCAGGTTTAGGGTGAAATCATCCAGTTTTTCCATATCACATCCTATCAATAAAGGTGCTGAAAACATGCTCCATAAGCTGATGTGTAAATATTGTTCATCTGGCTTTAACTTGCTTGGGTGAGGATTTCCCCAACCAACCTGGCCCACTACCAGCATATCAGGATCGTTCCAGTTGCCTGGTTTGGCGTAAGGGGCCGCCTGATCTTGTGCCAGCGCGATACTTTTTACGCTAGACCAGGTGTCGGTAATATCGTTAGTCGTTCTCCAGGCACTTCCATGTACCGAATCGCCCCATTTCCAAACATCAGACATGCCGTACTGGCATAAACTAAAAACAATATCCCTCGGCTGCGCACGTAAATAATCTCCCATCATTTGAAATGGTTTTACAGCGGTATTTAATTTTTCGCCACCTTTATAAGATAGTGATGAAACTTTATAAGGGTCATTATCCGGCAAACCATCAATTACGTTACCATAGCTGCACCAGTCATACTTTAGGTAATCAAAACCCCATTTAGCATAGCTTTTGGCATCGTTTTTTTCATAACCGTAACTACCGGCACAGCCTCCGCAAGTCCATGGTCCGGGACTAGAATACAAACCGATTTTCAACCCCAGATGATGTACATAATCAGCAAGACCTTTCATGTCCGGAAATCTTTTGTTGGTTACGATATTTCCTGCCTCATCGCGGAATCTACCCTGTAAATCAGGGTCTTTTGAATCGCGGCTGTTTTGCCAAAAGTCGTCAATGTTGATGTAAGTCCAGCCGTGATTAATCAACCCACTCTTTACCATAGCATCAGCAGCACGTTTTATTTTATCTGCAGATACCTCATGGGCAAAACAGTTCCAGCTGTTCCAGCCCATTGGAGGCGTTAAGGCAATGCGATCGCCACATACTATTTTGAATCTTCGTTCGGCCGTACCCCTGGCATTTTTCGCCTTTAAGGTAACCAGATAGGTTCCCGCTTGAGGAATTTTACCGGTAATCAGACCAGTTTTGTTGTCAATTTTCAATCCTTTAGGCAAATTCAAAGCGGTAAAAGTCAAAGGTCTTTCGCCGGTTGCCGTAACCCGATGCTGGAACGGGGATCCGGGCCGCACACCAAATACTTTTGCTCCGGTAAATTTGGGAAAAGCTGCTGGTTTTGGGGTTAGTATATAAGGGGTAGAAGAAATTGGATTATACGTTTTGAAGGTGTTTACCCCTATCGCCTCAAACTTAGCATCTGCCCAGTTTACATGATCGTAATAATCGCCATTACCTCCATCTGTAACCATAAGTTCTAATTTGTTTATCCCTTCCAGGTTAACCTGACATGATTTAGCTTCCTCTCCTACTTTCATTATACCACTGTTCCAAAGTTGCTTACCGTCGCCCATAACCACAAATTCGGCTGCTGGTTGTTGTCCTTTCACTTCATCATCAATGCCCACCATGGCAGAAAAGGATTTTGCTTTTCCATCTAGAATAACCGTTAACAGGCTGGTTGCATGGCTTCCGAAACCTCTTTCGAAGGTTTTGCCTGCTATACTCATTGTTCTGCCATCAACTGTTTTGTTTTTTCTGGGGGTTCCATATCCCTGGGTAGCACTGCTTAAGTCTAACTCATCTAACCACACGGTTTTAATAGAAGATTGAGCAATGGCCAAAAAACTTAACATGACAAAGCTGATGCTTAGCATTAGGTGTTTTATTAATTTCATGATGATTTCGAAATAGGTTTGTTTATCAGTGTGCAATAAATATTTGGTTAAGCATTAATGTAAATGCCTATGGTAAAAATCTAACTACCTTGACAACAAATTTAGTTGGGCGAGGTATAGCAATAGGGTACACTTGTATGGTTAACTTACAATAATGTTAAATAACCGGGGGTTATCCATCAACGCGTACACCGGTATTTCATTTTCAGGTATATCATATTCGGTTTGTGGTTTGAATCAGCAAATGTAACATTTACTTTGTGAAAGGAGTATTTGAATGGGCGGCATAAACTTACAGCTGCAGTCAAACATTTTTGTATTAAACAGGGTTAGTTTGATACATGGACATTAAATCAAATAACGGAATCTTTAGGACGGTTACTTCAATTATCCTCTACACAGCCGGACTTATCATTCTGCTCTGGTTTCTATTAAAAATTCTAAGCATTGTGCTTCTGGGTATTTTTGCTATCGTTTTAGGACTAATCATTAATGCTCCGGTAAGCCGGCTTGAAAAAAAAGGGATGAAGCGCTGGCTGGCGAGTTTGATTGTATTTTTTATCATTTTTGGTATTACGGCATTGCTCGGCTGGATGGTGGTTCCACACATGAGCGATCAGCTGGATGTTTTGATCGGTAACCTGCCAAAGTATTACGCCAGCGTATCGGGTTACCTGGATTCATTGTTACGCAAATTTCCTGAACTGAGGAAAGAAATGAGTGAGGGAGGCTCGTCCATTTCTTCAGCTATACCTTCTATTGGCAACACCGTAATGGGAATTGGAAACTTTTCGTTTTCGATTCTGGGAGGTATCTTTGTATTCATTGTATTTGTTTGCATGGTGGTTTTTTTTGTAGGAAATCCCAAACCGATCATCGAGCTTTATCTAACTGTATTTCCGGTAAAACAAAGAGAAAAAGCAGAAAATGCAATAAAACACACTTCCGTGATGCTGGTGGGCTGGATGAAATCCAATCTCATTGGCGGTGCTATTGAGGCGGTATTGGTATATGGTTTTCTAACCTTAATGAACGTTCCTGGTGCATTGGTTTGGGCTGCACTGGCTTTCTTTTCTGAACTTGTCCCAAAAATAGGATTTTATATCATGGCGATTCCCCCTACCCTGGTTGCACTCTCCGTGAGCCCGGCAACTGCACTTTGGTGCCTGGTATTCTTTTTATTATTGAATGAACTGATTTCAGATTTTTTGATGCCTAAACTTCGTTCCTCAACCATGAATATTCATCCGATGTCATCGCTGTTTCTGTTATTGGCCATGGGCACAGCGTTTGGACTCACTGGCGCGCTGCTATCCACACCGCTTGCAGCCATCATTAAAGCATATTACGAAGAATTTTATCTGCGACAGTTTCCGGAAGATCCGCAACTGGAGCAACGGACTAATGATATCGTTTACTGATAACCTGATTTTCAGCATATACGGTAGGAATTGCCTAGGTTGGAATACCGGTTACGCAGGAAAACTTAGCCAATGGGCACCGGTACTCATCTGCCCTTAATAAAAAAATGTGCCGCTAAATCTAATGGAAGATTGAAGCGGCACATTTTTTTGTGGATTGAATAACTGTCTGGTCAGATATTTTATAAAAAATTATTTAACCATATTCACATCAAAGCCTTTCCAGTTTTTTAAATGATCTACGAAATAATTACTGATTAAATTTCGATAATAATCGCCACTTACTTCATGAGCGATACCTGGCAGAATCATTAAGTCAAATCTTTTATTGTTTCTAATCAGGGCGTTGGCCAAACGTATGGTATTTGCAGGATGTACATTATTGTCCATATCGCCGGTTACCAATAAAATTCTACCTTTTAAATTTTTAGCCAGTTCTATGGTAGTTGGTGCACTGCTGCTAAAAGACGCATGCAAATTACCTAATGAGTCTACGGTAACAGGTTTGGTTTGCTCAACTCCCTGATAGGTTTCTGTCCAGAATTTTCCGTAGATGTTATTGTCGTGATTACCAGATGACGACACCCCGACTTTGAAAAAATCAGGATAGGTTAGCATTGCCGCTGCTGTCATAAATCCTCCTCCCGAATGCCCGTAAATACCCACCCGGTCTAGATCCATATAGGGATAACTTTCAGCCAATTGTTCTACTACATACTTGCAATCTGCTAATGCATAATCACGTAAATTGCCGTGTCCAAAAGTATAGAAATCCCGTCCGCGAAGCGGCGATGAGCCCCGATAACCAAATTGCAGTACAATAAAGCCCAGATCGGCAAGTTTTGCATTGTTGCTCGGCGTGATATTAAAACCTTGTGGTATGCCATCAACCTGAGGTCCGGGATATACATTACAAATCACGGGGTATTTTTGACGAGGATCAAAATCAGCTGGTGTATAGATGATCCCGTATAAATCTGTAATATGATCAGCCGCCTTAACTTTTCGCAGTATCGGCATGTTTAAGCCGTAGTCTGTTAAAGTACGATGATCCAACATTGGAATGACCGTCCGCACTTTTCCATTCATATCCCTTATTTCACATTTAGGTAAACTGTCTACAGCCGAATAGCTGTCGATGATAAATTTTTTATCCAGGGACGGCATAATGGAATGATCACCCTGTCCCGGTGTTAATTCAACAAAGCCAGAACCATCCAGGTTCACTTTGTAGAATTTTTTATGGTAGGGATTATTTGCAGATTTGTAGCCAAAGCCTTCCAAAATCATATAACGCGCCTTAGTATTCACATCGACAATATTGCCGGCAACAAAATCACCTTTGGTAATGGCATTCTTCAGCTTACCTGTATGGTCATACAAATAGTAAGCACCTTTACCTGTGCGTTCAGACCACCATATAACCTCCTTACCTTCATTAATCACCATATAAGTCTGCAGTTGATCGTTTAGAATTGGTTTTCCAACTTCAGTGATCAGTACAGTAGTCTTGAAGGTATATGGATCTACCCTACAAAGTTGTATGGTATCTACCGTACGGCTCTCCCGCGTAAAATAGATTCCCCCAGATTGCTGGTTTTGATTCATTTTCACTTCCTGGTCAGGAAAACGATCAATATTTATTTTTTGCATTTTAGCGTTATCTGCATTCAATAGCCATAACTCATACTGCGTTACATTCTCATCGCCAGGCAATTCGTATTTATAATCTACCCGAACGGGTGCATACATGGCTAAACTATTGATTAAAGTCAGGTCTCTCACTTTGCGCTGATCCGACCGTAAGGCAAAACCGATATGTGTATCTCCTAACCATTCCCCCAGCCATGGTCCGCGTTGACCTCTGTTATGGTTAGAGACGGTTTTTCTTGCGAATGAATAATTAGCATCTCCGTCGTAGGTCAATTGAACCACCGAATCCTTTCCCAAAGCACCTGATTTTTTTAAGAAGAGATTATGGTTGTTAGCGTAAACACCGTATGCCCCATCTTTTGTATAAAATGTCCAGATATCTTTACGAGGTACTGCTTTTACAGGAAAAGGCTTGCTGGCGGATTTACCTGGATCAACCTCGCCAAAAATGCCTTTTTTTAAATCATACTGCAGCGCTACACCTTGTACATTGCATAATAAGATAGCTGGATCTGTTGGCGAAACACTCTGAATACTGAAATCTACCTTCGTAGGGTGTACAGATTGTGACAGGTAAGCGGATGTAAGTTCAACAAGCTCGTTGCCGTCAAACAATCGTATACTTTTGCTATGCGTAGGATCAGCAATATAATAGGTTTTTAATCCGGCGGCATTACTGGCATTATAAAGTATTAAGTCGCTGTTAAATATCCACGAAGGCTGGATCATCGCCGCGGAAATCACGCTGCGTACTGAATCTCTTTGTGAGCCGGTTAACACTTTTTTGCCTTTATTGATTGTTGCAGATTGCTGTTGGGCTAGTGCAGTAGAAAACACCAAAGCTAAAATTGACGCCAGACCAATTTTGCCGGCGGATAATGATATCATACTTATAGGATTTATTTTAGCTACTGAAATTTGAAAGTTCGCGTAGCTACCGAACAAAGTGCAAGTATAGAAAAATAGTTGTATTCTGGCAATTAGCCATGATATGATTTAGAACAGTTAAAATCAAATTGTTTTTTTATTCATATAAGCTTTCAGCTTTTTTTGCGTAAAAAAAGTTTTAGCGCGAATCAGCTATGTCTATTTTACCCTCTTCAAATGAATATACTTCAAATCGCATTCACCAATTTTCACATACCTGTTCATCGCATTGCCAGTGTTTTGAATAACAATTTCACCATCACTTAACAAACCCTGAACAACGGTGGGTAGTTGTTCATTTCCAGAAAAACTTTCTTCATTGTTATCTTTGGTCACATCGCCACTGTCTTCATCCCATTCAATACCGTGAAAATCGATATAAACTAAGTTTTCATCCAGGCTTCTACTGAAGGTAATTTTGCCATTTAAATTTCTTGTAGAACTATAAAAATGGTAGCGATATTGCCCTTTACTTTTGGAAATGGTCACACTCAAAGCACATTGATCTTGTTCATCTACCTGGTAATTGCCAATAAGATTGTGGGGCAACGATGGGATAGTTTTATTGGTTGGGATTAACCGTATGGGATATGCTTTTTTCGAAGATAAACTTTCCCATTTGCCATTAAAACCATCCTTTGTTAACTTGCCGGTAATTTTTGCTCTTTTTACGTTTAGGTAATCAAGCTCGTAAACAGTAGCAATACCATTAATCACTTCCCCTGCAAGCCTGATTTCTGCGCCGATGTTCTCGTAATAGTAAAAACCGCTCAGCTTTCCTCTGGTATTTTTTAAGCTGAAAACAACACCAATTTTACGCCCGAATTTACCAGTAAAGTTCCCGTTAAAGCTTTGTAAATTAGTTGCTGATACAATATCTGCAAAAACAATAAAACCTATAAACAACAGGCAGGAAAAATGATTTTTCATGTTTAATTCCTTTTTTCAAATTCCACCCAATCTTTAAGCATGTAGACAGATGTGGGTTTAATATCAGACTCCTTAATCAAATGTACTTCTACAAAAGCGCCGGTTTTCTTAATATATTTAATTTTGGTATTATGCATGGCTCCAGACGAATAGTAAGCACCAAACTTACATCTGTAAGGATTATTTTTTACGTCAGAAGTAAAAACAGAGAACAAGATCATCTTTCTGGAGCTGGTATCTGGTTTTTCGTAACCAAAAATCCGATAATCTGCCCTAATATTTTCATAAACATTGAGCGAGCTGTCGCTGAGGTTGATCATTGCCTTTTGAAAAAACGCCTCATTCATTTGGGTCTCTTTGTCATTTCTAATGGTATCTTTTTTTTCTGTTTTTTTAGCGGGGATGCGATCTTGTTTAACCACAGCTATGCCATCCTTTTTAGTTTTTAAAGTATCTGTTGTTGTATTTACGATCTCCGTAGTCGGCGTATTTCGGCAACCCAAAAATGTAACTATTATTAATGCGGTTATGATACCTTTCATTCTGTTTAAGCTATTTTTTATGCAGTTATCCATTAGGCTGTATAGATTTACAATGCTCCGTATTTATCCTCTTTTTTTATAATCCCTCACTTTCACCGACCTGCCATTTTCAATTTTGTATTCCTCGTAGTGCGTAAAAGTATCGTTTTCATAAACACGTTCTGCTTTCTCTAATAAGAGTTTTCCGTTTTGCCAGCGATAATACATCTTTCCTTCATTCCCGTTACCGTCTGCATCATATTTATAAATTTGTTTTTTAAATGAGTCAAAAAATACGACACCCAAATCATCTAAAGTTTTGTTTTTAATAAAGCTTTTACGTGTTACATCATATACGAAATACACATAGCCATAATCTCCTTTTATTCTATCCGGATAAAAAACAGGCAATTTTATATCCAGATAACCATCGAAATTTACATCTTCCAGTTCCACCTTATCTTTAACTAAATCATATTTATCAAAATCATGAAGTATCCATCCGGAATTTTTATTGGCATTAATTTTTAGGGAGAGCAAGGTGAAATAGCCCACCGAATTTTCAGTCATCGAATCCTCGTCAGGCTTGGTCTTCAACATGATAAAATCGAAGCTAAGTGGATTAAAAGCCTGCAAATTTTCGCGACACTGCAACTTGATGTCCAGCGTGTTTTCTCTATTTGGTTTTTTACCCCAGCTACCCGCTAAGGCCTTTTGCAAGATATAAGCCATTTTGAAATAACCTGTAGTTTCAATTTTTTTTGATTTAGCGTTATATGCACTTTCTTTGAGGAACATTTTGTCATCTTTTAAAGTGCCCTCCAGATAGAGCTTGCTACCGTAGCCATTTTTGATATAGTAGTATTCACCAAAAATGCTGTCATTATAGTTGTTTAAACTAAGTTTCATTTCTATTGGGTATTTACCAATATTACCTGTAAAATTTAGATTAGCAGTCAACTTTGCTTTTTGAGCATTGGCCCGACCAAAAATCATTGCCAGTATCACTATAAGTATTGTTTTCGCCATACTATTTATAGTCTTTATTATTTTGTCCTGATCACCTCCTCTGCCAGATGATCGCTACGGCCACAAGAGGTACGATGAAAATTTAAATTATTTTATAGCGCTGTATCGCCTGCGCCCTGGAAATAAAAGTATAAAAATAATATGATATCGGATATTAGCCTGTAAAGACAGTTTACAAGGACAGAAGTACTTAGCCAGAACACCTGGTTGAGTATTTAAATGATGACTTAAGCCAATAATTAAAATTACCCTGATCGATTTACTCAATGCAACAAACTATTCTTTTTTGTGTCTTATAACCTAAACTATGTCTAAACGATTATCTTTTTTCTGATCATTTTGTTTTATTATGCGCAGGATAGCAATCTTAAATGCACTACTAACTTATCAAGGTTCAGCTTCAATTTTAAATTTAAAGACAAACATGATAAAAAAAATAATTTCCGTTTTAATACTTCTGTTAACATTCAGCACAAGCAGCAACGCACAGGAATTGAAATATTTTGTAAATATTGATTCCGCGATGAAGTTTTACCACGATAAAAGATACCATGAGGCCGGGCAAGCTTTTGACCAGGCATTAAAAGAATTTAATGGAAATACCACACAGACAAATTTATACAATGCGGCATGCGCATGGAGCTTGGCAGGAAATAACGATAAGGCTTTTCTTTATCTGCAAAATATCCTTAACAATAAAATGATCAAAAGCTGGGATGATCCCGTTGACTTTTATAATATGTTAATTAAGGACACCGATTTTGAGCCAATTAAAGTCGACCCTCGGTGGACAAGTTCATTAAATGAGGCAAAGAATAAAAAAAATACTTTTTTAAACGGCATTAAGCGGGATATTGCCGACAGGATAAGGGAAATTGGAGCGGCAGACCAGTCAATTAGATTTAAACTGGATTCGGTTAGAAAGGTTGACGGGTTGAACTCTACAGCCGAGAAAAAACTTATTTTGGTAATGAAAAAACAGGATTCAATTAATTTTCGCGCATTTGAAACCATTATTAAACAATATGGATGGCTCGGCCCCACTGAGGTAGGATATAAGAACAATCAGTATCTATTTCTTATTTTGCAACATGCTGATCTTGATGCCCAGAAAAAATATCTACCGCTGTTCAAAAGAGGTCTTAAGGATGGAAAGGTATTGCCAAAAGATTTTGCTTATTTAGAAGACAGGATAAATATGAGAGTAGGAAAAATGCAACAATATGGATCACAGACATTAATAGATAAACTGAGCAAAAAATACATCCTCTATCCTATAGCTGATATCGATAATGTGGACGAAAGACGGGCTAAGGTAGGATTGGAATCTTTAAAGTCTTACATGAAATCATCTTTCAATATAGATTTCGACATAAATCAATATAAAAAAGAACTTCCTGAGCTAAAAAAAATGTATTTAAAGTAACTTTTGTTCGTGACAATAACGATTGAAGCGTAAGGCCGCTTACCAGCTTACGGATGGTTTATTTAAAATATTAAATTAGGTCTGACCTTATAACGATCTATTGCCATTAAAATATTCCCAGGCTTCTTTGTTAATATCAGCAATTATTTTCTCATTTGTCGCTTCATTTTCTGTCGATTCCGTTACGAAGACACTTATGAAATAGTATGATCCATTTGGCAAAAATACGATCCCGATATCATTTACTGCTGCAGTTATACCTTGCTTATTTGTGCCTGACGAACCTGTTTTATGGGCTATAAGGGTATTCTTAGGGAGCAATCCTCTCAATCGATGCGCTCCTGTTTTGGTTTCACGCATCACTTTCCAAATGAAGTGATGGCTTTTCTTTGAAAGGAGATTGTTTTTATTCATGTAAAAAAGTTCCAGGATGTTATTAGCTGCTTTAGGCGTGGTCCAGTTTTTAAATTGCGAATTCCAGTTGCCCTGTTGTTCCTCTTCATTTATTTTTATGGATACATCATGGATGCCGACACTCTTACAGTACTTTTCAACAAATTCCGGACCTCCAATCATCCTCAGTAAAATATCGCAACCTACATTATCACTTTGTGAAACGGTGTATGCTAAAATTTCTGATAACGGTAATATTACACCATTTGGATATCGATCACGAATAGGACTATATAAATCAGGTAAAAGGTCTTTCTTACTGATTTTTATTTTTTGACTCAAACTGAACTTTCCTTTATCTACCTGAGATAGTACCGCCAGAGCAATATGGAATTTGAATACACTTTGTAAGGGGAAATGTTCGTTTCCATTAATAGATAGGGCATCCCTTTCATTTGGACCTTTAATGGCAATTCCTACTTTGGCATGCTTTGAAGCGATAATCTCTTGTATTTTAGCATTAAGGACAGGGCTTTGCGCAAAAACCTGATAGCTGGTAGTAAACAGCAAAATAAGGCTAAGTTTGAAGGAATTCTTCATTTTATATCTTATTAATTATTATTTGCTAACGCGAATTTATGGGGAAAAATTTTGCGTTTTCGTAAGAATAAATAATGCTTACAATTTTCCATTTTCCGTCTGCTTTGATAAGGTGCCAGTATTCGCTTCCCCAATTGGTGATAATATTTTCTTCCCGGAATGAGTAATCGAAATTCACACTGGCAATCACATCATCATTAACGATCCTGATCTTATCAAATTTTTCTTCCCTGCGGCCTTTTTCCATGATGTAGTGGAAAAAATTTTGATATGTGTCTTTGAAGTAATTTTTGCGGTTCGAAGGATTAATTTCCAGACGTTTTTGCTGAGATCTGTTTTTCACAACACCAATCCAGAGTACCGGATTTTCATGGAACAGACTGTTAAAAGTAGCTGAATCTTTTTTAATGATGCTTTCTTTGAATTGCCAGACCACACGCTGGATTTCTTTTTTCTCGTTAGTGAAGTGCTGAGCTACAGCAAAATGAGACATCAGGATGAAGATGCTTAAACTAATTGTTTTCATAAATTAATTGTTTAGTAGTCGCGATTAAACCTGTTAAGAACTTTATTTTTGATGGTTGCAGATGGTTTTTCTATACAGTAGCGATAAACTAGGCCGGCAAAAATACAACAGGCAAAACAGATCAGCAATCCAGTTGAATAGGATGCCGGAATTTTAATTCTTTCAAGAAACAACTGTACAAGATGGATGACAATTTTATGCGACAAATAAATCGCGTAAGACAAGGCTGCCAATTGAGTGGTGATCATGTTGGATTTCTTACTTAGGAAAGAAGTGGTCGAAATAGCTCCTGTTACCAGTATTCCGTAACTTACAGCTACCAGTGTAAATCCGAAGAGAGAGGCCTGCTGCGAATAGGCGTCTCTGCAGAACCACAGCGAAAATGTAACGGCTGTTATGCCGGTAAAGACCAGTAGATTCCCATTTCGATTAATCATCGCTTTGAATGTTGACGACTGAAACAGTACCCCAATCAGCACGCCAATCACCAGCCCGTCCAACCTGGTATGTGTAGGGTAATAGATATGCATATACCAGTCTTTCCAGAAACCGGGCGTTTCCAGTTTCGGGAGAACATATTCATTCCAGGAAAAAACGCGCAGAAAAAAAGTAGAAATCAGCAGCAAAACAATTATGATTTTCAGATATTTCATTTGCTTCAAGCTGATCAAAAACAGCAGCAAAACCGGTAGCGCCAGGTAAAATTGTTCTTCAATGCACAATGACCAGGCGTGAGAAAAGGTTCCCTGGTTAATCACATCCAAACCGAAATTCTGAGTAAAAGAAAGAAATTTCCACAGGGGTGGCAAAGCTTCCCTTTCCCTAAATACCGGAAAACAAAAATACAGTAACAGCGTGAACAAATATGGTGGAATGATCCTGAAAAACCGTTTGGTAAAGAAGGTTTTTAGCCTAATGGTCTGGTTTGCGCTAATTTCCCGGAAGAGCTGATTGGAAATTAAAAAACCACTTAAAACAAAAAACAGATCAACTCCTGTCCATCCGATCCAACCGATAGTATCTACCCAGGCGGGATGCTTAAACATTCCATAATGATACAGGAATACCAGCAGGATCGCAACCGCCCGTAAATGATCTAACCCAACGAATTTTTCTTTTTCCATCATTTTTTTCTGCAATAATCTTACTATTTACCATGGGTCTCAAGAGACGAATGCAGAAAGACTGCTTCTGCCTGCATACAACATTATTTGTTGTTCGAATGCCTGCTCCTGCAATTCATCACCAAAATGGATACATCTGAATCCTAACAGCACATACAAAGCTTTTTAGTAATATCTTTACGTTCTGTGAGCAAAATATCAAACGGCAAGTTAAGAAAGGAAATCAACTATCAAACCGGACTCTGGATTGCTTTATTTATTTTTGGGATATTCCGTAATTACGGTGAGCCTGAGCAGCCTGATTTCCGGGAAGTATTTTACTATGGCGTATGTCATTGGATCTTTCAGATCATCGGCGCCAACTGGATTTACTTCATTCTGATCCGAAGATTTTTCGAGGCTAAAAAATATTTTCATTTTATGCTCTACCTTATTGCCGGGATGTACATTTTAGGTGTGTTAAATCGGCTTTTTATTGTATATGCTGCAGAGCCTTTATTTTCAAACTACCCTCAAAACAGTATTTTCGATATTTTAACGGATGTTAAATACCTGCTGTTTCATTACATCCTGCCCATTATTTCCGGATCTTTCATTTTTGTTTCGATGATGTTTATGCTTCGGTACAGGGATGAAAAGCAAAATGCCCTGCAGCTTCAGAAAGAGAAATCGGAACTTGAATTAAAAGCACTGAAGGCACAGCTGAATCCTCATTTCCTGTTTAACACCCTGAATAATATTTATTCATTATCCATCACCGGTTCGGATGCTGTATCCAAATCCATCAGCCGGCTTTCAGACATCCTGGATTATATTCTTTATCACGGGCAAAAAGAAATGGTACCAATTACAGCAGAAATGAAAATCGTTAAAGATTATATTGCACTTGAAATGCTGCGCTATGATGAACGCCTGAAACTTGAGATAGAAGAAAAAGTAGCATTTCCCGGCCTCATCCCGCCTTTGCTGTATCTGTCTTTTGTAGAAAATGCCTTTAAACATGGTGCCGAAAAAACAAGTGGAAACGTAACCATCAGAATTTCGATTGAAACCCATGCAAACGCTTCGCTTTTCAGGATAGAAAATCAGTTCTTTGGGAAACATAAAAAACCAGGAACCGGAATAGGATTGGAAAATATAAGAAGACAACTCGATCTTTATTATCCGAATCAATATACATTAGCAATAGCGCAGGCAGATAATTGGTTTAAGGTAAATTTAATGACTCCAACAACATGATTAAATGTATTGTGATAGATGATGAGCCTTTGGCCGTCAGACTTTTGGAAAACCATATTTCAAAGATAGCGGAACTAAAGCTGGTAGCTACAGCAGCAAATGCACTCGAGGCTTATAGAATTTTACAAACGCAGGAAGTGGATCTTCTTTTTCTGGACATTCAGATGCCCGATCTGAACGGCATAGAATTTCTGAGGTCGCTGAATAAAAAGCCGTCTGTTATTTTTACCACGGCTTACCGGGAATTTGCCATCGAGGGCTTTGAGCTTGAAGCCGTAGATTATCTCCTGAAACCCATCACTTTCGAACGCTTTTTCAAATCTGTAGACAGGGTCCTTAGAAATGTAAAAAAGGAAAACGAAGATGATTTCTTGATTTTAAAGTCAGAGGGATTTAGCCGCAAGCTTTTGCTGAAAGATATTCTTTATTTTGAAAGCATCGGAAACGATATTAAGGCGGTGCTTCAGAACGAACTTTTCATGGTTTCTAAAATGTCAGTTTCGGAACTTGCAGTACATCTTCAGCCAAAAGGATTTTTAAGGATTCACCGGTCATTTATCATCAATCAGCATCAGGTAACTGCCATTAGCAATCAGGAGGTATTGATAGATAAAATAGCCATTCCAGTGGGTCGAAGTTTCCGTAAAACATTTGATGATTTTGCACGGCTTTTTTCGGCAAAGCGTTTGTTTTAAGCTTTTGAAACTGGATTTTCGTTTTTATAGGGAAAATGGCAAAACGCATGCTATCTGTACCATCCAAAGATTCGTTTTGCGCGATCACCTGATCATTGACTGGTTAGCACATTATTGAAAGCATAATTAGGCCAACTGTCATCACACTACTTTTAACCGCAAAATCATCTGGTTATTGTTAATATTCTGTTAATATGTGTATCGTTTTTGAATTTTAATTTTGTGGCCATAATTTATGCCCCAAAACACTATTGCCGGACTTAATGCTGATAATAACAAGAAGTTTGATGAAAAAACCTTCGAAGACCTTTATCGCCGCATGTACCCTACTTTAAAAAAATACGCCATTTATCTTGTTAAAGATGTAGAAGATGCTCAACTCATCTTAAATGATGTATTTATATCGATCTGGAAAAACGGCACTATCCTTAATAACGAAAAAGCATATCTCTTCCGGGCAGTTAAAAATGCTGCTACAAATTACCATAAGGCAGCCAAAGCCAATCTTTGGTACATGGATAGCGAAGAAGAGTTTTCTGAAATTATAGACGTGAAAGAAACCCCGTCGCAGGCTTTTCAGAACAAAGACCGCAACCGCGTACTTTACACGCTTATTGATCAGATGCCCGAACGCCGAAGGCTTATTTTTTACATGTACCGAATTGATGGATTTAGTTACAGGGAAATTGCAGTTTTACTGGACATATCAGTACGTACGGTTGAAGACCATCTGGTAAAAGGCTTTCAATTTCTTCAGCAAAAAGTATTAGAAAACAAGTCAGAATTCAGATAAAAACACCGCTTAATAATTTCTTAACGCAAAGTTAACTTTTTTGGGCCCGTAGTGGGCCTGTTATCCTTGTCCTGTAAGCATAAAAGCATGTGAATGGATCAGGAAACGTGGAAATTAGTACTCGAATATTTAGCTGTAAAGGAAGATTTGAGCAGCAGCAAAGCCGAAATTGCATTGTTGGAAAAAAGGCTTAGGAACTGGGTAGATGAAGATGATGATCGTGAGGAGCAATTAGAAGCGGTATTATTGCTATGGCAGGACACGGCTCAACCACCGGATGACGGGTTGTGGAAAGAAAGTTTTGCTGGCCTCAGAGAACAGATCAATCAGGCTCCGGTCAAAAAGTTTAAACTATTAAAATGGTGGCCAGCAGCAACTGCTGCGGCAATTATTGGCGCACTAATCTTCTTTATTGCCGGAGATAAAAAGTTACTGACTTCCAAGCAAAATCAGGTTGTATGGACAACTAAAACTGCAGCGCCAGGTAAAATCATTAATGTACTGCTTCCGGATAGTTCCGAGATCTGGTTAAACTCAGGGAGTAGCATCAGCTTTCCGCAAAACCTGAAACATGCAGGCATCAGAATGGTCAAACTCAATGGAGAGGCTTTTTTTAAAGTAAAAAGAGACCCTGCCCATCCTTTTGTAGTAAAAAGCAACAATATCCAAACCAGGGTACTGGGAACCAGTTTTAACATCCGGGCATGGAAAAATTACAGGTCTGAAGTAACTGTACTTACCGGAAAGGTAGCCGTTTCTAGAGATTCTGCAGGTACACAGTCAGCAGCTGTCCACCTTCTTCCAAATCAGAAAGTAACTTACGATACAAAACTGGCACTCCTGGTACGCGAAAATGTAGAAGATGCCAAAACATCAACTGAGTGGCGGACTGGAAAAATGTATTTCAATAAAACGCCGATGGAAGATGTATTCCAGACCATATCAAGGAAATATGCACTTAAAGTAGTTTCAGACAGATCATTTGACAACTGTGAACTAACGGCAAAATTTGATAATGTAAGTATAAAAGAGGTGTTGCGCACACTGGAGCTTACATTCGATATCCAGTATACCATAAACAAACAGACTATTTATATAAAAGGAGGTAGATGTAATTAAACAACCAGTAAAAAATAGCTGCAGCATGTTGGCGCATGCCACAGCTAAGAAATTTTAAATTTTATTTTAACCCATCAAGATTAAAACAAACAAAGTTATGAAAAAGTCCGCAGTGACTAGTCAATTAATTTTTAGCGTAATGCGTTTTTTTACCCTCATTTACATCATGCTCTCCACCATGCTCTTTGTAGGGCAGGCGTCGCCGGTAAATGCACAACAATTAGACGTTAAAGTAAGTATCAATATCAAAAAGGGATCTTTAACGGAACTTTTTAGAACCATAGAAAAGAAAACCGGCCTGTATTTTGTATATACAAATAAAGATGCCATAGAGAAACAAAACCTAAGTGGTTTTAAGGCAGAAAATGAAGCTGTAAGCGCTTTGCTCGACCGGATATTACCTCCTTTTCAGCTCAGCTACCTGATCGAGAAAAACCAGATCATCATCAAAAAATCAATACGAATTAAAGGTAAGGTAACAGACGGAAAAGGTATGCCACTGCCGGGAGTAAACGTAATTGAAAAAGGAAGTAACAATGCGACCAGCACCAACTTAAATGGAGAATTTAACCTGAACGTATTGAACAGTCAGGCCTTGCTGATCTTTAAAATGATCGGTTATCAGAGCAGGGAAATTGCACTAAAGGGCGAAACTGAACTAAACATCAACCTCGCGCCTGACGAAACAGCACTCTCTGATGTAGTGGTTACCGCACTTGGTATTAAACGTGCAGAAAAGGCCCTTGGTTATTCGATCGCCACCGTAAAAGGAAGTGACGTTAATACAGTGAAAGAAGTAAATGTGATCAATTCACTGGCCGGAAAGGTGGCTGGTGTAAATGTGGTCAGCATAGGTGCTGATCCCGGATCAAGTTCATTTATCACCATCAGGGGACAATCATCAATCGCAACCGACAACCAGCCCTTATTTGTGGTAGATGGTGTTCCGGTAGCACATTCCCTCCGTGCAACATCAGAGGTTGGCCGTTCATCGGTTGATTACGGTAGTCCGATTGCAGATATCAGTCCGGATGATGTAGAAAGTATCACCATATTAAAGGGTGCAAGTGCTGCCGCATTGTATGGAAGCAGAGCCGGAAGTGGTGTGGTTTTGATCACCACAAAAAGTGGCCTGATAAACAAAAAGGGTTTAGGAATAAATTTTAATTCAAATGCCATGTACGATCAGGCATGGATGTTCCCACATTTTCAGCACACTTTTGGGGGAGGCGAATATACCGACGATCAGGCATCTTCCACCACATCTGCCTGGGGGCCGCGGCTTGATGTGGGTACCAAACACCTGCAATGGAACAGCCCCCTGGATGCCAGCGGAAAACCAATTGCTACCGATTGGGTATCGCATCCGAACAATCCGCAGGACTTCTATGAAACCGGTTCTACCTACACCAACAACATTTCCATTAGTGGCAAAAATGCAGATGGTAATTACCGTTTATCATACACTAACCTGAGCAATAAGGGGATTGTACCCAATACCGACCTCAAAAGGAATACGCTTAACCTTTCGGCCACCTATGTGTTGCACCCCAAATTGAAAGTTAGCACCAATATTGGTTATGTAAACAATAAAAGCGACAACCGGCCATCGGCTTACCGGGAAAGTGTAACACAGATGCTGTATTCACTTCCACCAAATATGAACATTAATGACCTGAAAAACTACTGGAAACCGGGAAGGGAAAACATCGAGCAGTTTTCAGCAGATGATTCTGACAACCCCTATTTCGTAGCTTACGAGCACACCAATGGCTACGACAGGAACCGCTTAACCGGGAATATACAGGTGGTTTACGATATTACCAAAAACTTAAGTTTAATGGCACGTACCGGGCTGGACATGTACAATGAAGAACATGAGACCAAACGCCCCTTCAGTTCAAAACGTTTTAAATTTGGCGGATATGGAGTCGATAATTCTTTCTTTAAGGAACAGAACACAGATTTTTTACTGAGCTATAAAAAACTGTTAAATCAGGATTGGTCTTTGAGTCTTTCTGCCGGAGGAAACCAAATGAATCAAACCAACCGGTTTACTGCGCAGAAAACAGAGAGCCTGAGTATTCCGGGTGTTTACAATATTGCCAATGCGCAGGCAGGTACCATCGTAAATTCGCAATATATTTCCCGCAAACGCATCAATAGTATTTATGGTCTTGGCCAGGTATCGTTCAAGGATATGGTTTTTCTTGATGTAACGGGCAGAAACGATTGGTCGAGCACACTTCCCGCCGGCAACAATTCCTACTTTTATCCTTCTGCATCGTTAAGCACCACTGTAACGGATGTGTTCAAGATCAAATCAGATGTACTTTCTTTCCTTAAACTGAGGGCCAACTGGGCGCAGGTGGGCAGTGATACCGATCCTTACCAATTGTATAATACCATTCCCTTTAATCAGGATTGGGGCGATGTAAAAAGAGCCACCATTGAGTTTAACCTTAAAAACAACTTCCTGAAGCCTGAAATTGCCACATCATATGAGTTTGGCGGTGACCTCCGCTTTTTCAAAAGCCGGGTAGGTGTAGATGTAACCTGGTATAAAACAAACAAAAGGAACCAGATCATTAACATCCCAACCACCATTGCGTCAGGTTCATCAAACCGGTTGATTAATGCCGGAAATATCCAGAACAGCGGATGGGAAATTGGATTAAATGCTGTTCCGTTTGATGGTGCCTTCAAATGGGAAACCAATGTAAACTTTACCAAAAATGAAAACAAGGTGATAGCGTTATCAGAAGGTTTAAAAGAATATTCGATGGGCAGTGCCGATGGAGACAACATTCGTTACCTGATTAAGGAAGGTACAAAAATCGGCGACTTCTACACTCCGAGTTATACCAAAGTAGCCAGCGGACCAAACGCGGGAGCAGCATTATTAGACAAAACCGGGCATTACATTCGCAACAATAGCGAATACCTTAAAGTCGGAAACTATAACCCCGATTTTACCATGGGTTTCAACAATACTTTCAGTTACAAAAACTTCACCCTAAACGTACTTTTAGACTGGCGTAAGGGTGGCAATTTTTACTCTTACGTAGTAAAATCACTAATCAACGCAGGCTTAACCGATAACACACTGGTGGGCCGAGATGCAGAAACCGGCGGTTTAGCATGGACGGATTCGCAGGGCAGAAAACGGAACGACGGAATGATTATTCCGGGCTTTATTGCAGATGCGAACGGAAACCTGACCCAAAACACGGTAGTTATCGCCGCTTCTGATTTTTATAACAATACCTACAACAAATACTATGAAAGGTTAACCTATCCGGCCTCCTTCCTGAAAATCAGGGAAGCCTCATTAACCTATGTATTCGATAAAAAACTGATCCGCAAACTGCCCATCAGCAACCTGTCATTATCGCTTATTGGCAGGAACCTGTATACCTGGACCGCCAATGGACTGGGTTATGATCCTGAAACGACCATGAGTGTTACCGAAGGCTTTAAACTGGGCGTAGGTCATTGGACACTTCCGGGAACACGCTCATTCGGTTTTAAATTAAGTTGTAACTTTTAACCTGTACAGAAATGAAATTCAAATATACAACGCTACTTTTCGCTATACTGGCTTTGATTACAAGCTGTACCAAAGATTTTGAAAAGATAAATACCAACCCCAATGCTCCTGAAACCACCAATACCGAATTTTTAATGTCAGACGTATTGGTTTCTACCGCTTACGCCTACCAGGAAAATGCTGTGAACCGACGGCCCGCCTCTGCAGCGCGCTACCTTACCCTGGTTCGAAATACCGGCTATGACCTGTTGGATTGGGGTCCGGTTGATTGGGACGATATTTACGCCCGCTTAGCCGTAAACAAAACCTTTATCGAGACTGCACAAAAACGTTCTGAAAACCAGTACGTGGCCATCGGTAAAATCATGAAAGCTTTTAACTTTGGTTACCTCACCGATTTATATGGCGATATCCCCTATTCGCAAGCATTAAAATCGAAAGAGGCTAATATCATTTATCCTGAATACGATCAGCAGCAGGTCATTTATCCTGATCTGTTGAGGGAATTAAGGGAAGCCAACGATATGCTAAAAGGCAACGTTCAGGAAATCAATGCTAAAGGCGATGTAATGTTTAAAGGTAAAGCGCTTGCCTGGCGCAAATTTGCCAATTCGCTACGTCTCCGGATGTTATTGCGGATCTCAAAAAATTATGCACCAGCCTTTGCCGAAATGCAGGAAATATTGAACGATAAAATAGCTTATCCTATCTTCGAAAGCAGTGCAGACAATGCGGAAGTAGCCTATCTGGGCAATATTGCGGCCTATAGCTGGCCGGGCGGCCCTTTGGCGATGATCGATTTCGATTACCTGAAAACCAAAGCAAGCAAAGAACTGGTAGACAGACTGATACAAAGGAATGATCCAAGGTTGACTGTCTGGGTAGAACCGGTAAAGAGTACCAACGGATCAACTGTTGATCTGAACCGTTACGTAGGAGTGCCTAATGCCATTGACGCACCTTCTACCTATAACGGCGGTGAAGATCATGTTTCGGTTTTCTCTTCTGCTTTTTTCAGGAAAAATGGCGGTAGTTCAAATGCATTACTAAAAGCCAGCTTAATCACTTATACCGAGCAGTGCTTTATTTTGGCTGAGGCCGTACAAAAAGGAAAACTAAGCGTGAGTGGCGAAACTGCAGAATCGCTGTACTATAAAGGCATCAAAGAATCGATGAGCAGCTACGCTGTAAGTGCAACACAGGCCTATTATGATCAACCTTTGGTAAAATACGATGGCACACTTGAACAATTGATTACCCAAAAATGGCTCGCTATGCTGTTTAAAGGTGCTGAAGGATGGTTTGATCAGCGCCGCACCGGATACCCTGCCTTTGTAACAGGTCCGTTAGCAGCCGGGAGAGGCATTCCAAAACGTTATACCTACCCTGATTCGGAAAGTGCAAAAAACCGTGTTAACTATCAAAAAGCCGTTTCCATTTTCGGTGCCGACAATCAGTATACCCTAATGTGGTACCTGAAATAAATTAATTCCTTTATTACCAAATAAAATAACATGAAATTATATATCAATTTTTCTTTTTTACTTACGCTCTCTGTTTTGGCCATTGGCGTTAAAACACATGCCCAGGATTTTAAACCCGGGCATTTTCCCGACCGCGTAATTTTAACCTGGGCCGGAGATCCTGCTACAAGCCAAACCGTAAACTGGCGTACCGATACCACTATTAAAGCCTCAAAAGCCCAAATCAAAGCTGAAGATTCCAATCCGGCGCTTGAACAATCGATTACGGGTTACGATGCCATTTCTACTTTACTTGGAAGCGGAAATAATTACGAAATTGCAAGCTATCATCACGTTACCTTTACCAACCTTAAACCGGCAACGGTTTATGCTTACCGGGTTGGCTCTGGCGAACATTGGAGCGAGTGGTTCCAGTTTACCACTGCGTCAGTTAAAAATAAGCCATTTTCCTTTATTTATCTTGGCGACGCACAGAACGACATCCGCTCTAAGTGGTCGCGTGTTATCCGTAAAGCATTTTCCCACCAGCCTGATGCCAGATTTATCATCCATGCCGGAGACCTAATCAATCGTTCCAATAACGACCAGGAATGGGGCGAATGGCATTATGGAGGTGGTTTCATCAATGGTATGATTCCCAGCATCCCCTCCCCCGGAAACCATGAATATGTACGCGATGACAAAAGAAAACTGGTGCTTGACCCACATTGGGGCGTACAGTACACTTTTGCCGGCAATGGCCCAAAAGGTCTGGAAGAATCGGTTTATTATGTCGATTATCAGGATATGAGGATCATTTCCCTGGATTCGCAAATGATTATATTGGACGAAGCTTCGGCCAAAGCTGAATATGAGTGGCTTGAAAAAGTATTAAAGGAAAATACTAAGCTATGGACAGTAGTTACCTTTCACCATCCCATTTTTTCAACAGCAAAGAGCAGGGATAACAAGGAATTCAGAGATCGGTTTAAACCCTTATTTGATAAATACCATATTGATCTTGTACTGCAGGGCCATGACCACACATACAGCCGTGGCCAAAACCTGCCAAGGGGACTATCGGGAAGGGAAGTGAGCGGACCGGTTTATCTGGTTTCGGTTGCAGGCCCTAAAATGTATAAAGTAGATGGAGCAAAATGGATGGATGTATCTTTAGAAAACACCCAGCTGTTCCAGGTTATCCATGTTGATGGGCCAAACCTTAAATTTGAGGCCTATAAAACCTCTGGCGAGCTTTTCGATGCTTTCTCCTTAAAAAAATCTGACAGAAACAGCGCAGCAGCATTCACAGATATGAACCCTACACAAAATCCCTAGTCATGAGCATAAATATAACACCGGTTTTACTGGCCATCTTATTTAGCTGCCTCTGTACACGGGTATTCTCACAACATGCAATGAGGCCATTGCCGAAATCAAAAAATGCTTTTATTGTGATTGCCCACCGTGGTAGTCATTTAATTAAACCTGAAAATACAATAGCTTCCATTACGGAGGCTATTGATTTGGGTGCAGATTATGTGGAACTTGATCTGCGTACCAAAAAAGACGGGCACCTGGTACTTTTGCATAACGACCGTGTAGACGGTTTAAGTAATGGAAAAGGACAAATAAAAGACCTAGATTTTGAAGCAGCAAGGCAACTTATCCTTAAAGGAAAAGACGGGAGTATACACCGGATTGCCAGTTTTGAGGAGGCATTAACGGCTTGCAAAGGAAAAATAAATATCTATTTGGATTTTAAAGCAGCTGAAGCAGAGAAAGCATATGAGGCCATTAAAAAGGCAGATATGAAGTACAATCTATTGGTTTATGTAAGTAGCCATAGCGACTACCTTTCCTGGCGGAAAACAGCACCCAAAATGCCTTTAATGTCTCGTTTGGATAATACCATCACAACCGAAAAAGCCTTGATGCAAGCAATGTCAGAAGCCCCCTTGGAGGCGATTGACAATGCCCCTAATGAAACATTACTTCCAGTTCTAAAAACCATGGGCATCAGTATTTTTATGGATGTACAAAAAGCAAATGAAACACCGGATGATTGGATGAAGGCAATAAAATCAGGCATTCAGGGATTACAGACCGATCACCCGAAGTTGCTAATTGACTATCTTTGGGAGCATAAAATAAGAGATAGGACATAAATAAAAGTTTATATACTGAAGATAAATCCTGCTACCGGATTTATCTTCAATTCAGACCTTATTAAAAATCACAAAGGCTTAACCTTGTTGGTTTCCTTCAACCAGCGTTTGGCTTCCTCCATGTCGTAAAAAAAGCGAACATTGGCTTTACCGTCCGATACATCGAAACTTTTTTGAGCGGCAAGTTGCGCAAAGATACTTCGAGAAAAAATCCAGGCAAAATCCTGCAGGCCAGCTTCAATCATCATCGGAAACCAAACCTTTCCCACCCAATCTGATGCCTCCGACCAATTTCCAAGCACTTCTCGATTATCATTAAGCACTTTTTTAAGTCCTGATGACCTAAGCATCTCTATCATCTGAAGCCCCCCGTTTTGCACACTTTTAAAATTCTGATGCCCGGTCCAGTTTGCTTCCATCCAGTCTTGCTGATCATTGTAACTAATGGTCAGGTATTCATCGCTATAGTTAAGTCCTTTTGCAACCGAACCTTTTGTAATCCCAGTTTCGCTCATTGGAACGCGTATGTAAACTGTAGTTCCTATCCCGAGTTCACTTTCGATCCAGAATGTACCCTGATGAGCTTTAATAATTTCGGAAGAAATAAAAAGGCCTAAACCCAGTCCGCCAAAGCGCCCCGCAGCATTATCTGATCGGTAATAACGGTCGAAAAGTTTTTCTAGCTCCTCACTATCTATACCTATACCATGATCTTCGACTGCGATAATAATCGATTCCTGTTCAACCCTGAACGTAACATTTACCACATCTGCACTGGGAGAATATTTAACGGCATTGCTGAGTAAATTATCGATTACCTGTTCAATCCTGAAACGATCGGCATATATATTAATTTGTTCGTTCGCTGTAAAGATGATCCGATGGGTATTAACGCTTAGCTGAAGGTTTTCGCAGCATTCCTGAATCAGCTGGTTAAGATTGAAAATCGATTTATTGAACTGGAGCTTACCTGCATTGATCTTACTTACGTCCAGCAAATCGTTAATCAGGCTCTCCAGTTTAGTCGTAGCGAGATCTACTTTTTGTAAGTAAGATTTTGCCCGATCAAGATCATTGGTTCTTGCGAGCAGTTGATTAAATGCTTTAATACTGGTTAATGGTGTTTTCAACTCGTGCGAAGCAATAGAAATAAATTCATCCCGCTGCTCCTCTCCTTTCTTTTGCAGGTCTATATTGGTATTCGAACCAATCCATAATATAACCTCACCATTTTCGAAAATAGGCACGGCCCTCCCCAAATGCCATAGATATTGACCATCAGCCATTTTCAATCTAAACTGGACTTGATATTCGGTACCATTACCAAGTGAAAGCATCCACACCCTTATACATTCCTGCAAATCATCAGGATGAACGTAGTGTTGCCAGCCGATACCAAAAGGGGATTCAGGATCGAGTGCAAAATCACGGATGATCACGCCGTTAATATAATCAATTGTACCATCAGCCCTGGCCGTCCATACTTGTTGTGGTAGGGTATCAAGAAGTTTCGATAGATGAAGTTTCTCCTTCCTTACAATAGTAATATCCCTGAATATAACCAAAAGTCTAACCTCAGAAGCGTCATCTAAGATTTCCGGAATGATATGAAATGAAAAATAATAGCGGCTTTCCTGCATGCCTGCCTCTAATTCTCCGGCAATATTTTTTCTGATAACAAGTGCCTGTTTCAATTCATTCCAGATTCTTTTACTCAACGATTGAACATCTGAATCAGCAAACGGTGGAAGCTTACTGATTTCCTGATTGACATAGATACAATCCAGGTTTTCATCAAAACGCATGATCAGATCCGGAAGATTTTCAGCCAAAGTCTTATACTCCGTCTCGCTGGCCTTAAGCTCACGAAAAATACTTGCCATGGGCTTATCAAAAGCCATTTGCACATTGGCTTTGTAAATAAGAAAGAAAGAAATCAGTTTCCCATAATGTCCCCACTCATTTAACTGTCCGTAGTTTGATGTATAAGTGGCAAAGCAACATTCACTTAGAATGGCAACTATAATAGACCCTGAAAGAAGATGGTAAGTTTTCCGGTCAAAATTAGCCCTTCTCCGGTAAAGCAAGAATAAGCTTACAAATAAAAATAAGATGATAACGTACTCACATACCACCTTGAAAAGGGTTTGACCAGCTCCCGGCACAAAACAAACGGGAAATACTTTCCATACCAAAATGCTTGCAGCAATGAGTGAAGTCACCACAAAATATAGGAGGAAAAGCAGTTCGGTATTAATTTTTCGTTTGCGCCCAATCATTAAAAAACCGCCTAGAAAAATCATTGCCTCCATGCCACGTGTTGCCACCCAGAACTGGTTGGCGGGGTATCCCGGTAACGGAATGATATTCATCCCCTTATAGCTCAAAGTATGTAACAGATCCAGAGCGCCAATAAACAGATAGGATATTCCCACAACATGCAGGTATTTGTTGTCCTGCATTTTTCTGGAATTCCAGGCCACAATAAACACCGCGAAAGCGATTACGATGGAAAAGAGTTCAACCAAAGTATGGAAAAGCATGTAACCATACCGCTTGCTGTAAACAAAAACCAGTATCAGGCAGATAATACCAAATGCAGTACGATAGTAACGATTGAAAAGAGAGGTGATGTTTCGCAAGGATATAAAAATCTATCAACAAATATAGGCTATTGAGAAGTGTTATGGAAATAACAACTAAGAAATTGACCTGAGCGACATTAATCTTTGCTTGATAAAAACATCAGCCTGAGCGGAAAAGGGGCTAAAGGCAAACGCTTTTTCAGGTTACTCCTGAAGCAAACGGTCAGAGGCTCCGGCTGGTAAGAAGTTTCCCAGGTGACAATTTGAAGAGAAGCAAATTCCTGAGTAATCTAAACTCAGGCGGCTATAGAACAGGCTTTTATAGTTCTGAATTTTTCCCTTACCAAAATCGGCCAACTTACATTTTCGCATTAAGCAAACTATCGAACTGTTTTAAATGTTAACCTACAATAAAGAAATTATGGAAAACAACGCAAACAAAAAAGAACAGCAGGAAGAAGGTCTTACTAACCAGGAGCAACTTGCCCAGGCCGCATTGGGGAACAGTGAAGCAATTCAACCCTCAGCAGACAATAACAACGACATACTAACCATACCCGAGATCTCGGGGACCGGAAGCAATCCATCATCTGCCGCACCGCATTCGCTTATTGTACATGAGGATGAAAATGGAGAAAAAAAGTATGAAGAGGGCAGCACTGAAACTTCTAATGGTGAACAAGAATAAATACAGGCATTTCATGCCGCTCGAATATTTCAATCCACAGACCTGAAACCCGACCATCCTAATCTATTGCGCAAATAAATATCTACATCTTGACAAGTGATCCCCGCATGGCCAATATCATTAATATGCGGTATCAGAAAAGGTTTTCGGATTAAAGCACCTGCCCGGGTAAATGATTTTTATCAAATCAACCTGAATCCGGATTTATTCAACCTGACTTCATTTTGCCAGATTGGATCGGAATAGAAGTGTGCAGGCTTTTGAATCAGCGAGGTAAAAAAATATTTGTGGCACTGTGATGAGCGCACTGGCCCGGCTGCCGGGGCTGTCATAAGAGTACAAAAGAAGATCTGACCAAAACCATTGATGCCCATTTATTGGTGAGGAATTCCAGGCAGATCAACTTTTGAGAAATATTTACATTTAACTTAGGGTGTTACTTTAAACTGATTCACACAAAATAAATTTCAATATGCAGGATATCGACTGGACAAAAATCATGGTAGGTGAAGAACAGTGGGGATTTCTCATCGAAATTGCCATACGCACCATACTGATGTACTTTATCATACTCATCGGGCTAAGGCTTCTTGGCAAGCGCGGGGTAGGACAGTTATCGGTATTTGAAATGGTAGTCATCATCAGTCTGGGTTCCGCAGCCGGAGATCCAATGTTTTATAAGGAAATAGGGCTTATGGTACCTTTAGCCATATTCGCCATCATTGTAGGTGCCTACAGGCTTACCACCTACCTAATGGCTAAAAGCAAGCGGTTTGACGACCTGGTTGAAGGCAAAGCTACCTACATCATTGAGGGGGGCATATTCTCCGTAAATGAATTTCGGAAAGAAACCCTCGCCCAGGATGAGTTCTTTTCCGAACTGCGGCAACAGGGCGTTTCCCATCTCGGTCAGGTTAAAACGGCCATACTGGAAACTTCTGGCTGCGTAAGCATCTTCTTTTTTCCAGATGAAGAGGTGCAGCCAGGCCTGCCGATCATGCCCAAAGAATTTGCGAAAGCGTCCAAAATTGTAGATCTTGCCGGACTTTATGCCTGTAGCTTCTGCGGCAAAGTTCACAACATCAATGAAGAACAAAAAGCCGAATGCATCAATTGCAAACATGATGAATGGGTAAAAGCAGACGACAGGCCAAGGATAAAGTAATTTTGGGAAAGGGATTATTTCCTGCGTTATTTGCTTTTTGGTATTTATCTCTCAATTTCTGTCAAATCTCCCTTCTTTAAATTAACTAGCTTGTCCCTTACATGTTTAGCCGATAATTTGGCCACATGGTGTTCGTTATCACCTATCCATTCTCTATACTTTCTTAAATCAGCGGCGATTCGTTTCAGTATAAATTTATTCTTTATGATAAGGGAGTCGCTATTAGGGCTTTTTTCCCAAAGTTGTTTTATATTGACGAAATGAATCGTGTCGATATAGGCTGACTGTTTTTTGTGCCAAACTCTAATTTTCACATTCCAAGTTCCATTCGACTTTTGGCCGCCTTTGATTATAGTTGTGGAGACTGTTGCCATAGTTAAAAAATTTAGTTTGCAACCTCATTTTTCTCAAGTATTTCTCAAGTTTTTGTTGGGGTCTCAAGTTTTTCTCAAGGTGTTAATACTATAAATTAATCAAAAAAACTGCCAAACATAACGGCTCTGAATTAGTCAATTTGTTTAAAAACAATGTCAAATCAGCTCTAAAACGCACAAAAAAGCCCTTCAGAATATACTGAAGGGCGATTTTTTGTCAGTGGGCCCACCTGGGCTCGAACCAGGGACCAAAAGATTATGAGTCTAATACCTCACAAACACAAGTCATTAATTTACAGTAGTTTATGTGAAAAATATTATATTCTCTCAAGTATTTCTTAAGTTTTTTGCTTGAAACCAACTTAACTCTGATTGAGTACAATTAAAATATTATTTAGATGTTTCTGTAATGCTATTTAACCATAATTTTAAGTTTCTGGGAAATGTGATCAGAAGAATTGCCTAGCTGGAGGATAAATTCACCTGCTTCGACGTTCCAGTTGTGTGTAGTTTCATCATAAAAAGCAAAATTTTCTACTTTTAAACTCATTTCCACTTTCTTGGTTTCTCCGGGTTTCAGGAATACCTTCTCAAAGGCTTTAAGTTCTTTTAACGGTCGTTCCACGGTACAAACAGGGTCAGTCACATACAATTGCGCTACTTCAGCACCGTATTTTGTTCCAGTATTTTTAAGGGTGAATGAAATATGTAAAGTGTCGCTTTTACTATATAATTTTTTATCGGATGATAGTGTCCCTAAATCGAAATTAGTATAGGAAAGGCCATAACCAAATGCAAATTGAGGCAATATTTTTTTTGTATCAAACCAACGGTACCCCACCAGGATATCCTCTTTGTAAAACTGATTAATACTATCACCGGGATAGGAAATTTTACCGTAAAAATGCGCGGCATTATCTTCCAGTTTTTTTGGAAAAGAGAAAGGTAATTTACCGGAAGGATTCGCTTCGCCAGAAATTACATCTGCCAATGCACTTCCGGCTTCAGAGCCAAGATACCATCCCTGCATAATTGCAGGCACTTTATTTATCCATGGCATGGTAACGGCGTTCCCGCTAAGTAACACGATAGCAGTGTTTTTATTAACTTTTAGCAGGGCATCAATCAGTGTGTCCTGCCCGAAAGGAAGGTCTAGCGAACGGCGATCACCACCTTCACAATCCTGAAAATGATTTTTATTAAGCCCACCAATAAAAAGTACAATATCTGCTTGTTTAGCAACGGCTATTGCCGCAGCGGCCAGAGAATCGGCATTTAGTTTTGAAGGCTCCTCTCGCCCATAAAGCGATGGTCCGGAAGCATATCCAAGGCTATAAACAATGTGATCTTTACCGTATTTATCAATCAACCCAGCCAAAGGCGATTTTTCATAAGCTACCTTAAGTGATGATGATCCTCCACCAATAACCAGGCTCCGGCCGGCATTTTCTCCAATGACTGCGATTTTTTTGAATTTTCCGCTTGGAACAGGGAAAAACTTATTTTCATTCTTTAAAAGTACAATTCCTTCCTGTGCTATCTTACGTGCTGCCTCACTATGTTCTGGTGAAACGAAACGTCCAAAAGGCCTGTTTTCGCTCATCGTGGTTCGAAAAATCAACCTTAATATGCGGCGTGCTTTATCATCAAGCAAAGCCATATCATATTTTCCTTCTTTAATGCCTTTCAGAAAAGGGTTGGCCAGATAATATGCTGAGTATGGAAATTTGCCCTTAGTGGTTAAACCATCGGTGTATGTACCCATTTCCAGGTCTAGCCCATTATTAACCGCCTGATCTGTACTGTGAACGCCACCCCAATCACTAATTACCACGCCATCAAATGACCAATCCCTTTTTAAGATTTGGTTCAACAATAGATCATTATGACAGCAATGTTGGCCTCTAAACTGATTATACGATCCCATTATGGACCATGCCTTACCTTCCTGCACCGCGGCCTTGAAAGCAGGTAAATAAATTTCGTTTAACGCACGGTCACTTAAATCAACATTGATATGCCCCCTCCACTCTTCCTGATTGTTTAGTGCAAAATGTTTTACACAGGCAGCTACGCCCTGAGATTGAACGCCCTGAATATAAGGAACCACCATACACGAACTTAAATAAGGATCTTCACCCAAATATTCAAAATTCCGTCCGTTTAGCGGTGTACGGTAAATATTTACTCCTGGCCCCAACAATACCGTTTTATTGCGATAACGGGCTTCTTCACCTATTGATTGCCCATAAAGCAAAGATAACTTCGGATTAAAGGAAGCTGCCAGGCAGGTTAATGCCGGGAAAGCGGTACAAGAGTCATTCGTCCAGCCTGCTCCTCCCCATTCATCCCATAAAACTTCTTCCCGGACGCCATGAGGTCCATCATCGGTCCAAACTTCAGGGATGCCTAGGCGGGGCACCCCTTTTGAACTGAATTTTGATTGCGCATAACATAGTGACACTTTCTCTTCGGTGGTCATCAGCGAAAGCGCATTTTCAACCCGCTTCTCCAACGGTTGCCGCAAATCAAGATAAACTGGTCGCTCTTGCTGAGCACCCGCCAACAGGGAAGCACAGGCAATGGTTATCGTTAGTAATAAAGATTTCATTAATTATTGTATATGTAGAAACTATCTGTTAAAACTTTATCGCTATTTCGTTACCATTATAGCGAACAACCTGCTCCTGTTTATTATTTTTCCCAATAATCACTATGCGGAAAGTTCTGTTACTTAACATGCCGTTGAAACTGCCTTTGCGTTTATGGATGGTCAGCTTATCCTGATCGTTTAAATATTCAAAGTCGATGGTAGAAAAAGCACCTTTTTCGTAATCATAGTTGTTGCCTTCATCCTCGTATAAACTAAACTTTCCATCCTTGCCTTTGTAAACCCGGATCTCGATATCATCGGCTTTCTTTTCTGAACTATACTGCATGACTTCACCAACAGGTAAAATAGCTCCTCCAGGCACAAAAAGAGGAATGCGCTCTAGCGGGGCTTCTATACTTAGCTTCCGTCCGCCTTCTATCTGTTTCCCACTATAGAAATCGTACCAGGGGTTTCCGGCAGGAAAATAAACTTCGCGGCTACGGGCTTTGTAATTATAAACCGGACTAACCATTAGGCCAGAACCAAAAAGAAACTGATCGCTTATGGTATATGTTTTTTGATCTGCCGCATAATCCATTGCAAGCGAACGCATTAGAGTATAATCTTTATGGTAGGCCATTCCTGCAAGCGAGTAGATATAAGGCATCAGGCGGTAACGAAGTTCATCATAATAAACCAGGCTTTTGTAAACCGGATGGCCTTCCGGTGCCAGGTTATAGATTTCGCGGTATGGGAACTGACCATGACTCCGGAAAAGCGGACAGAATGCGCCAAACTGGAACCAGCGCAGGTTAAGTTCACGCCATTCTTTAAGGTCTTCGGTTTCCTTTCCTGTTTTATCGAAAAGAAGCTGGCTATCTCCATATCTTTTTTCTACGCAAAAGCCACCAATATCCATTGTCCAGAAGGGAATGCCAGACATGGCAAAATTTAATCCTGCAGGAATTTGTGCTTTAAGGTCTTCCCACCTTGATGCGATATCGCCACTCCAGGTAGCGGTAGAATACCGTTGTAAACCCGCAAAACCAGATCTGGTTAACAGAAATACCCGCTTGTTATGATCGGCTTCACGCTGTCCGTTATAAATCGCATTTGCATTCATCAGTGCATAGGCATTAAAGTATTTTGTAGAAGAACCTAACGCAGTAGGACCACACAATTTTTTACGGTAATCCATATCGGTACAATCACGGATGTTGGGTTCAGAAGCATCCATCCACCAGGCATCAATCCCCTTCACATACAGGTTATCCTTCATCTGTTTCCAGAAGAGTTTTTGTGCATCGGGATTGTAAGCATCATAAAAAGAACCGACATAGCCCTCCCCGATCCAATCGCGTATACTGTCTTGCACCGCCTGCATGTACATCCAGCCTTTATCGCTAAACTGTTTAAAATGTTTTGTTGTGGTATAAAATTTAGGCCATACCGAAATCATGATATGGGCATTTTCCTGGTGCACGGAATCTACCATCCCTTTGGCATCAGGAAATCTTTTCAGGTCGAATTGATGGCTACCCCAGGCATTTTCTGGCCAATAACTCCAATCAAGCACAATATTGTCAAGCGGAATTTTACGCTTCCGGTATTCGTTTACCACATTTAACAGTTCATCCTGAGTTTTATAGCGCTCACGGCTTTGCCAAAAACCCATAGCCCATATTGGCATAATACTCGCCTTACCCGTTAGTGTACGGTAACCACTGATTACCTCGTCCATATTTTTACCTGCCACGAAATAATAGTCCATCTTATCGCCCATTTCCGACCAAAAAGATATATTACCATTTTTCTCTATTGGCGAGGAAGAAAGTGCTTTAAGGCCAACATAAGAAACACCACCATCGGGTTTCCACTCTAATTTTATTTTGCTCCGCTTTCCTTTTGTTAATGGGAACGAAAACCTGAACGTGTTCGGATTCCATGACGTGCGCCAACGCTCTGGTACTACCAATTTGCCATCCAGCCAAACTTTCGTATAACCAGCATAATAAAGGCTAAATTTATAAATATCTGTATTGTTGGGAAGGATTGATCCTTCCCAAACTACAGCGCCGTTATTAAAATTAAAATTTACTGGAAATTTCTTTACTGTTGTGAGGTTTTCATAATCTATGGCCGACTCCTGACGGACAATAGCAGCACTGCCCTTGTTGGTATAGGTTGCGGTTAGCGCACCTTGCTTGCCATTTTTATTAAAAAGTGTAAACTGGTTGAGGTCTTTGTAATCTCTGGGATCACCGTATTTGCTCTGCGAATAATTGTCCCATAAAATACCATAATTTTTTGTAGACATGATGAAAGGAACGGAAACTTTGGTATTGTACTGAAAAAGATCTTCGCTTTTATGTTTATAATTAAAATCATCAGACTGATGCTGTCCAAGACCATAGATAGCCTCGCCAGGTATACCGGTAAAAACCTGCTGAAAAGTATATCCCTTATCGTTATCAACTGCTATAGGGCTGAAAGTTCTTTTAGTCTCCTGAAGCAGCACTTTCCCAGCCCGATCAGTGAATGAAATCTGACCTGAAACCAATGAAATTTTTACAGTAATATCCTGAGTAGAAAGCTGGGCAAATGATGCATTTTGCGTGACCTTGAAAGCAGCATTTGATTGAAGTCCAGGCAACACGCAAAGGCTCTTAACCTGTGGAATTTTATTCTGCGGCGAAGCCTGTACCCGTATAATCTGGCTGTTTATAACATTTATTTCAATTGTCTTTGCAGCGCCTGTTTTGGGGTGTACCTTTATACCATTCTGCAACGTTTCAACAGCATCTACCGCAAGCAGTTTCGTTGTAACGAGCAAAAACAGTATAAAAAAAGCGAATCGTTTCATAAAGGGATAAAATATTTAATGGTCAGAATAGTATTGTTTGATTTTGATGGTTCAAAGCTACAGTATCACCCCTTTTTATGCAGAGCAGTAATGTTAAATATGTAAGTAGAAATGTTAACATGAAATCATTTGAGGTGTAGAATACCGCCTGGCGAAGCTTTCGACGGCCTGCATGTCAAAATTGAAAAAAACTACAAGTTAATAAGGTCCTGGTTTTAACTCTAATTCCTTTTTTCCGCGATATATTCTGACGGGAGTACATTATATTTGGCCTTAAATGCCTTGGCAAAATAATTT
The DNA here is from genome assembly GCF_900111825.1 of Pedobacter suwonensis. Lineage (GTDB taxonomy): Bacteria > Bacteroidota > Bacteroidia > Sphingobacteriales > Sphingobacteriaceae > Pedobacter > Pedobacter suwonensis. The sequence goes on from NZ_FOJM01000002.1 coordinate 263,075, forward strand.
GGCGTACTAAACCCAACCATGTAACATATTTCGGATATGGTTTTAGTACTTTTTTCCAGTAAAACTGCCGCCTTTTCCAGCTTAACAGACCTGATAAAATCAACAGGGGTTTTACCAGTTACCCTCAGGCATTTTTTATAGAGCGAAACCCTGCTCATGGCCATGTGGCTGCTGAGGTCTTCTACAGATAACTGGGAATTGTGGAGGTTTTCTTCAATATACAACAATGCAGTATTCAGGAATTTTACATCGTCTGACTCGATCTCCATTTCCGGTGAAGACATGCTGACCTGCCGTGAATAGGTTTTTTTAAAGGTTTGATGCAGCGTGAGCAGGTTTTTAATCTTTGAATGCAAAATTTCGAAATTAAAAGGTTTGGTCATATAATCATTTGCCCCGGTTTCCAATCCTTTTAATTGCTCTTCCTCGGCAGTTAAAGCCGTTAACAAGATGATTGGAATATGTCTCGTCCGTTCATCTGATTTTAACTTTGCACAAAGTTCCGTACCGCTCATTTCTGGCATACTGATATCGGAAACGATTAAATGCGGATGCAAAGCCAGCGCTTTTTGCCAACCCTCCTTACCGTTCGAGGCTTCTACTATTTTATAATAAGTGCTCAGGTTATCTTTAAGGTAAAATCTAAAATCCTCATTATCTTCTACCAGCAAAATTACAGGGGCATTTTTTGTTAAGGCACGTTTATCTGTCCGTTCTTTTTCCGTTTTTTCTTTATTATCCGCACCGTATTGAATAGAGAAATCTTCTGCAGTATTGTAATTAAGCTGCTGATCTTCCAAAACAGGTGCCAATAGAAGCTGCACTGTAAAACAGGTTCCCTGCCCGGGCTCACTTTCCACGCTTATTTCACCACCCTGCATTTTTACAAATTCTTTTGTAATGGAAAGCCCAATACCAGATCCCTGATTAAGAATAGATGCCGAAGTTTCATGTTGAAAAAAGCGATCGAAAATTTGGGCCTGCTTATCAGCCGGAATACCTATTCCAGAATCCTGTATCTTCAATTCCAAGAGGATTTTACCATCTTCGGCCTTATTTAAGCGTCTGTGTAACATCACCTCAACTTTTCCGCCTGGCGGCGTAAATTTAAATGCATTAGAAAGCAAATTAAATACAATACGCTCCACTTTATCCTGATCAAAATAGGCATAAAGGCTTTCAATGGGGCTGGCAAAAGTGAGTTTTATCTGCTTACGTTCGGCCAGATCATAAAAAGAATCTGTAGCATCTTTAATAAATGACACGACTTCGCCCTCAGTATTGTTTAAGCGCAGTTCCTGTTCTTCCAGTTTACGAAAATCCAGCAATTGATTTACCAGGTTTAATAAACGCTTTGCGTTTCTTTTAATCATGGCCAGCTGCCCATACCGCTCATTTTCTTTAGCAGCAATCAATAACTTGTCAACTGGTGCAAGAATTAATGAAATAGGTGTCCTGAATTCGTGGCTAAGGTTAGTTAAAAATTTAATTTTCAGTAAATCTAGTTCCCGCAAGCTTTCTGCCTCTTTACGGTCCTGTGCCCGCAGTTGAAGTGCCTCAGCCCTTTCCTGTTCCAAAGCAAACTCCCGTCTGAGTTTATTTATTCCCCTGTTACGTATATACAAAAGCAAAAAACCGATTATAGCCAGGTACAGCAAATAGGCCCAGGTAGTTCTCCAGAAAGGAGGTGTAACCGTAATATTCAGGTTTGATTCAGCAACGGGAATAGTATCGTTTTCGTAAAAAGCCCTTACATGAAGGGTATAATTTCCTGGATCGAGATTGGTAAAGGTTGCTTTTCGCAGTTCAGAAGATACGGTAAGCCAGCGTTTATCAAAGCCTTCGAGGTTATATTTATAGATGATTTTATGTGGATTAAAATAATTGAGCAGCGCAAACTGAATGGAAAAGATATTTTCCTTGTAGGTGAGGTTTAAATCCTTGAGCGAGGTAATGGCTTCCGGCAAAACAATATGCCCATTGATAGATTCTCCTACACGCACCTTATGGTAAAATACTTCAAGGTCGGTCATTACTAATGCGGCAGGGAACTTATTGTTTCTGATTTCGCTTGCTTTGAATATATTAAAGCCGGTTGGCCCTCCAAAAATCAGTTCACCCGCTTTGGTTTTTCCCGCGGCATTTATATTAAACTGGGTACTTTCCAGCCCATCAGACTGGCTGTATTTACTATACCTAAACTGATAGTTTTTCCCATTAGGGATTACCGAAATTTTATAAAGACCTTTGCTGGAACTATACCAGAGGTGGTGATATTCATCCTCCAGAAGCTCGAACACCATATCTTCAGGAAGGCCATTTGTTTCGTTAAGGTTTTTAAATATGCGGGTAGCAGGATCATACACACTGATTCCTTCACGTGTTCCGATCCACATCCACCCACGTGTATCCTGCAAAATAGAATTTACATCGTTCTGGATCAAACTGTTGCTGTCTGCAGGGTTATTTTTTAGATATTTGAATGTAGCGCTTTTATAATCAAATATATTAACGCCACCGGTAGTGCCAATCCAGATATTATTATTTCTATCTTTATATAAACAGGAAACAATGAAAGAGTTCAGTGTATTTTTGACGTTTGGATTGAAATGTTTAAATGTTCCGTTCTGACGGTCCAATACATCAACTCCACCATTTAAAGTACCTACCCAAATCCTATTATCAGCATCTTCAAGCAAAGCATAAACGCGGTTATCTGATAGTTTTGATGGGTCTGAGCCTGGCTTAAAATGCCTGAAATTTTTACCATCAAAAGCATCAAGACCGCCTAAGTAAGTACCAATCCATAATATGCCTTCATGATCTGTTTCCAGGCTTACTACAATATCACTACTTAGAGAATTAGTCTCGCTGGGATTGTTGTGGTAAGTTTTAATCTCGCCAGTTGCTTTGTTTAACTTTAACAAGCCCTCCCCGTTGGTGCCAATCCACAGATTGCCATCGTTATCTTCTGCAAAACAATTTACATCTTTCTTAATGGCGTTTTTACCTGCCAGATAATGGTTAACAGGAAACTTGTAAATGCTTTTATGATAGAAACAGATTCCTTTTTTAAAGGTGCCAATCCAGATAATATTGTTGTTATCCTTATACAAAGCTGAAATACTGTTATCGCTTAAGCTTCGCGGATCGTTGTCTCTACTTTGAATATAGTTTAAGCGGTTGGTCTTTTTATCCAGGATATTAATTCCGCCATGATCGGTACCAATCCAGATTTTTCCATCATCTCCTTCAATTACACGGCTTACATTTTTGGAGCTAAGCCCAGTATGATCTTCTTTTTTGCCGAAATAACGAAAAGTTCCGCTTGTTGCATGGAGATAAAATAGGCCAAAAGGATTGGGGCCACTGTAAATATAGATATCACCAGCCGAATCACGACCGAGGCTATATACGGTAATCTGACCAGAAAAATGTGCATCAACCTCATTAAACCGTTGCGTAACGCGTTGCTGTTTTAAATTAAATTTATCCAGTATGCCATTGGCATAAATCACCCATAAATTCCCTTTCAAATCATCAATAAAATCACTTACAGAAACATTTTCTATTTCATCAATCCGTTCACCCTTCAATATATATTTCTGCGTTGAAACGTTTTTGGAATTATAACCATAAATACCCTGATTTTGAACATTAAAATATAAATTCCCTCTGGCACCAGTTCTTACATCCCTCAGGTATCCGCTTGGAATCTTGTATTTATTAAAATGTTTTTGCTGAAAGCGTTCAAACTTTTCGCTGGTACGGTCATAAATAGCATAACCTTCATTGGATTTAACCCACAATTCCTGCTCAGGCCCTTCAAAAATATCGACCACGTAACCATTGGGTAAACTTGAACTATCTTTTGAATTGTGCCTGAAAATTTTGAAATCATGCCCGTCAAATCTACTCAGTCCGGCCCTGGTTCCAAACCACATAAAGCCCATATGGTCTTTATATATTGCATTAGTTTGGTTATCAGATAAACCATTGGTAATATCAATACGAGAAAACCGATAAGGATTATCCTGAGCATAAAGTAAATGATGCCAAACCAGCGCAAAGATCAGGGCTAAAAACCGGAACATATTTTTTATTAAAATCGGGTCTATCTGCTTAGCAAAAAAATCTGCTAAAGCATAAATTTATAATCATTTGGTTAGCGTAAATATGGCTAATTTAAAATAAATACGGAGATACAAGCTGTAATAGGGCCTGTTTATTCAGTCCAGACTATTACACCGGCAGGCTCCAGAGTTTTCTTTCCAATAATAAGCTGTGCTGTTTTAGGGAGATTAAATGTATAATCAGCAGAAGAATAATTTACCGCGAAATAATATCCATCTCTCCAATAAACATAAATCCCTTTAGGATAATTTTCAGTTGTGGCTCCTGCATCGGTATATGCATTGGCCAAAATATCTTTTTCCAATTCAAAATCGGTTGTAGCTACCCCAATATAAGTTACTGTTCCTTTTTCAATATTACGCTTCACCACGGCAGGTTTGCCTTTATAAAACTGGTTTTGATAAGTACCAACAACTGTTGAATTTGATCTGGCCTGAAGCAAATCTGCCCAGCTATTCCAGTTATAATGCTTTGAGGCGATCTGCACATCACCTTTATTATGCGATGAAAGCATATCTGTCGACAGGATTTCGGCTCCTATTAAATCAGTTATCGGTGCAGCAGTTTGCTCCTCCCAAAAATGCCCCATCCTGTTTTTGGTTGCCGTACGACAGGTGATGACCAAATGTCCACCTTTTGCCACGTAATTTTGCCATTTTTTAATCAGCACGGCATCAGCCATTTCGTAAGCTGGTACAATCAGAACCTTAAACTTAGAAAAATCAGCCGTTTCATTAATGACATCTACCGGTGCGCCAAGCGATTTTGCGATCTCCATAAATTTAACAGGATATCCCCATGTATCCCATTGGCTGGTTTGTTTTTGCCTGTCTATCGACCAGTAATTTTCCAGGTTCCAAAGTATAGCTGTAGAGCGTTTGGCGAGTTTTTCTGGCATTTTTGCCCCTGATTTATACAATTTACGCAGTTGTTTAATCTCTTTGTTAAACTGAATGTACTCCTCTCCTCCTGGTGATGGTGTTGTACCATCCGTTTGAACTACGCCCGAATGGTACTGTTCTGCCCCATACAATATCTGCCTGAAACGGTATGAGCAAGCCAGTTTTCCACCTGTTGCAAACGAATGGTACAGCCACATACGCACCGTACCAGGTAAAAGCAGCGGGTTATAACTTCCCCAGTTTACGGGACCAGGTTGAATTTCCATTACTCCCGATAATCCACCCAATTGCTGATAATAAGCAGATGCAAAAAGCAGTACCCTACTATCGCCCAACCTGAAGCCAGTTTCGCCAATATTATCACTGCCCCCGTTGGGATATGCCGTGTAAGCTGCAAAATCTACTTTTTTTGTTCTGCCAGGGTCGGCCCCGGTTGAAACGGCTGTATAATTGGTGGTAACGTATTGTGCTTTGGAAATGCTTTCTCTCAATAGCCCAGCCTGAAAATCAAGAAATTCAGCCTGTGTATCAGCACAGTAACGTTTAAAATCGAGCAAAGCATGCGGGTTATTTCCCCACCACCCCACCAAACTGGTATTGTGGATCATCACCTGATCGAAACTGTTATACCACTGGCTCCAAAAAGCGGTACCCCAGGCATCATTTAAGGCATTGATTGTTTTATATTTGTTTTTTAACCATTGCCTGAAAGCCTCCTGCGATGATAGGCTATAATCAGGTTTGGCATCTGGCTCATTATCAAGCTGCCAGCCGGTTATATTTTTGTTTTTACCATAACGTTTTGCCATTTCATTTACAATTTTTTGAACAAATAACCGATACTTCGAATTAACGATCGAGCCCAATCCCCTTGTTCCATGTTCAGCCCGGATGTAATGCCCATCCATGATAAAAGTTTCGGGATAATTTACACGCATCCAGGCCGGTGTTGTTGCAGATGGGGTACACATTACTACTTTAAGTTTATATTTTGCACAGAGATTTACAACTTTATCCAGCCAGGCAAAATCAAAATGCCCTTCTTCGGGCTCCATTTTAAACCAGGCAAATTCTGCCAGGTGAACAAACTCATAACCCATTTCGGAAATCTTTTTGATATCGCGCTCCCACTGATTTTCTTTCCAATGTTCTGGGTAATAGTAAATTCCGGTGGTAATCAAATCTTTTTCCGGAAAATAGGCACCTGCAGTCTGCGATTTTACTATAATTCCACAGCACATGGATAACAGGAACACTAATAAATATTTCTTCATCTTGTTAATTTAATACTACTCATTAATATATCCCCTCATCTTCATCCATTTTTGGCAGGCTTCAGGCCATGATGATTCGGTGTTTTTATTATGGGCTAGTCCATAACCATGCCCACCTGACTGATATATATGAAGTTCGCATGGTACATTGTTTTTCTCCATAGCGAGTGCGTACGCTATACTATTCTGTACCGGAACTGCCTTATCATCCATAGAATGAACCAAAAACGCAGGTGGTGCTTCGGCATTAACCTGTAATTCATTTGAAAAATAGTTTACCCTTTCTATCGCTGCATTTTCACCCAGCAAATTTACTTTTGACCCTTTATGGGTAATATTTTCCTGCATGGATATAACGGGATAAATCAGGATCGAAAAATTTGGCCGCACATTGGTTGTATCTTTAATGCCCGATACCTTTTCTAAAGAATGGGTTGATATCGTTGCAGCCAGATGCCCACCAGCTGAAAATCCCATGATCCCGATTTTATCAGGATTGATTTTCCAAGTTTTAGCGTTATGCCTTACCAAACGAATAGCTTGCTGCCCGTCCAGTAAAGGTCCTATCGCCTTATTCGTCATAATCGCATCGCTTGGCAGTCGATATTTTAATACGATAGCCGTAATTCCGAGGCTATTTAACCATTTGGCCACTTCTTTTCCCTCATGTGCAATGGCCAGGCCAGAATAGCCTCCCCCAGGACATATAATTACGGCAGTATCATTGGCTTTTTCTGCCGGGGCAGGATACACCTCAAGCATCGGTTTTGAGATCAGACTCATCCAGCTATTTGCAGAATCTACCTGCTGTTTGTAGTTGACATTAGCGATTGCACCCGGCACCTCTCCATCCCAAAGATTGATCTGTTTACTTTGACCAAAAACATTGATTGTGGCCATTAAACAGCCTAAAACCAATGCAGTTCGTTTTATACTGATATTTTTCATTTTCTTTTATAATATTGTTCCATCGTATACCAGGCCAGTTTTTTTTCTCCCTTTTCTGACAACAGGCCCTTTCTGTTATATCCTTTCTGATAAACCGGGTGCATTCTGCCTAATGAACGGTAATCAAACAAAAGCCATGGAGCAACTCCGCAAAGATTGGGGATATTATTAAACATTTTGAGCTGGTTGATATAAATTTGCTGCTGATATTCTTCTCTCCAGGAAGCAGCCTCGTCTGCGGCTCCACTAACATTGCCAAATAAGGCTTCTCCTCCAAATTCAGAAATAAAAACAGGCTTACCTGGAAAGGCCATTTTCCAGCTTACATTTTCTGGCTTACCTTGCCAGGGCATATACCAGCCTATATATTCATTAATTGAAATGATATCGGCATATTTGTAAAGGCTATCTACTACTTTAAAAGAATTATTGTTATAGGACTGACTATTGGTCACATGTGTGATCAGCCTGGTAGAATCGAGCTGACGGCATACCTGAGTCAATGTAGCAAGCGCCTTGGTACGGTTAGGTGTACCATCATAGGTTTCGTTTGACAGGCTCCAGATCACCACAGTACAGCGGTTCCTGTCCCGGCGAATCATTTCTTTGAGCATCAGATCCATTTTTGATACAACTGCGGTATCTGAAAATTCAATATGCTGGTAAACCGGTAGCTCGCTCCATACCATTAAGCCCATTTTTTCGGCCTCATTAATGATATGTTCATTATGCGGATAATGTACCAGGCGCACCATGTTGCAACAAAGTGCTTTTGCCTGATTGAGGAGCAGGATTGCATCTTCTTTTGAAAACGCCCTCGCACCCTTATACGGGTTTTCTTCATGAATGTTGATTCCTTTGAGAAAAACAACCTTACCATTCAATAGAACCCTGCTTCCTGCAACTTCTACATTTCTAAAACCAATTTCATCGTTGATGCTGTCGGTTTCGCTTTCAACAGATACCCGGTAACGTTTGGGATTTTCTAACGACCACAATTTAAAAGCACCAGTAAAGTGTAGTTTAGCCAAGCCCATGCGATCTGACTTAGCCGAATATGCCAAACCTAACTCAGGAATTTGGATCTTTACCGTTTGTTCCCTATTTACACCGTTTAATTTAATCCACCCTTTTACTTCTTTACGGCTTCCTTTAATAAGCTGTATGCTATAATCTTCAATATAGGTTGTAGCTGTCTGGATCAGATTTACATCGCGGGTGATGCCGCCGTAATTTAACCAGTCATAACCTAAACCTGGAAGCCCGTTTTGAAGGCGTTTATTATCTACCTTAACCACCAATGCATTAATTCCGGATCTGACTCCTTCAGTTATTTCAAATTGAAATGGCGTAAAACCTCCTTCGTGGCTTCCGATCTTTTTACCGTTAAGGTAAACAGTGGCCAGATAATTTACGGCACCAAAATGGATAAAGAGCCTTTTATTTTTGACTGGCGTACAACTAAATTCCTTTTTATACCAAACTACTCCTTCAAAATAGGTAAGTTCAGGCATCTGCGAGTTGAAATCGCCAGGTACTTTCAATGTCGGGCTACCTTCAAAAGAATATTCTACAAAATCGGTTTTTGATTTGGCTTTGTTTTCTAACCAGATTTGTCTCCATTCGCCTATACCAGTAGGATCAAGGATAACATTCCACTCTCCGTTCAAGCTGATTGCCTTCCTGGATGCAACATTAATCATGGCAGTCTGCGCATAAGTGATATCCGCTACCAGCAGCATGGATAAAATCATTCCAATCCATTTATACAATAATGTTATCTCTTTTTTTTCACTCATCTAAAGCGTTGGTTTGTATATAAATTCATCAAAATCTCCATAGGCTTTAGTATTTTTATTTTTGGACTGGGCATACAAACCAAGTAAAACGCCGGTAAAGCCTCCATTGGTTTCGGAACTCAGATACCATACGTTTATCTTATTTAAAAACTTAAATTCTTTACCATCAATTGAATAATAAAACGAGTAAAAGTCCTTATCACCTTTTACCTGTAAATAAACATGATCACCAGGAATCTCGACTTCGTTTGCGAGATGGTTGAGTACGCCCATTTTATAATTTAAAAATACTTTATGCTTACCATCTTTCGATTTTTTTAGAAAGAGATCATAATGCGCCTGAGGCGAATAATAAGCCGTTATTCCAGCCTGGTCATCTTCCGTTGCATTCTTTAAAGATAGTAAAGTAGTAGCTGAAAAATCGATATGCTCCTGTCTGCGGCCAACAAATGTGGGCGAATCATGCTCATCCAAAGTAATCGGGCTTGATTTGAGTCTTAATGAGCCTTTTTTCTCTGTAAGCGAATAATACTTTATGAATGGATTTCGGAGGTAGACCCAATCAACGCCTAATTTACTTTCATTAAAACTGGTTGAATAATCAGGTTGCTTTACAGGTTTTAAAGGTAAGGTAGGCACTTTCATATCAAGATCTACTGTACCATTGCCATTTATTACCGGCCAGGCGTTTGTATCCCATCTTACCGGTGCCAAAAACGTTTCGCGCCCTAGTACATGATGGAGCAAACTTTGAGGTCGAAACCCCAGAAAAACTACCCACCATGAGCCATCATGGGCCTGAACAAAATCGCCATGTCCGGTACCTTGGATAGGGTTGCTTTGTGCGTTTTCATTGATATGGGTTAAAATCGGGTTAGCAGGATTTGAGTCATAAGGCCCATAAATTGATCTGCTCCGTGCAATGGTCATTTTATGTCCGTATTCGGTACCACCTTCCGAAATAAGCATATAATACCAACCGTCTTTTTTATAAAGATGCGGTGATTCGGGATAACGCCCTCCTGTACCACCCCAAACGATTTTGCTTTCGGTAAGTCTTTTTCCCGTTTTAAGGTCTATTTCACTAATAGTAATGCCCTTGCCATTCGAGATGAAATAACTTTTGCCGTCTTCAAAATATAAAGTAGGGTCAATACCACCCTGTTCTACAAAAATGGGCTGAGACCATTCGCCGGCAGGATCGTCGGTATGCACATAAAAATTCCCTCCTGCCGAAACATTGGTGGTAACCATATAAAAACGCCCTTCGTGATAACGGATGGTTGGGGCATAAATACCTGCCGAAGAACCACATTTATCTAGTTTAAGCTGGGAAGGGCGCGTAAGGCAGTGTCCGATTTTTGTCCAGTTAATTAAATCTTTACTGTGAAATACCGGAACCCCGGGAAAGTATTCAAAACTACTGGTCACCAAATAATAATCATTGCCAACCCGGCATACACTCGGATCAGGATGAAAACCAGAAATTACCGGATTTTTATAGCCCTGCGCATCTGCAAAACGATAAAAGGCTAAAACAATGGTTAAAATGTGAATAATTCTTTTCATATTTTTCTATTTTTTTTTAAATGCCTATAAGGCAACAACAGTGCGTTTAAAATACCTACTGAAGATTATTGATGGCATTTTTATACATCAAATGCTAAAATTTTTCTGGATGAATGAGGATTGCAAAGCCTCCTCCATTCGCCATATTAAGGGTAAGCTTATCTGCGCTGGTCACTTTAATAACTTCACGTTTATAGTCAGTAGCATCCTTATCTGCATTAACACCATCCATAAATATTTCTGCTGAATACTTTCCCTTGCCCAGAAAACTCAGGTCGATGGTAATTGTCCTTGCAGACCAGCTGGTAAGGCCCCCTACATACCATTTATCTTCTTTTTTTCTGGCAAGAGCCAAGTACTCGCCCACTTTCCCATCAAGGGCAACTGTTTCATCAAAAGTGGTGGGTATTTTTGAAATAAAACTGGTGCTCTCCTGTTCTTTCATATAGGCAGTGGGGCTATCAGCCATCATTTGTAAAGGTGCTTCGTATACCACGTACATGCCTAACTGGTGCGCTCTCGTTCCCTGGCTCATTGGCATGGAATTACTTGGACGAAAATCTGCTCTGGTGGCATTGCGCATTGCTCCGGGAGTATAATCCATAGGCCCGGCAAGCATTCTGATGAACGGAATTGTGGTTTCGTAGCGGGGCATATCATCTTTTGGCGTCCATTTGGCATTCTCTAAACCTTTTACGCCTTCAAAGTTGACCACATTAGGATAGGTACGCTGAATCCCCGTAGGTTTATACATACCATGATAATCGACAAGGAGTTGATAACCAGCTGCTTTTTTAGTCATGTTGTAAATCGAACTGACCATTTTTTGATCGTCGCGATCGATAAAATCTATTTTAAAACCTTTAATTCCCATTTTTGAATACTGGCTAAAAGCATCATCCAACATCTGGTTGATTGCATACCATGATGCCCAAAGCATAATGCCTACATTCTTTTGTTTTCCGTAACTGATGAGTTCTTTGATGTTGATATTCGGAGAAATTTTAAGCAGGTTGGTTTCTTCACTCCAGCCTTCATCCAATACCACATATTCGATATGATTTTTAGCGGCAAAATCTATGTAGTATTTGTAAGTTTCGGTATTAATTCCTGCCTTAAAATCAACACCAGAGATGTTCCAGTCATTCCACCAGTCCCAGGCTACCTTACCTGGTTTTATCCAGCTTAAATCGGCAATTTGAGCAGGTGCGGAAAGTTTTTGAACCATATCGTTGTTTAAAAGATCCCGATCATTCTCGCTGATGATTACCGCCCTCCATGGAAAATTACGGCTACCATTGGTTTTGGCAATAAAGCTTTCCCGCTCGGTTACCATATAATTCATTTTATTGAATCCGCCTAAACGTTCCGCTTTTGGATAAAGGGCAAATCTCCCGCTTAAGCTATGCTGCCCCTGTTTACCTTTGGTGAGGAACATACCGGGATAATCTACCAATTCGGCTTCTACTATAGCAGCCTTTTTTCCGTTCTCCAAATCGACAAGAAGCGGAGAAATGGCCAGCGAATCTTTCACAAATCTTGAGAGTGGGATTTCATCATATGTAGATTCGAAAGCAGATATATACTGATTATTTTCCCTCAAATCGCGTACATAAGGAATAAAGGCTTTATGATCTTTGCTGAAGGTAAAATTGGCCTCTTCCGATTCAATTATCAACGCTCCTTTTTTCTTAGTAAAAAAACGATAGGCCACACCATCATTATATGCTCTTAAAATAATTCCAAAATCTCCTTTAAAATTTATGATTAGTTGGTTATAGGCATCAATTACTGCTTTCTTTTTATAAATGGGCGTATTGAAAACGGTATTGACACTTGATTTCTGAGTATTAATAATTTTCGCATTATTTCCTAAAACCATCCCTTTACCAAGTGTTAAGGAAATGGCTGAAGGAACAATAACAGCTGTATTTTCATGCTTTACAGACCACGATATTTTAGTACCGTTTTCCAAAGCCAGGTCTATTTTTCCATTGGGGGATTTAACATGTAATATTTGGGCATTTCCAACAGCTGGCAATAAAGCCGAGAAGATGATTATCCGTAATAAAAATTTATTCATTTGTGTGTTATTGTTTTTACTTAATGGATTTGATGATGATGCTATTCTGTTCCAGCCCGTTTGAGGTTACCGTAAGCTTAATTTCGCCGCTTTGGCGGGTACTTTTGATAACCACCAATGCGCGTCCATGCCACGCTTTACGCGAATTACCCGTATATGAATCTACATCTTTAATATCTGCATTATCTATTCCGGCTATCGTACCCTCACCTTCAATTTTAAAGTCAAGGCGATTTGCTGCATTGGGATGCACCACACCATATTTATCGGTTACCTCGATGGTAATGTAAACTAAATCCTGACCGTTGGACCGCATTTCTTTACGATCTGCAGTAAGCTTAAGCCTTGCAGCATCTCCGGCAGTCTGCAGGACGGACGATTCTACTTCTTTATCACTTTCTACACCAACTGCTTTAAGTACTCCTGCCGTGTAAGGCACAGAAAAAGTAGACTTAAACTCTTGTCCAACGCCTGTAGGCTTTTCGCCAAGCAGTTTATTGTTCAGGTACAACCTTACTTTTTCATATTGAGAATAAATCTCTACATCAATATTCTTGCCTTCATAGCCTGGCCAGTTCCAGCTCTCCCAGGTTGGCCACACGGCCCACCATGTGGTTTTAATTTCGAGTGGTTCGGGGTTGGGTTCGCGAACGGCCATGTAGAGTTTTTCGGCGTTATTGTACAACAGGTTACGGTAGTGCGAAATCGGCTTTCTCCAACCCAAAAGATCAATATCACCGCAATAGGCGCCGTGCCAGGGGAAAAAATCATGTTCCCAGTGTTCCCCCGGAACCTCTCCTGAATAGTACCAACGGCCTATGCCCGATTCTCCAAGATAGTCTATGGCTGTCCAAACAAAATCGCCGATCACAAAGGGATTGTTTTTTATCAGTTGCCAATTTGCAAAAGCATCTTTAGGGTAAGACTCAGATTGAAAGATAATGCGCGATGGTACCCGTTTATGATCGGCAGCTGCGCTTGATAAATGATAATTATAGCCGGCTACATCGTGGGCTGCCATTAACGAATCCATAACTGCCCAATCTTTTCCATTTTCTACAATGGCTGAAGTAACCGGGCGGGTGGTATCTATTTTTTTTATGGCACCTGAAAGCATTCTGGCAGTTTCAACTGCTCCAGGGGTACCTCTCTCTACTATTTCATTACCGATACTCCACATGATAATTGAAGGGTGATTGCGATCGCGTAAAATCATGGCATCCAAGTCGTGTTTCCACCATTCATTAAAATATTTAGCATAATCCTGCTTGTTTTTTCCCACTTTCCAGCAATCAAATGATTCATCAACCACCAACAGGCCTAATCTGTCGCAAGCGGCTAAAAAAGCTTCTGAAGGAGGATTATGCGAAGTTCTTACCGCATTAAAACCAGCTTTCTTAAGCAACTCCACCTTACGCTCTTCAGCCCTGTCAAAAGCAGCTGCACCCAGACAACCATTATCATGGTGCACACAGCCGCCGTTTAGCTTGACGGTTTTACCATTAAGCTGAAATCCGTTTTCGGGGGTAAATTTTATTGAGCGGACACCAAAATCAGTAACCGTTTTATCCACCACTGTTTTATTCCGTATAATCTGTACTTCTGCCTTGTATAAATGTGGTGTTTCAGGGGTCCATAACAAAGGATTGGCCACAGTTATGGTTTGCGTAATTTCTTTCTCACTATTAGCAGCCAGATTAATCTTGATTTGACCATTTCCTGCGTTTTTAGTATCCTTCCCAAATAACCTGGTATTCACAACAATGCTTTGCGCCTGCCCTGTTTCGTTTTTTACTGTCGTTTTCACCTGAACGCTTGCTTTTTTTGATGATACACTAGGGCTTGTGATGGCCACGCCCCATTCTGCGATGTGTAATGCATCAGTAGCGGTCATCCAAACGTGACGGTAAATTCCCGAGCCGCTGTACCACCTGCTGTTCATTTGCTGCGAATTATCTACGCGTACCGCGATCACATTTTCCTGATGAGCGTCTAAATAAGCCGAAAGGTCATAGCCAAATGAAGAGTAGCCATAGGGATATATGCCAAGTGATTTTCCATTGATAAAAACTTCTGCATTCATGTAGATGCCTTCAAAATAGATAGAAATCTTTTTGCCTTTCCAATCGCCGGGTACCTTAAAAGTTTTCCTGTACCAGCCAATGCCGGCCGGAAAATATCCACCGCCACCCCCAGTTGGATTTTTGGGCTTTATTTTTCCTTCAATACTCCAATCGTGCGGCAGATCCAGATTACGCCAGGCTTGATCATTAAAACCGCTGGATTTGGCTGTAGCTTCATCGCCCAGTAAGAATTTCCAATCAAAATCAAATAGCTGTTTCCGTTCGTTTTGCTGCATATTTTGAGCAAATACCAGAATGCCATTCGACAACAGCAGAAATACCAATAGTAAAATCCGACAGTTATGCCGACTAAAGTGATTTGAATTATTATTAAAACTCATAAGAATTAAATGTCAATTTGATACTAGCTTAAAAGCTAATTTGAATCTTCAGACTCCCTGTCACAGTTCATTTACTATTTCTGTGTTATTCCCTTCCAATCATCTGTTCTAAAAGGTATGGCTGGCAAACCTGCTGAATTGATCAGGTTACATTCAGGATTGTCTGCCCAGGCATATCGAACAGCTACAGGTTGAGGCACTTTATCGCTGCAAACAACTATTTCATTACCTTCAATTTTAGCATTAGCCCAGTAGAACTGTTTATCTTTACCTGCTATTGCAAATCCTGTTATTTCTTTAGCATTCTTCGATACCAATCCATCCCCAACGTTGGTAAAACCCAAATGAATGCGATTGTCCATTTTTGAAAAACGTTTAAACGTTGGACCTGATGTCACAACATTTTGTCCATACACCAACTTATTGGCAATCAACGCCAAACGCCGACCAACTTCCTGCTTGTTACCGGGATGAATATTATCTGCCTCTCCAATATCAATGATACAGGCCATTCCGGTGTTGGGCTGTGATAAAGTTAGCGACTGTGCTTCTCTAAGCTCAGCCCATTCACTTTCGGATGGGAGCGGTTGTGTTTTTTTAAAGTTTGCCAGCTGCACGTACAAGAATGGCAAATCCCCCTGTTTCCAGCGTGCACGCCAATCCTGGATCAGCATGGGGAATAACTTACGGTAATTGTAGGCTGCGGTATCATTGGCTTCACCCTGGTACCATAAAAATCCTTTAATTCCGTACGGGATGACTGGATTGATCATGGCATTGAAAAGTAATGATGGATAATATTGGTAATTACGGTTCCTGGGGATGGCAGGCTCCAAACTTTTGTTATATTTCCAGATACCGGCCAACGGCAATCTGGTGGTGCCATTGGTAATATACATATCATCTGCAGGTGGATTTAATCCACCAATTCCCCATAACATGGCCAACCTCAGTGTAATCGTATTCTCACCTTTATTTATTGATTTGGCAGGGATAGTATAATGCTGCCGTGGATCGGTATTCCATACCGTTTTACAAATTTCAGTACCATTAAAATATAGGGAATAATTCACATCGGGCCGCCCGATATAGAGCGTGAGATCGGATTGTGAAAAAGCTTCTGGCAAGGTGATTTTTTTACGCATCCAAACCACTCCCTCATAAGGGCCGATCCCAAAATCTTTGATCAGCTTAGGCATTTCAATGTCCGGCCATGCGGCATCAGTGTAACCTGGCCGTGGTATGATTTTATCTGAATTTTGTTGTGGATGATTAACAATATCCCAGCCCCGGATCTGGTCAAGGCTGTCTCTTAAAAAATCCTGCTCACTCAGGCTGTCATTTGCCAATGTTTTTGCTTTGGTAATTGGTAAGGAAAGTAATTTTTCCCTGCTTGTCCACGATTCGACCGGTGTACCACCCCAGGCACTCTGTATAATACCAATGGGAACATCTTGATCTTTGTGTATCTTTTTAGCAAAATAGTAAGCTACAGCCGAGAATTTGGCTACATTTTGAGCATTACAAATTTCCCATTTCCCTTCTGTAAGATCTTGCTGTGGTGTCAGCTTTTTCACATTTGCGACATGAAATAAACGTATTTCAGGAAAATCTGCCTTTGCTATTTCTTCAACTGCATTTTGAGCCTGCTTTACCGACCACTCCATATTGGATTGACCAGAGGCCAGCCAAACATCTCCTATAAGGATTCCGGAAAGAATAATTTGCGAATGTGGTGCTGTGCGTTCAGCAATTTTCAGTTGATACGGACCTCCAGCCTTAAATACAGGAAAACGCACCATCCATTTACCATCTTTGTTTGCAATGGTTTTAACACTGAATTTTCCCAGTTCAGCGATGATTTCTCTACCGGGTGCTGCATATCCCCAAACAGGAATTTTAATATCCCGCTGGAGAACCATGTTATCACTAAATACTTTGGCAACAGCAATTTGGGCAAAGCCATGTATCTGAATAAAACTAAAGATAATAAAAAAGGCAAAACCTATCTGCAACTTCAATTTTTTTATTTTTTCCGATCTATATATCATTACCTGATAGAGTTTTACAGCACACTACTTCCTATTTACCTGCTGAAATAAGGGCATTGATGGTACCTTGATCAAGCACGGTATTGTTTCTGCGGTCTAAAGCACCGCCTGTATCCCAAAAGAAAGGTTTGAGGCCAAACTGGATAGCCTGTCTGGTTACATAGTTATTCCAATAATCTACTGAAGCATTATGTGTTGGCAAATCTAAAGGAACATTCCTGGTATTACCCCTTTTATAAGCACCATACTCTCCTAATATTACCGGAATTCCTTTATCTATAAATTTGGCTTTCATCAAAGTAAACATTCTGATGTGTTCGCTCTCCTCGCCCCAGGTCGGGTTACGATCGGGCTGAATGGTGGAGTGATAGCCTGTACCCCAGTAATAGAACATTTTGCCCCAGGTTGCATCATTATCCAGTATGGTAAATTGTGAAGGCGAATAATTATGTACTTCAACCATTAAACGGTTAGGAACCTGGTCGGTAGGTAGACTATTCATTAAATTGTTGGTTTTATCCGGATCGGTGCCTGGCCCCTGAACAACCAATACACGATAACTGTTTTTGCCACCTGTAGAGCGAACAGAATTGATAAAGGTTTGGTGATACTCATTTAGTATGGCCATCTGTTCTGCATTTTCAGCAGGTGGCTCATTTGCACTGGCAAACATTAAATGCTCATCAAAATCTCTCATGGTTGTAGCAATCTGCTCCCAATATGCTTTCTGCTTGGCATTAACAGAATCTTTTTTAGCTGCATTAATATTTTGATCGAGCCAGCCACCATCCCAGTGGATATTAAGCAATACATACATATCATTGTCGACACAGTATTTTACCACTTCTTTTACGCGGTTAAGCCAGGCAGGATCAATAGTTGCTTTTTGTCGGTCGCTTAAATGGTGCCAGTCCCATGAACATGGAAGCCTTACCGCATTAAAGCCTGTTTGCTTTAAAAATTTAACATAAGATTCAGTAATCTGAGGATTACCCCAACCACTTTCACTTCCCGGCGATTCCATTGTATTTCCGATATTCCACCCTAATTTCATCTTAGCTGCCAACTGCACAGCAGTACTGTTCATACCCGTTTGATCGGGCGCTTTTGGCGATGTATTGTACGAAGGAAACAAATAGCTGGTTTGAGAAATGGTAAGCCGTCTGGCCTGGCCATTATCTGCAGTAACAATCATTACTGCTGAACGGGAAATACCTGTGGTGTTAGGTGTTGCGGTTAATTTCAATTCTGTATTGCCTTCACTTCCTGTCATCTGGTTTAACTTTAACCAGGAATCGGCGGGGTTTTTAGTACTCCATTTGGCATTACTGTTAATTGTTACATTTGAAACCCCGCCATTAGGTTGAAAAGCCACAGCTGAAATTGAAACATTGAGCTGGGGCTGCACATCTTCTTTCTTTTTGCAAGATGTTGTAATAAAAGTGATAGCCAGCAGTAAGATGATGGATAACCAACCATTAATTTTTAGACTTCTAAAATGAATCATTGTTTTATGTTTATTTTTAAATGATAGATGCTTTCTTATTGTTGATAAGAGATAAAAGCAATGAGGATGTGTCATAAGTTATGTTTGATCTTGCCGGGCTTAACGATGTACTAAAACACATTTAAGAAACATTTAAAGCCGTTTTGACCCATATCACAACCTCAGTAAGCTTAGTATGAAAAGTTCAACTTATGATACATCGCTGCATCTTTATTTTATTTTGACTACTCTAATATTATCAAAAGCCGCTTCAAACCCCTCCACCATTGTTGAGCCATCGTTCAGGAATGTAAAGTTGATGCCTCCATTTCCTGTACTGCCGAGTAATTCAGTTAAACTGGATGTAGGAAGTCCGTTTTTCAAAAAATTTGAAAGCGGAATGGTTATGGTTTGCCAGCCATTTGTTTTAAAAGGTGTTTCAGAGCCATTGCTGTTTTTCCATGGTCTGTATAATGCGGCATAATTATCGAACCCGAAATCTTTAATAATTTTAACGGACCCGTTTACCCAAGGTTTGGTAACCGATACTTCAAACTTTAGGGCATAATGACTTACAGAATCTGTTAGGTTGGCGACTGGTACCCATTGTACTGGATTGGTATTGATTGATCGTCCACCTTCCCACCAGTTACCATTTCCGGCAGGTACGTTCGATGCTTTCATCACACCGTAATTCCCGGCATGTCCGGGATAATTTGCAGAACTGTTGGAAATGTCTGATCCCCAGGCAAGCGTATTGATGTCATCATAATTGTTTAACATGCCAGTGGTATAATCATGCACATTATAAACTGTTTTGGCTCCTCCTGATTTTGTTATCACCTCAACAATTCCACTGTTTGTAAGGCCGGCAGGCACCACTAGACTGATGGAGGTACCATCGTTTGACCCCGTAAAATCAGTTATATTCTGTCCGGCGTAAGTTACACGCTGGATAAAGAAGAAATTTAATCCATTTATCCTGACAGAATCGCCAGGATTAGCGCTCTCATTTGAAATACCGGTTATGGTTGGGGCCGGTGCTACTATCGGAAATGAAAAAGTAGTTTCTCCATGAATGGTTACATACCTTATGGTATTAAGTTGCGATGCTTCTACTGAAGGGAAGGGAATTACAGCGGGCATCAATACAATTGCGCTTGTATCTGAAAACCAGGATTCGTTGAAAGATCCCTTTACACCATTAAAATAGATCTGAAGTGCACCTCTTAAATTTTTACCGGTAATGACAATCCATTTTCCAGTACCTACTCTGGTAATAAGTGAGTCGCCAGGGCTGGCAACGTAGTTTCGGATCCCGGTAATTTCAGGCATACCCGAAGAAGAAGATGATGTATCTTTTTTACAACCCTGCTGTATAAAAAAGAACAGTGCCATTAGAACAAATAACAAATGGCTATTAGTCCTGCTAAATAATTTTTTCATATTAATCTCAATTAATAATTTGTACAGTTAATTAATAGTATGGTACCGGTGGATCTAATAATTTAGGATCGGCGGTGATTTCGGTAGCAGGTATAGGCAGCGTAAAAGTGGCTATAGTTGGTGGTGTGATTACGATACCATTGGCATTTCTCGTTTTTTTGCCTGTAGCCGGGTCGTATGAAAACTGTACCCTGGTATTTTTAAGGATCTGATTGTTCAATACCGCAATAGCCGCCTGTGGATTGTAATGTGATAAGCGAACGAGATCAAACCAATATTGTCCTTCAAAAGCAAGTTCAATTCTTCTTTCATTACGTAATTGTTCTGCGGTGATGCTGGTTACCGGTTCAACCCCTGCACGTTTTCTAACCATATTAAAAACCCGCAAGGCTTCAGCATCCGCCGTTGTATTATTTGTACCCATCAGTGCTTCTACATATACCAGGTATACATCAGCTAAACGCAAAACAGTATTATGTTGAGGTGAAGACCAGATATCCATACTTGGTGAATTATTATCTGCAGCTGTACCTACAATATGTTTTTTAATACTACAACTTGTGGCGGTATACCCCCCGCCCGCAGCATTTAGCTCCGGATAATGATCGCCTGTTCGCATGAATGTAGCTTTCCTACGTATTGAATCCTGAGGGGTATACAAACTGTCGAGATCAAAAGTTGGTCCTATTGCACCGCCCCATCCACCTCCGGGAGGTACTACACTCGAACTAGGCGCAAATTGGGTCTGAATGGCGTTACCATTTCCATACCCTACCCCTGGTGCCCATTGGAAGGCAAAAAGCGATTCGGAATTATCATTAAACTGCGTTCTGAAAAGGTTGTAATAGTTTGGCAATAAGGTTAAACCGCTGGTATTAATTACATTTTTGGCATAAAAAGCAGCACTATCAAGATCTGACTGATTTCTGCTGCCACTGATACCTGCTTTAGTCAGGTATACTTTTGCCAACATTCCCTGTGCAGACCATGTGGTTAAACGGCCCGCCTGATCGCGTGCCGGCAAGGCACTAGCTGCAAAACGCAGGTCGTTAACAATAAAGCGATAAACATCGGCAAGACGGTGGCGTGGCAATAATGGCTCTTTAAGCAGCTTTGTATTATCTTCAATAATCGGTACCGCGCCCCATAACTGCGCCAAATGAAAATAGGCTGTTGCACGTAAAAACCTCAGTTCGCCAAGGGCGCCATTTTTATTTCTTAGCGGTACGCTATCGGGAACTTTAGCATTAATGGCAATAATATTGGTATTACAGTGCGCGACAATCTTATAAAAACAGCGCCAAGAAGTAGCCATCTGTCCATTTTGGCTGGTTACAGCAAATGATGTGAGCTGCGCTAAGTCTGCATTGTAAGGCTGCAACATATTACCGCTCAGAATATCGCCAATGGCGAGTAATGGAAAACTGTTCCAATCGTTCCATGGCTGTGCATATAAACCGGCGGTAACCAGCCTCAGATCTGATGAACTTTTGTAAAAATTATCTGTTGTGATCTGCGACAAAGGAGGTCGTTCCAGAAAATCTTTTTTACAACCGCTTAGGATGATAACGGCAGCAAATAAAGTAAGTATGTATAATTTAATATGTTTCATAAATCTAGGTCTTAGTTATTTAAAATAGAGATATTGGCACCTATGGTAAATACCCGTGGTTGTGCGTAATACCCATTATCTACACCTGCTGCCAAAGGATTCCAGGAACCGATTTCCGGATCATAACCGTTGTACCTGGTGATGGTAAATACATTGGTTACCTGGGCATACAGACGCAATGTTTTTAAATGGATTTTGGATAAAAGATTCTCCTTGAAGTTGTAGCCCAGCGTAATACTTTTACATCTGATAAATGAACCATCTTCTATGTATTTGCTTGAAAAACGTTGGTTATCATTACCGCTGCTCTGGCTAATTCTGGTGATGGTGGTTTCGGGATTGGTAATATAAACGTTGTTGATATCATTGGCCGAACCGGCAGGATTAATTAAGCCGATCCTCGAATATTCCGCGACATTTCTAAAATATCCAAAATTTTGATTTGGATTTTCAGCATCTACCCTTACTTGGTTATAAAGGTTATTACCGTAATTACCAGACATAAAAATATTCAGGTCGAAGTTTTTATAAATGAAACTGTTGTTTATACCAAATTGAAATTTTGGCATTGGCGAACCCAGGTATACCTGGTCTCTTTCATCAATTACCCCATCATTGTTCTGATCTTTAAATATGACATCGCCTACCCATACGCCCCCGGTTCCATTTGTAATCGGAATGGCTGTACCTCCTTTTTGTGTCAAGGCAGGGTATCTGGCAAAATCTTCAGCATTTTTATAAAGGCCCAAAGCTTCAAAACCAAAATATTCCCCTATCGATCTGCCTACGGCTGATTTAGTAATTGCTGTTGCACCTGCATAACCATACAGTGCAGAGGCATCACTATTTAAAGCCAGTATCTTATTGATGTTTCGGGATAGGGTAATGTTACTTTTCCAGTTGAAGTTTTTACCAGCGATATTGTGCGTGGTCAGCGTAAACTCGATTCCTTTATTGCTTACGGAACCAATGTTTACATATGGTGATTGAATAGACCCTGGAGCATAACCGGTTGGATCAACCATACCAGAATACAATGGAAGGGTAATACCTAACAATAGGTTCTCCGTCTTTTTGTAATAAGCATCGACAGAAAATTCGATCCTACTGTTTAAAATACTGGCATCTAAACCCGTGTTATAGCCTTTGGTAGTTTCCCATTTTACATCTGGAAAGCCTATTGTAGATAATAGCTGTGCATTACCGGTTAATGAGTTGGTTACCGTGGTTAGTGTACCACCGTATGCATAATCAGCTATGTTCTGATTATTTTGCAAACCATAGCCAACTCTCAGTTTTAAGTCATTAACCGCTTTTACATTTTTCAGAAAATTCTCCTGTTTCAGTTTCCATGATAATGCTCCGGAATAAGTGGTTACCCATCTGTTGTCAGGTCCAAATTTTGAAGAACCATCATTACGCACATTGATGGTCAGATTATATTTATCATTATATTTAACATCAAAACGGCCAAAATAAGATTCACCAGCGGTTTGCCCCTTTAAGCCAGAATTGAGCGCTGTTCTTGCATCACCATTACTGATGGCCTGCACGTTATTACTGGGAAAGTTTTGTCTGCTTGCGGATACATTTTCGAATTTCGTTACCTTAGATTCATGACCGACCATTGCATTTAGGTTATATTTTCCAAATGAATGCCAATAGGTTAAATAATTGGTGAGTGATACGAAAGTATTTTGTCCACTGCTATAAGAAGCCGAATTATTGGTTTTAGAATAGGCTCCCATGGTATAAATCGGATCGAACTGATCTTCTGTTGCACTAGAAAAATTCCCGGATAATTCGTTTCTTAGGGTAAGCCCTTTGGCAAACTGGATTTCTGCATAGGTATTTCCGAATAATTCGTATCTGCTTTTCAGGTCCTTTACAATTTTGGCCAAAGCAAATGGATTGGTACCCGTAGCACCATAAATATTAGGATCATTTCCACCCCAGGTACCATCAGGATTAACAACGTTGACATCCGGCGTTTGATTTAGTGCCTGGCGGATTACGCCGGTTTGAGACGTAGTTACATTTTCTTTGACATTCGCCAGTTGTAAACTCACGCCAAGCTTCAACCAGTCAGTAGTTTTATTGTCCAGATTTAAACGGCCAGAAATCCTTCTAAAATCTGATCCTAAAGCAATTCCGTCCTGCGCGAAATAGGTACCGGAAAGATAATATTTTGTTCTGGCATCACCGCCTGTTATGGCGACGTTATGGTTTTGCATCAAAGCTGTTCTGAACAAGGCTTTTTGCCAATCTGTTCCTAAGCCCAAATATTGTGGGTTTGCAAACTGTGGCCTCAAATCATAACCGATAATGGCCGACTTTTCATTCATAAAAGTTGCATATTCCCTTAAATTCATGACGTCATAATACTTAGGCAATGCTTGCCCTCCGGCATAGCCATCATAGCTGATTTGTGGCGGACCCGATACGCCGCGTTTTGTAGTGATAATAACTACCCCGTTGTTGGCTTGTGCGCCATAAATTGCCGTGGCAGATGCGTCTTTCAAGATATCAATTGAAGCAATTTCAGAAGGATTTATACTGGCTAGCGGATTGGTTCCCTTATCGCCTGCCGAAGGCAGAATCTGCAATCCGTCAATAACATATAATGGAGGGTTATTACCAAAAGCGGTTAGTCCACGGATTTGTACTGAAACCCCGCCACCCGGTTGACCTGATATTTGTTGGATCACTACGCCAGGAACTTTTCCCTGTAGCGCCTGGTCTACCGTAGTGGGTTGCGTTCTGACCAGATCAGCTCCAGATACTGAAGATATAGACCCGGTAAGATCAGCTCTTTTCTTTTCTCCGTAGCCAATAACCACCACTTCATCCAGCTTATTGGATTCTACTCTCAAAGTTACATTAATCATGCTACCATCACCGACCATGATTTCCTGAGGTAAAAAACCGATCATTTTGAAAATTAGAACATCTCCGGTATTTGCCCTTATTGAATACTGTCCTTGTTCGTTCGTTGAAGTGGCTGTTTTTTTTGTTTTAACCTGTACAGTGGCTCCCCGCAAAGGCTGGGGATTATCATTGCCTACGATTTTTCCGGTTATCTGTCGCTCCTGTGCATACCCGTTTAAATGAAGGAGGTTTAAGAAAATTACAAAGAGCATCAAAGCCGGCAATTTTCTGATAAAAATTGTTTGGTTCATATTTGTCTAAATTTGGTTTGTTGGGCCGATGGTAAAATGATATTTGAAGATTAGCGACTAAACTTATAGAGACGATTATTTAATTGCTAAGTCCGTGTACACCATTCATCCTGGCTTTATTAGCGTCAAATATAGTTTCAGGGCAAATCTGGGAATGCTTCAAATGATAAAGACTATAGAAGTTATGTTAACCCTAATACTACATACAGCAATGAATGGAATTTTAAGCCAAAAGAAAATACAAAATACTAATAGTCAATATATTACAATAAAAATATTCTATACCGACACATAAATATTAATGCGGGATATGCTGCTGTATCTATTAACAGACCCTAAACGCGGCTTAACATTGCTCCTTTTTCCAAGCACACCACCGATACTTTCCGCTTACCTCAGCCCGGTAGTACCGAGCTGTCACCACTCCTACACCTTCAAAAGGAAAGAAAGCCAAAACCCCATAAAACAATAAGGAAGAAATAACTGTTAGCGCTACCTTTTGGAAAAGGATGTTAGTAAAGCTTTCCAATCTGCTCCGATAGTGATGAACGGGGCGAAAACTTGCCGGTGTGGAGAAACCTATGCAATTAATTTAAGCTTTAAACCTAAAGATTTCGATGTAAAAGTTTAGCTGAAGCAATAGATAAGCACAAGGCAATTGCTTACGGATCGGTACGTTTAGGGCTATATCTTTTAGCAGTTCGTTATTTTCGGTTAATCTATCAGCAATCATAGGAACACTTATAAAAAATTCCCATTCCATATTTAAGATCGCATCATCAAATCTTTTACGCTACAGATGTTAATTATAGTAAAAACGGTAACTCATACATGTATCCCGATCTAATGCATATACATTTCTTTTGCCCTTGTTTTTGGCTTCGGGTGCAGGCGGAAAAACTGAGTTCAGTGTTTGTGAGGCGCGTATCATGAATTGTGCTTAGTTGCACAAAAATGCCATCTGGTTATTCGTTTTTCAAAATGGATTTCGAACATAAAAAATACCAATTTGGGGCTTAAATTAAAAATCATTTTCGGGCTTTTTGTTGATCCGGTAGGCTATATCTTTTATCAATGATATAGCTAATCGCCTTGCTGCTTTATTCTGTTCAGGATCAAAATTCTTATTAGCGACTCTCAACTGACTTTTTGAAAGACTTAAACCCGGAATAGGCTTATCATACTCTAAAGCTGAAAGAACTATCTTAAACTTGTTATCCTTATTATAGACTTTACATTTGAAATACAAATTAGTAATGTCAGATCCCATTACGCCATTAAAAGAGACTTCGCCTAAATCAGCATCTTTCATTTCGATCACCGAACGGGAATCTTTAAAAGACGTAGTTAGGTAATTGAGCGTATTACTATATAACTGCTGTTTTGTCAAACTCGAAACAACAACTGTATCTAAAGTATGTGCTGGCTGATCTGTGTAAGCACTTTCAATACTATCATCTGACTTAAAAGTTTGCGAGAAACTTATAAAAGGAATTAAGATCAAAAATAGAGCAAGCTTTTTCATGCCGTAAAGATATTAAACTGCGATCAAGTGCTTTGCATACATTTTTTCGAATTGGGTTAATTAAAATTAAAAACCCTAATGTTCGGGACTTTTGGTTTTTATCTAATTCCAGTTAAAGTGTAGGTAGCGTTGCTTTAATTGCTTACGCCTTGTTGCGTTTAGGGCAATAGGTCACTATAGGGGCGGACTCGCCCTTTTCGAGTTTAAAACACCTCCCCTTGCCTAGAAAATGACAGCACGGTCGGACGGCTAATGTCTAACGGTAGGAATTGGCAAAGCTAAACTGCAAGAGAAACCAGGCGAACGTAGCCCGCTACCAAAAAGTTTTGACATTGATCATATAGAGATTGCGGTATCCGAAAATTGACATCCAGAAACCTGCAATATACAGCGGTCGGATAGCTCAAAAGCTGGATCTATTGTTACTGTCTGATTAAGTATGCTCTCCAGCATTTCGAAAAAAAGGCATCAAAATCGGTGCCCCCGATGGCGCTTCAATGATATTCCCGTCATGGCGTATTCGCATGGCACCCACTGTGGAAATCAATAGACATTCGGGGTTTCAAAAAACTTCGAAGTTTTGGCGATTTCGTAAGTTTTTTTCTCTTTGGTGTCGGCTGATATGCTCATGATATAGGGTTTTAAGGGAGCGGAAATCCGCTCCCTATA
The DNA here is from genome assembly GCF_900111825.1 of Pedobacter suwonensis. Lineage (GTDB taxonomy): Bacteria > Bacteroidota > Bacteroidia > Sphingobacteriales > Sphingobacteriaceae > Pedobacter > Pedobacter suwonensis. Next base: position 290,216 of record NZ_FOJM01000002.1, read on the forward strand.
TCTTAGTTTAATTGAAAAGCAATGTTTTCGTTTCTGCCCAGATCAAGGCAAAGGTTAAAGGCAGACTGTCCCCTCTGCTTGGCTGTCCCCTCCAGGATGGATTTAAATTTGGATTCACCATCTTTGAATCTGCGTATATTCTGATAGTATCCCGATACGGCATTATATGCACCGAACAAAGTACCTTTTGTGGTATCAAGCAGCTGGGAGGGATTAGCCATGGCATAGGTGAAGACATCATCCACAATATTTTTGTAGACGCTTGATGCCTCGTCAACCGTTCCGTTTTTCAGTTTGGACAATACTTCACGGTTCGGCGCCATTGCGATCTGTATCAACTTTTTGACCTCCTCATCAGAAATTCGCACAGTTGCCCAATGGTTAAAAACCTGCTCCATTTCATCCCCTATCCTACCCGAAATACCCATTAAGGTGTGCGCAGTTTTAAGTCTCTCCCCTGCACCAGAAGAATGGCGGATTCGGATAGAATTACTGGAATTTTTGAGGGCTGCGTTCAACGTATTGTTGCATACGATACGCACAGGGGTAAAAGCAGCTGTGATACTGCCGAAGCCATCATGCGAAGTCGTCAAAAAAAGATACTGCTCGATCAGATCATCCTTTCCCACTTTAATATAAGAAGGCAATTTGGCAGTGATAAAAATACGTTCCCCTTTTCCCAACGCCCCTGCTGTTTCGTAGAGAATACCATCTCCACCGCCAACAATGCTATCGAAAAATTCAAAGGCTTCGATATTCTGCACCACGCTGTAATCCTTGCCAACTACCCCCAAAACCGTGTCGGAATCCGTACGCACCGTTGCGAAATAATTCGGGACCTCAACCTCAGTGGATGCGCCCAGGATGATCGCATCAGGATCGGGTTCATTTCGGCGACGCATATCTAACGCATCTATTGTAAAAAGTGGTCTTTTCTCGACCGAGTAATCAAGCCCTGCAAATTTCAGTGCTTCCACTGAGGTTGGATAAGCTTCTACTAATGTTCCCAGCCCGTGCCATGCTTTTTCACTTACTGAAAAAAAGCTGTGTTTCTGTGCTCTTTCGTTATAATTTAAGTTATGTGCCATGATGAATATGTCTAAAATGAATGTATCGGCTAATAATTAAAATGGTAGGTCATCATCAATGCCCACGAATTTGTTCGCTGCTGTTTCTTCGGCCTTTGGCAATTCCTGCGGCGTATGTCCAGAAGCATTGTAACTGCTCTCATTTCTTTGGGGACTCCCTAAAAGGTTGATTTCAATCGCATGAAAAGTTAGAGATGCTGTTGCCTCGCCGGAACCACTCAAATAAGCAGTTGCACCTATGCGGCCGTAAAGCTGTACCCAACCTCCCTTTTTTAGATATTCAGCTATCCCCGTATTGAGCCAATACGAACAGTCGATAAATGTGGTCACCTTTCTCTGTTCTCCATCAGAACGATAGGTATCATTGATTGCAATTGAAAAGACGGTTACTTTCCGCTCTCCGCTTACTTTTCTGACCACTGCATCAGCGGTAAGTCTTCCTGTAATTTCCATTTCGTAAAATTTTCAGTTTAAATTTTTGTTTACTTCCCTCATTCCAAAAAATCTTTTTAAAAGAAAAACGGAAAAAAGAAAGTACAGAAACGCGGGTGTACAGGAACGGAGAGCTATAAGTCCCAGAGGGTGTTTTGGCGTAGCCAAAACATTATGCGCTCGCAGAGATCGGAGCGCCCGAATTTCACGGCCTTTTTATCCGTTTAGTTGAAAAGTTTAGCCTGCACATATACTTACACAACTCAACAGTGTTACATGACATCTAAAAGCTTGACGAAATATTCTGATGCTGACTGAATAATAGCCTGCACCTAAACCGCGCACATCCTTCTGCCCAGTTCAAGTGCCGCCAGGATTGCACTGGATTTGGCTAAGCCAACACCTGAAAAACTGGAGAGCGATCTATGGCTCTGGGTAGCCAATACGTCTAATCTGCCTCCGACTGCTCTTAAGATGTTCTCTGCCAGATCTACAGCACTCATATCTTTCCTGCCTGAACCAATAAGCATGGCAATCAGTTCGGCATCTGTCATATGGCTGGATCCCACCGCAATAAACTTTTCCCTTGGCCTCAGACCCGGATCCCATGATTTGATCCCTTTTTTCACACGCAAGCCTTTAAGGCGGATTACATCAGCCACTGGGAGATTATCCTGGCTTAAATATACTGCTGAATGGAACAGCGAAGACATTGCAGCAATCAAGAAATGGAAGTCCTGTTCAAAGACCACCACGGTTGATCGTTTGTAGCTACCATCGTGTTGTTCATCACTCCTTGTGATGCACAGATAACGGTTATCATTGACAGCCCTTTTAAAATCCAGAAAATAATTCCTTTTACCGGAAGAAAAATTTTCAGTAGCGAGATTAACATTTTTCATATCGATCATATTTAGGTATGAACAAAATTATTTATTGAATTCCGGTGATTCGGTTGTATATTGTATTAGCCGATCCGATCGGATAAAAAATGGATAGCAAACCATGGAGATTTACAAAGATGCACCATCCCAATAAAACAGAGCGGGTCTGTAGTTACCGCCATTGTGAGAATACGTATGAAGGAAGAAGTGACAAAGTCTTTTGTAGTGACCAGTGCCGTAACCACGCGCGGCGGGACCAGTTAAAAACCGAGAAATGGAACGCTCCGGCTTTTTACCTTAAGATAACGGAAATCGTTAAAACCAACCATAAAATCCTTAAACTTCAATATGACGAAAAGGGTGAGAATAAGGTCATCAGCAATTTCCTGTTAAGGGATTGCGGATTCAATTTCGAATTCCACACCCGGATTCTCCACACTTCAAAGGGCATTTACAGATTTTGTTTTGATTATGGCTGGCTTGAGCTGGAAAACGGAAAAATTCTGATTGTAAAAAACGAAAAAATGGTCGAAATATAAACCGCAATAATTTCTGAGCAGGATCGATAACCACAGCGGATTAAACACTATAAACCAGCGAGGCCGCTGCCCTATCGGACAGCGGCCTCGCTATTGTTTCCCAAAACAGATTTAATTTTATTTCGTATTCTTCTTTTCTGTTACCTCAGCTCTAATTTCCTGAGCCAGGGTTTTAAGATCTTGCATACCTTTACGTACACGGGTTCCTGCCGCTCCGTTATTGGCATTATAGAACTTTTCTACATCAGCTTCAACAGAAGCTATCAATTCTTTGATTTTACCGAATTTTTCCATCCTGATTATAATTTTAAACCGCAAATATATCCATTCACATGCATTCGGCAATTGTTCAATCATAAAATACTTGAAAACACCTCATTACCTAAATAAACCCTCCGAAATTTAAGGCATGGGAATACACGGAGGCCAAGGCCTCCGTGTATAGGACAGATTCTGCCCGTTGTCCAGGGCAGAATTACCTACCCCTTCCGGTTTTTTTTTCAACCGTAGCCTGCTCAACTACGGCTTCCTTCTTATCATCCGGCGCTAAGACCTTCGCAGAAACTTCTTTCAGATCGACAGCTTTGCTGTAAACAGAACGAAGATTATGATCATAAAAATCAAGGGTTTTAAACTGTGGGTTAGCTGCAACAAAGCCTTTCATTCCCTTACCATCTTTAGAAAAACTCACTTCATGAAGATTGCCCCGCTCCAGGCTCTTCATCAGCTGATCGCGAAAGCCGGGTTTATCGATATCCGGAAGGACAAACTTATCAACCGAGGAAGCAAGGCTGAACCCATAGTTTTCACCATAATTTTTGACTGTATAGCCTTTTTCCGGATCACGTTCCGAAAGATCAAGTTTCAACCACATGTTGGCTTTCTCACCATTTTTAAGTACCACATCTTTATTTACCGCACGCCCTGAGAGCAGATTGTAACTTTCCTTAGCGGTCACCCCTTTGCCTTTATTGATAAAAAATATCTGATCTACTGTATCATACGGCTTTCCAGCAGGCTCCAAGAACGCTTGATACTTATTGAAAAAGTACAGATCTGTTTCTTTGCTTTTTGAAAAATCAAGCTGGTACTGTATTTTGTCGGCAAGTTCGGGTTTGTCTTTTGCATTCACTGCTGGCATAGTAATATCCAGGCGGAGTGTAAACTGCGGCAACGCCTTATCAATGGACTCTTTTAACTGCTGGTTCAGCGACTCGCCAAACCCGAGGTATTTCAGATTGTTCTGAAGATACTCCAAATTGTTTTCGTTCATAATAAATGGATTAATTTGATTGATATTAAATGAGACCGTAGCGACTAAAACCGCCAGGTATCATTGATTTAGAAACTCGTATAAAAAAGAGATTTTAGATCTCGGCAAATATTGCCTGACAGATGGTCTGATGTTAGCCATTAAGAAAACCTTTCTTATGGAAAGGCAATGTTGCGGAATGGACAGAACATGCTCAGAAAATCTCAGAAATATATGCTCATCCTGAAAGGTAAAATGAGACGCGATACCTTGATAATCCATACAAAATCTGATTGCACGCAGGGTATTGACCAGACCACATTCCAAAACCAGGTTTATTTTAACTTTTCTCAGTTCTGTGAATATTTCCCCGGGATAAATGTAATGCGGACTGATGGCCACAAAGAGAAGTTCACAAGGCCTATTAAAACGGGATGAATTAAAGTGTAGAAATGCGATAGCTTCCATTGCGCTCGAGCAGATGTAAACCTGGGATATAATGTTAAGGTCCATCGTTCTACTGCTCCAGAAACCGCCATGCAGGGGCACCAAATGCCCATTCTCCCCGAACTCTTCAGACTGGCCATTGTGATAATCAAATATCAGGCTACCGGAAATATTGAACCTAAAAGAAATCCCATAGCTTTCGCATATTCCCTTGGCAACAGAAACAGCAGGAAACATCTACCTTGACGTTCCAGAACGCGTATAGCTTCTGCTATGACCTGTCCCTGCACTTAGCTTCTCATCAGTGATCATATCCCCGAGCCTTGACATCTGCTGTTTCTCATATTCCCTGAAAGCCTGTTTATAGCCATTGTTTTTCTCATTGGTCTGGGCGAGCAAACCTTTGTCTCCGACCAATGCTTTCAGTCCGGTCAATAGCAGATAGGAAATCCCACCGTCCATCAATACAGAAACGACAAGCGCAAGCCTGTTTGATCGTATGCCCTCAGCACTCGTACTGCTTGCCTGGATCAGCGTGCCATCTTCCAGTTCAATCTGCCTTCCGGCACTGTATCGCTCTTTTTGATAAGGGCTCAAAGCCATACCATTTACCTTTTCAGGTGCTTTGACCTTTAACATATCGGTCACCACAAATTCTTTTGTGTCCCAGTCGTATTCGACCAGCAGGGATTTCGTCTCGCCATCCCGGTCGACTTCCTTTAGAATATTCGCTTTCTCGCCCAGAATAAGCTGATCAGCCTCTGTTTGATTGATATAGGGTGGGTTTAGCGACTGTTTGTACACGGGATGCACCAACAAATCGGGTTTGCCGGTTTCGCCTCTAACCAGAGATAGTTTCACTTCCATTTCTTTGATCTCGATCCCGCTCCTCGAGATATCATGGAGCTTGATCAGATTGGTCCTGCCCCCGGATAGAAGTGCATAAATATCTTTCCGATCGATCAAAAGTTCTTCACCCCTGACAAGTCCGAGATCCCGGAGCTGTTCTAAAGGCAAATCTTTTTCATTTAATATTATTGTATTCATAATAAATTTCTGTTTTGAATTATAATTTCATTATGGTCTTCACTGCTAATCGCCCGGACAGGAATCCTTTTCAAATTCAACAAGATCATTTAAAAACAGATAGAGTTCATACCCGTTCAGCTTACCAAACAAATAGAGCATCCTGAGCGGATCTATAAATCTGCGCTTGTGCTTTATGCCAAAGTGGAGATGCTCTCCAGTAACCCTGCCGGTATGCCCCGAGATAGCAATAGAAGTTCCTGATGCCACAAGATCACCAACGCTGACAAAGGAATTTGAAAGATGGCCGTAAACACTGGAATATGCCCCGTGGGCGATGATAATATAGTTTCCGGTAATCAGATCACATGATACCTTGATCACTTTGCCGGGCAGAATGGCAAACACGGTATCCGATCTTGCATACAGGTCTATCCCAGCATGAAAAACATTCATACTCCTTGTTACAGGATGAGTCCTGTTACCAAACCCAGAGTTAATCTTAAATTCAGGTAACGGAAGAGACAGCTTCAGCTTATCAAAAGACTGCGCCTGTGCAACAGCAGATAAAAGCAGTAAGACTTTAAGCAAACACAGCAACCATTGCTTCGATTTCCCTGGTAATGCGCAAGAAATTGCTACGGAGAATTTCTTCCTTATTGCCTTCAAAATCATAGTAAACAGGCAATTCAACATATCCATCTTCTTCTTTTTTAATTTCTTCCGAATCCAGGTTTATCCTGCAGTTGATTGCCGAAGTCTCGTATTTACCAGAGAAAGAATTTTGCGCATCAGCTGCAATTACCCCAACCATTTCGCCAGCACCCAATGAGGCTATTTTACCGGCAGGAATCAGAACTTCCAGTTTTTCACTCAGCGATACTGAAACCTTGCTCCGGTCAATGGACAGGCTTTCGCTCAACTGTTTGGATTTACCAAGGATCCTTTCCAACCAGTCTAGTGTCTCTTTGTTTCTTGCAGAACCGGAAAGTACGTTCCCAACAACCGAAGTGATCGTCGAAGCCGTATCTTTCCCATACTGTTGTTTGAATTGAGGCAGTTCCTGAAGCCCGATCAGCACAGCAACCCTGTTTGAACGTGCAGTAGCAATCAGGTTCTCAATCCGGTGTACGAAAAGTGTGGGTACTTCGTCAATAAGCAATGCTGAAGGAAGGTTTCCCTTTGAGTTGAGGAGCCTGGTTAACCTGTTAAGGACAACTGAATAACATGCGGAATTGATGTTTTGCGTATTGGGGTCGTTAGCAAGTACCAATATCCCGGGGGATTCCTTATCAGAAATCTTCAAGTTAAAATCATCGCCCGAGAACACCCAGAAACTTTCTTTCGTCGCCATGCGGCTCATAAAAATCTTCAGTGTACCGATCTGCCCTTCCAGCTGATCAAATGCCTTAGCCGCAAACGCAGATTTGAATGGTGAAAGGAGCGAAACCAGTTCTGGATCAGTAAACAACACTGCAAATATTTCTGCATAGGACCGGTTTAAAAAAGCCATCACATGCGGCAGGCTGGAAAGCTTACCACCTTCATACCTGCTCAAAAAATAAATGCAGGAGGCCAGAAAGTTAATCGCGGACTGCGTAAAGAAAGCATCACTTCCGCTGGCCTTATCCCCTTTTTTCAAGGCCTCGACTGTTGCTTCAGCGGTTTCGGATGCATCTGCGAGCGTTGTAATGTAATCGGACCGGAGCGGATTTATCCGTCGGCTCTTTTCCACTTGGTTCAGGTTGATCACATGAAAAGCAAACCTCTCCAATAGTCCTTTCCTTTTAGCGGCCAAATAGTGGTAATAAGCAATCTTTCCCAGATCCGGATATTTGAAATCGTAAAGACATACCGCAAAGGATTTAGCGATCATCTGCCTAATAAACGGATTTATAATGGAAAAGGACTTCCCGGATCCCGGGGTACCGATCACCATTGTCGCACGGAACGGATTGACCAAGTTGATCCAGCCTTTCCGTACTTTTTTACCATAGTAAAAAAGCATCGGTATATTTACCGAGTATGGCGTCTCTTCCTTTACCGTGGGCTGCATAAAACTTTCAGCCTCTACATTCCATTTATCCCTGCCCAGGCCTGAACGGATGATCTTGGAAACATTGTCCATTGAGGCGCTAATCATTACCGCGCCAATCAGCGAACAGATGATATACCAGAGATCATACCATGACGTATATGCAAATACCGGGGCAGAAGACTTTCCAAAGAAATAGATACTTCCAAAATATAAGACCAGCCCGGCACATAGCGGATAGATTATCTTACTTTTCACATCAAAATCCGGCTGTTTTTTGGATAACGTTCCTATACTGACCAGACAGATCAAGAGCAATACAGACAGTTTGCTGTAAAGCAATTCATCATAAATAGGAAGCAGTTTTATTCGATAAAGTCCCTTGGCAAAAAGCCCCCAAAACGGTGCATCAAGGTAAATAAAGAGAGTGATTTCTAAAAAAACGCAGAAATAGATCAGGCATTGGAGAAAGCCGTGGAGCTTTTGGATCTCTTTTGACTCTTCCATAAAAGCAAGAATTAATGTTCAAGGGTATCAGCGTTCAGCAGATCACTGTATCGTATCCCAAAAGAAAGTACCCTGCCTGAGATCTGCTTTTCGGAAAGCGTGACATTAAGGATTTTGTTCCCGGGAAACGTGAATTTTCTAAAAACAAATACATTCCGGTAATACTTATGAAAAGATGACACCTGGGAGAATACATACTCAGGAACGAGATCAATGGACTGGCTATTCGAGGCCCTGATCTGTTTCTTATCATCAATTTTGAAGCTGATTTCATCAATATCGAACTTAAGGTTACTCCTGTTTAAATAACTGATATCGAGAAAGACATAATCCCCAACACTTGCAATTTTATTCAGCATTGCCTTCAGCCCATATGCATTCGCTTTGACCGATCCGCCTGAAGAAGATTTCCTGAAGAGTGACAGCGCATAGCTCCTGGCCCCTGATTCAGAAAGCGCGACATCGGGCAATGCTATGGGGCGCATGTCAGCGATGCAGATGTCTAGATTGCTCTTGAAAAGGCTGTCTGATCTGCCCTTGTCATAAACCAGACTGAACTGAGAGATGTTTTTTTCTCCAACAACGGTTAGCACAGCCGAAAATGCCGATACACAGGAATCCACTAATTTCAATCTCAACAGGTTCCCCAAAGGAATATCACCACGAACATTCGGAGTCGAAATATCAACGTACCGTATATTTTCCGGTGACAGCACATGCACTGTCATATCTTTTTTAAGATAGATCACAGAAAGTGGCCTATCTAATGGAAAAGTCTGGCCAATGGAATGCCAGCTGGCCAAAAAACTTAAAGCCAGGAGAAGTATTTTTTTCATATTTTTTATTTTGATTGTTTCTGGAAAGACTGCGGATCGATAAGATAAATCCGGCTATTGTATTTAATTTTGGCCTTATTTTTTCTGATCAGTCCTGAGATTGCTGAAGAGGTTGAAGTGAATATCCTGTCTAACGTGCTCATCAGGAATTCCTGCTGCTCTTTAGCGCCTCCTTCAGTAGAAAAACCCTGAATCGTTTCGTTCCCAAGGTTACGTGAAAACTCCCGGAAGTTGGATGAAGGAATATACAAGCCTTCCAGGCCGTCAAGGTCATATATTTCGAGGCGGACAGGGATAATTTTATCTTCCCTGGCAATGGAGGTGATGCTGAGCTTGACCCTTTGCTGAGAAAACCCCGATATCTCCGCATAAAGAAAAGTCCCTTTCTTAAGGGGCATGGAACCGACAAAAAGATCCTCCAAAATCCTGATCCTGATCCTGGAACCGGAATAACCTATAACATTTTCATCAATCAGGGCAAGAATGGGACTTTTGTCTTTTTCAGCCATAACGGTATTAAAATCACTTTCAGGAGCTCGGGCTTTGGTGACGGGCTGAACATGCTCAAGGGTGAGAGGCGATGCCAGCTTTAATTTTTCCTTTCTTCTAAGTTCGGCCTGATATTCCGGATCATTTGCTTTTCCCATACTGTCCATATAGGACATCTGTTTTTTAAACACTTCCATAGGATCCCGGTCAGGCGCTTTAATTACCTTTTCCATGACAGGCTGCCGGACAGGTTTGTCCCGTTCAGCCAATGAAGATAGTGCCTCCGCCATCGCCCTATCTTCCGCAGTAAGTTTGGGTTTGCCCCTGTTGCCACCCATGATACCAGCAGAACGAACGATTGAAGAACCTAGGGTTACCGTCCCTCTTCTTTTAAGTACACGGTCAATAGAATCAAAAGTATTTTTCTCTTTTCCAGCGTTAAATGCAACGTCCGCCTTTTCATCGCCCTCGATATTGTTTATCACACTGTTACCGTGCGACTCCTTGTAGCGGTCCCGGTAAGCATCAAGCTTATCGGTAATTCCGCGTTGCCTGACCTGTTCTGATATATCTGCAACATTGCTGTTCATCCCCTCCCGTGCCACTACCGTTTGAGTGCGGCCTGCCGAACTTTTGTATACATAAAAGAAAAGGCATAAAAATGGTAATGCAAGTAACGGCACTACATACCTGGCCTGTTTTAAGTTTATTTTCATGGTTCTTGGATTAGTCTGAGCTCCCGAAGCGCATCTTCCAGAAAAGAAGAATCAGCCCGTGTAAGCTCCTTTTTGTTTAAAACCGAATCTACTTTGTTCCGGATGGTTATGGTCCGGCGAAGCTCATCTGCCCTTTTTGAAATGGAATTAAGTCCTTGTATACGGCTATTTAAATTTTGAACACTATCCTTCTTCCTACCCAAAACAGCGGAATTCTGAATTCCAGGTTTCCGGTCAGGCTTGAACGACCATAATACCGAGTAGATCAGCGCAATGACCATACAGACCAATATTGTCCGTGGAAACCTGGATAAAACCAGAATCGATGAATGGTTTATTTTTCTAATATAAGGGCCCAGCTCATCCCAGAGGTCTGCCCATACCGTTTTTTCCGGTGCCCTTTTAGAGCGAATTTTTCTGAACATTTTCAACGTCTTTATTTTCAATGGTTTTCCAACCGGTGACCAGTACACCATGGGGATTGTTTTCACTTCTTGGGATGTCTTTCAGATAACCTTCAGTAATCAGTGAGCGTAAAACCGTTACACTTCTGCGGTCTATTTTCTGCTTTCCATAATACCTGAAGTACATGTGGGGCAGATCAATAACGATAGAATCGGTCTGCAGGGTCAGCACGGAGCTACTTGACAGAACCGAGCTGAAATAACCCTTTTCCTTAAGATCGTTATACTGGCGTGCCCCTGATTCATCGATCAGGTACATTGCCCGCTTCATCTGGTATTCAATAAAACGGTCATCAGGCGTAAGTGAGAAGAAAATCGAATGGAACAGATCAATATGCGCTTTGTATTCCGCCGGACGGTTCATCTGCACATCGGTCTGTTTGGCCAGGATCGGCACATTATTATCCAGGATATAAATGCTTTTTCGGGCAGAAACAACCTGTTTATAGGCGTAAAAGGATACTGTTATACTTACGGAAAAAGCAAGCAGCAGGCTCCCAATAGAAACAAAAGATGCCAAGCGAATCTTGGATTCGATATTTTTAATGATCATAACAGACAGTTTATGGGTAAATAATTAAAAGAATTTTCCGGATACTTTTTTCGCCATTCCGATAACGGTCTGGGATCCACGTCCGAAATTGGATGCCGCGGAGCTGATCCCCGATGTGGAAATGATCCATGTAGAGATGCTGGGCACAGTAAACATGCAGATCGCACCGATCAGGAAACTCAAAATCACCGTTCCGAAAGACAGGATGCCGTTTCCGGCAAACCAGGCCATCTTTTCCATATTCACCGCTTCACCATTGTCTCCGATCAGTTCCTTATACCTGCTGATCTCCATAGTCATCGCCGTTTTCTGCAAAAGCGCGATGATGTACATCACCAGATATCCGATTCCCAAATACAGGTTCACGGAAACAAACCTGGCGATCCATGTAGTTAAAGAGTCTCTGAAAGAAGGCAGGATACTTGCCGCAACCGCAAAAGGCCCAAGGATGATCAGTATTGCAGAATAAATGATCTGGATGATAAATAGCACGTAAACCGCCAGGCGGAGTATCCAGATACCAAGTAGTTCCAATAACTGCGTCAATAAAAGCTGCATACCGATCTTCAGCCGGTTTTTAAGCTCAATGACCGGACTGATCACCGTCGACATCCCCTCTTTTACTGAACTGGTGACCGAGTCCCATGCCTGTCCGATCCAGGTATCTGATTCCTTTTCAGCAAGCTCTGTCTCCGCCTGAAAGCTGTAAAGCGCATTGGCAACCTTGATCATATAATCAGCGCGGATCAGCCGAAGGTTATTGACATTGGCCTGTTCGCTCATATACATCTCCTCGGTTTTCATCGCCACCATATCAGTGGGAAAAGCAATCACCTTGGTAAAAGCACCCCACCATAAAATAATCATCACCAGTCCGAACGGCCGGAGCAGCGGCATAATCTCCAGCTTTTTGTCCCCTGAGATCATCTCATAAGATCTAATGGCAAAGAAAATGATCATGAAAATGGCGGCCAATGCCTTGGCATCGGTAATAAAAAGATCGAAATGCTCCCACAGCGAATTTTTCAGCCCCTTTAAAAAAAACATCACACCCTCCTCGTAAACCCCGTTACCCTGTAGAAATTCGAATGACCTCCTGTAATCGTTAGTCTGGGCAGACGCTCCCATGGCCGATACCATCAGCATAAAAATAAGCCCTGTATATTTTTTCATCATTAGCAGTTTAGAATAGATCAATATTTACGCCTGCGCAACACTTCCTTCGCGATTTCAACATCACTGTTTTCCGTCCACTTTTCGATGAGTGTTTCCCGGGCTTTGAGCTTCTTTTGAAGCAGCCCCTGAGAGATGAACCTTCCCGCAGTCGAAACCCTTGTTGACCAGATACCCATCAGCTTACGGTAATCCATCAGCATCCCGTGATAGGAAAGAATCCTTGCGCCGCGGTCCTGATTGCTTTTCCTGGTCATATCAAGCCTTTCAGCCAGCATCTTCATTTCACCATTATACCATTCATAACTGCCCTCGCCGATGAGCTTGGCCTTGATACCGGCGCTTAGGCCCTTCAGCGCATGTAGCGGATCAAAATCTGTTACAGGTTTCAACTGGTGAGCATAGTAGAGCAACCATAAGGGATCAGCAACGGATAACAATCCGGAATGCCCCAGGATTTCTTCTTTTGCCACCTTTGCCAGGGAGTCCGAATGAATTTCGTACGAACGGTCAGCATCTTTTTGAAGCCCTGCCAGCGATAACCTTTGAAACTGTGGCCCGGCGCCAGCCAGGGGACGCAGGTCCGTTTTGGGGTAATTGGGGTGCAGTCCCCAGGTGAGCCAATAATAGGGATTGATGCCCAGCCATCCCGAAGTCGGGGTAAACTTTGAACGGTCCCATTGCTTAAAGACCATGCGTTCCTGCTGATTGACCATGCTCTCATCCCTGATTGATTTCTGCGCGGCACACATTAACCCCGTAAGCATCAACAACATGACAACAGGTAAAAACACCGCAATTTTATTTGTCCTAATTTTTTTCATCTTTTTGAATATTTAGCATTTCTGATAATGTCTCCGACCATTGAGCGGTCCTGATTGATAAATGAAGCAAAAGGATTGAGCGAATAAAATACGCCTTTAATTTTGGCATAATACATTGCTTTCCAGGCACCATAAGTCAGCCCTGAAAGAATGTGCAGTTCGGTATTGATCTTTCGTAAAAGGGCATCTCTTGCTGCATGATCCATTAAAATATCATTGCTGCTCTTGAGCACAAATCCCGATACCTCGCCAAATAACCTCATTGCCCGAGCATTCATCTCACGGTACATCTCCTCTGCAAAAAGCAGCAAATAAGGCTGCGATTTAGCCAGTTCTGTCATCCGGGAAGAATAATTCAATATATCCCCGCAAACCGCTGCCATGCTTTTGACCATCAGCCCACCTGTTAAAGCGGAATTAACATTCGAAAGTCCCTCATAGATCATGGCCTGCGCGGCCACAACAGTAGCGCAATTGAGATTGATCTGTTTCAGGCTGGTATTTATCCTGTCCAGAAATTCGTTATGCATCATTTCCGCAGCGCTCCTCACTGCAAAATTCTCATTGACAATACCAAAATGCCTGGAATCGAAGACCGCCCGCTGGGCATTTCCCTTAAAAGGCAAGGCTCCCATTACCAAAACTGTAACCAACACCAAAGCCGGCAGAGATAATTCCTTTTTCATTTTTTAAAGTATTTGGCGTTCCGGATAATGTCCTCAATGAGTGAACGGTCAGTATTGATGTAATCTGACAATGGGTTCAGGCCCATAAAAAGTGCCCGCATATTTCCATAAGAAATGATATTTACCAGGCCACCTGACAATGCACGCAGCTTCGAGAGTTCAGCAAGAACAAAGTCAAACAGGATTTTTCTATCCGAAACCTTCATCTGGTTGACTGCCCCGATGCTTATCGTTAACCCTAGCAGAAAAGAAAGCAGATCTTTCGACCGTGAAAGAAATTCGGCCTCGGTCTGGTAAACCAGTAAAAGTAAAGCAGGATTGCTTTTTGCAATCTCATAAAACTTCACCTGGTCATCGCTGATGCCCTGTACCAATGGAACCGCTTTTAATCCGATGTCCATGGCAACCGTTGCCGTACCGATCAGATTGAACCGTCCCTGTATTTCCCGGTAACTGTTTTTAAGCCTGGCCAGCATTGTCCTGTTCGCCTGCTCATTGATCAGGTTTACACGCTGCCTGTCCCTTGCCGCCTGTTGCTTTTCATATTCAGCTTTTGAATCGCTCACCAGCTGATGGATACCGGGAATATTAAGCGCTTTCTGCTGCCCCTTGCTATTGAAAAAGCAGCCAACAACCAAATAAATGATCATGATAAATCCTTTCATTTTTTTAAGTATTTAGCCTCCGAAATAACCTGGTTTGCAATTCTGACATCCATATTGACCCAATCTGCCCATGGATTGAGTGACGCAAACAGTCCTTTCATTTTTGCCCAATACATCGCCCTATGCATTCCATAAACGGTACCGCGCAGGATCCGCATCTGGTTAGCGATATTATTGAGCAGTTTCGAACGTTCCCCTGCATCCATCAGGTTTCTCTTACCGCCTTTCAGTATAAAAGCGCCGACCTCAGTCCCGAGCGAAACCGCCCTGACTTTAAACTCCCTGGCGCCCTGTTCTGCAAAAAGCAAAAGCACAGGATCAGACTTGGCCAGTTCGACCGTTTTTTCTACATCCCCTACAATATCAAGCCCGATCTCACCGATCTCTTTCACCGACACCAGGTTGTTCATCACCGCTGCAACCTGGGTGAGCCCGTGATAGATCCGCTCCTGGAGATCGTTTACGATCAGTAGCTGTCCCGTCACCGCAAGCTGGCCTTTTGAGATCAGGCTCAGATTGTCGTTTGTCCTGTTCAACTGTCCATTGATCACAGAAGCATGGCCCGCAATTGCACCAGAAGTTAACGGGTCAACATAAATTGTCTGGGCCGAGACAAAAAAGCACGGCCAGGCAAGCAAAAACATAAGTATTGTTTTCATATCCTAATTGATTAATAATAAAGTTTAACTGATTGATTTTTGCGCACTGACATTTACCGAAGTCACGAACTCCCCGAGGGATAGCCCACTGGACTTTAGATCTGAAACAAATGCATCTAGTGCCTTTGGGTAAGATCCAATCCGGGAAACATAACTTTCTACAGCAAGTTTTTCCGGTTTTTCAGTGGTGTAGCATAAATACTGTTCAAGCGAGACCTCTGCCCCGTATACCTCTCCGACCGCACCGCGCCTGATATAGACTTCTTTAAATCTTCCCCTGCCAGACCGATTATCCAGTTGATTGATACTAAAAATCTTTTTCTGTTCAGTTTCACTGATCGAGAGCAAAGCCGCAATCTCTTTATAACTGTCTTTGAATTTGGTCTGGTCCAGTAATATGACCGTATCAGAAGAACTGACAATCGTATTTTTTACAATCTCGTTTCCGATGATATCTTCCAGGTCCTGGGTGACAGTGATAATCTCCCCCCAGAATTTGCGGGCAGTTTTATAAACAAAAACCAGAAAGCCTGCCATGAGCGGTGAAGAAATCGACTTCCATGCCTCCTCGATTGCCAATAATTTTCTGAATCCATTCCTGTGTCTCAGTTTCTGAATATAGACATCCATAATGATCAGCGTCACCAGTGGAAAGAGTATTTTATGCTCCTTCACATTATCAATCTCGAAAACGATAAACTGCTCATTTAACAGCGAAGTATCTCCAGGTTTGTTGAGTATTGTACCAAATTCCCCTCCTGAATAAAACTTCTTCAAAATAAACCTCGCCTCGTCAAAATCAAAAGGAATTGATTCCTCTTTCATGATGAGGGGGATCTTATAAAGTGCAAACTCATAGAAGGAATCAAAACAAAGCGCGCTGATTCCCGGTACGCCCTCTACGGGACCAAACCAGTTGGCATAATAGGCACCGATCACATTTGACCAGACATCTCTTTCCAGCTGCGTTGCCGACCCTTCCTGCCCTTTTAAGCAAAGAATGATAAGGGCAGCGAGGAAATCCTTTTTCTCGATATTATATTCCTCCTCGCTCATTGCAAAGGGATTCATTGTGATCGGTTCCTGATCATAATAAGTAACGTATTTTCCGCCAAAGTAACTGCAGAGCCCGGAATAGGAATGCCCGGTATCGATAATTACCACATCCGTATTGTAAAGCCGGTACTGTTCAAGTAGCGAATTCATAAAAAAAGATTTTCCTGTGCCGGAAGGTCCCAGCACGAACTTATTACGGTTATTGATCCTTCCGGTTGCCATTGGCGAATCTTCCGGATCGATTGCGACAGGCACACCTTTTCTATCGGTAAAACGGATCAAAAAATTGGAATTTTCATCTTTTTGGGTAGCCTCTTTAAAAAACAGACATAGGGCAGCTTGAGCGGTGGTTAAAAACAGGTCATACTTTTTAAGCTCAACAGCATTTCCGGGCAAACAGGTCCGAAAGAGCTCCATTTGGTTATAGGCGTTCTTTGAAGGCACAATACCCATCTGAAAAAGCGCACTTTCTATAAAATTGCAGCTTTTGGAGATATGTCCATTCTTAGCACAGACCGTAATGTTAAAATGAGCTTTGACGAGTAACTGGTTGTCCCTGGCCACGTCATCAAGCAGCATTGAAATATCTTCCACACAAATACTGTTTACCGGATCGGAGATCCCCGAATGACGTTTCTTTTTAAGTTCCAGTGTGGAGAGCACTTTGGTTTGGGAAGGGATTTCAATCACCTGGTTATAAAGCAGACAGTCAAAATCCGGAACCCGGAAAAGAAAAGAAAGCATATCGATCGGAAAATCCCTCACCTTACCTCCCTCCGCAAGATTGCCAAAAACAGGGATTTCGCGGGGAAGCTCGATCTGATCGATATCTATCAGCGGAATACAACGGATGGTCTTCTCCCCAAGGCCTATTTCAGTCTCCGCGGACTTATAATTCTCCAAAGCTACCGGGCCATTAGAAAAATTCATTGCCATCGTCCGAAGAACAAGCTTATTGATTTCCCTTTCCCGCAAGAATATAGGCATCATGCCCCCGGCAGCAAGGACACCCGTCACCTTGGATATCATCTGCTGAAAATCCCGCAGGGCCGTTTTATCAAACTTATAAAAACGCGATAATGAAGGCTGCCGGGTAATCACCAGATAAGTCTGCACTTTATTGAAGATACGGCAAGCAAAATGGTCATTGTAACACTGCTGCAGATATTCTTTTGCCGGGGCAGCATGGTAAACAGCCTTTGAAACCACATCGATCTTCTGGAGGATATGCCCCTCTCCGATGATTCCCATCAGGTTCATAAAAACTGAATGGAAATTTTCAAAGGCTTCCGCGTCAGCCCCATATTGACTAACAGGGTTTTCCATCTTGATCACCACTGAAAATTCCCCATTCATTCCATAGAGCAAATCTTCGCCGAACCCGGCATCAACGCCCAGGTAGGGAAGTTTAAATTCATTCTTGCCTGACATATCGATAGCATTTTTGAAGGTTACATTGGTGCAGGAAAATCCCCAATAATTTATTTTTATCATAAAGCCCTTTTTTTTGGCGGTGGGCCAGCCAGAAAAATCCGGAAACGATCATACCGATCATGAGTACCGCCCCGAGGTACATACTCACCAACGCCATTGACAATGCGCCAACTAACAGGGAAAGAAGTAAAATGCCTAAGCCCCAATAAATAAATCTTCCCTTAAAACCTTTATAGGTAAGTGGTCGTTGAAGGCCCTTGTAAACTTTATATCTTTTGGCCTCCATATTTTATAATCCAAAGAAAGCTTTTACGATCAGAGAAGAAAGCACCAGAAAAAGGCAGGAACCGCCCCAGCCCATCAGTTCTTTATTGATATCCTGATCACCACTATTCCATTTGGAATACACTCTGATCCCGCCAACGATGCCTACAATACCGCCGATCACCAGGGCAATATTCGTCGCGGGATCAACGTAGGTTTTTAAAGTCGAAGTCGCTGTATTGAGCCCGGCTACCCCACTTTGGGCCGCGGCATAGCCGAAGATAGTGGTGAGGCAAAGAAAGATCACAAACCGGATGTTCTTGATTTTTTTCATAACAATATTGATTAAAAGATAAATGGATATAAATAAAAAAAGCCCTTAAAGGCCATAACATTAAAGAAAACAGCATCAGATACCGAGTAGCTGGGAAAGAAAAGCTCCTGTCAAAAGCACAAAGATCGAGGAGAAAAACCAGGCTGAAATATCCATTCCCACGTCCTTACCCATCTGCCATTTATGATAGACCATCACCGCGCCACTCAGCGCAACCAGTGCCGCAATTACATAGGAGAGGTCGCGCATTGAAAAGAAGGAATCCCGGATAAACGAACGCGCCTGCTGCATTTCGGTAAGCCCGGGCTGGGCAGAAATGATCAAAGGAAAAAAAGCCAGTGTAATCAATCCCACTACCAACAGCAATAACTTAAACCATCCCATAATTAAAAGCTGACCGATCTGGTGTATTCAATAGATTCATTCCGGGCAAGCTCAAAGAGCTTCCCAATGGAAATCCCCCCAGAGGATACAATAGGTGAATCCGCCGCGTCCCCATCCCCTTCCCCGATAAAGTAAGCGATTTCTGAAAACCCGGGATCCAGATCTTCTATTGCTATTTTCCTGGGTAGATCAGAAGAAGAAAGGCCGACGGAAATCACGTCCGTATCGCCGGCCTTACCAGCCATACTGATCCTGGAATAATCAAAGAACAGGTTGGCTCCATAATAAAAGCAGTATGCTCCACTGATATAAATTATAAATTGTGTCCATGTCATAGTTCAAAATTTTCTAAAGATTGTTTGATATAAGTTTTTAGTTCAGGGTGCTGCAGAAACAGGTAGTGGATAGAAAAAGCGATAAAACGGTTCATATCAATACCTGAGGCCAGCTTAAAACTGTTTAACAGTTTTACCGTTCTGAAATCCAGCCTGGGATGGAGCATGTGCGTATTGGCTGAACAGTCAAACCCGCTCATCGCCTCCAGTATTTCGGCAGCACAGGAAAACTTGATTCTATTATTGACGGCCTTTTCCGTCCCTCGTTTTGACCGATGGGGAACGGACCTTTCGGTCACCTCATGGCTGGCCGGGTTTTCTTCAGCAGGCAGCGAGATTGACCTGCGCAGTTCATCCGCGATTGAAATTATTTTCTTTTCCATAGAATATTGTCTAGCTAAAAAATCAGGTGCCTGAAAGACCGATATGGCTTTCGTAAATCCTTTCAAAGACTGGCAGGATAATGGGATAAAGCACCAGAGGTGTCTGAAAGGTGCTGGTGCGCTGAAAGTCCACCCGATCAGAAATCGGCGCAGTCAGGTTTCCGAAACGGATCAACTGATGCTCCACCTCCGTCTGGGTTTCATACTTTACGTTTCCCTTTATCCGATTGGGCACAAAAAATACCGGAACATCCTTATTTATTTTTTTAAGCACGACAGAAAAAAGTATCGTCGAATCAAAACTCAGTTCATCATAAGAAAACGGACACAATACCAGATCTGCAGCAGCGAAAACCGGCATCAGGCCATCATCATCCAGTTTACCCGGCAGGTCGATGATGACGATGTGTTCTGAGCTTTGCCTTAGCACCGTGAACATCGATGGAAAGTGTTCCAGGCCAGCTGCAATCACCTCGTAGGGTTCAGCATTTTCCAGTATTTTTGCTTTTTCATATTTCTGCGCCAGCGACTGCTGGTAGTCCATATCAATAACAGTAACCCGCCTTTTTTTAACAAGCGTAAGAAAATTAGCAAGTAATAACGTGAGCGTACTTTTCCCAGCACCCCCCTTTTGGTTTCCAATAATGATCAGCATGATTATTTGATTTAAGTTTAACGTCTATTATTCCGGGCCATGCCCTTTCGCTGACGGTTTCGGCCCAAAATGGCCTCGTCGTCTATATCGTCTGCCAGGTCAGGCAGGTTTACCGTGGAATGATCAAAGCTGGAATATCCATTACGGTATTCCGAAACGGATGTAAGGCCGGAAATATTCATAGGCTTGTCTCCAGTAGGATCAGTGATTAACTGGACGGGAAGGGAGCTACCAACAAGCCCAACGGAAGGTTCACCAATGAGCATATCCATTTTCATCACCTGGGAACCTTTATAAACGTTTGTTTCCGCGTGGTCTACGATAGTATAACCATAAGGAGCATGTCCGGATGAATAATGAAAGATGAATTGGAGGCCAAATTTCGAATACAGAAAATCACACAGTGGAGAATCATAACGAAAAACAGGTTCAGGGTTTCCAGCTCCTGCACACTTCCGATCCACCAATGAAGCAGAATATCGAAGTTTATACTTTTCAATAATTTTTTTGACCTGTGTTATCCGTTTATATGTGCTTTTATCCGTTTTGGAAACGAAATGTTTTTCAATTTCTTTCAGGTCCATCAACCGTTGACTGTCACCCCCGCTGATCTGCAGCTTTCCATTGTCCAAAGTGGTCACAAATCCCTTTAGCTCGAACAGCAGCCTGAACTGCGCCAGTGTAGAAAACCGATACTGATAAAGACTGGTGACAACTGCCTCAATATTCTTAATGGGATCCGTTTTTAAAACCTGTGAAAGCATCAGGACCGCTCTCCGCTTCTCGAAGGCCGAGGAAATCTTTTTGCCAAACTTATCGATTCTGGTGGACACCGCATGGATATGGTTGTTTTTAGTATCACTATGAAAAATAAGGAGATAGGGGTTCATCCCGTAACCCATTTTCGAAAGCCATTCTTTCGCAATCCTGGTGAGCTCATCCTTAGGTATTGATCTTCCCTTAGCCGAAATCACCGCATGAAACTGCGGTTTGGCCACCCGTTTGTTTACGGAAGAAACCATCCTGAAATAATTGATGTAATCCGATGGCCTTAGCTGGGAAAGAAACTGCAACGCTCCAAAGTTGGAAATATTGACCAGTTCACCTTTTCCCTGCCCGATCTTGTTCGTATTGTAATCCACTCCGGAAAAACTGGCCGAGGAAGAAAGTATCTTTACAATCATATAGCGGGTTATCCAGTTATAATGCTCAGCAGTGATCGGATTATCCAGATCGGAAGTTTTTCAGATACCCGTATCAGTGGATAACCCGAAACACGGTTATGTAAATCCACAACCACTTATAATGCTTGATGGCCAGATAGTCAGTACATCAGCAACCTGGCTGACTACATAACCATGTAACACTGAAATTGTGAAACGAGATAACAGCATAACACAGGATATATATATCCAGCTACATCGTCACCTTACTTCCGGGTTAACCTGATCAATTTCCGCATCAGCAACTCCAAATGCTTCTGGACCTTCCGATAATTTTCCAGCAACAAATTATACCGCTCCACAACCACCACAGAAAGGATACCTTGTCTGGTCAGCGTATTCGCGTATCTGGCAAGCTGATTAATATTGTTACCGCTCCTCCCCATCTCCGTACCCAGAAGATCTAGCGCAGCGATCATTTGTTCTGCGTTGACGATGACTTCCACTGAATCCTTCAAAACCCTGTCACGGATCAGATCTGCCCTGCTCAGCCCCAACGTTTTTTCCAGATGCAAAACAAGCTCGAACTCCGCCTCCGTAAAGCGTACATCTATCTTTTTGGTTCTTTTCCCGCAGATCATTCGCGGTCTTCCCTGTAAATTTTTCTTCATACTTTTCAGGCCACTTAAAAAAGAAAACGAGCTGCGAGTTTTCTTAACCCTGAAGGTGGACGCCGGGCACGGCCCAAGACCATTCTTCAGGGCAAGATCCTTTTTGACCAGTGGAAACCCCAAAGGGATTTACGTCGGACAAAAAGACATCTTGCATGGATAAAAAGCAAACGCCCTCCATACCTCTACAACCAGTACACCTATAAATAACGGATTAGGTTTTTAGCCTTAAACACCGACTCGATCTCCAGCCATTCTATCCGCCACGAAGCGGAATGGCCCCCATCCTTTCGGGCGGTTATGAGCCCCTGTGCAATCCAATTTTCCACATTCCTTCGCCCGTATAACCTATAAGCCTCGGCCTTTTTCATATAAGGCCTTAACTTTCCGATCCTCGAAAGCGCGATTCTTCCGCCCATCTCCGCCGCTTCTTCAAGCAGCTTTTCCAGAATATAGACTGTGATCTGTATTTCCATAAATAAGTCCATAAAAAAAGGGGCCACATGGCCCCCTAATTACCTAAACTAAACATAACATCAAAGTTTTCGGTGGTCGGAACTACTCGCGTCAGTCCATACGGACCGGGCCCTCGCCTGCCCCTGCGCTTTCGTCATATTGATACGATCTCAACTTCGCAGGATTTTCCGCTCCTCACGGAATAATGCTTCATTCCAGTATGTCAAAGAACAGATGCCCCGGGCATCCTAACGCTCCGCCACAGGCAGATAACTGGTTCTGTTGCTTTTAAAGGCGACTGCTTCCAGTTCACTTCTTAAAATGGACTTCCTGGAAATCCCAATACCACCAGTATGGGTGACAATAAGCTTTTCAGTAATCCATCTATCTACATCGGCCCGTCCATAGATTGCATATGCTTCAGATAGGGAAAGCTGATTTTTCAATATCCTTCCGTCACGGAAACATTTATCTGCACCGGCCTTGACGGCCGATTGGAATAAGACGGACAATTCTTTTATAGCAATCATTTTAACCTCGAAACCAGTTATATAGGTTTCATGATCCAAACGTATCTATCAATCGAAAAAAAAAGAATTTTTGACCTGAAATGGACTGAATTGACCTCAAAATGAGCTGAAAATGAACTAGAGTTAGCCTATTACGCAACGATAGCGATCATTAAGTTTGCTTCGCAAAAGTTGTCAGAAACCAGAATCTCCAATTTAATAGATCAATATTGGAAGATTAATTAAGAATAAATAGATTACCTATCGGCCATTAAAAATGGCGTAAAATCCAGTAGGACTAACTTTCACGAGTTTTCGGCTTTCCCTTTTCTTTATCGGAATTGATAAGTGCAATACAACACTGGGAAATTTTTTATTTAAGTTTATTGGGTTAAATCCATACCCAGTGTTTTTGTCTGTAGACTGAAACTTCCGTGGGAATGTACTTTCGATTTCAATTATGGGTACAACCGCAGTTATACGTTTTCCGGAAGGTGCACAGGTATAAAAACCTTATCTAAGCTAAAGAATTAGCAAAATGCAGGATTAACAAAGTGAAAGAATACTATCACAATTTAGCTTTGCCCAGGGAAATACGAAATCAGAGGGAACAAATCGTCAACATCCTTTATCAGGAATTGGAATTTCGGATATTGATTTCGGCCAAGACATTAAATGGACATTTGAAACAGAAATGGATAGCTATTTACAATTGAAAGGGATTCTTGAACTAAACCTGACTATAAGTACCTTTAAGAACCTATAAGATTAAAAGAAGCTTTTATTGCTTGATTAGGATGCAGGCTCCTCCACCAGGCGCGAGCTCCACCTGTAAAATATCTGTTGAATCCACATCCTTATGCAGTACATTGATGTGCTCATTAGCTTTCTTATAGCTCGCAGTAGGACCGTCCTGGATCACCAAGGCCTTATACCTGCCTTTCTTCAGAAAAGTAAGGGGAATATCCAGTTTCCGTGAATTTTCATTTGTCACTGCTCCGATAAGCCATGTTTCATCACTGGCCTGTCGGGCCATCACGATGAACTCGCCTATTTCGCCTTTAATGGTTTTACTTTCCAGCCAAGGCATTTTTTGTGATGCGATAAATTGAAGGATTTCAGGATGTTTCCGATAATTCTCCGGGATATCCGGAATAACGGTTACCCCTGAAAAGGTAATTAGGGTACACGCTGCCTCACCACATAATGTTGTATTGGTAGCATAGGCCGGACCGTGAAGCCTGCCGGCTTGAGTCAGGTCTGCAAGTCCATTATTCATATCAAGTGGACCGGCGAGCATGTTTACAAATACCGAAGTAACAAATGTTTTGGGTTCAAGCACTGTGCTGCCATCTAATTGTGCCTGACAATACTCCCTTGTGACGGCATTCGGATAGGTTCGCATCTGTCCATAGGGGTGTACCGGACCATCATGGAAATCACATAGAAGGTGGTATTTTGCGCACAGTTCAGTAATCATGCGTGTACGTTCGTTCTTTTCTGAAGGGCTTCCCGACATGAATCCATATTTGATTCCGGCCGCCCCCCAATCGCTATATTGCTTTAAAGTTGATTCTATAGGGAACCTCCGGCCCCCAACATCATTGAGGTATAGCCAGATCCCAACATGCTTAGTTTCGGCATATTTTATAATTTGGTGCACCTGTACTACCTTTCCTCCTTTAATTGGATCGGAGTTTGGGCCGAATTCCGGACCATACCAGTCAGCATCAAGCGCCAGATACCGAATGTTATTCTCGGCTGCAAAATCCACCATTCTTTTCCATGAAGGAAGTGACATTTCATATTTAAAATCATCGACCTGCGCACCCGCAATCCGCCAGTCCCAAACGGCAACCCCAGGCTTGACCCATGAGAAATCCATATTTTTTGATGGAGGTGGGTTTAATAATTCCAAAAGGTGTGAATCAACCATTTGTCCAGGTGTAGTTCCATACATAATGACTTTCCAGGCGTCATTGGGCCTGGATGCTATCGTAAATATGGTTTGCTTTTTTTCAGAATTTAATATCAGTGGTTCACCATACGACAAGCTGGCCTCATGAATAGCCAGATAATTATTATCGTCAACCTTGATTGTCATAACAGGCAAGCGTTTATCATTGCAGTCAGATAGTTTTTCCGGGCCAATGTTGGCACTTTCGCCATTGTAGTACCAAGCAGTGTAATCCCCGTTAAAGTTGAACTCGGTCAATTCTTCGGGTGCTTGCTCCCTGTTAAAGTTGTACCTGAAAGCTATTCCGTCGTCATATGCTCGTACAACGATTTTATAGGAGTTGAAATCCAGTGTTAACTCATTATATATCTCCGGTACTATCTTTCTTTTTCCCCAGACCGGTTTCCAAACAGCATTGACAGACCGCCGCAACACTTTGACCGGAAGCCCTGTTCCTAGACTGGTCAGTCCGAGTTTCGATTGCTTTATCAGTATCCTTGAATTAGCCGAAAACGAATAAACAAGACCATCAACCGAACTGTAGGCCAAGTTAAAATTCAATTTGCCATTTGGCGATGCTATCTCCAGCGGGAATAGCACAAATCCCGGATTATTCTTACCTGACGCAGGGGCGGCTTCACTACGAAGCGATATCGAAGTAAATAAAAAGAAAAGAATTACCAGTTTGTTTTTCATAAAAGTTCAAATCATGCCGTATGTATTGATCCAGGCAAATTAGCGACAGGAGATTCTTTGGTCAGCGATGGCAGGCCTTGGAGTATAACGGCAAGCACTATCTCAAACGTACTCAAACGTATCTATAACTCAGTGATGATTGCCGCATACCCGCCGTTCCTGCTCAGTTTAACGGGAATGGCAGCGCCTGATTGTACGGTTTGTGCGCTCTTTTTAAAATCCATTGCCTGGCGACTGGCATTTATTCCGTCTGAAAAAGAAATAAGCTGATAAGATTTGCCTTTGGGTAAAAAGCTCAGATCCAGGCTAAGCTGTCTTCCTGTTCCATTTGTGATCCCACCGATAAACCATTTATTTCCTTTTCTTTTTGCTACCACGGCCACCTCACCTACTACAGCATACAAGGCTCTGGTCTCATCCCATGTAACTGGTACCTGGGTAATGAAATCCGTACAGTCCTGGTTTTTATAGTATAACGTTGGATTGTCACACAGCATTTGCACGCCACTCTCAAAAAGGACAAAAAGTGCAAGTTGGTATGCCCGTGTACCTACACTTGCAGCATTCGGACGCTTTCCTCCATAGACATCGGGTTGCATATTGATCATTGCCCCTGGTGTAAAATCCATAGGACCAACGACATTTCTCATAAAGGGCAGGAAGATCGTGTTATCAGGCTGACAACCTTCCATCTGCTCCAGTCCCCTTACCCCTTCATACGAAATAACGTTAGGGTACTTGTGTTCCAAACCTTTAGGAGTGAAAGATCCATGAAAATCTACCATTATCTTATATTTTGCAGCTTCCTTTGCAACACGTTCGTAGTAGTTTACCATCCACTGATCATTTCTATCCATAAAATCGATTTTCACCCCTTTTATTCCCCATTCCGCAAATTTCCTGAACAGGTCCATGTTTTTTTCCACGGTAAGCCACGTTAGCCACAAAATGATATCCACTTTTTTCTCCTTGCCATACCGAATGAGTTCATGAAGGTCCACTTTTTTATTCGGGGTATACGGATCATGTACGCTTTCTGCCCAACCCTCATCCATTATGATATATGGAACCTTATTTTTCGATGCAAAGTCGATAAAATACTTGTAAGTTTCCAGATTGAATCCAGCGACGAAGTTAACGTCAGGGCCATATGGGGATGCAGCATTCCACCACTCCCAGCTTACTTGTCCAGGCTTTATCCAGTCTGTATCTTTCAATGCGGACTTTGGCGCGAGTTTGACAGGGAGGGTACTTTCCAATAGTTCCCTATCGTCTTTAGAAATAATCAGGTATCTCCATGGATATGACCTTTTACCTTTTGTCTGGGCGATGTAATCGGCTTCTTTAGTGATGCGGACAAACCTGTCTCCTTCTTGCCTTTCCTCTTCCGCTACCTTCGAAAAGGTTGAACTTACCCCGTCATCACATGCTTTTAAAAACATGCACGGATAATCTGATAGATCAGTTTCGGCAAAGAGCAATTTGTAGCCCTTTCTGGTATCTATGAGTGCAGGTAACGTAGCCATCTGATCAGTAACCCTCCATCCCTTAGCATCAAGATGTATGTAACCGGTTTCATAATTGGAAGTGAAATCTTTCGCGGGCTGCAAATGCAGGAGATAGTCTTCCTGTAATTTCAGTGTTGCATCCTCACCTATTATTTTCACATTGCCGTTTTTGTCGCCAGGCACGCTTGTAATGATCCGATAGGCTATCCCCTCATTATAGGCACGAAACTCAACAGAAAAACCATTTTTAAAGTTTAATACTATTTGATTGCAGAGTGCTGCAATTTTTGAAAATTTCATAGGCGTCACTGGTACCAGCTCCCCGGATATCCGGGACCGTTTAATACTTCCGACCTTTAAATTTTTATCAGTTGATAAACCATTGATATCGATGCCCAGATGGCACTGTTCGAGAAGTGGCACGCCCTGAGCGTAGACGCTATAATAGATCCGGTCAGACAAGTCAATTTTAACCTTGATCAATCCGTCAGGAGAACTTAACTCAGTTCCTTTCGCAATGATCACCGACAGGAGTAAAAATGATAGGAAAAAGATTTTTTTCATAAAGATCTTGAATTACGATAGCTTTTCAATAAAGCACTAAATTGAACATTATTGAATGATTTTAATGTATTATATTTATTGCAATGACAGCAATGGTATTGACCATTCAGGTTCAATAAACGGTCCGTCAATATGATGTCGGTCTATATCAACATGCACTCCGTAAATGATTGAGGTGTTGACTATTTCTCCTCTGCAAATCCTGGCATATAGTCAACACATTGGATACAGCGAACATGCCGGAATAACGATAAAGGGACAACTTTATTCCTTCCACACCGGCACTGGAAAATCCCCTGGATCAGCCTGTTTACGTGACGGGAGATCTTTGCAAGGTTCCGGAAAAACATCCAGGCAATGGGTGCATCCATTTTTTTTCGTAAACATATCACTGGCCCGAAATTGGTCTCCGTTTTGTAGCCGTATTTTCAGCACAAGCCTTATTGTCAAGCAGAAACAGACTATTGCCGGTTTCTTCATCAATACCAAAGTATCTTGAATTACTGAACTGATGGTGGTGGCACTTTCACACCCCATTTCTTATTGGGTAGACGGCCCATTTTCAGGATAAGTGTCCCGCCCTGCATGAGTTGATCCCGATACAACCACGCTTGATGAAGTGCCTTTCCATTCCAGGAAGCTGATTGAATGTAAACATTGTCCTTTGAATTGTTATCGGCTTTTATAGTCAGCGATTTTCCATTACCGAGTATGATGACTGATTCGCTGAACACGGGACTTCCGATCTGGATGGTAGGCCTGAAATCTGTCAGCCCCTTTACGTCGAAAAGTCCGAGGGATGACATCACATACCAGGAACCCAACTGGCCCTGGTCTTCGTCCTGACCATATCCGTACCCATGAACACTTTCAGTACCGTAGAATTCATCACATATGGCCCTGGTCCACTTTTGGGTCAGCCACGGGGCTGAGGAATAGTTAAATAACCAGCTGATGTGCAGGTTGGGCTGATTGCCATGATTGTAAAGAGACTGTATGCCTGCAAATGCGTCTATGGTTTTGCCTCCACCAAAAGCATTCTTTCTGGAGGTTTCGAAAATTTCATTCAACCTGTTGTTAAAGGTTTGTTCTCCGATCTCATTGATCAGGGATTTAGGGTTTTGCGGCACATAAAAAGTATATTGAGTGGCATTGCCTTCCTGAAAGCCCCGCCACGCTTCTAAAGGGTCAAACTTGTTGATAAACGTGCCATCTTCCATTTTAGGACGCACAAGCTTTAATGTTTTATCGAATATATTTTTCCAACCATCTGACAGTTGGATCATTTTCTGATAATCTGCTGTTTTACCCAGCCTCTTGGCAAATTGTGCTGCAGCAAAGGCGCTGTAACTGTATTCAAGCGTATGCGAACCGGAAAAATGAGACCCGGTCGAATCTGTTTTGTCGGCATCTAAATAGGGTACGTAACCTTTCGTTATAAAACTTTTGGTATCCATTTTGCCCGAACCTACCAGCCTATTTTGATAACCCAGTTCATTTCCCTTTACGGCTTCATAAGCTAACTTCGAATCATAATCACGAATGCCAGCCTGATAAGCCCCCGCGATGGCCAGGCCCACGAAATTGGTGCCCACGCCGGAAACAAAATTGCTGTTGGCTATTCCATCACCAAACCAGCCACGTTCTTTATAAATTTCCAGCTGGGTGTGCACAAAATCACTGTAATGGGTAGGATAAGAAAGTGCCCATAGTTGTGTAAGGTTCCAGAAACCTCCCCATATGGCATCAGTATTCATAAAATTGTAGCTAAATTTTCCCATTGCATCTTTGGGCAGCTGACCGATGGTACCATCGTGTCTTGGAAAATTTCCATTCACATCGCTGGCGATTCCCCGCCCCAGAAGCGTATGATAAAGGCCGGTATAAAATTTTGTTTTAGCCGCAACATTTTTGGTTGATACCTTAAGTTTATTCAGTGCAATACTCCATTCGCGCTGAGCAGCGGCTTTTGCCGTAGCAAAGGTTAGGTGTTCGGCTTCAGTTTTCAGGTTAAGCTTTGCATTTGCAACGGAGGTATAAGAGAGGCCAACCTTGATTTCGATACGCTCATTTTCTGAAGTTTTATAGCCTAAATATAAACCTGCACCGATTCCTTTCGATGATCTTTGATTCGCTCTTGCGGCCTCTTTAGCCAAAGCACCCACTGTAAGTGGCTTTTTATTGAGTTCCCCAAAAAAGTACATGGCAACGCGCCCGCCCTCATCATAGGTTTTAATATATTTAGGATAGGTTATCACATAGCCTTGAAAATGGGTATCATCAATCATTTCTACCGAGGCGTCGGTTACCGGTCCGCTTTCGCCCTGAACATTTCCTATCGACAGGATGATTCTTGAACTGTCTGATTTCGGAAAGGTATATCGATGAAACCCAACCCGCTTTGTAGCCGTGAGTTCTGCTTGAATTTTAAAATCGTCCAAAATTACTGAATAGTACCCTGGTGCTGCAATTTCATTTTCCCTCGAAAAACCTGAACGGTAACCACTTCCGGGCTTTTCAAGTGCACCGGGAACGGTTTTGAGTGTACCCGCTGTTGGCATAAAGCTGATCCCGCCAACCTGCCATTCATGGAAATGCACAAAGCCCTCTATTGACGTGTGCCGGGTATCATATCCAACCGCCTCCCAACCCTGCAGGTTTCCATAACTGCCATTGGTAGACGGTGCAAGTTTTGCCATTCCATAAGGAACTGCTGCGGGGGTGTAAAAAAACCACCTGCTGTGCGCAGTGCCGATATTTGGATTCACAAATTTCAGCACATCCTGTGCATGGGAAATAGCATGAAAAAAAATTAAAACCAGGAGAACGGATAGTGATTTAAGGCCTGTTTTCATAAAAATTGAGGATCTGTTATTAAAATTTTGATAGCATTGCCTGTAGTCTTTGCATCCAGGCCTGATCTACAGTTTCCATTTCTGTAGAACGGTTCTGGCCATCAAAGCCTGCAAAGAAATAATAGCCCAAGGTAGTTGAATTTCGATTGGCAATATTTAGCCGGTTGATATTTTCTTTGGCATATACCAGCCAGGCTTCATTTTTGTCGGCTTCATAAAGTCTGATCATGGCCTGAGAGCCCCAGGCACACCACGCCGGGTTGATCCTGGTCTCTGCGGTATTGAAAACATAACCTTTGTACAGTGCGTTCCAGAGCGTATTATTCATGGCTTTTCCCAAATTTTGTGCTTTGGTTAGATAAGAAGGGTCGTTGAAAACCTTACTATAAATCAGAAAAGCTTCTATCATTATGGCATTATCGTAGGTAAATTTTTCGTTGTGTTTTGAGCCTTCACCGGCGCCATCTATCTTCCAGATGTAAAGGCCGGTATTTGGATCGAACATTTTTGCACTCAACCAGGCATCAACCTGTCTTGCCCAGTCTCTGTAGATGGATGCTCCGGTCAAACCATACAGTTTAGCGAACAATTGGAGGGTTAATCCATTGGTTTGCGTTGGTTTTTCAGGTTTCTGCGTATTCCAGTAAAAGCCTCCACCGTAAGCGTTATCCCAAAGGCCACTGTTAATCAGCCAGTCAGCACAGGCTTTAGCCTTCGCCAGGTAAGCCTGTTTATCGGCACCTGTTGTTACCTCATAAGCCTCCAGATATACCATACCGCTCAATGCATTATCATCCACATATTTATCTCCCCCCGCGCCGCTACCATCAAGGTTAACCGATGCGAAATACCCACCCCGGAGGTCTTTCTTATCCCACATATTGTCCATGAATTTGAATGTATTGTTCATATACACCAAATAACCCGTTTCTCCTGCAGCAACCATGGCGGCATCAGCATAAATCTGGCTTACGTTATACCACTCAAAACAATTCGAAGATTTAGATGTGGTGTTGGCCCGGTATCCGTAGCTAGCGGTAAGCAGGTTATTCACGGTGAAAGTATGGGTATCTTTTGCCTGCTGGAGGTAATTGACCGGTGCACCCGGAACTACGGGCGGGAGTACAGGGGGTGGAACAACAGGTGCCGCTGCCGGCTGCTTTTTGCATGAGACGGCGAAGAAAAGGGCAAGCGTGAATGCGGTATATCTAAATAATGCTTTCATAAAACAGGTTTAAAAACCACCGGCAACACACCGGTGGCAGCGCTTAATTTATTGAGTAATGATGCTATGCGTATACGGACCGGTTGCACTAAGGCTAACGGTCACCTTCACGCTTTTGTTATCGGCAGCAGGATCGAACTTATAGGTATTGTTCCACTGATCACTGGACACCGGATTGAGATAAAAATAAGATGCGGCCTGACCCACCGGGCTTACATTGTTTACATTGCTGCTGCCCATGTATTTTATACCTGCAGCAGTATGAAGCGCAAATTTATAACGCTCGTCCCTACCCCATGAAAACTGATAGAAAACAACCGGTATTGCACCAGATTGCCAGGTGCCGTTAGCAGCATAGTTTAATTGTCCGATTTCGCTTGAGTAGGCAGACATATAAAGTCCCAGGCTTTGAATTTCGGTTACTTCTAACACACTTGCTACATTGAAATCGTACTTCATATAATACACTTTTGAATTGCCGGAAACGGCGATTGTTGAAGCGCCTTCTTTAATCAAAGTGCCTTCAGCATAAAATTTTCTTCCGCCGGCAGTTGGCTTGTCTGTAAGGTGGTAAGTTCCGGCTTTTAGTGACGTATACAGTTCATAAACGCCGTCTTCAAGCTTTTTAAACCTGAGCGCTTTGCTCACATCATCACCACCTTCTGTTGCCGAACCCGTTAGGTATAGGTCAGTTGGCACATCGGCAAATCCTGCCGGACGTTCGAGCAGCAATGTCCTGCTTTCCTGACCGGTTTTTTTGTTACTGGCTTTTGACGCGATTACCGTCCAGCTGACCTTGCCTGTAGAAGAGGAGTTGATACCACATAACGCCGCAATTTTGGTCAGGTCTTTATGCGATATGCTAACCTGGGCTTGTATCCCTCCGCCATCAGAAATGACTTTGAAAACCGGGTTGGAGAAGTTGCCGCCTTCTTTATCAAAGGCCACTTCATAAAGTACAAGTCCTCCATCTTCGGGAGTTGCTGCCGTCCACTTGAACTGCTGGGATGCAGCTGCATTAGACGGAGTGAGTTTTATGCTCGCCATATTGGCCGGCAGGCTTAATGTGCCGGTTGTGCTAATGTTTTCGTTGAGTGATTGCTCATTCTTTTTGCAAGAGCTTGCAGCGGTGCATATCACCAGCACCATAGTGAATAATGTTTTGAGATTTTTCATATTCTTATGAGGCTTAGTAACCAGGATTTTGTGTTAAGTTTTTGTTCAGGCTTAACTCGCTTGACGGAATTGCCCATAAATAATCCCTTTGCGGATTAAACTTGCGTTGTTGTGTTCTGATGTAGCCGCCATCTACGTTCTGGTCAGTTGCAAATTTTGCTCCATGGGCAAAGCCATTCATGGTCAATTCTGCTACCCGCCATCGTCTGATGTCATCTGTTCTCAAACCTTCCATTGCGAGCTCAGCCCTGCGTTCACGGCGGATAACCGCAGTTAAATCTCCTGACGGAAAACTTAAAGCTGCCGGATCGGTGAAACCAGCCCTGGCACGGAGCGCACCAATGGTTTTCGCCCATATAGTGGCATCCATCTGCCCTAGGGCGTTTTTGGCTTCTGCGTAAGTGAGCAACACCTCCGCATAACGGAAAAGGTGTAAATTATTTCCTGATACAAAACTTGATAAAGCAATCGGATCGAAGTATTTTCTCCAGTAATAACCTGTTGCGGATGCGCTTTGCGAACCCGGCGAATATTCATCCAGGCCTGGCTGAACAGGATCTGAACCGGGTTTGATGTAAATTGTTTTGGTCGTATTATTAGGATTTACCCAGGTATACCGATCATAAACCACCGTTGCGGTAAGCCTGGGATCGCGGTTAATATAAGGGTTGCTTTCCACATAACCCGAACCTGCTTCATTAATTCCTTTTCCGTTGAGCATGATATAGTCATTGACCAACTCCTGTGTCGGAGCCATGGCACTCACCCTTCCGCCAACTGTTCTTGGGGCAAAATCCCAGAAATTCTGCCAGGTTCTCACCGTTGGAACATATTGAAGAGATAATATGCTTTCGCTATTGGTTTTATTGGTTGCAGGGTCACTAAATAAGGCACTGTAATTTGACGTTAATGAATAGGTGCCGTAGACTGCCTGATTGTTGATCAACTTTTCGCAAACCGCCACTACTTCATTCATTTTGTTTCCCTGGTAAAGCAATGTTCTCATCTGCAGGGCAAGTGCTGCACCTTTTGTAATCCTGCCGTTTTCACTGGCCGGTAGCTGATCTTTACTTGGAAGATTGGGAATGGCCGCTTCAAGCTGAGCGATAATGTAGTCGCTTACCGCTGCTTTTGAGGTACGTGGAATTACCTGGGCCTCTTCTGGTGTAAGGTCATGATCCGGAAGGGGCACATCTCCATACCATTTACTTAGATTGAACAATGCGAAAGCCCTCATAAACTGATTTTCAGCTTTCATCCTGGCAATAGTTGCCGCCGGAAGTGTTTTGTTTTGGTCTACATTTTCTAGAAATATATTGACTGACTTTATGGTTTTGTAATAACTTGCCCAGTCTCCGGCAAACTTGGCGGTGAGCGAAGTAGCATTTCCGCTTGCAATCAGGTTAAGGTCTCCTGAAGGTGAATATGCGTTATCAGAGAGTGCTTCCGGCTCAAAATATAATGAACTGTTGTAAAGCAAGCTGTAATTATTATTGAGTGCACTGTTTACATTCACATCCACGGTCCAGAATGTTAAATCTGAAAACCGGTCGGTTGGCGCAATATCGAGCTTTTTACATCCTGCAACAGCAAGTAGGCTGAAAGCGATGATGAGGTTTTTTTTAAAAAATTTCATATGAATAATTCTAACCGTGAATATTAAAAGGTGATGTCCAGACCTGCTCCGTAAAAAATCGGTAATGGATACTGGCGGGCGCTATTCGAACTCGAGCCCGTGCTCAGGTTATTCCCGAATTCTGAAGTTTCCGGGTCGATAAATTTAAGTTTTGAAAGCGTGAACAAATTCTGCCCGATCAGGGAAACCCTCAGGCGCTGAATACCTGCTTTTTGTGTCAGTGCCTGTGGCAAGGTATAACCGATATTTACATTCTTTAAACGTGCGTAAGCCGCATCATATTTGTAAAGATCGGAACCAGTTCTCCAGTTGTTGGTATTTGATGGCGATCCGATGTTGGCAAAAATCGGGTAACGCGCGTCAGGATTTCCGGGACTCCAGTAATCGGTCATGTGTTCATATACTGTAGCACCATAACCGTAATGAAAAGGCTCGACAAGCTCTCCGCGAAGGAATGTTTCGCGTTTACCCACCCCTTGGATGAACAGCTGAAGATCGAAGCCTTTTACAGCCAGGCGGTAGGTGAACCCGAAAGTATATCTTGGAAAAGGGTTGCCCAATACCGTTTTATCTTTTGCATCAATCACACCATCATTATTCAGATCTTTAAATTTAACGTCTCCCGGCACAACTGCGTTTCCGGCAATTTTAGGAGAGTTGCTGACGTCTGCCTGATTTTGAAAAAATCCGTTGGTTTGATAGCCGTAATACTGCGTAATGGGTTCGCCCACACGCCTGAGCAATTGGAATACATCCTGATTGATGATCTGTTCGGTAGCCCCGCCTGATAACTGAAGCAACTTGTTCTGGTTATCTGCTACGTTAAGGCTAAAACTTTGGGTTACGTTTTCTCCACGTAAATTGTAGGTAACTGAAGCTTCCCAGCCTTTACTTCTCACTTTCGCTACGTTAAAATCGGGTGTAGCCGCGCCAAATATTGCCGGAACATCCTGCCTCGGCTGAAGGATATCTCTGGTTACTTTATTGAAGTAATCAAAAGTAGCCGTTAATGCATTGTCAAAAAAACCTGCTTCTAAACCGATATTTAAGGTAGAAGCCTTTTCCCAGGTTAAATCCCGGTTAGATAATAATGTACCTGCACCCCCTACCGGGATATTATTGAATCCATAAGCACTTGCATAGTTAAAATAGGTGGTTTGATACTGGAAGTTGCCCACATTCTGATTTCCTAAAACCCCATAAGAGGCACGAAGTTTCAGATTGCTTACCGTACGCTTTAGGGATTCCATAAAAGATTCCTGAGAGATGATCCAGCCTGCACTCACCGATGGAAAGAAACTGCCGCGGTTGCCCCTGGCAAATTTTGAAGAAGCATCGTACCGTGCTGTGGCCTCCAGCAGATAACGGTCTTCGAAAGCATAATTGAGTCTGCCAAATAAAGACTGTAAGCTGTTGGAATTGATAGCTAAGCTATTATTGGAATTAATGGGATCCACTATGGTTCCTGTTGTTGGTGTTCCCAGTAACTGGTCTGTTAGGGTTTTTTGAAGCTGAAAGCCGCGTTGTGAATAATTTTCGCTTGAAGCACCCAACTGAACTTTAAAATCGTGCGCTGCAATTTTCTGTCCATATTCCAGATAAACCTTGGTGTTGAAAAGTTGCGATTTGCTGTTGGCATCCAAAACCGAGCGATCATCTCCGTAAACGCCTGAAGGAAGAAAGTTTACCTGTTTACGGCGGAAGAATGTGCCATTGTTTTGCAAGGTTCCACCGAATTCACCGGTAAGTTTCAGGTTTTTGGTAATGTTAAACTGGCCATTGAATGATCCGAAAATCTCATCATTATCTGCCTGGTTAAATCCGCCGTTTTCCAGAACGCCGTATTCATTATACTGCGAAGCAAAAGGATTGGTGAGGTAGTTGCCATTTTCGTCCTGCCAGTTGAAATTGTGTGGAACCCTGTTTGCATCGGCGAAGATATTGTTGTCACCCACGCTGTTGGTCTTGTTTCTGGTTTTGGTATAAAGCAAGATGAAATTCGTGCGTAATTTTCCGATAACATTGGTCTGATTTAACCTCAAATTGTATTTCTGATAGCCGAATTTTGATCCCTCACCCCCATTGCCAATAAAATTACTTTGCTGATCCTGGAGACCTGCTGAAACATAGAAGGCGCTTTTTTCTCCACCCCCGGAAATGTTTATGTTATGTGACTGTTGTGGTGCGGTGCGTAAAAGATGTTCGATATCCCAGGTGCCATCTCCCTGATCTTTGAGTTGCTGAATCTGGTCCGGTGTATATGCCGGGCTTAAACCTGAATTAACCAGAGATTCGTTTTTATAATAGGCATTTTGCCAGGCCGGAACTTTATGTACCAGCACATTGGCATCCTGGATGCCGTAACTTCCATTATAGGAAACTGTCGTTTTCTGATTGAGCCTACCAGCTTTTGTAGTGATTAAAATTACTCCGTTGGCAGCCCTCGAACCATAAATGGCAGCAGAACCGGCATCTTTTAGTACAGATACGCTCGCAATATCGTTTGGATT
Source organism: Pedobacter suwonensis (assembly GCF_900111825.1). Lineage (GTDB taxonomy): Bacteria > Bacteroidota > Bacteroidia > Sphingobacteriales > Sphingobacteriaceae > Pedobacter > Pedobacter suwonensis. The sequence continues at coordinate 327,262 of NZ_FOJM01000002.1, forward strand.
GATGGTGTTCAGATTCCCTCCAACAATACCATCCACAACCACCAGGGGCGTATTGTCTCCTAAAGTTCCTACCCCCCTGATATTCACGGTAACATCACTTCCCGGGTTTAAGTTGGTTTGCTGAATGATGAGATTGGGTGCTTCGCCCTGAAGTGCCTGGTAAGTATTCAGTACAGGCTTATTCTCGATGTTCTTCGCATCAATGGTGCTCACCGAACCAGTTATAGATACCCGTTTTTGTGTACCATAACCCACAACCACCACCTCATTCAAATCATTGCCGGCAGCAGGTGCCAGCTTTACGTTAATTACCTTCCGCGAGGCAATGGCAATCTCCTGGCCCGTATAACCGATATAGGAAAAAGAGAGACTTCCTGACGCCAGGTTATCAGGAACTGAAATGCTGTAGTTCCCGTTAGCATCAGTAACAGTGCCTACCGATGTGCCTTTAATCTGCACGTTTACTCCCGGAAGGCCGCTGCCTTTCTCGTCCACTACTTTTCCACCTATGGTGATATTTTTAGATCCTTGCCCCAACGGTGTTAAAGCTGAGGGGCTTGCAGCGAGGTAACCTGGCATAAAAAGCACCAGCACTACCAGCAGCAAGGCCAGCTGCCTGCAGAAGCACCGCTTAAGTTTTTTTGATTGGTAAATTTTGAGTCTCATAACATTTTGATTGGTTAGCATGCCCACAGGCATTTTTGATATATGGTTAGGTTCTTTTGGTGTTTATTTATTTGGGGATACTTTGGCTTCGTTGCCAGTGTTCCTCAATTTCTTCAAGAGAGCGTCCTTTGGTTTCCGGGATCAACTTCCAGGTGAGGAGCAGTGCCGGAGAACAACAGATGGCAAAAATCCAGAAGGTCCAGGAAGTTCCGATGCCCTGAAGCATCACCGGGGTAAGCTGACCAACAAAGAAATTACCGATCCAGAGGGTTAGTGTAGCTAAAGACATGGCCTTACCCCTAATGCCATTAGGAAAAATCTCTCCGATAACTACCCAGCATACCGGCCCGAAAGAAAAAGCAAAACAGGCGATGAAAGCGAGGATAAAAATGAGGATCCACGGACCTGAGGTGACGCCGAACTGAAATAGCAGGCCAATAATGATAAGCGAAATCACCGCCCCTCCTACACCGACATACAGGAGGGGTTTACGCCCCCATTTATCGACCGTAAAAATGGCCACAAATGTAAAAATCACATTTATGATGCCAATGGTTACCTGCCCGCCCAGGGCGTTATTCAGTGTAAAGCCTGCTTGTTCCAGTATTCTCGGACCGTAGTAAATAACTGCATTGATGCCGCATACCTGAGAGAGAAAGGGAAGCAAAAGACCGATCCAAAGCGCTTTACGGTAGACCGGGCTAAAAAGTGTTTTCAGTGAGCCTTCATCTCCCGAAATTCTTTGACCGGAGAAAGCTTCCAGTTCTTTCCTTGCCGTTTCTTCTCCGTCAATTTTGGTCAATATCCGCGCTGCCAAATCTTTACGTCCCATGGTCAGTAACCATCTCGGCGATTCGGGGACGGCAAACAGCGCCAAAAGAAAAATAAGTGCCGGAAAAGCGCCCAGGCCAAGCATGGCCCGCCATACTTCTGCAGAGAATATTCTTTGTAACGCTGCATTTGAATGCACCTCGCCGGTGTGATTTGCCAGGTAAGCATTGGTAAAATAGGCCACAACAATACCAATGGTCAAGGCAAGCTGGTAGAGCGAAACCATGGTTCCCCGCAGCCTCGAAGGCGCAAACTCCGAGATATAAAGCGGTGATACCATCGAGGCAACACCGATTCCGATGCCCCCAATAAGCCTGAAGATAATCAGGGCAGAGAAGGATCCCGCGTACATGCAGCCCAGGGCTGAGGCTAGGAAAAGAAAGGCAGAGAGAATAAGGACGATTTTCCGTCCGAATTTATCGCTGAGCTTACCTGAAATGATTACCCCGAGAATGCAGCCCAGAAGGGCACAACTCACAAACCATCCTTCGCTAACCGCATCCAGGCCAAAATCTTTGGTAACCAGGCTGATGGTACCGGATATCACGGCTGTATCAAAGCCAAACAAAAAGCCTCCCAGGGCAGCAACCAGGCTCACGAGGTACAAGTAAGAACGACTTTTTTTGATAGCGATTGGTTTTTCCTGTATAGTCATGCTGATTTATTTTAAAAAAGCTTTAATTACTTTTGCCTGCCCTTTTGAGTTATTCACCATCCTGTAGCTTCCGGCTGCTGCCGGGATCACAAAAGTTTCAGCATACTGAAAATGCATGGTCGAGCCGTCGGCAGTGCTTACCGTAACCGAATCACCTTCAACAAGCATCAGAACATGGCAGACATTGTCGGTTTCCACATCAACGTGTAAATCAAAGTCCAGCCGATGTACGTCATAAAAATGCTCGGCGTGGGTAGGCAGGTGATAACAGGTGCACCCTTCCTTTTCAAAAAGGACAGCCGGTCTGGAAATGAGTTCTTGTTTTACCTTGCTTCCTTTTCGAGAAAAATCGAGATTTTTAAAAGCATGTTCGATATTAATTGGCCGTGGCTTGCCATTGAGGTCCAGCCTCAACCAATCATACATCTTAAAAGTAAAAATATAGGGCGTTGCACTAATTTCGAGCACCAGGTTTTGTGCACCTGCACTGTGTACGGTGCCATTCGGAATCAGAAACAGATCGTGCTTTTCTGCTTTGTGACGCTGTACGTATTGCTCAATTTCTATTGATACGCCATTTCGGTTGCTATCCTCCAGTACTGTTCTAAAAGCAGCCGGATCGATGTCTTCCTGAAAGCCCAGGTACACGCTTGCCTCATCATTGCAATCCAGAATATAGTAGGTTTCATCCTGAGTGATATTTTCTCCAAACTTTTCTTTGATGTATTCAAGACTTGGGTGGCACTGGATAGAAAGGTTACCACCTTCAAAGGTGTCCAGAAAATCAAACCTTATCGGAAATTCATTTCCAAACCGTTCAGCATGCCTGCCCAGTATGTTTTCCGATCGCGTGAACATCAGCAGATCGAAAGAGACCTCTAAAAGCAGTCCGTCACTTTCAAACACCAGGCCGTTTTCCGGAACAATAAGCTCAAAAGACCATGCATAATTAACCTCATTTTGATCAAGTTGGGGCATACGCTTTTTCATCCACTGTCCCCCCCAGGCGCCCGGTGCAAACCACGGCCTTGCACGAAATACGGAAGCAGACATTTTCCTGAGCCCTTCCCTGACCGCCTCACCATAGCCCCAGTTAATGTCTTCCTCCCACTGCGCATCAACAAAAACAGCTACATCTTTTGCTAACCGCTCTTTGTGGGCATTAAGTACAACCCAGTCTACAAAATAAAAACGTTTGTACATTTCAGTCGGTGCCTGCGGAGCGGACTTGCCCAAATTGCAGATGGCGCCCGCACTCATGCGGTGCTGCAGCTCATTTTTTGGCAGATCCACATAAATCAGGGATGCATCCCATTGGCTTAGCGAAGCTCCGCAGCCGATCACTATGTTTACATCACAATCTTCATTCACTTCTGAAGCCTTTAAAGCTTCAAGATCAAAAAAATCACCCAGGGTCAGTGTGGTCCTTTTTCCCCACACCCCGTCCTTCTCGCCTAAAAAGTCCAGTATCATTTCATCAATCAGGTCCTCATCTTTTAAAAAAGAAGCTGTATCTATAATGTGCACCCGTAACTTTCTGGATTCAAGCGCTTTCTCAAGCGAGCGGATGAATAAATTCCAATATACCCCCACATAGCCATCCATAACGACGGTTTTTTGCCGCATGATGTAATCGGCAAGGGCAGCATAACCATTAAAAACCTGTTTTTCTCCCAGCGCAAAGTACGGGTAGATATTATAGCCCTGCGGTTTGCTGATTTCTTTGATAAATGCCGGCATAATTTCCTGCTCGGTCTTTCGCATCGGTTCTTCTATTGACATATTGGGATAAGGGTGCTGGTATATTATATTTTGAATTTGGTCCATGTTCATACAATATTCTCATCATCCATAAATTTCAGGTATACGAAATGAGATCTTTTTATTCCGGCAACGATGCTTTAATCGTGATCATAGTTGCACAACCATCACTAAAACGCATACAACTTGTGTTCAGAAAAGTTATTTGGCTCAACATGATGAAAATTTTAAAAATTAAGTAAATTATCTGGTTAGATGGTACATTCTTTAGTATGTACATACAAATGTATTATTAAATAAATTACTTCCAAACTTTTGTTCGATTATTTTTTGCCCCTGACTCCTGATCGCGACCAAAATGGGACTCATATCGTAGAAAACAATAGCATGTATGTACATGATGTAATTAAATGAATTTTTTATATCATTGCATCAAGTATGAAACTAACAATAGACCATAAAAGTCAGGTACCATTACATGTACAGGCAGAAGCATTGTTACGGAAATTGATTGAAAGTCCTGAATATTCCGGCGGCAAACTGCTTCCCAATGAAGTAGACTTATCAAAGGAATTGGGCATATCACGTACTACTTTACGCCAATCGATCAATAAACTGGTTTACGACGGTTTACTCATCCGGAAAAAAGGCGTGGGTACCAGGGTTGCCGAGTCGAAATCACTGAGCTCCAAATCCAAGAACTGGATGAGTTTCTCTCAGGAAATGAGCGCCAGGGGAATTCCAATCCGAAATTTTGAATTACATGTAAGCTGGGTTTATCCGGAAAAGCGGCTGGCCAGTTTTTTTCAGATCAAGGAAGATAAGAAGGTGCTGAAACTGGTTCGCTTAAGGGGCCGTCCGGAGGGGCCTTTTGTATATTTTGAATCTTACTTTCATCCAAATGTAGGCTTAACGGGCGAGGAAGATTACAAAGCGCCCCTTTATGAAATGCTCGAAAAGGAACATGCGGTTGTTGCGATGATATCCAAAGAGGAAATCAGTGCCTTACTCGCGGATGAGTTCATTGCCGCCAAACTGGAGACCGATATAGGCTCCCCTATCTTATTCCGGAAGCGTTTTGTTTATGATATTGACGAAAAACCAATTGAATACAACCTCGGCTTTTATAAGGCAGATAGCTTTATTTATACAGTGGAAAGCAGAAGAGATTAGCTGGCCGATATTGCACAGCCCACCTGAGATGCCCGAAAACTGATCAGACATGAAAATTAAGGGTTAACACGATATCGCATCTTTGGTTCTTTTAACCTTCCACATGTTCTCGTCTACAATACCCCCCAATCCTTGTTATGATTGCGGATTTACCGACAGTGTCATGGAAAATAATTCGCTTAAAATACGTATCCTTGCAGCGCAAGCAGTAAGTATCCTTTGAGAGATGGAATGGACCAGGCAACAGAAAGATATCATAAACTCTTCCGGCAATATTAAAATAAACGCTGTAGCAGGCTCAGGCAAAACGACCACCATCATTGAATACGCTGCAACCAGACCACCGGGCAGCCGGATTTTGTACCTGGCATTTAACAAAGCCGTTAAAAACGAGGCAGCAGGTAAATTCAGGAACAAAGGCCTTCAGAATGTGACTGTGGAAACCGCTCATTCCCTTGCCTTTCGCCATGTGGTCATGGGGAGTAAATACCGGGTCAAAAACAAGGATTATACGACAGATGAAATCCTCCGTATCCTTGAGTTGCAGAGTACGGGCGAACAGCACAGCCAGCTTCTCATTGCCAACCATATCCTTAAACTCAGCGCTTATTTCTGTAACAGTGATCAAACAAAGATTCAACAGTTAAAATATGTCGATCTTTTAGAAGATGATGAAGCCAAAACTTTTGTTGGCAAGACTTACGATTACATTGTTAAACAGACCAGGATTTTTCTGGGAAAGATGGATAAGGCCGAAATCGAAATCACCCATGATTTTTATTTAAAGAAATTTCAGCTTCAGCAGCCACAGCTGGGCTTTGATTACATCCTGTTTGACGAGGCGCAGGATGCTTCCCCCGCCATGCTCGACATCTTTTTGAAGCAAAAGGCGACAAAAGTCATGGTGGGCGACACCCATCAACAGATCTACGGCTGGCGTTACGCCGTAAATTCCCTGCAAAAAGCAAATTTCAAAACTTACCATCTATCGATGAGTTTCCGCTTTGGGCAGGACATCGCAAACCTGGCCATGGAAACACTTAGGCTAAAAAACCTATTGGAACCTCACCGACCCATGACCATCCTGGGAAAAGGGAGGGAAACAAAAATCAAAACCAACGCAGTGATCGCGCGTACGAACCTTGGACTGCTGGTCAAAGCCATTGAATATGTGACTGAGCGAAAAAACATCAGACACATCTACTTCGAAGGAAACATCAACTCCTACACTTATGCAGACGAAGGCGCTTCGCTATATGATATTTTGAGCCTGTATAACGCAAACCACGATCAGATCAGGGATCCGATCATCAGATCGATGGGGAATCTGGAAGATCTCGAAACCTATGTTGAACAGACGGCAGACACTGGTTTATCAATGATGATCGAACTGGTCCGCCTGTACGGAAACAGCATTCCCGGCATGATCAAGGCCATCAAAGAAAAACATGTACCTCAGAATGAAAAAGCAAAGGCTGAAATCATTTTTTCCACCGTGCACCGTTGCAAGGGGATGGAATATGACGCAGTGCTTTTGGCAGACGATTTCGTAACCGAGGACAAAATCCGGAGGCTCAGGGACGACAAAAATGCCCAGCCGGGGCAATTTAGCCGGATGAACGAAGAAATCAATCTTTTGTACGTTGCCATTACTAGAGCGAAAAACGGCCTCTATATCCCCGACTCCCTGTTACCGAAGCACTTCCCGGCTTCACCCAAGATATACGTGATCGCATCAGCTAAACAACTGCCGAAGACTTCGGAGCCCGGATCGGGTGATCAGAAAAAAGGTTTGAACATAAAACCCGTATCCAGCGAGAAACACCTGCATGCAGCAAATCAGTCCTGGACAGTTGAACTGGACAACGAACTCACCATTATGTTTGCCGACGGTTATGGCCTAAGCGATCTCTCCCTTCATTTTGGCCGCTCAAAAACAGCCATCAGTATGAGAATCAAAAGACTAGGGCTCGAAGATTTATACTATTGATAAAAAATCAACCTATTTGATCTGTGCCTGGACTTTGCTGATCATGGGACCTGATGAATAAACGTTTGTTGGATTTAATGAGTTTATTTAACGCATTGGTGGGCATTTAACACACTCATTGAACGACTAAGGTTATTCATAAAAATCATATATTCGTAATCATATACCTAAAACTTTGTACCCTGGGGAATAAGCCGATCTTTTAATTTTTAATACGAACAAGGTTCCATTTCCGCTTTTATAACTGACCATTATGAAATTTACCTATTTTTCATTTTTACTCGTTAACCTGTTGTTCAACAATTCAAAAGTACCAGCCCAGGACCTAAGCAACCCGGAACTGGCAAAAATGGCTGAAGCTGACCAGCGGGACAGGATGAATGGCCCAATTGACTGGAATAAGCTGAACAGGGAAGATAGCATCAGGCGTGCCGCTGTAATGGACATGATCAAATCAGGTAAAGTACAAACGGCAACAGATCACCTTAACGCAGGTATCATTTTTCAGCATGGAAATGATACAGTTGCTTCGGCTATGGCAGTGAAAAACTTTGCAATAGCTATCCGGATGGACAGTTCATTAAACCGATGGTGGTATGCGGCAGCTGTAGACCGCGATCGGATGCGCAGAAAGCTACCTCAAATTTACGGAACGCAGTTTATACGCGATAAAAAAGAGGGAAAATGGAAACGTTACACATTGGATTCAACCGCTGTAAATGACCAGCAACGGAAGTATTACCGGGTGGAGACGCTTGCTGAACAACGGGAGAAAGAATGGAAAATGAATCTGAAACCCATTGCAGATACTTATAAGGAAAATAACTCGATTGAAAAAACGATTGCGTCCATCCGGCAGCAACATCGTTTAGGCCGATTATCGGCATATAGCCTGGAGGCAGAAATCAATACTTTTGGCTATTCATTGCTTAGACAAAATAAAAAAGAGGAGGCGCTTAAAATCTTTAAACTAAACACGGAATTGTACCCCGATGCCTTTAATACTTTTGACAGCTACGGAGAATTATTAATGACAGTTGGTAAAAAGAAACAAGCTTTAAAAGCTTATAAAAAATCGTTGCGGCTGAACCCGGAAAATGAAAATGCACGTAAAATACTCTCAGCGAACAGATAACGGGCATACCACTCTTCAGTACAGTTCTGCCCCTGAATTCATTACCAGTTCGACAATTGATCATTTGCAGAACTTTCTCAGCTATCGCTTATCAGCAAGAACTCGGATAAAAAAAATTAAGATATGCCGGCGGATCATTAGCGTCAAATGTATTTTAACTGAACTAAGCGTTATAAAACCAACACAGTCACTTCTGCATGTAACTAATCCGGCGTAATTTTTTAGTCCATTAGTACAAAAGACGTTCACAGGTTGACGACAACTTCAAAGACCTTCATATCCTTCCCCTACGCTTGCTTTCCAAAAACTCATCCTTCAGTTCACTTTTATAAAACCTATCCCCACCTGGCATTTTACTGGGTTTCAAAATGCCTTTCTTGACTTTTCTTTTATACGTGCTTTCGCTGATCCCGAGATAGTCCATCACTTCCTGTCGTGTCAGTAGCTGATCTTCCTGCAGCGTAAGATTACCGTAAGACTTCGTATAGATCAATTGCATGATCTCATAAATTTTAACCAGGACATCCAGGATTGCATTAAGTTTTTCCATACCGGTTTGCTTTAGTCAGATCAGAAGATCTGGTTATAATATAAGTAGATAGCGGATACAAAAAGCTAATGTAGGTTCGTTTGAAAGTTTCCTTCATATGTCCACCATACCTGCCGGTTGGTTACTTCAAATGCTAACTTTTCAGCTCAGATTATCTAGATTACAAATGATAAGCACTGATTGTAACAGTACCCCAAACTAAAACATTTGATAATCTTTATTAATTGATACCCGCCCCAACAGAACAATACTAAGCAGTTTAAGAATAACTCAGGTTGATCTGTGCCACAATCGATCACCATCTGACATTTAACATCCCAAAAGCCATCTTCCTGGAACCTTAGATGCATTGTCACTCATCAAAACAGTTACGAAATAAAGCATCATATGATTGTCAGAATACAAGTAACGCTGTTAATTAGGCTTAAAACTGGAAGTTACTTCAGGTTTCTGCCTAATTAAATATCAAACAGTTTGTTTAAACAAAAATAAATAAATGAGAGCAATACCATCGTCCATCGGTTAGGTCGATCTTTAGTTTTTATGCCCATTATTTGCCGGAAGTTCGCCCACAAGAATTTCCAACCTACCTGAAACAGCAGGTATATTACTTCCTTTGCTCAAACTAAATGCTTATTGGAAAAATTTTGCAGAAGCCAACCTAACCGTTAGATAATCATCCGGAATCATCATATCCCAATTGTGGAAGCACCGTTTGACTTTCAGCCCCAGGATCAGAATACCGCTAAGACCTGTAGCTTCCAACCTTTCCAAAACCGGTCGATAGACTTCCCCTAAAAACCGTCAGCCTTCCCTAAGCCATTAGCTGCAAACCGCATGATAAATTCTAAATGTGTCTCCAGACACAAAAACAAAGCACGGAGGGATCTAGAATTTTTAAAGGAATTTACAGGTACTGCTTAAATTTATATGGGGAAACATCAAGAATATAAATGTGTAATTAAATAGGCCTGCAAAAGTTATTTTACTCCAATCTTTCCGTGGTTACTTATTTGCTTGATCAGCCCTCTGCAGTACTGCACCCTGCTGACACCAAAGCTTTTGTTGAGCATACTGGATAAATTAAAAGTGCGGGGAACAGCAGAACGCGAAATATGGGTGATCAACCGCGCAGACTGGATAATTGATATTGTACCGGGTGCTGGAGACCAAGTCGGAAAAGTTGTATTTTCGGGCCTTCCCCAAACACTATAAAAAATCTGACATTAAATCGCTATCAATCTAAAAGCGAATAGAAACCGTTAGCAATATCTTTAAAAAGTCCTTTAAAAAGAATCAATAATCTGCCGTATAGCTCTCAGATTAATACAACAGATTAAATTGAAACCTGTTTAAAGTTTGATATATCCGCAATAATCTAAATAGGAAACTCCTCATTACTGAGACAAGCAACAAAAAACCATACATCTAAAAATGATGAAAAGTGTTCAGTTTAAAATATTCCGCAAAAATCAACACACCCAACATGGTTATTGGAGGTGTCTTCGCGCAAAGGAGATTGCAGATTAAAACATTGGTCGGGATGAGAAGATTCGAACTTCCGACCTCCAGCACCCCATGCTGGCGCGATACCTGGCTACGCTACATCCCGTTAACCTTGTTGATAAGGCGCAAATTAACAGAATTTCCAAGGATATTGCAATATCCCAATTAGGATAACCCAAGTTCTTATTATTTGCAAATTACCAAAGGTATGTCCTCAAAAAATCTGCTGTACTGAAACCAGCGTTCAGACAACTTTATTTAATAAAATATAAGAAGCCGCCAGTATTATTTCCCGGGCTATAGTTAAAATCGATCACAGCAGTTTTACTGGGATCTTTACGCCATGGCTTTGTCAATTGGTAAAAAAGAATAGGCTGCTCCAAGAAGTACCGTTCCGAATCATAATAGATATGACCTATATTATTTTTTTGTAAAAATTCAACAAGTGGCGCTTTTGGAAGGAAATGTCCAGAATCTTCAGTCATATTGTTTCCAACTTTCACTTTCAAGGCAGCAGCAGGGTGAGCGTCATTGTTCAAATAAATTTTCCAAATGGTAATTTGAGTTAGCATACCTGCCAAAATGAGAATAGCGAGAATCATCTTTCCCTGTTTGAACCGCAAATTCAATCTCAAGGCAACATAAATAGAAAAAATAATATATATCGCTAAATAATATCTTAACGAATTGTTTGTCGTGAAAATGGAAAAAATGCATAGATATGAAATGATCGACATTGCTGGAATCGCGTCCTTCCCACCTTTTTTAATATCTTGACAGAGAAAGTATGCGATCGTCGCCATAGTAGCAATTCCACAGAACCTGAAAATGTTTTCGACAAACTTTGGCGGTGAATAGGAATAAATATTCATTATCAATTTATAATTACTAAACAGATCCAACAACGCAAAACCATGATGATAAAAAAATATCAATAACAGGCCAAAAACCATAAATCGTAAAATGTCAGTTTCAAACCATGGCACTAAATCCGTTTGGATGTTCGGAATTTTGCGTATTGACGATATCTCAAAAAAGAGTAAGGAGAAAACACCAAAAATCAGAAGGTATGTTGTATCGGACCAAGAGCTGCCGATGCCATATTTCATTATAAAAAACAGTAATGTAAGATTCCCAAGATTAATTAAAAATATGATAATCAGTTTGATGAAGACAAAATTTCTTTCCAAAAATGTCCAGAACAGTAGGCCAATAAGAGCTGATAGTGGAACACATAAAAAAATCACATGGTTATAAGTCCCTAGTATATTAACTAGTAGAAAAATAAACGTCCATCCTGGATCGGGCAGTTCTAAGTTTTCTATGATCTTGAGAATACTTACTAGTGCGATCGATAAAAAAAACAACGTAAATGTATTGACCTCCCAGGCTATTCTTGGGGATATTAATAAAAGCGAGGATTGTAAAGCTATTACCAGAAAAAAAATGCAGTTACTTTTTTTCCTAATAACAGAAAACACAATGAGAATTGCCAGGAAATTTAATACCGGACCCGCGATCCGCAGACCAAACATTGCTGTTCCAAAAATTTTAAACGAAAGAGCAGAAGCAAGCGATTGTAATATACCCGTATAACTGTTCATTCCTAAGAGAGGGACTTTACCAATATGTAAATAGCTATCGGCTCTGATCCCCATCCAAGCCTCATCCCCATGAAGACCTGGAAGATCAGCTAATTGAAAGTTCCAGCAAAATGATATGCAGATCAGTAAAGATAACAAACAAAGGAAGCTGAGCACAGTGGAGGAAGAAGAAATTTTCATGGGCTATCATAATTTGTAACATTTGTCAAGAAAAAAATGTCAGTTGTTGATTTTAATTCGAAACGAATTGTATTGTAATGATCTGATATCATATGGGTAATAAACTAGCATTAAATGAGAAATTGAAATTAAAGCTGCACGTCAAGTATATTTAAATTAGGCTAAGCTTAAATAGTTATGATCTGTCAAATTTTTAGGGTTTGAATTCATATAAATAGAGTACCTTATTATTTAGCTCACGGTCGTAAAACAAAGTTAGTGTTTGAACAAGGTTGCTGACGTTTTGAAAAACCAGCACATAATGCTGCTCCCTTAACAGATCGAGCGTTCTTGGACCTGTAATATCATCGTTCGAAATCAAAAGTAAACTTTTACGCTCTGTCGTATTAATATAAAAACGCGGCTGCCATATTGTAGCAATTTCATTAACCTTAACCAGTTCATGCGCATAAAACCTATCCTTCGGAAATGCCCAATCTGAATAAGGATTAATCCCCTCCGTACAATTCAAAATTACCTTTTGGTTTTTGTATTTCCGATGAATGAATTGAGCGACCGCAATCTTGCCATTACCGGCAGGGCGTAAAGCGACGCATATAATTCCCGCAACATTGTATATGGACAGTATCACTACCACCATAAGTGATACCACTTTGAAAACTCCGGTATGCCTCGCTATCTGCTGGTAAGATAACACCAAAACAATGGGGATTAGATTGGCCAACGGAAACAAAAATCTCAGTTCTTTATGCGGAATGATTGCGTGCACAACCAAGAATGGTATAACCGCCCAAAAAATCGGATCGTTAAACTTTTTAAAAACAAGTAAGATCAGACCGGCAAAAAGAAAGATACCTATCGGGCCGGGAGAGAAAATAATATAGAAAATGACTTCATACCATGGCAGGATCCCGTATTGTGAGGCAACATCCTGTATAAGATTTACCTGGAAATAGTTGTAAAGTGTAAAACAGAATTCTCCATACAGCCAGTAATCGATTGTAAATCCTATCATTAGAACAGCTAAAATCACCAACGCAGTTTTCAAAAGAAAAACCACATCCCGTCCACTCATAAAAAAAAACCACAAAAACAATCCAAAAACCAATATTGCTGACTGGTATCTGAACAGAATGGCTACACCAGACACCAATCCTAAAAGATAAGCCAGGTTTTTTACTTTTCCCCGCATATCCTGCTTAATAATAGCTAAACTCAGCAGAATGAATAATCCCGACCAGCTTTCGGAAGAAAACCGTACATTAATATATGGCAAAAACCATATAAGATAGGATGATAGGACATAGATACACCTGTACTTAAATTCAACTTCATGTATGTAAGACCTGATAAAAAATCTGATGATAAAAATTGATCCGACCGCAGTCACGGCACGTAAAAAAAAAGCGAAAGCATATGGATCATTACATCCAAACCAGGAAGCCAGTCTCATCAGAATATAGCAAACCGCCGGCTGAATGCCTGACCTTATCTTCGCGTTAAATTCCCAAGCAAGATCAGATTCCGGGGTTCTACCCATTTTATAATTAGCAAATTCGACGATCTGAAAATGTTCATCCGCATTATTATAACCAGAGCTGTTATAAGCGACAAACAAATATATCATCAACATCCCGGTTAAAAACCAGGTAGAGTTTTCGAGATAAATATTTCTACGAGAACATGTACTTATGTTAGTCATATTTAACCCGACCTTAAGCTATTAAAGTGTCAATATATTTATGATCTGAAATAAGCCCGATGATATCAGAAAAGCCAGTATTACAAAACAGGTTGAAGAAAACAAAAACCTGGATTTCGATAACGAAAATAGCATCGCTGTACCAACTAAACAAGCAAAGGGCAGAACAGCTGGGTAAATATACCTGAAGTCATTTGAACAGGAAAAAGGATAGTATATTCGGAACAGAATCATTGAGCCAATCATCGCCCCAATTGCTATTAATACAGGTAGATAATACCTTAACCGCTTTAAAGCAGCGGCCAACCCCCATAAAGAATAGATCAGGAGCATCAAAAACAAAAAGCTGATTATTTTGGCCAATAATGTTAAGGCGGGGTACTTATACGGAAATTCACTAAAAAGGCTTGTTTTAAAAAGAAAAAACCAGAAGTTCTGCCTTCCTTTCGAATCATCAAGTGTATTGGTAAAAGGAATATCTATAAATTCGATTGGATTAAATGTTAAAAAGTTTGAAAAAGAGCTTTCCACATGCATTTCGCTACCGATGGCATTAGCATTATCTACGAGAATTCGTGCGTTGGGATCAGTATTAAGTCTTTCGATTTTATGATGAAATGAAAGAAAAACGGTTATTGTCATGCATAACATGAAGAGGGTTACTGTCGAAAGATAATATTTAAGTCGTTCTTCCAATATTATTTTTCCGAATAGACAAGTCCCGATTACCCCAAACAGAATAAGTCCATTGGATTTTGTCCAGACATCGAGTGCCGCTAGAAAAAGCGTTAACGTGAAATATCTTGCTTTTGGATTAAACCACCATTTGACCAAAAAATAAAACGACATGGAAAATAACAGATCAAACAAGATATCATTCCCTATTCTAACAGAAAACATTGGATTAGAACTCCAATACAAAAAGATGCCAACTGTGGCCAGATAGCATAAATTTATCTTACTCTTTAATTCAGTATTATTTTTGAGCTGATTTCTGAAGATCAAGTCAATGGTTTTTACTGAAAAAAAGCAATACACCATAAAGATGCATAAAGATAAGCTTTGAATAATTTTCAAAAACTCCTCATAATTGAAACGGTCATGAATATCCAGTGCGTTAAAATAAAAGGCCGCGCTCCGATAGTAAAATGATGGGTGGTAAAACACCCACCCACCTGACGGCAATGGAGCGCGGCCTCGTTCAATGAGATACTGAATATATTCCACATGACCATCGACATCGTATGAAAATTGATCATAAAAAAGTTTGTAAAGGTATTTTAAGCAGATCAAAAAGGCAATCAAAAACATGCCCGCTGTCGTTTTACCAAACAAAAAGTTCCTATACACCGAAACTATAATCGGTACAGCGACAATTAAAATAAGCTGATTGACCAAAATCCACCTCAGCAATCCGGTATCCTTCACATATCTTTCAAGGAGTATAGAAGATGAGAGCACCAAAATCTGTAAAAAACACACTCGGATTATCACTTTGTTTTTCGCACAAAATGCATGAAAGCAATTTGATGTTGATTTCCATAGATACTTATATCTAACAAAGAATAAGAAAAAAACAAAGATGAACAACAGAAAATATCCGTCGTAAAAAGTTGTATCAAGTATATTCAATCCATAAAGTCCCTGGTTGTTTCGTACCTTCAAAGTGATTGTATTTATACCTAAAGTAGTGAAACTCCCTACATTGAGGTAGGTTCCATTCCTATTATCACATGAATGTTTACTAAAGAGTAAAGGCGGCACATATTTGCCGTTTATTACAATTTCTTCAATACAGTCATCCGGAATAATGTGCAGTGTTCCGTTAAAAAGACGCGTTTTAAAAAATTTGAGGGTGTAAACATAAATTCCCCCTTCCCCGGCAGCCGAGGAACTAAATGGCAATCCGACACTTTTATGCTCACTATGAGGGCTTGTGATGCTTACTTTTGAAAATCCAGCTCTATTGACATTGATGATTACAAACGAAAGGATGCAAAACAGTCCCAAAAAAATGTATAGATATCTCGTTTTAATTAACAGCATGCTATGATGGGACATTTTTTATTGCCATTTCGTGATAGTCCTTTTCAGTATTGATATTCCAGATGATTGATTTGTCCTGATTTTTAGAAAGGATATGGTCAACAGCTACCATTGCAGTTAACATCGAATGGTCCTGATTATTATATTTGTGCATTCCGTTTCTGCCGATCATAAACATATTTTTGAATGAATTGGTAAAGGAAATCAAAGTACCCATCTCCTGATATGTTCCGAAGTACGCTGGATAGGCTTTAGGCACCCTTATGATCGTGGTATCAAGTACATCCTCTTCACAAATAATACCAATCTTAACAAGCTCTGCAATCGCAAAACAAACAAATTCATCGTCACCCTTGTTCCAAAGTACGTCGCCTTCATTACAGAAATACTCAAGACCAAGCCATGTATTATTCTCATCAGCTACCATATATGGGCTCCAGTTGTTGAAAATCTGTAATCTACCAATCATCACGTCCTTTTCCTGAATATATATCCAATTGTCGGAAATTTTCCTATTGATTTTTCGTCCGCTTATGGATTGATTGATTTTAAGTTTTTTCACTAAAAGCCCGACGGTGATAAAATCCCGGTAAGGTAGTCCATCCGCAATTCTTCTGATGTTCTCCGGAACCACATCTTCCATTGATTTTATGAGTTCCTTAACAGGCATAGTTGAGAAAAGGTAGTTTGCCCTGTATTTGGTTATTTCCCCTCCTGGAACTGCTATTACCGAAACTTCCACCAGGTCATCTTTTAGCCATTCTATTCTGACCACATTACTGTTTTTCAGTATGGTTCCACCCTTTTGAATGACTTTTTCTGCAACCTCTTCCCAAAGTTGTCCCGGTCCGAATTTTGGATAGAAAAACTTATTAATCAAGCTTGTTTCGATTCCTTTCTGGGAAATCGAGGTTTTATCTGTTATTACCGACTTCATTGCATGAAATATAGCTTTTGAAATTGAAAGCCCTTTGATACGCTGCGCACCCCACTCGGGTTCGATCAGCGTACAGGGGATTCCCCACACTTTCTCTGTATAATCTTTAAAAAAAGTTTCGTATAATTCTTTTCCAAATCTATTGATAAAAAAATCTTCAAGATTTCGCTCGTGTTTTATGGGTGATAGCCTTATCCTGAGATAAGAGAAGCCAATTTTGATAACCCTTGTTATACCAAGATTTCTAAAAGTATTAAAATTGAAGGTTACAGGATAATCAAAAAAACGTCTGAGGTAGAATATCCGAGATAGTCTTTTTCGAACTAACATGATTTTGTCCGGAATGGATTTTTTATGATAATCAAGATCCGCTAAACGCTGAGGCGGTTCGTCCATTACAGGAAGAAACAACTGCCACCAATCCATAACCCTTTGGGACTTGGAAAAAAAACGGTGACCTCCTATGTCAAGCCTATTTCCCTTATAATTTACCGTACGGGAGATTCCACCGATTTCCAGCGATTTTTCCAGTATCAAAGGGGAAATATGAGTCCTTTCCAGCAGCTCGTAAGCTGCGGTAAGGCCCCCAGGTCCGGCACCGATTATTATTGCAGTCTCATTGTATTTTCTCATTATTTCCACAAGTATGATCAGCTCAAATAATAGCTGAATAATATTTTAAAGAAGCGACCAGCTTATTTGCCCTTCAATGAAGTTGCCCCTTGTTGGGAGGATTGAGAATCGGTATATCATGCTCATTACAGAATTACTACACAATCCCCTATAAATAGGATGGTTCATAATTCGCTCCTCCAGACCTGCCAGCTGTTAAAAATTAATCCGCTGATAGATGTATTCCAGTGATTCAGCTAGCTTCCAACAAAATAAGCTTAGTCATATTCACAGAAAAGCTAAAGAGTAATTGAAGGACAGCCTTTGTAATCTTCTCTTTGTAAATTAATTCCTCATTAAAGACATCGATTTAATTCCTTATTTTTTTTTCTGTCCTCAGCGTAATTAGCCAGACAATCAAAAATGGAAGTAGCAGGAACAGGAATTCCATCCTAAGCATTAAAAAGCCGATCAGAAAAAAGAATGGAAAGTAGAACAACATTTTTCGGAAATAGACCCGTTTGAGAAAAAAAGGTAATGATATAATACCTACATGAGATAATAGCACCACAATCCATGAAATAATTTCCCTGTTGCTGACATCATATAACCTTAACATCATCGGGAAATCAATAAACTCATATTGAAACACAAAACTCCAGTTATGATTAATGGGAATACCAACAAATAGACTCAAAAAAATCATACCAAAAAGCAATATCGAAATCTTCCTCATAATACATCAATTACATTTACCTTTACCTGCAATACCATTACCTGTTGTTTTAACAGCACCCGCTCTGCCTCTCAAATCCTGACCGAAATCTCCCGGAGTATTCCTGAAAACACCGGAATAAGAACTATAAGTCCCGAAGTTCGCGCCCGCGGCATTCATCCAACTGATCGCGGCATCAGTACAATTGTATTCTGCTAAATAGACATTTGTTAATTCATATCTTTTATTGTTGAAATCACTTTGCATTTTGTCAAGAGCTGCCTGAAACTGTGCCGCAGTGACATTCATAGTATATTTTACATCATAAACATGGCCACTATTGTCCTTGATCGCACCTGGAGAGCTCACACCATTTCCTTTTGGATAGAAACCCAGGGTTTGGCGCACATTACTTCCGTCAGCATTATTTTTCTCGAATGTCACAAATGAATGCCCGACATCAAAGTTTTCACCACTAATCTTTTGGAAGGTAATGCCAGTTGGAACATTATATGGATTATTGGTTACTACCCCACCAGTTGGAACGACTACCCTAAACCAATCAGTCTGATTCGCATATGGCTGATCGACATATATCGTCAACGTGTAACCTTGGGCCGCCTTGTTATCATTAAAACAATTAAGGTATTCCTGGATATCTTCTATAGCTGCATTACCGTCAGCCAATAGCGTGGCGGAATCCAGGCCACTAAATTCAGAACTACCGCCCCCTCCATAGTCCGGGTTTCCTGATGAAGTACCACTGCCAGATCCACTTCCACCACCCTGTCCGCTGCCCTGACCCGTAGATACTCCGCCGGGACAGGTATGACTGATATATGTATAGGTTACATGTGTAACACAGCCGTCTACTGATGTTTCCTCCATGAATGCCTGAATGATACAATCAGGTGCCAGATTAGGTGGCATATTGATATACTCTTTAACCGAGGGGGCGCATAGTCCAGCGCTTGACAGGGCCACTCTTGATTGTGTTCCTGTATTGACAGACATCATGGTCTTATACGAAGCGTTATTGATGCTAATGTGTGAAGCCTGCGTTTTGCCATTGATAAAATACCTGCTTGTGATAAACCGGTAATTAATATCGTATTTGATAATGCCCCCATTAAAGCCATCAATAGCCCTGCCATCATAATTCTTCAACAAGTGGTCAATATGGTCCTGAACATCATAGTCCCTTCCAATAAATTCGATGATATTCCCATCATTTATATTTGACGAAGATGAAGCAAATACAAAAAACCTACGGATAGTAAATGCTTTGTTTGCGACATATTTCTCTGGCGCGGGAACGATCAACAACTGTTTTCCCGTCGAAGACTTCAATGTATAAGCATCTGACCATTGTGGTTTTAGCAGCCCAGAAAGCCCTGAGGATTTAAATAGACGATCATCAAGGTGCTGCAACCTCCAGATCTTAGCAGATTCAATTTGCTGAGTTGGGACACTTTCCCGGTCGTGTAAATAATTATCAATGTTTTTTCTGCATGCAAAAAGAAATAGACAGGCAGCAAACAGTGCTGTCAGAAAAAGAAGAGCGTTTTTTTTCATACTTGGTTAGAGAGTTAAATCGTTTTACGAACACAAAATAGTAAATAAATAGACCAAACGCAAGTTTTAATTAATTAATTCGAAAGATAACAATTGAGGCATTATGAGCGAAGTGAAGCTAGCATATGAAGGTATGCAAGTATCTGGTCATGCTTAGCGTCTTTAAGCAGTAGCATCTTCCAAACTTTAACGCAGGCCATTCGCCATGACGATGATCATTACAATATGATTTGTCGCGTCTATCATCTGTGAACTACTCTATTATTCCGGGCATTGCGCCTGCCATAAATAAAATTCAGTAAGCATAATTGTATCGAGATAATAATACCTTAAAGCGATATAGATGTTGATGGAGATTATTAAAACGAGCAAAAAGAGAGCAGTTAGTAATCTAAAGCGGATATTATTTTTCATTGCAAAGTGACTTGTAATCTCTCCTGGATTCTACCGTATCAGCCAAACGTTTTTTTAGTGTTGTTACATTTTGCCAAACTGGCACGTAGTGATAAGAGGTCAGGAATAAGAAAGTGATATATGTACCTGTAATTAAGAGGAAAAGTAGTGGCTTTCGTCCGTCGCTGATTGTTTTAACCAATAAGGTTGCACAAAGCAGGCAAGCGCCTATCGATGCGACATATGCATAACGGTCTGCGGTGACAGCAAAACGCGCTAAAGAGAATAGATTACAAGTAAGTAAAATATGAATTAAAAAAAAACAAGCAGGAAAGAGCAACATTTTGTTTTTGAACACTGGCCAGACTAAAATCAGAAATAAAGGAAGACAAATTACTGGTATCCACATCCATGATGGAATTGCTCCGCCACTTTGAAATGGAAAAGGGTATAAATATGATACGTTAACAGGTAGTATACATTTTGTAAAAAATTCCGTAAGCGTATAAAAAAACAGGGGTATTCTTTCCCATACTGAATAAAACCCTCCATCATCCAGTTGTTGTGAATCAATCGTCGCCAGTCCCAAGATAAGAGACATAATAACAAAAGGCAACTTTTCCAACCATACCTGTGATGTGTAGAAATTGCGTCCATATAAGTAGTCAATAAGCAACAAACATATTGGGAGTACAACGGCCTGCTCTTTTGCCCCAAAAGACAGCAGTCCCAGCAGCATGCATAGATAAAACCAAACACCCTTACCGCTATATAAGTATTTGCGGTAAGCAAGCAGAGCAAAAAGATAGAAAAAAGCATACAACAAAACCTTGGATGCTGCAATCCAAGAAACAGGTTCAACATTTATCGGCAGAATGGCAAACAACAAGGCTGTCAGGAAGGCGATCCGGACGTTTCTGACAGTTTGCAACGGCGCGTTGTCATTGAGCAACACAATCACCAAATAGTAAACAAGCACACAGTTAAATGTGTGGATCAAAACATTGAATAGGTGATACATTGCCGGTGAATAACCAAAGGATTGATAAATCGCCGTATAATAAAGCTGATTGACGGGAGCATATTGACCATAATAAAACTCACTAAAAACTGAAAACACGTTATCCATCGAAAATCCGCCTTCGGTATAATGATTGGTGACAAACCATTGATCATCCCATCCTATCAGAAAAGAAAATTTACGGGTTTGAAAATAAAGAAGGCCGATTATAAAAAATAATATGACAAATTGGATTGGTTGCTTTGTCCTGATATAAGCTATTGTTTTGGCAAGTATGTATGGATGCATATTTAGAACCTTATTTTTATTGGATTGTTTAGCGCATCCAACGCAAATAAGATGGAAGGATGTGCTTTTCGCTAGGAAGCATTAGCTAATAAAGCATATGAAGAAATAAACGTTTGCTTCTTAGGCTATCGACAGTATCTTGTGACATATCCGTTATAGTAATTCAAAATCTAAAATCTGACCAGGGTTTCTCAACCCGTCTACCAATAGAAAAATTAAATATTTCATTTTCGGATGCCGTATCAAAATTTAAAAAACGGAACTAAAGAGGCTTGGCTTAAGGAGTCAGGTCAATATGATATTAATAAAAACTGATATTCTACCAGAAAAGATTTGATTCATAAATCAAAAAGACGATGAAATTATATAATTGGTCAACAGTCCCCCTTTAGTTGTCACGTGGTATAATTTTATCGATCATCACATAAGGCTCGCTGTGAGGGCTTGATGGGTTCGGAAATGCAACAAGCACCACTTTATAGAGGTCAGTCTCACTCTTGCTGGCCACATTAAATGCGAATGAAGAATTGTCCAAACTTACCAATACAAGTGTATCTTTGCATCCCTCAATAATAATTTGCCCACAGTAGTTAAGCTTTTTAATATCCAGTCCATTTTGTCCGGCTATTTTTTTCAATAAAATGCCCTTATGCACCTTGACACTTGCTATTTTCTGGGCCAATACGGTCACCGATTTTTTTTGATTGGAAAGCAGTTCTTTTAACATTTCACAGGATCCCGTGTGCTGAGCAAAGGATAGAGCTGATATTAGTGAAACCATTACGGTTAAAAAATACTTGATCATGTCATTAAGGTTTTGGAATACTTTTTCTTACTTGGGTAACAATGTAATCGTGCCCTGGATTAGATGCTTGTGAAGTATAACCCGTCTGAGTCGGTCCACTGATTTTACCAGTTGTTGAATTATAATACAGCCGATTTTGGTCACTTGTTCCTTTGGTTGAATTATTGGTCGATGAATCATAAAAATTAAAATAATTTCCTTTTACAGGATCTACCCCACTTCCAACTATCACCACGAAATGGTCAGTTACGTTATCAGCATTGGAGGAACCGGCAAATGCGTCCACCCCTACCAACACAGGTATCCCTTGAGAGAGAGCACTTTGCAAATAGGTGATTGCTTTTTGAGTCGTATTTAAGTTTACACCATTCTGCCCGAAAGTCTGGAAAGTCTGAGTGCTGGGCAAATATCCGGAACAGGTATACCCCTTTTTAGCCAACATCTCTTTGGATAACGTCAAACAGTTAACGGCTTCTCCATTTACTGTACGAAAAGGAACAAATTTATCTTTCGCTATTACATTTGTCACCTTTGGAAAAGGTCCATTCTGAAAAGGATCGAATTCTTCGTCTGCATTTGGATCAGTTAACACTTCATTGTCTGAAATGTCACTCCAGTCAAAATCTGTATCAGCTAGCTGCTCTTGTACACTTCCCCCACCACCGGGGTTGCCACCATAGTCAGGATTACTGCTGCCCGTTCCGCTACCACTCCCGCTACCTGAGCCACTACCTTGACCAGGATTACTTGTACTTACCCCCGGGCATGTCTGATACATGTAGGTATAAGTTTCTGATAGGAGGCATCCTGTGAGTGGATCATATGTAAAAGAATGCTCAACTGTTACGTATCCATCTTGGCATAAAGTAGCCGGGAAATTGAGAAAAACCGGCTGAACATAAGGACAATCCTCTTGAGACATCACCAAGTTGTTATTTCCTGAAAGCATCAATTTTCCGGTTCCGCCCTTTTTTTGTGCTGATTTATACAAGTGACCGATTTCATCGGGACCTATATTAATTATCTCCGCCGCCATATCTATCTTTTTACCCTTTAGATAACCTATAGAATTTAAACGCCGGTAGTTAATATCATACTCGATAACAGATCCTGAAAAATCCGACGAAATATTTGACCCTATATTCTTTAATATCAGGTCCAGATTTGCTTCCACATTATATTTGAAGCCAATTAGTTCCAATATTCGTCCCTTTTCAACATTTCCGTTTTTCGTGGTAAAGACAAAAAACCGCCTAACCTTTACGTCACTGTTTGAAATAAAATGTTCGCTTGTAGGTACAATTAACAACAGGCTACCATCCGATGATTTTATTTGCCATGCATCCTGCCAATGCGGCTTTAATATTTTTGAAGGTGCTGTACCATTGGCTTTGTCGAAAGTCAAGTTTCGCAATCTCCAGATTTTAGCAGATTCGATCAGTGGTGATGATGCTGAGTCACGGTCAAGCAAATAATTGTTGAGGTCCTTTCTACAGGCGAAAATAAGCAAGCAACCACACAGCAAGAGTGACAGCACGAGGAGAGCATTTTTTTTCATATATCGGTTAGAATGTTACTAAAACGTTTAAATATAATAATTTTAGAATAATATTATTAACCGTAATAAAAATTTGACATTCTTCGCATGATTATACTTACCAATTAGAGGTATGCCCTGGACAAATTGATCCTTGGCTGCTACATGATGAGAGACCATAGCGAAAACAATTTTTGTAAGGCACCACCTTCAGGAACCAATGGCAACCTTTTCAGAGATACAGGAGTTGCGGTTAAGGAATTGTCTCATGCATCCGTGAAATCGCGTCTTTACAAGCGCTGAATGCAAAAGCACAAAAACAGACACAGCCAAACTTGTCGATTTAAAATAGTTCATACATAAAGAAATTATGAATGCATCATCCAGACAACACTACATCTTTGAATAGTCACACAACAAATGCAAATAAATTACGTTTACAAACTATATCCTTCCGACAGGACACTATTAAACAGGTAAACGTGCCGAAAAGTTGATTTGTGACACAATCGACCAGTCATGCAAACAAAACCTACCGAAGAAGCCGATTTGCTCGAAACATTGAGCTTTATCGTGCCCCTTCCTGCGCCCCTACAATACCGGGTAAACCAGGAGGCCATTACCGAAACATTTAACCGCAAACACCTGCTGCTCCGTCCCGGTGAAACCGCCAGGCGACTATACTTCATCAGAAGTGGTTTCCTTCGCGCATTTTTCATCGATGAGAACGGGAAGGCCTGTACCACCTGGTTCATGGGAAAGGGAGACCTCATGATCTCCGTATATAGCTTCTTTACCCAACAACCGGCCCATGAGTATATCGAAGTCCTTCAGGATTGCAAACTGCAGTCCATCAGCTGGCAACAGCTAAATGCCTACTATGCTGATTTTGCCCAGGGCAACCTGCTAGGGAGGATTGTCATGCAAAAATATTACATCATGAGCGAAGAGCGGGCAATTTTCCTGCGTACCCAGATCCCCAAACTACGCTACGAAAAGTTGCTGGAGTACCATCCCGATATCGAACAGCAGACCAGCCAGATCAACATCGCCTCCTACCTTGGCATCAGCCGCGAAACATTAAGCCGGATCAAACGTGAAAAGCTCCAAAGATACCGTCAGGCACAAAATTCAAAAAATTTAAACCCTGTTTATAACATATAATCAACGCTATGAACGCACACATCAAACTTTCAATCATCATTATTTTCCTGATATCAGCATGCCGCAAGGAGCCTGTAGACAAAAATAATTCAACATCAAACCAGAGCCATAACCTTTCACTCACGCTAACAGACGCAAAGCAGTTTATCAACCAGTTAGCAACAGACAGTAGTACGGCTCTTGCGAAGATCAAGATCGACTGGGAACTGGCAACAACCACTACAGTACGCGATGGAAATAAGTGGACGATCTCACTTCCGGGACAGCCGATTTATCAAGGCTACAAACAGGGCTATCGCGAACTGGTCATCTTAAGAAATAACGAAACCCAACAGCCTGAAGCAAAAATATTGGAAATTATCCCAGATGCCATTTACCTGCAAAAAAACCATACAGCGAGCACTTCGGATTTTACCGGAAGGGTCTTCGAATATGACCTCAACTACAAATTGACGGGTGGAAGACTGTACAGTGATGGAAAAGCAATAGGAAGAATCCAGCAATTTAGCAGCGCCCAACAGTCCCGGGAACCCGGTCAAGGCCTAAAAGACCTCAACCCATTTAGCGGTACACAGGGAAAAACCATGAGAATGATGGCTATCGAAACCTGTATCTGGATGCAAGACAGCTATACCGATGCCAATGGTGATTTCACCGTACATTCTTTCCAGGTCTGCTCAACCACATACTTTGATGATGGCGGTGGTGGTGGATATTATGATGGTGTCGGCTCCGGGAACTCTGGTTCAAGTTCAGGAGGTGGCGGAGGAACAACCGGTACATCATCCCCCCCAACCCCATCTAACCTACCTGGAGAGGAAAAAAACGCCGTCAGTCCAAGGGAAATGATGGAATGTTTCTCCAACATCCCCAGCGCAAATGCAGCCTTCGTAGTGAGGGTCTATGTTGTAGAACCTCTGCCAGGAACCTCATTCAATGTAGGCGCCAATAGTTTTGGCCATGTAGCGATATCATTAAGCAAAACCAGTGGACAAACATCCATTACTCAAACAGTAGGTTTCTATCCCACAGGCACTGGATTAGAGAAGCTATCTTCAAAATCACAAATCATTGATAACGGTGATATGGAATATAACATGAGTGCAACATATTATGTAACCGCTGAAAGTTTTCAAAAAGTTATCGACTTTGTAAGTAACCCATCAAAAAATTACCATTTCACCGATTATAATTGTACCGCTTTCGTGTATGGAGCAGGGCAGGTAGGCGGCATTCCTATGCCAGACCCCACCACACAAATTGGATTGGCGGGACCAGGAGGAGCAGGTTTTGCTAAAACACCCGCAGGAATGGCAAGTGCTTTGCGGGAACAAAAAGCAAAAAATCCTAACTTAGATATAAATGAGGGAGGTGGCCGCGTTCCCGGAAGCCACGGACCTTGTAACATAAAATAATATGAAAACGAAAACTAAAATTTGGATCATCGTTGTCCTGTCGACTATTGCTATCAGCAACTTACCCCCAATAAATTATTTCTTGCAAGAAAGTTATAGCTATCAAAATAGGGATGGCACCTTTTCCTACACGGAACAACCAGGTAAAGGGATGGATTACAAAGTAGGGTTAATAAGATTTGAACGTTTTCAAAAACTACACCCGGAAAAGAATCATGCCCTTTACCGGAATTTTACACTTAAACCGTGGAGATTTTGGGAATGGTGGCAGATGATAATGCATTATGAAAGATTTAATCTTCCTTATATTCATCGGTAAGCAAACACTGGTTATTAATAGCATTATAGTGCAACGATTCTAAGTCGATCATTCATTGTTATTGCATACTACTCAATAAAAGAGCCGGCAAAGTTAATTGCTCATTTCCATTCAGAGAATTGAGAACTCCTAAGTTCAGCATGGAATATTAAAGATCTTTGATTTACCCCTGGCAAACCATTCAATACCAGTTAGCAACCTGGACTGATACATTTTGATGGGTTTGTTACTTATCGAATCAAGTCCATTTGTTTGTGAACTAGGGCAGCACACAATAAATAAATGCTATATCTTACTGGTCAGTCAATACAAATCCGGACTCTATTTATTCCATGGCTGACATGGCGCTTTTTGAGACAGGATAATACGTTTTTTTATTCTTGATGACTACTGGTGAGTTAATCACCTCGAAAACAGTATTAATATCCTTAACCATTTTTCCTGTTGTTGTATCATAAACTATTGTATGGGTGAGGAAAGGTTTAACCGGCACGTAAATCCTGTCGTTTGCTAAGGTAAAAAGGCGGTTAAATTCCGATTGAATAGACCAGATGACATTTCCATTGTTTTTATCCAGTTTGGTTAGCTGCGCTAAAGTGCAGAAATATATACCGTTCTCATCTGACTGTATAGAGGTAATATCCTCGTAGGTGGCAATGGCTTTTTTCCAAACTAGTGCACCCGTCGTTACATCCACGGCATGTAGGTGATGCACCTGCTCCGATAAGCCGGATATATTGCTACAGACTGGAATATAGATCCTGTTGCCAAATATGGCGATAGCAGAAGAATTTTCTATATTGAGGGAAGAGCCTGTAAAGGTGTACCGCCATTTGATAGTACCACTGCTCGCATTAAAGGCATAGAGTGATCCGGGCATATTGCTACTGCTGCTGCTCAGGGCATAAACGACTCCATTCCTGATCGCAAGAGAAGAAAACAATCCTTCGGCTGAAGTGGCAGACCATTTCTGGGTACCAGTTTTGATATCGATGGCCATTAGTTTTTGTGCTGAAGAGATATAGGCAATTCCCTTAGATACGATCACCTCCCTGACAACAAAGGTATAGGGAACCGTCCATAGTAAGTTTCCATTTCTGGAATCAACAGCATGGGTTTTAAGGTAGGTGCTGAAAAACAAAATACCGTTTGCGTAAGTAATTGCTCTGCCGTCGTTGATGACATAAGGAAAGTTTTGCCACAGTTTGCTACCATCCTTCAGAGAAATGGCATAAAGCGTGCTACCGTCATTCACAAAAGCGGTATCATTGCTTACAGCTGGAGTTACCGACATTTGCGGCAGTGAACGCCAGGCCTTCTGTCCGTCAATGTTATAACTGGCCAGGCCCAGGTTTCTCCCAAACAGCAACAGCTGTTCTTGAAAGGGAAAAACAGTAAAGTTAGTAGCACTTTTTGCGCCTTTGGGATCAGTGGCGATCACTTTACCCTGATAGGTTTCTCCTGCAAGCAAATCGCTAATGGTAAAGCTTGTCTTTATGATATTTTGGGCCACTAAACGGCCATTTAACTCCACCGAATAGCTCACAGCATCGCCATCAGGATCGACTGCAGGCTCCCAGGTCAGTTCGGCAGACGTTTCGCCACGATAAGTCACACTGACCTCAAAATCAAAGGGTGTTAAGTTCAGGCTGTCATCAATTTTTTTACAGGATAGCAATCCAACCAGTAAAAGACACAGCAAGAGAGCGCTAGGAACTTTCATTAATACAGAATTTTTACGAAGATAAGATTTTCTGAGAATAAATACCCAGGATCGGGTGACCTAACAAAAGGTTATTAATGAGTTGGTTGAGTTGAAGAACTTTTCAATCGATCTTAATTTCTGTGATTTCCTTAAGACTTACCATAACATTCACGTTATTTTAGTCATGAGGTGCTATGATGTCATTTATCGTATGCCATCACTTCACAGATCCATCAAATCCCTCCCCAAAAAACTCTGCAAGCGTAATATCCAATGCAGAGAGTACTTTAAGCAAGGATGAGAAATACAGATCCTCCCCATTCTCATAACGCCAAAGCTGCGTACGGTTAAGATCGTGTTTAAACGCAAATTTTTCATAGTTCCGTTCCCCTTTCGCCTCCCTAATGGACCGAATCCTCGCACCAACCAATTTCAAAATTTCCTTAATATTCTCGCTATCCTCTTCGTTTTTGGCTTTACTCATAATGTAAAGTAAACCAAAATGATGCCCGAGAGGTACTCTTAAAAAGAAACACCTTATTAGATACATCTTATCAGTAACAGAATGCCCATTAACAGCATTCATTGCCAGCACCAGGCGAAAGGCTGGGCGGTCCCTAAAAAAAATAGATGTAGTTGTATTTAAAGTCTGGATGAACCTCATTATCACCTCAACAAAATCACTCAAAAGGAGCTTTTTGGGAATCTCTGACGTTCCGCTATAACCCTTACAAAGCCTTCTTAATGTTGGACACGGTTACATCTAAATTGGAAGGTGATCCGGGTTTGTTACTAATGATTGTTCCAGACCGGTCAACGAGTATATAAGTCGGGAAAGATGTCACACCCAATTCCCGCTCGAGCATCGCCTGTTGCTCATTCGGCAGCCGATGGTGAACAACGTTATCACCTATCAGATTATATTCACTTATAATATTTTTCCAGGTTTCTTCCGGGGACCTATTGGCCAGGTAAAGGTAAACAACGTCTTTGGAGTTCACTTTAGACTTCAGGCTATTGGCAAATTTTAAGTCTTTCCTGCAGGGACTGCACCAGGTACCCCAAAAGTCCATGTACACCACCTTACCCTGATAAGGCTTGAGCAGGTCTTTCAATAGTTGTTTGGCATTTTTGCTGTCCTGCAAAGGCTTCACATGATCCGCAATAAAACTTTTGTTCTGATTGCCCAAGACCTGGTAATGGGCCTGCAGTTGCTGAATGTTATGGACCAGGAACGGATTATGCACATTTTCCATAAAAAACATGTCTGCCTGCCTTGATAGCGGTCTCCTCAATACTTCAAACCAATAATGATACCTATTGGTTATCCAAAGTTCTTTCAGATTCGGATTGATAAGCAGGACATCTACCGTTGAAAAATCCAAAAAAGACTTTTCAGACTGCAGAACCTCTGCAGTTTTTCTGATCAGCTCCAGTGAATTCAGGTCAGCGGAGCGCTTATCAAGCTGCGCGTATATGGTTTCCTTATGGGGAGAGGAATCCAGTTTCCTGAGCAACACGTCAATTTCAGAAATTTGCGAAGCTATATCCGGAGTGAGTTTATGATCATCTTTTAAGCGCTGCCCAATATCTTTAAAGAGTACTGAACCGGAAGCGCCATTCCCTGATAGATATTTTAGATAGTCGTTTAAAAAGAGGCCAAAATAACGCGTTAACATGTAATCCAGATCATTACCTAAACTGAAATTATCATTAACAAATTTTAAATATTGCTCCTCAAGTTTAGGGTTCTGTCTTCCTGAAATATCAAACCGATGTTGCATCAGGTTGAATGCGAAATCATATTTTTCCTCTTTTTGTTTGTAAGTGACAAATTTAGAGGACAAGGTCCTGTGCGACTGGATATAGGATCCCAGATGGGCATTCCTCTTGTTGAAAATTTCTTTACACTTT
The DNA here is from genome assembly GCF_900111825.1 of Pedobacter suwonensis. Lineage (GTDB taxonomy): Bacteria > Bacteroidota > Bacteroidia > Sphingobacteriales > Sphingobacteriaceae > Pedobacter > Pedobacter suwonensis. The sequence continues at coordinate 357,461 of NZ_FOJM01000002.1, forward strand.
TCAAGATAGTCCATATCCCCCAAATTCGCACCCAAAGATCTATCCAAGCTCACGGTAGACTCTGGATAGGCGTTTAACTCGTTATTGATCCTGGCATTGCGGCCCATGAACAGCACCTGTTTTGATCTCTGCAGATTGCCCTGGTAGGAACCATCAGTCTTTTGCGGGACATAATCATTAACATCCAAAATTAACAGCAACGTATCACCCGGCTCTGCAACTGCTTTGATCCTTGCCCGCTTCCAGTCAAGATAAAGTTCCTGTGCATTCATTACCGGGAAGGTTATCTTAAAACGTCCCAGCTTATCAAAATCAGCATAATATTTTACATCCTCTCCTTTAATGAAGTCGTATAGTGAAACTTCGAACGGCGCACGGAAAAAGCGGTCGACAAATCCTTTCAGCCCCGCATCCAAATTCCGGTAATAACCGATGACCGTAACCGAATCAACCTTGAAATCGGGCCTTTGAAAAGAGGAAGTATCCTGGATTTTATACTCGGGATATTTGCTTTTCATTAGAACAAAACGTGAATTTGACCCGCCCTTTTCCAGAACCGTCATCTCTCCGCGCGAATTAACTTGTAATTTCAACTCCTTTGGGCCTGCCTGATCCTCGAAGAAGATCTTATAAACCCCACCGCCATTGTCGATTACACGTTCATAATTGATAAACCTATTTTGGTAGATGGCAAAATCTTCAAAAAAGCCGTATTCGAAGTTATTGTTTACCGCATTGATCCAATTGCCCATCAGCGCCTTGGGCAATATTACGCTATCCCTTCTAAAGGGCAAAAAGGATGATATAAAAAATATCGCCAGTATAGCAATGAAAATTGCGAAAGTAAATTTTAACAGGAACTTCAAAGGATGAGATGGATTAATCGATAACGTTTATAAAAATAATAATTTCCGGAGAAAAAAAGAATTTAAATCGATTTAGTAATCAGATAGCATGCCCACAATTTATTTGGGAAGAGCGCGTTGGCAGACTATCCGGACACTTGCAGTACTTGATTAGACAGATCCACCATTTGTTTTGCCACTGGTGATAACTCAAACCCTTCCATAAGAAACGTGGCTTCATCTACATAAAGAAACATCTAATTAGATACACCTTATTAGAAACAAAATACATATCTTTATGACACAAGCATTAAAAGTGACATGGAAATCCACGAATTATTACAGACCCCTATCAACAAGCTCGGATTCAGTCCCGGTTTTTGCAGCGTCTGTGCAGCAATGAATTTCACGAAGCTAATTGATATCACTGCTATTTCGCCCGACGAACTGATCAATAAGAAAGGCTTTAGCTATGGCTGGCTGGGAGAACTCAGCGGCTACTTAGATAAGAAAGGGTTATTGCATTTACTGCAAAAACCACAGGAAAAAAATTACGGTTAATCCGCTGAACCATGCGTTGTAAAAGGTCCCGCACGCGGGCGGCAGTATGTTGATCGATACTATAAAATTCCTTACTCAGACTGCCGGGAGAAATCACCGCCTGTCTTTTACTCTGGTAATGACCAGCAATACTTTTGAAGATGAATTGAAGATTCTGCGTGGCGAAAACACTTTCTTCATACAATAACCTGATCAGGCAGGAAAGGTGAGCGACTGACGTATCCAGCGGAATCTTGGGAACTGCCACTTGATCTTTATTTTCCAAAGATTTCTCTGCCATCATAATCTCTTCCTGCAGCCACTCCGTTATCATGGTCTTTATGGAAGGCCAGGCCGGATCATAAACCCAATTTTTTACTTCAGGGGATGACATCATTAAGGCTTTCTGGTAAATTAAATAATCAAGCCTTTCCGCTTTGTCACCAAGGTATTCAGCAGAATTCCGGATACTATCCTGGAGGTAAACCAAAAAAGAAAGATGATTGAAATTCGAACTTACCAGTAACAAAACCAGCGAAGTCTCCGCATCTGTCAATAGACCATCGACTTCTGATAGCTGATTAATGATATACCCAAAGTAATGTAAGGAACGAAAGCTAAACCCCTTTGTCCCGATATGTTCAGATACCAGGTAGAACCACCTGGAAAGGCAGGCTGTTAATGCAGGATCAATGCCACCTGATTCCAGTCGTTCTTGAATTGCACTGATATTTTCGCTAAGTCGAGAAACCAGTCTTTGGTGATACATTACAGGGGCAACTGCATCCTCATTGAAATATTTGAAACAGTATTTCCGCAGATGATCAATCAGCGCTAAAAGTTCCTTTTGCGGACCTAAATAACGTTCCGGATTTGGAGAAAGAGATAATCGACTGGAGATATTCGATATAATCTCAATGTGATAATGAAAATAACGCACCAGGCTGCTCTCTGGCATATTGGAAAACAATACCTCCTCCCATGCTTGATAAATTTGCCCAAACCGAATTTTGAGATCAGTTTGGGCTGTTGTATTGCTATCTGAATATGATTCAATTAATATTTTTTCGATATCCTGCAATTCATTCTTAAGCATAGCAAGGGGATTACCTGGTGCGTCATAGACTCTTCTTTTAATTGAAAATATGGGTACTTGAAATGATTGTGTTTGTCACCGTAGTTGGATCAGTATTTAATCGTTTGCCCACCATTTTCGAAGATTGATAATTTGCAAAAATTTGTGTGTTTTTTAGCGGAAGTTTTTTTGATTTCATCATAATTTTAATTTTTAATAGTAATTTAAGTGTCTATGTATTAATTATATATTTTATTACAGATTCAAGCGAATTTAAGTGTGAAACATCAATTGTCATGATAGATCTGATAAGTTCAAAATTCAGTAAGCAGAGTGAAAGACCAATCCAAATACATACCACCTTTTGGATACTTTTTATAGCGTACGAATTATTGGTAGTATATTATCACATTGGATCCCTCGAAAGACCTCTGGTATACATCGTCTTTTATACCATAAATATTGCCTTTTTCTATGCATGCCTCAATTTGTTAAATTATACGCTAGAAGGCGAAAAGGTTAACTACCTTGTAAGTATCGCCAAATATTTTGCTCTGCTTTTTTTTTTCTTGACGATAAAAGCCATTGCCGATCAACTTTTAGGAAAACCTGAACCTGCCTTAAATGATCCTTACATCTATATAAGGCAGTTTCTCCCACGGAATTTAGCACGTGCAGTATATTTTACCTTATTGGCCATATTTTATTGTTCAGCGAAGTATGTTACGGAGTATAAAAGAAAAGCTTCAGAAGCTGAAAAAAGACAATTGATTATCGAAAAAGAGAATGCAAAGTTAGAGACCCAACTTACCAAATCTCAAAATGCCTACCTGCAACAACAGATCAATCCGCACATGCTTTTCAATGCACTCAACTTCGTATACAACAGCACACAGCAATACTCCGAAGATGCAGCCCATTGCATCTGGCTACTGTCAGAGATCATGCGGTTCAGCCTCGAAGAAGCAGGTCCGGATGGAAAAATAAACTTGAGCAGGGAAATCGAACAGATCGAAAATCTTATAGCGATTAACCGCTACCGCTTTAAAGAGCCTCTGTACATCAGTGTAGAAATCGGAAACGATTTGGACGACCATCAGATCATTCCACTGATCTTACTCACCCTCACAGAAAATATATTTAAACACGGGAATTTAACCGATCCCAATTCGGCTGCCTCGCTCAAACTGTTTACTGATGACAGCGGAAAATTGACTTTCCAAAGCCTTAATTTGAAAAAATCAAAGAACGGACATACACGTCAGCGAAAAGCACTCGGTCTCCAAAACATCAGGCTCCGACTGGATTCCTTTTACCGGGACAACTACACCCTTCAGATCAACGAAGCCGGTGAATTTTACGAACTCACTTTAACCTTACAATTATGAACTTAAACTGTTATATCATAGACGACGAATACCATTCGATCGAGGTACTCGATAAATATGTTAATCAAACCCCTGGGCTAAACCTTGTTGGCAGTTCCACAAACCCATTGCTCGCCCTTGAAGAACTGTGCCACGTCCCCACCCCGGACGTTATCCTGTTAGATGTCGACATGCCCCAATTGAATGGCCTGGATGTTGCGGACCTCATCGGTTCAGCCTCCAACATTATTTTTACCACCTCCTACAGGGAGTACGCACCTGAGGCATTTGAAAAAGATGCGGTGGATTACCTGCTTAAGCCTATCCATTACACCAGGTTTCTGAAGGCTGTAACCAAAGTCCGTTCCAACCTCAGTTGTCAGACCGATCCGATTGCCCCTAATTCTTTCTTTTTTGTGAAAAGCAATATCAAAGGAAAATTCAACCGCATCACCATCGCGGATATCCGTTATATCGAAAACATAGGCAACTATATCATTATTCATATGAATGGCGAACCAGTAACCACTTACCTCACCCTGGCAGAAATCCTGACCAAACTGCCTGCCGATAATTTCTCCAGGATACACCAATCTTTTATCGTTAACCATGCCCTTATTCAATCCTTAGAATATGGCCAGCTCAGGCTAGCAGGTGGAGAGACCATCCCCATCGGCGTTACTTACCGTTCCGCCTTCCGTGAAAAGGTCCAACCGGACTTACTGATCAGCAAAAGAGATCGCGGCAATACTTAATTAACAGATTTTTCGCGGACCAAAGATGAACGCAAATACTTTTGCAGGCAATAATAAACCAGCAACTCCTGCTGTCTTTGTTTAACCGAAAAAGCCCGGTTCATCTGCATATGTACCAAATCAGCCAACAGCTGCATCTTCTTTTCAAAGGTGTATTTTCCGGTAAGCGTATTCAAAACAGCCATTTGCTTCAAAACCGGAGAAAGATGTTTGGCCAGGTCCTCATTTCCCACCAAATCCGCTATGGCTAACCTATTCTTTCTGTATTGCTCATCCATTGACACCCTAAGCCTTTTATCTGCCCTGAACTCTGACATAAACCGATCCCTGACCTTTGAGCTATAATCAAGCGCATCTGCACGATAAGGGAAGAAACAACCGATCATACCATTGGCGGTAAATAGGGCCACATCAAACCCGCTAAACGGAAGGCTTTTGTTTTCCCTGAGCTTTAGCATCAAAACGGCAAAACGGCTTCCGGCACCAAAAAGCCTTTCCACCTGCGGGATCAGATCAGTGCCATAACGTTCTATTTCCCTCCGGTAAGTGTCCCCCTGAAAATCCCGGATCAGTTTATCATGCCCGGACGATTCAATCTTCTTGCGCAAGGCCACCAGCAAACCGCCCAGGTCAGCTTCATCCGCCTGTATACGCAGGCGCAGATGATAACCGTGATCATGATAACGGATAAAAAACCAATTTTTGATCTGCTTTGCATGACGCTTAACAAACGGAGCAACAATTTTGATCAGTATCTCATCCGAAGCCCGCGGAATACAAAAAATTTTAAGGTACAGCCAATCGCTCCCCATCAGAAAATCACGTTGCGTATCACCACCAGCAAGCAAACCATCCGCTTTCGCAGCCTTAAACACCTGCTGATCATGCGCCAGAAAAGCAACCATCTGTCCCGCAACCGGTTTCCTGCCCGAAATCACAGAACGGTCAGGCCATAAATATTCCTGAACCGTAATCCGCTTTAAACCCCGGATGCACCCCAGAAAAAATTTTGCCTCGGTTATATCAGCCAGGTCAAAAACCAACTGCTGGTCGGTCGCCCCCAACGCGATGTGGCGGGGTAAGTGGTGCCTGCTCCGAAAACGATCGAGGGCACCCCTGCGATCAGGCTCATCCCCTGAAAGCAAAGGCGCAAAATCAGCCTCCTTGAAATTCCATTTGGCCAGGCAGAGGATTACTTTTCCATAACAGACCCGCGGATAAAAAGCCAGGCCCGGAAAAAAACTTTCCAGACTAAAAGAAAGCCCGGCCTGTATCCCCTGATATTGCAGATCACAGAGCAGCCTGAACACCGGCGAATGGTTGTTCCTGAAATTATAAGCAGTAGCCAGACGGGGAATGACCCTTCTTTTCAGTTTAGCTGATTCCAGGATCAGCTCCTCCCCTTGCAGCGAAAGCAAAAGATCGCCCGGAAAAATGAGTTTTTCATCCCGTTGTGCGGGAAAGACATTAAGTGGTATCTCATAAGGATAGATCGGACTGCGCCGGTTGATATTATCCACATGCAGATCAGAGAGCTGGGCAATATCCGCGAAAAGAACACCAGGATTTGCGGCAGACTCCCGATCAGCCAGCGCCTTGCAAAAATCATGCACCGGATCACTAAAACAGGAAAACCTTCCGATCAGCGAAGTGGCTGTCACCCCGCCCGAACTCTCCAGGATCAGGTGCTCACCCGTTGAACGGTACATCAGCGCCTGCGTTTGCGGCAAAGGCAAAACTGCTTTATGCTGCTTCTCCAGTTCGGTGACATCCGCCTCAGTGATCTGCAGCGGCGCCCAGGGATCTCGGAGGTTATCCCCAACCCACATCCTGAACACCAACTGCTGGACAGCACGCCAGCCAAGCGTACTATCTGGATCCTCAGGTTCAGGAAAGGAAATATTTTCGAGTATATCCGGTTCAGGCATCACCGGGTCCATATCCCCGTAATGCAATCCCCCGTCAGGATCCAGCGCCAGCAACAGCGGCACTTTAGCCTGATCAAAGCGGCTACGGAAGTCACGGATAAAACGCGACAGATCAGCAGGTCGTTCCGAATTTGACAACAACTGTAATATCCGTACAGCCTTCAATAGTTCACCCTGCTCAGTGCAGTCCCGTCCTCCCCCCATGCTTGACCGTTCCAGCGCCGCATAATAACGCTGACCGGTAAAAATGCTATGATCACCAGGAAGACTGCTCATCTTCCCCGCCAGCGCCGAAAGCGAAAGTGCTTCCGACAACGATAACCTCCCATGCTGTTCCCAGAAATCATTCCACGCTGGAAATCCAGGCAGGTTTTCCACCACCTCATCACCAATCACACTGCCCTGTGCAGCATCAAAAACCGCACCGGCATCAAGTAAAAACTGTATATATTCCTCCGCTTCCTCAACCGGACATTCCGCATGCCGCATCATCCAGTCGCATAACGCACCTCTCGAAACACCGCCTGACCACAAAAACGAAAACAACTGCACATTAAACCTCGCGGCAGCTATTCCCTCCAGCGCAAAGCTGAACCGTCCCTTATCATCCGGTAACGATTTGGTATAGCGGAACACATCATTGAACCGGTACAATGCAGGATTGACGATTAACCTATCCGAAAGACCAGCCCCTGCTTTTTTCTTTAATTGACTTAACAAACCCTGGTCCGGCAGCAGATGAAGTACCGACTCCAAACTACCGGCCAGCCTGACCTGACTGCCACTGCCCCACTCAAGCAACGTGAAAGAAGAAAAGCTGCCAAATGGAGTCGGCCTAAAACACATCCGGTTATAATACTTGTACAGCGTATGCCTTTCCCTGTCAGAAAGCCGATCGAAATCAAACCCCTTTTTCTCCAGTACGGTATAAAACTCCATACTGGCCAAAAAAACGGCATTCCGGAAAGCCTGTTCCTGCAGCACCTCCGGCAGGCGCGAAAGGTCATAACCCGCAAAGCTATAATAAGGTGCCCTTAAGAACAACTCCGGTAAAAACCGGTAAACCATCGGCTCACTTTCATTCATTTCTTCATCGCTTAAAAGGGTATACTACCCAACTCATACTGTTTTGACTTTTCTATTCCCCGTTAATTTGTTTCATCAACCCGTTCACCATGAAAGCAATTTTCAAAACCTTCGTTCCCTCACTGCTCGTCCTGCTGTTTACCTATGCTGCGCTCAGCAAGCTTTTTACCTTTTCAGCATTCGACCAGCAGTTGCACAACCAGTCGTTTCCCGGCTGGCTGGCAGATTTCCTGTTGTATTTTTTGATACCTGCAGAAATCATCACTGCACTCCTGTTATGTTTCGGGCGGACCCTTATAACCGGCCTGCTCTTATCATCAGCCTTTATGTTCGCCTTCACCGCCTACATTGCCATGGTGATGCTGCATTTCTGGGACCGGATCCCATGTTCCTGTGGCGGTATCCTGAACCAAATGGGCTGGACGGCACACCTGATCTTCAACAGCATCTTTCTTATCCTGAGCCTCATCACTTTATATATCCACACAACTGACACCACCGGATTAAAAACATCCGACATCCTCACCAAAGACCAAACAGGGAAAGCCGAAAACCTGCGAAAAGAGTAGGCATCAATTATTCACTAAAGTTTTTCTGAATGTTTTTTGATGTAATAAAGCATTCGTTTCCTATGAAAAGGATCAAATTAAACTTCGCTGCTATGGCATTCCTACTTGGAACAGGCGTAGCAGTAGCATCTACTGCTCAAACAGCCAATGCGAAATGGCATTTTGACGGGAGCAAGTATGTAGAGGTAACCGGCAACTACAGCTGCGAATCATCTGCCGACCAATGTACCCGTACCTATCCTGCAGGTCAAAATCCCAACCTCAATCCTGACGGTTACATTTCTCAGGAGCTTGGCATCTTTGCACAGTAGCAGCTGATCAACCCTTTCAACCAGCAACCGGCATCCCGCCGGTTGCTTTTTTGTTTAGCGCTCATTTTGCACCATTCCACCCGCCACGATCTCTTCCGCCGGAATAGGAAACACATAACGTTTATCTCCGGGGTCCAGGGTATACGCCTGTCCCACAACTGTCCGGATGATGGTTTTTGCAAAACGCGGATCTTTATTCAACCGCTTTAAATCTCCCCAACGCAGTCCCCGGAACACAAGCTCCTTGCGCCTTTCGATCAGGATAATCCGCAATGCCTCATCCGGACTGCCGCTACTAAGCGGCTTGAAACTGCCCTTCATCCAGCGCGTCACCAACAGGGTATTCAATTCTTTCATCGCGCCGGCAACATCGCCCATCCTCGCCAGTGATTCAGCGCGGATGAGGTAAAGCTCATCCACAGCAAGGCCACCGAACAGCTGGAGGCGAAACCCGGTATACCTGCCCTTGAAATAAAACGGGGCAATGTCGGTAAAGTAGATGCTTTTTCTTAAGTCACCGCCCGCATAAAGCTGGTACAGCTCATCGGCAACCGTGGTCCTGGTAGAGGAAGTAAAGCCGTAAGATATGAGCTTATCGTAGAAGATGACCTCCGGGTTATCGGCAGCCGGAGAAGCCGGAAACGGATTCATCGCCGCGGGGCTGATGGTATTATAATCCAGCAGGGAAGCATTTAGCGCCAGCGCAGCTGCCGCATATTGATCCGCCAGTTCATAATTTTCCATGCTCAGGTAAACCCTTGCCAGCAATGCATCCGCCGCCGCCCTCGACGGACGGCTTTTAAACCGCGTCTGCACCGGCAACAGCTGCACTGCCTCCAGCAGATCACCGATTACCTGATCGTACACCTGCTGCACCGAAGCCCTGCCCACCTTTGCATTCACATCAGCAGTGAGGCGCAAAGGTATCCCCATATCCGTCACAGCCGTGGCCTGATCATAGGCCCTGGCAAACAGTTGTACCAGGTTATAAAAAGCAAATGCCCGGTGAAAAAGTGCACTTCCCTTAACCGTATTCTGGTCGGCCAGCGATCCATTACCATCTTTCCTATCCGCAAGCCCATCTAAGATAATATTGGCATAAAAAATCTGTTGATACGGTAGATTCCAGTCTGTACAAGGCTGGTTTTGATAAAGATCTGCAGCCCACAGGTAACTGTTCTTCTGTACTGCCGTGGTAAACCCGGCCACACCTGCGTCGTTGGCATAATAATCATCAGCTGAAATTTCCTGCAGCGCCGGACTGGAATTAAATACCGTCAGGTTATCCATCAGGGCATTAAAATCCTCCAGGGTTGTTGGTATCAGCAGTGCCTTATCAGGCTTTTTGTCCAGAAACTCCTTCTGGCAGGAAAACAATAGCAGGCCTGCAAATAAAAGGCACATGGTTTTCAATAATCTTTTCATGGCAAATTCTGTTAACAGTTAAAATTTTAAAAATCAGCTTTGATCCCTACCGCAACCGTACGTACCTGCAGGTAATCCGCAACCGGATAATCCGGGTCAAAACCTGTTTTGGTTGATTTCCAGAGGATCCCAAGGTTATTGGCATAGAGATGAACCTGCAGCTTACTGAGCGATATCGCACCCAACAGCCTTTTCCCAAAGTCATAAGACAGGCTGATGTCCTGCAGGCGGATATGATCACCCTTTTCTACCGTGGCCGTCGAAAAATTGTAGAAACTGTCCCGGGCTGTATTGATGCCAGCCGGCATCGATGGAACCGTTGTAATTTCTTCATCACCCGGCTTTTGCCACCGCTCACTGTACCGGCCCTGAAGGTAACCCTGTCCGGAAAGGATATTGTTGTAAAAGATCCCCGGCTGCCTGAAATAGTAGCCCAGGCGGTAACTGATATTGGCAGAAAGGGAAAACTGCCCGTAGCTGAACGTATTGCGCAGCGCCCCGTAACTGACCGGCCTCGCCGGACCTGCATAAACCAGGTTATCCACACTTGCCGAAGATAAGAGCTGGTTATAATCTTTACTCACTTTGCCATCAAGATAACCCTGCGGATCACCGTTCTGGGGATCAAGCCCTGCAAAAGCATAACTGTATACCGCATAAAAGGGTCTTCCCTGTAAAGGATATACTTCGCTGTCGGATAACTGCGCGTACCTGCCTGCAGGCTGCCGCAGGGCGTAATCCACCACCTTATCTTTTACATACGTAAAAAAGAAATTCGTCTGCCAAGAAAACCGGCCAACTATATTCCGGCTGTTCAGGCTGATATCAATACCCGAACCACGGGTATTTGCCGTATTGCCCCGGAAGGTAGTGACGCCGGAGGATGGCGCAAATGCAATATCCCCGATCAGGTCCATTCCCCGTTTCAGATAAGGCTCAACCGTACCGCTGATCCGGTTATCCTTTGTGGCAAAATCGATCCCCAGATTGACCATCCGTACCCGCTCCCATCTCAGCTCCGGGTTCGGTGGATTGTTCACCTGCGCATAGGTCGTATTGATGGCATTGCCCGTGAGGTACAGTGCCGTGGTAAAAGCAGAAAGGCTTTTGTTCACATTGCCATTATAACCATAGGTCAGCCTCATTTTTAGATAAGGCAGCCATTCCAGATGATAAAAAGGTTCCTTATTAATGTTCCAGGCCAGCCCGGCTGAATAAAGCGGCACCCCCTGCTGATTCGTTTTCACCCCGAAAAGATTACTCCGGTCCAGCCGGCCACTCGCCGAAAGCGTATACCGGTCCAGAAAGGTATAAGCCGCGTTTGAATAATAGGAAATATTCCGGTCCGTGAGATCAGTCATGCTGTCATAAAACGGAATGGACATCAATGAACCCGTCACGGCATACTGGGGAAACAAAGTCACATAATCTACCCCCAAAGCCGTCGCATGGCTGTCACTATAACCATAAGCCCGGTTGCTGTTTGCCACCGAATGGAAATCACGGATCTCATAACCCGCAATGGCCGTAAGGCTATGTTTATCCATCCACACCCGGTTAAAATTCAGCTGTCCGCGGATACTCTGGCTGGTTGCCGTCAGCTGATCCAGATCCAATACCGAGCCACGCGGAATGGCATAAGCAATCTTACCGCTCGCATCCACAGCCGAATAACTGTTGATCAGGTTCCGCATAAAATAGGTTCTTTCATCCCGAAGGTTCCTCGCATCGGCCATCGTCTGCCCATACTGATACAGCAGCGAAAAAGAAAGATAAGGCCTGATCTTATAACTCGCATTCACATTCAGGCGGTAGTCAATCAGCTTCCTGGTTTTATCCGAAATATAAATTTCCTCCAGCGGTTTATAACCCCAATCCAGCAAGCCCTTCTGCTGCGCCGCCTGGATAAATCCCTGCCGGTAATCATGCGTCATCGCAATTGGATTGCCCGCCTCATCTGCCAGCCGGGCATAGGGATAAAGCGAAACGCCGCTACCCGTATTCAGCCCGATCAAACCGGTACCCGGATTATTGTTCACCGTATGGCTCTGGCTATAATAAAACCCCGTACTGATCTCCAGTTTTTTATTCAGCAAATTCAGCGACTGTCCGCCATTAAAGGTAAAACGGTCCAGGCCGTTCCCAACCAGGTTGTCCTGGTTACGATCGTAACCTCCGGACAGGTTAAAACGCTGCACATCGCTCCCACCGGTAAAACTCAGCGCATACTGCTGGTTAACACTTTTACGGTAAAAATACCGGTCAAAGTCATTGCGCACATCATGCCCCGCCAAAGCAGCAATCTGCTCCTCCGCCTGCGCTGCCGTAATTTTACCGTCCCTCCGGGCAATCAACAGTTCCACCACCGGCGTAAGCGCCGGGTTATTATAACCCGTTTCCGCACTCGCGTAAAAACCCTTGTCAAAAAGCATTTTTTCTACCCCGATAAAATCCGCAGCCGACATCCTCGGCTGATAAAACATATCCGGCTTATCCCCAACCGTTACATTCGCATTAAAGCCTACTTTGACCTTCTGGTTGTAACGCCCCTTTTTCGTGGTAATCACAATCACCCCGTTACCCGCCCGCGAACCCCAGATCGAAGCCGCCGCGGCATCCTTCAACACCGAAATACTCTCCACATCATTAGGGTTGATCGTATTGATATCCCCATCATAAGGAAAATTATCCAGCACAATCAAAGGGCTCGAATTCCCGTAAATCGTATTCTGCCCCCGCACACTGATCAGCCCCGCACCCGCCGAGCGGCCCCTGTTGAACAGCAGGCCCGGTGTCACATCCTCCAGCCGGTCCAGCACCCCCGTACTCACCCTGCGGTTCAGCAGTTTATTGTCTACCTGCACAAAAGAACCCGTTGCCCTTTCTTTCGGAACCGTCTGGTAACCCGTGGACACCACCACCTCGTCCAGCTGCGCCGCCGCAGCCGATAGCGTGACCACCACCGGCCGATCCCCGGATACCTGAATACGGGCCGGAGCGTAACCCAAAAACGACACCAACAGGGTTCCCTTCACCAGGCCCCCCTTTAACACAAAACCCCCGGTCTGATCCGTCAGTACCACCGCATCCGACCCCTCCAGTTTGACCGTAGCCCCCGCAAGCGGCCGCTTACCATCCGCCGAGACCACCTTACCCCTGAATTCCCCCACCGGAGCCTGTGCACCTGCGTCCAAACCGGAACAAAGCCCCAGCGTAACCAAAAAAAGCATCAATATTTTCATCATCATTTAGATTTTTTTAAAGCGTTTACGGATAACCAGCATTTCAACCGACGCCGTTTTTTCGACAAAACGGAGATCATAACGCGCCAGTGCCTTGTTCAGCTCCTCAATACTGGACATATTGGCCGTCAGTTCCAGGTCAACCATCCCCTTATAACCTGTCTGGTCAATCACCGGCAAAGGAATCCCCTGCAGGGGAAGCTGCAACCGTTCTATAAAAACAGAAAGCAAACAGCTGGTCAATCTGGCGCCAAAGCGGTCTAGCGCAACCGCAGGCTGCCCGCCCGAAGTCCTGATTTTATCCATCGCCGAGGTACGCACCAGGGCCAGCGCATTCACCTTCCGGGTCTCCAGGCCCACCTCAACATCCGGGAAAAAGCCCCGCAACTGACCTTGCATCAAAGCATAAGCCCGGTTACTGAAGCCCTCCTCAACCATCAGCTCAAAACAATAAGCCCTTCCCTGCCTCAGCCAGTCCAGAAAATCCGTACCCGCCAAATGAGGCTCCAGTTCCGCCCCCAGACCATCTTCCAGCACCGTCTCCTTTTTCCCCTTTTTATAAGCTAGACGGAACAGTTCGGGCATGGTGAGGTTACGCCCTGTAATGCGCCTCACCCCGGCACCCGACTGCACTTCTACATCTTTATAAATCCCCCGCCCGATATCCGTAATGTAACCCGAAAGCTGCGAACGGAAAAAACCATCACCCCAATCTGAACCCTCAAAAAACAAAGGTTTACCCGTATCATAGCGCATCTGCTCGTCCCTTTTCATCTTCACATCCAAAACATCACCCTCAAGCAAAGCCTTAATATGCTCACGCGACACCGCCTCCATACCCGTAACCGCCTTTAACACCCCATCCGGACCGATCCACACATAGTGCGGCAAAGTCTGGTGCGGAAAAAGCTTAACCAAAACCGTATCCCCCGTCACCATCGGCAGTGAAAAACCCCTGTCCGGCCCCAATCCCTGCTTCCCCTGCTGCAACCTTAACTTTCCATAAAAATCATCCACCACCTTAAAAGACTGATAAGCCACCGGCAGAAACTGCACCCGATCCTTAAACTCCTCCTGCAAAGCTTCCATCTTCGGGATCATCGCCACACAGGGCGAACACCAGGTGGCCCAGAAATCAAGGATCAGCAACTTCCCCCTGAAAGCCGAAAGCGGCAGCGACACCAATCCCTTACCAGCCCCATTCCATCCCGAAACACCACCAATCAACACCTCCGGCACCCGATCCCCAATTTTAATCTCCCCGGAGCCCCCGCTACCAACGATATCAGACACCACCCCCAACTTATTATCCTGCGCATAGCCCCCAAAAAAAGGGCATAGCCATAACAGGAAGCACAATTTCAGCTTCATTTCCATTCATTTAAATCCAAAAAAAACAATTAAAAACCGCCCCAACGGCCAAAGAAAACCCTACCCGCCAACACCCTCAATCCTCCCCGACTCCATCAGTACCTCTACCGCAGCAACCAACCCCACCAGCCCATCAAACAACTCAGCCACCTCCCCCTCACTGGTATCCATATTTAGAAAACCCTTCCTATCATTCAAAGCATAAGCCTGAAACACCGAAAACAAAACCAGCCTCACCCTATCCACACCATAGCTGCCATAAAATAATTCCAGTACCTCCCGGGCGCTTTCCAGGCCCGGCCCCTCAGCGCGATCACCAGATAAAGAATTCAGAAGTAAAGAAGCCATAAATACATAGTTAGAGAGATAAACCCCTGATACAGAAAAAACCAAACACCAGAAGCAAGCGCACAAAAAACAAAAACAGGGCAGGCCGCATATCAAAGAACCTTAAAAATCATTAACCATTCAGGTTCCTGCCTGCCCTGCCACCCCCTACACAGGATTCTTCGGCTTTAAAGCATAAAGCCTGTCAAAACAATACTTGTCAAATAAGCCCATACGCTCCGGTTTATATTTAGTTTAGCAAAAAAAAGGCAAAAACCAGCCCCTCCGCATGAGAACAGGCGGATACGGACACACCGTATTGCGAATCAGGAAAAAGATGCTTACCTTGGGATTGCGAAAAACCATTGTAGTACCCTTGCCTAAAAACAACGGGGCTGGCACCAGGCTAAATTAACCCGCAAGGATCATGTGCGCTCTCCCACATCAACCCCTGCCTATTCGGTTTTTTTATACCTGGCAGTTTCCAGCAAACACTACGATGGAGAACAGATGACGTTCTTTAACAAGAGTTGTAGGGAATACGCTTTGATCACTTCCTCGAAGTGACAAAAGTTGATGGCGGTTAATTGGTTCGTTTTCATAAACGGTAGTTTTATGTAAAACGATGCTAACTCAAAAAAGCAGAAGGAAACCAGATTGGAAAAACCAATAGGGCGAACTCCAATGCTTTTGAGTGTGGTACCGTCAAGAACCTCTCAGACCAAGGTCTGAGTTTCGCAAAAGACTGACATGGAGGTCGCCCTATTGAATATAAGGTATCGCGAAGATAACAAAATTCAATAGATACGGCGAACTCACGGTCGGCTCATGCGAAATTTGACGGTTTTCACTCATGAGAGACATCGTTGAAGCAAGGCTAAACCCTACTCTATTTGTCGCTATAAATAACTGATATCAAATATAGTTAAAAAACAATACAAAAGAAAAAATAATTTAAATTATTTATGATTAAAATAGACCTTTCAAAAGAATATTCGAGAATTTTAAAAAAATACTTGAAGACATTTGAATTGGAGTCTATTGATATTGCATATCTAGTAAAGACAAAAAAGGATGTAATTGACGGAGTGCTAAAAAATGAAAAAAGTGTTGTGTTATATACTTTAGAACAAATTGCTCAGATTTTTAACCTTCGATATTTTGAATTTGGAAATCCTAATTATCCTATTCCTTCCTTTGACTCGTTACCAGAAAAAACCAAGCAACGAATTGCATATCGTAAGAAAGAAGGTCCCGCTAAGGAAATTACATACACATCAAGTGAGATAAATATCTCCATAAGCAAAGTATTGGCAACGTTTAAAGTTGGCGATGAATTTTTAGCAGAGGAAATTGCAAACACCATTAAAGAAAAATATCACTTAACTTATTCAGTTAGTGAAATTATAAACCGTTTCAATAATTCTTTCAAAGGCTCTGTAGAAAAGACTAACAGGAAAGATGAAACAAGGAAAGGACGTGGCCCAAAGCCTGTATATTACAGGTTGGTGAAGATGTAGAAATAAATAAGACAATAATAAGTCGAAGTCATACGTTATTTGATTGAACAGCCGGTCGTCAAAAAGGTATAAACGTTTAAGGTAAATAACCCGGAGCTAATAAACAGGTTAAGGGAGTTTGTAGAAGAGTATGAGAAGAAATAGGGAGTTTGTTTGGGCAGCTGAGTAATTGGCATGGCAGAAACAAGCTCCCCCCTAATGAAAAATGGAGATAATAACTTACTTTGCACTAAAAATCATTACTTGATTCACTTATTTCAGATACTGAGAATGAAAGTCTTAAAATTAAGTTAAAAATTATTATTATAGCAAATATCCCATATTGCATTGAAAGCACTTACTGGCTAAAAGTCCATCATACCAGAAGAAAAGACCTTCATTTGATCTGCTATTAAGGCATTCATGAAAGTCCCACGATCTTAAAAATAAAAAAGCAATAATTCAATTTATGCCCAATCAAATGACCTCTCAATCTCCTATAAGTGAATGGCTTCAAAATCCTTGGAAGGTTACCATTTCTGCACTTTTAACTGCTGTAACTTTTTTTGGAATAGGGTATAGTATAGCAACACATAACTGCGATCAGGATTTTAGAATTCAAAAAATGGAACTTAAGCAAGAATACAATGAAAAGGTTCAAAATATAATGAATGATTGTAAGAATGGAAAAGAGAAAGAACATGTTGAAAATAATCACTCTATGTACATGCTTATACCATATTATAAGTATTCGTTAGTACCAATTCCAACTGATGAAGAATGGTCAATATTAACTGATAAAAATGGTCATATTAAACGCTCAGAAAAAACAAGATAGAAAACAAAATTAATTATTTGTTTAGGTCACTATCGGAGAGATAACGAAGACAAACAATAAAGTTATCTTTTTTATTTATTTAAAGTATTTTTGATGTTAGGGTAATGATTAGGGTGACTTTCTTCTACTGCGATTAAATGAAAGTTTAAAGTAATATATCAGCCTAGCGTCCCATTCTTTTAAGTAGTAATCATGGTTTTACATACTTTATCTTTTTTTAGATTTTAATTTTGGCTAGGGCACTTGGTCATATGTCTTCTAGCTTTTCTGCCATCTTGCGAATGACTATTTGCACTTGTATTATTCAATCGCAAACCTGAACTTGAGCCTGCGTTGATTAAAAATCCTTCAAAAATTGAAGGCATAGACTCTTTAACAGAATCATAAGGGAGCAAAATCTAAAGCCCGTTTACAAAACTGATACTGTTGGTGCTGAAGCCATAATGGAGGCACGAATTGATCAACCTCTAACACCAAAACCGATTTTAAAACCTAATACATCGAAAAATTAATTTTAAGATTTTTTCGGAGCAGGTCTTTTAAAGTAGTTTAAAGTGATGGTTAATGAAGATAATATACGAGGAATGTAACAAGATTATCAAGGCTACTTAAATGATATTGAAATATCGGGTCGCTGAGTTGAAGTTAAGCTTACTTTAAGGTTTAGGAATGGTAGTGACAAGATTGTAGTCGCCACTACTCTATATAAGTCTTATGATAATAATTTAGAAGTTCCTAATTCCAGCTTTCTTCTCGTTAAATACGAAATACTAAGCTGATTTTGCTGGGATGCAGCGATACTTTTTACATCATCTTCATATTTAGCAAGAATACTGTCAAAATAAATTTTCTCTTTATGTTCTTGATCTGATATACGCCAAAAAAATGAACTATAGCGAAAAAGATTTAAAAGTTCAGGGAAGAATTTATTTTTTATACAAAAAAGCCATAGCGCCTTATGACAGTTATCAAATAGTGATACCATTCTTTGACTATACAAATAGGAATATGACATATTTAAAAGTTGTAAATCTTCATGATTGATTTCACCATTTCCTTTTTCCATGGTATCAAGAGCTTTATTCACAACAGCCCGTATTGTATTATATTCGTCGGCAGAATCTGTTAAAACCTTCGTGAATCTTCGATTCCGATCTTCTTGATCAGAAAAAGTATCTGCAATATTTATCGAAATGTTGTTTGCTAAAACATTGTAATGAGCTTTATTTGCGGCACGCTCTAATGTCCTAAGTTTGCTCAATAGCTCTTCTCCACTAAGTGTGGCTTGGGCAATTATATATTTAGCGGTCACTCCATGGCCACTAGCTGGCGATGATGTTTTTTCAATCTGTTTGGCACATTCAATTGCCTTATCATTATTATTCATCTGAAGATATGCATAGGCCTGATCTGTCAATATCGAATTTTTTTCTACATTGGAGAATTGGTGCTCTTCTGTATCAATCGCCTCCTGAAGTACTTGTACAGCTCTTTCCCTATTGCCTGACATCCTTAGCGCTTTACCTAAGACTTTAGCGATATTGGCAGTTAGGGAATACAATGAAGTATTTTTTAGTAAATTATATATTTCTTCCGCAGTGGTCTGGGCATTTTTATAATCCTTTATTTTTAATATATGTTCGCAATAGTTCACAGCTAATATAGCTGATCTTTCGATCTCCAGCTCTGATTCGTTATTTATTGCTTCGAACAATAAGCTCCTTACAATCAATTGGCAATTATCAATGTTTAAAAATCTGGTAGGACTTTTCAAGTTGAATGATTGGATACTCTTAATGCTGCCTTCACGCCATTTGTTTCCGAAATACAAATTACATCCATTTTTGAGAATTTCATCTTTTTCATTTTCGGTAATCATCGAATTAATAACATCTCTGACTTGTTTAGGTACTCGAAAAAGTTTTATATGGTAGTTATCATTTGGATCATCGACATGATTTAAAACACGATTTTTAGTAGTAACTTCTACCAGTGACATCCCCTCGAGTTCAGCTATTTGATCTATACTGATTGGTTCATTGCTTATAAATCTTTTAAGATTATGATATGTTTCTCCGTAGCTTAATATTGTGAGTATTTTAAGCAATTTGAGGCTTCTCAACTTTAACTTGTTTGTCGTCTCAGAAAAATAACTTAAAGTTTCCTGTAGCGCTTTTGGAATTGTATCTATATCAACTCCTTCACTTTTCCCACGTTCTATTTCCAATAATTCCTGAAACGACGCATATTTTAAGTTATTCATAAACCTATCAATCTTGTACGGAAGTCCCCCAGAAAGGTGGGTAAGCTTATCTAGATTTTCAGGGATTGTTAGATAATCTTCCGAATTGGGATGACTGACGATGTAGGTTTTGATTTGCGGCCCATCTAATGGCGTTAGCTTAACTACATTTTTATCATAGCTAATATTTGGTGCCTGTCTTGCAATTAAAATCACATATGTATTGTGGCAAAATGCAGTTATAGATTTAATTATACGCTCTAATTTCCTGAAACTTGCCAGGTTTCTATAAAGACTCACATGTACCTGATTGAAAACCAAAAAATGGCTATCTAGTGTATTGATCATGTCACAAAATTCCGTGAAGTTGATGCCAGTTTGTGTTTTGAATGCATCGAAAATATCATCTTCAGACACAACGTCTTCACAGTTTATTATAAAGTTATTTTTATTTTCAACGTTCAATCTTTCGCATACCGTCCCAATAAACTCTTCTTCTGCCAAACTCCAGTCCGTAATCAACCAACAATACCGATTATTTAAAATGGAATTTACAAAGTCCTCTTGTTCGATTAGCCTTATCTTTTGATGCTGCGGCAATTTAGTATATATTGCCCTCGGAACCTGCTCCAAATCACTTTCATAATCTCTTTTTTCGAGCTGTAGTATATTTGCTTTATCGTCTTTCAGTTCAGTAGGAGGCTCGATCTCATCATCTGTAGCGGCATTTTCTTCAGATATTTGGTTTCTTGATTTACTAATCGCATGTAAAACTTCAATGTAGGCCTTTGTGTTTAATGGAAAAGTATAATCTGGCGCAATCTGGTAGTTCTCCGTACCGCGCATTTTCACCGCAATTCTAGGATAAATCTGTTCAGTTATTTCAGTTTCATTGATTGTATAACTTCCGGCGATATAACCATGAATTCGAGATTCTACATTATTAACTTTTTCCAAACCAAATAAAGAAGGAGCAAGCTGCAATCGCCTTTTTGGTGAGCCTATGAGACCATATTCAGTCATCGAGGGTTCATGGAGATGGCCGCATAAATGATTAAAAAAAGTGCCAGGCGGATAAATATCAGCTTCGTAATAAGCCGTTGATGACGGATCATACCATTTCGAATCGTGATGCGTTAAAAGTAACGAAATGTCCGAATCTTCAATCCATGTCAGTGGATCTGCACCCGTAACTGCCTGAAGTTGCAAAGGGTGTATAGCCAATTTCCCTAGATAATCATCACTTGCAAGTTCCAAAAAAGCAGTGTTTAAGCCAACTATTTTAAGAGAAGCTCCATCAATTTTTATAGTAGTAGCGACATCCCCGGGGATTAGTCCCGTAGTCAATGTAGGTTTCGGTAAAGCAATTTCGTTATACCAATTTGTAAAATTACCAAAACAATTTTGTATCAACTTATAATAATCTGTTGAAACCAAATCATTCCAAAACTCCTCCTGAGTTTCTTGATCTTGATTATATCTACGGAGAACCTTTACAACAGGATCTCGTAACTCAGGTCGTTGTAGATCATGATTTCCAGGAATTGCAACCAAAAGTGGCTGTGTCCCTAATTGGTCAAACACGGACCAAAGTTCCTTTAAAAAAACGCTTAAGGAATCGTACTCTTCCTTTTTTCCGGAAAAAGTGAGATCTCCTGTAAAAAATACAATATCTACCTTTCCTAAATCATCTTTCAACAGTGCAATATCCTTAAATAGTTCTTTTTTCAATCTTGGCAGAAGGATATTCTGATTTTTTTGTCCATAGTGTAGATCAGAAAGGTGGAGCCAGTTAATTCGTTTACTCATATTTTAATTTAATACCCTAAAGAACAAATATATCAATAAGAAAGATTAGTTATTGCTTATCGTTGGTGGTAAGTTTTGCACACATTTTAACCACCTAGACTTTAGTATATAAAAGTATTTTTTAATAAATAGATACTCGATTTGACAACTACTGGATTTTTATGATCACTATACTTTATGACATCATTTAAAGTAACGATTATACACTAAAAACAAATAACAAACCGTGGTTTAAAACTTTTAAACCGAATGATACAAGGAATGTTGACATAACTTTTTCTCCAATCATTTTTAACAGTGCAAATGATAAAGCATTATTTCTCATAAAATATTCTCGTGCGGGGACCGGAGGTGCAGTTGTTCCGCATTTTTTGAAAAGTTAAATGATGTAGGGATGGTTAAAGATGTATTACAGTTAATGTTAATCGACTGATTCGTTAATTTTAAGAGTAGAAGTACAGAAAGAGTTTTTTTGAATATCATTTTTGGCACGGATACACCAATCAATAAGCCTTCGTATTTTTAATTTAAATGCATGTTCTGATCAGGAGGTTTAGTAGCGAATGATCCGGATATTAGCCTTCGTGGAGGCATATTCCCTCAACACTCCTATTAAGGAGGTGTTTTCATTAAAAGATACAGATAAAGCTCAATCCTATGGGTGTATCAACTTTCAACCCGTCACCGCTAATATTTGTCTCCATATAACTGCTACCATTGATATATTAAGTTTGATAGCGGGCTATTTGATAGAATAGATTTACTTAAACACATTTTATGAAACATACGGCACCACAATATGATAAAGGTTATCCAAAACACGAAAAGATGCAAAACGGAAAGTCATTTGATAAATACATGTGGAAAGTTGGAAAAAAGGAAATATTTGTGGGTATAGCTCTGGAAGAAACTGATAGAGGGGATATTTATTATGTGTTAGGGCATATTGAAAGGAAAAGTCATTAACTTTATTCGAGTGCAAGCAATTTGAGGAGAAGATGATTGAGATTAAATAGATATAAAAGCGAGGTAATTTTAAGATCAATCAAATGAAAAAGAAATAGGGAGTTTGTTTAGACTGCTCAGTAATTGGTATGGCAAAAACAAGCTCCCCCCTATTTAAAAGTTAATTTATTAGCTATCTAGGGGAACAATTAAATTAAACGTATCAGTTTACATCTAATGAACATACTCAACCTCTACGAGAACATCACGACTGAGAAAAAGGCTCATCTGGCTAATGAGCTAGGACTTAATCCTGCTGATCTCGAATTTTTAAATTTTGATATTAGAAAGGTCCAAGATCAAGATGGATATGTTTTATACAAATTTATTCTTCTAGGTGATAATCCGAACGAAATTGTAGAAAAGATAATTGAGCTGGTTGATAAGGAAGTAGAAATTCCAGATTATATATTTGAAGATGATGAAGAGGACTGGTACGACTATGATTATGTTTCTGGTAAAGATCCCAATCAAAATTTGGAGATATTCTTAAACGAACTGGAGAATCTATCAAGGTTAAATAAAATGCCTGTTAGCGATTACCAGATGTTAAGTATTCTTAAAAGGCAAATTTACATTGGGATTATAGGGAGTATGGAAACCTATCTATGTGATACTTTCATAGGGCTCGTTTTGGGCGATAGAACTTATTTAGAGCGCTTCATAGCAACAACGCCCGAGTTCACTAGACGTAAATTTGAATTGAGAGAAATCTTTTCTACCTACCGAGAAATAGAAAAAACTGCCCAGGATGTTATGCTTGATGTAATATACCATGACCTTGCTAAAGTCAGGCTTATGTATATTCAAACGTTCGAAATGGATTTTCCCACTATTAAAGAGGTATTTAAATGCATCAAAGTAAGACATGATTTAGTTCATCGTAATGGAAAAACTAAGGATCGGCAAATCATAAAGCTAAATGAGAGAATTATCGATGATACATTAAAAACAATTCAAAATTTCATTGTGGACATAGCTGGTAGAATTGCAGACTTAGGCGATCTTAATGATATTCCATTTTGAATTGAGAAGAAAATACATTTCTGCAATTATTAAAAATTTATTTGCTGGGATATTAGGGAAATTACGTTCGACTTTTGATCCGAAAAGTATTATTTACATCAATATGCCATTAACACAGCAGTAAAATTAGATAAATTTCTTCAGCCAATTATCGGGACTCAACATAAGGAATAATCGCCTCAATGGCTTTCTTTGTGTAGTTTAAAAGTTCCAAAGTAAGATCCCCACTTACATTATTAAGGTTTTCAGCAGAAATATGATTTTCAACAAGGCTCTGCAGCCCCCTTAAAAAGCTCAGATCTTTTGCGGCATAATTACCTTTTCCACTACTGAAGACTATACCAATAAGCATATTCATTTTATACTTGTTAGCATTAGTTTGATTAAAAAATGTATCTAAAAATATCTCGGGGCTTACAGCTGATAAGCTTTTCTTGCCAAGGGAAGTGGTTAGATCATCAGTAAAATATTGAAAGCAATCATCGAAATTATTTTGCAATAGATTTAATATATTTTCATCAATTACATTTTGGTCCCGTTCTGCGTTTTGGTTATTAACCGCCAACATTACATTTCGGATAGGAAGATAATACTCGTAATTTGATGAATTTTCATCAATCGAAGTATATTGTTTAAGCATCGGTTGATAGCTGTATCTCTGTGCGTTTGCTTGAAGAATGGATATCATCTCCAGCTTTAAGGATTCAAGATCTAACCCTAAAGGGTTACCAAATCGCGTGAGGTAATAAAAAATTGTAATAAAATCCTGGAGGTGATAGGTCCCTTCCCGAAGAAAAGCTAATAATTTATTGGTTTGGCTGAGATATTCATCATCATTCATATGATTTACCTCATGATACCCTAACGATCTGTATACAATATAGTGTTCATCTAATGTGCCGTTTAAAATATTATACTTTTTTATGATCTCATTGTGAAGTTCTTTTTCAGAAAAGACATCTCCACCAGTCAAATAGTCAAAAAGATTTCTGTAATAATCGTAGCCATCGTATTTGCCACCGTAA
Source organism: Pedobacter suwonensis (assembly GCF_900111825.1). Taxonomy (GTDB): domain Bacteria; phylum Bacteroidota; class Bacteroidia; order Sphingobacteriales; family Sphingobacteriaceae; genus Pedobacter; species Pedobacter suwonensis. Next base: position 381,746 of record NZ_FOJM01000002.1, read on the forward strand.
TACTTATCCACTATTTCGTCAGCATAGTTCTGAGGAGTTTTATCATCTAACATCATTCTTGAAATGGCATTTGATAAATCATCCATTTCTTGATTAGCACCATAAGAGATTTTTCCAATTTTAAACTCAATGCAGACTACCAGACAAAAGTCCATCACCTTTTTTAATAGGTCCTCTTTGATTTGAATAATTGCCTTATCTCTAATGGACTGAATGTAGTGAGCAACCCTTTGAAAATGGACAAGGAAATATTTTAATGTCCGATAGTTTACATGTCCATCGTTTTCTTTCTCCAGCATTGTTTTGATGGACTCTCTATTATCGTGTATAAAATTTCTAAACTTGTTAGTAGGATATCCAACTTCGGAAGCAATTGCTTCAAAGGCATTAGAAAAGTCTTGGGTGAAATGAATGGTATTGCTAATAACTTTCTCCTTGATTTCAAGATATTGTTTATCGGTGATTTTATCCTGGTTGGCGATTATGATAATTTTTATATTCTCTTCCTCAACCAGTGAATTTATGTAACCAAGGATTTCTGTAGAAGACAGTAAATCAGGCCTCACCCGTTCAAGGTCATCAAAGCAGATTAGTAATTTTTTAAGGTTAATTAACTCCGCAGCCGCTTTTTTAAGCTTACGTCCCTCGATATTTTCTAAGTTAGTGGGGACCCAATTTGCCGGGGTAATCAGTTTTCCGATGTCCACCACCTTTGCAATCGTACTGACGGCAATCGCTCCAACTTTAACCAGTTTGTTTTCAAGTATAGGATATAGTTCTATAAGTATCCTGTCCTTGATTCCCTCGATTGATGTTACGCCAAAGAGTGACACGATAATCCCCTTATACCCAGTAGATGAAATCTCGTTAAAAACGGTGTTCCGGAGGAAATGTGTCTTACCCGAGCCCCACGGAGCTGTGATCATAATGGCATGATTGGTATTGCTGTTTAAGTAATTAAGTATGAGTAATTGCGTTTTGTTGGTATCTTTTGAGTTCGTCATTTGGATGAAATTTATCAAATATAGCAAATAAATTATCCGAGGTGAGACTATCCATCTAAGTTCGAAAATTAGCTTGTAGCCAAAAAAATCAAGTACAATAAATCGCATTATAGACAACATTCATATTGGAATAGCCTCAGATTCTGGCCCTATTAGTGAATTGATGCTTCGAACACAGCGATGAAGTAATTTGAATGACCACCAGGTCAAGACATTTGAATATCTATCGGGAGATTTTTTCATGCATGTTCTATCTGATCTCCGAAATCTGTACAATTACAAATTCACCGTCTACATAATCTTCATTTCCTTTAGGATTATTCTTTGTTTACCCTGGTAAATTGAAATACATTATTTTACTCACTTAGTTATTCCTTTTAAAACTCAAAGCCGAACAAGGTGCCCTCCGGCCCCCCATCATTTAAACGCAGAACTACTTCCTGGTCAGTAAAAAATATAAAGTTATCGCTATCATCAATCGGCAGGTCTGATTTGATTACGGATAAAATATACTGTAGATCAAACTTTATAACAAGATCATGAATTAAAGCAAGCAGGCGATGCTTAACTCCTGGGTCCTGTTGTGAAAGCACGTCATCGTGATAGACAAATCGATAGTACGACTGGTCGCTGTAACTGGTGAGCACCGCCAGATCAAATGCGACACATAATAATTTTTTATAAGTATTTCCTTCGTCTTTTGCGGTTACACGATGGTCGCCTACTTTTTCATGGACTTTAGGCGTAGGAAAATCAACGTTGTCATTTGTATTGATATTCCAGGATATTCGCGCATCTTCATCCATAATGCGTTTGTAATAATTTGCAAATTTTGTCCGGATATCAGAATAGCGTTTATTGTTCTGGGTATTTTGATAAAGAAGCTTTAACTTATCTACAGTCTCTTGTATTTCATCAAGCAGGTCTTGACTTTCTTTTTCTTTGGCAATAATTGTATCAATATAACTTATCTTTTCCCGCAGCGTGAAAAGTTGTGTTTCGATCTTAACCAAATCCTTTTGGAACTGTTTAAAGCGTTTGAAAGTGTCGGTGTCCTGGATAAAACTTAAGAGCGATTCTTTTTTTGCGTTTTGATCTGCCAAGTCTTTATTGACCAACTCCAGTTCAGTTTTCTTCTTTCGGATCGTATTGCGTATAAGCTTGTTTCGTTCGGCAGTCAGTTTTTTGTTAAACTCGATCAGTGCGGTATAATCATGTTTCAGCTGATCTGGAAAGTACAGTTCCGATTCTTCAAACACTTTTTCGACTTTATTCAGGTTAAACGCGAAATTGTTCGCAATCGATTTTTCCAGACGGTCGATGTCATAGTTCAGACTATAGGCGAGTGCATTATTTGAACTGATGGACTGCTCTATCTCCTCAATGCCTTTTTCGATCAGCTCCTTATCCTGGACATAAAAATTGAACTTGTCTATTTTTTCTTCAATTTCCGATGCGTTGTTCTCAATTAGTTGCATCTGGGCAACTAAGTCATCCCTGTCCTCGATTTTGATTGAAAATTCCGCCTTTAACTGCTCTATGAATTTGGCAATTTCATCGCGCTGTTCATCGTTTGCATATTTTTTTGCAAGTAAACTTCCGTCAAATCCCAAAAGGTCGAATATGAATGGTTTCCAGTAGGAATGTTTGCCGTTGGCAAATTTGTTCAGCTGATAAACATCTTTGTAGTCATCAGGTGGAGTTCGCAGGCTGTAATTCAGCGCCTTGCGAAAACTATAGTTCTTCTTATTAAAAAAGTCAAAATTTAACAGGTCACCTACAATATTCCGGGCTTTATTTATTGGAACGTCTTCGTGGTCCCATTCATCAAGTTCCACAAATTCAACAGATTGCTGTAAATTGATAGCCAGGCTTATCTTAGTATTGTTATTGACAGCGCGTTTGATTGTTAGGAACCTTCCATCATTTAACAGGATTTCCAGATAAAATACATGGTGCTGAAAAATTGAAACGCCCTGACTGTCTCTGATCTTGAGCAGAAAGTTCCGCTTGCCGTCTGCATCCCTTAGTAGTAAATAATCAATTAGTTCCGATAGCTTGGTTTTACCAAGATCATGCGAATTTTTATGGTCGTCTAGCTCTGTTCGCACATCAGCATAAACCACATTCAATCCCTTTAAGTTGAACGCGATATTTTTGAAGGTTTCACTGTTGCTATATAATTTACTGAGCTTCATTATAAATAAACGTATCGTTCGCTTCTTTGTATTGAAGCTTTCCTAACAGATAAAGAAAGTTGAGTGCGTAAGGATAGTTTTCCCTTGATTTTTCTCCCATACCTTTAACCACTTTTTCCAGCAATTGATCATATCCTATAATATACTGCGCCTTTAACTGGCGAAGTATATACGCGCTGATATTGATTACTGAATAATCAGGATTAGTATGACGGTCCGGCTTTATCATGATTTAATTCCTATTAAACACTCCATATAAATATAATGCAAAAATGTCATAACATGTCTTTTTGCGCCCTTTAGATCTGAACTGCCGTCACAGATACGCTGGTAGATATAAATGAAGATTTCCTCAAAACTACCGAAATTATCCCGCTGCAAGATGATCATTTGATTGAGTTCAGCGGCTATGTCAAAATAATAGTCTTTGAGCTCAGAATTTTCATCCGCATCTAAAAACATTTGTAATTTGTCAAACTCCATCAATGATTCTGCCAGGATCACATTTTGGTAATATTCAGCACCAAGGCTGTTTTTCCTGTTTTTCTCGTCTTTTTCGAGATGGTCAAAATCGTACTTAACCTGATTTGCCTTTACAGTAACATCAACTTTTAACTGTGGCAACTGCTTTTTAAAAGTCAGAATGATCTCTTTGATCTCTTGATCTGAAAAGTCAAAAGGGATGTGATGCTTATCCAGCCCGAACTGCTTAATAAGATCGCGGCTTGGATTAAGATAAATATTATTGATCGTCTCCTTCCCTATTATAATAACATTCTCAACGCCTGTTTCTTGTTGAATTTGTTTCACCAAGTTTTCACCAGAAACACCGGAATATTTACGGTTTGTAAATATCAAATAATGTTCAATATCCCCCGCATCTCTCAGTCGCTTTATCTTGGGGATTTCTTCATTCCTGATAAGCCGCTCAAAATCACTGTCCGCACACGAGGCGATTGGATTCATAGTGTGTTTTGCTTGAATAATGAACTTCCCTGACCATGGAGCGGCTTCTGATGGATAACGGATTGCGGTACCAACAAATTTTCCGTCACGTCCTCCGTCTTTTCCCGCTGCGAACATGATCGTTCCGATTCCGAATAATTTAACGCAGATGGCAACCGCTAAGCTTTCAAAAGTATTTTCGTCCAATAGTTCCAACCGGTAATCCATGTGATTTAGCATTTATCAAACAAATATACCAAAATAATTAGCAGTCTCGCAGAAACTGCAGATGATTCGACATTGGTCGCGGAATCGTATATTGCATATCGTTTTGTAGTATAGTTTACAGATTACCGCCCGATAATATGGAAGGAAAAATGCATCACATCTCGGATAAAAGAAAAGTCAAACTGGTGATTTACGAAGTTCAGGATATGAACGAAGATGTTTCTATGCAGGAAATTGTACGGTTGAAACTCGGAAAGTCCAATGTCAAATTTGATAACCCCAATTCTACTGCCATGTATTTGAATGCTTCGGTGCGGGAACTGGATTTGGCGAAGGCGATATATAAGACCTTGATTGAACCAAAGATTTCAACGAGGGAAACGTATGATCTTTCGGATCAGGACACATCAAGACTATATGATTATTTCGAGCATATCAAAATTAGTATCATCATGGCCTATACCGCTGTAGAGTGCCTTTGCAATGCATTGACCCCTATTGACTACTCCTATACAGAACGTACTAAAGATGGAGACAGGCTCTGGGATTTTAAGGAAATCCAACGCTGGAAGTCTACCACCCAAAAGCTACGCCAGATTTTGCCAAAAGCTTTGAAGATGAAAGATCCTGGCCAGTTCAAATCTTATTCAACATTTTGCAAATTGGAGGAAATCAGAAATGATGTCATCCATACCCGAAGCGTATTACCCAAAAATTTAAAAATGGAGGATCGACTTGATTATCGGTTGCTTCAGCCCAGAATATTTAACCTTATCACTTCTGCAAAATCCTTGATCAAGGAAATACACAAGTCGTTGCCATATACCAAGGAAATGCCAATGCTGTACGATACGGAGGATATAGAGAAAATAAAAATAAAATCCTGGGATGACCTGGGATTTTCCAAAATTGAATAGTCTGTTGGGAAGAATAAAAAACGCTGCCTGATAGTCGTTCGTATTCCTTACTTTTAAGGTTGTATAAAAATTGAAATGGTTATCAAACGAAATATCTTATCAGGGTTAAAAACGGGCTTAGAAAATCTTAAAAGTGAAGCGGGCAATAGATTGTCGGAAATTCACCTGCTGCTTAATGATATTTCCGATTATGTAAAGTCGTTTGAGGACGAATGGATAGGCGCATGGGCACAACAAGACTATAATTACTACCGATATGAACGCGATGAATACAAGGCATTGGTACTGGATGCCAATCATTTTTATCAAAAAATTATTGATGAAAAGGGTGTAGATCTGAAAGCACTTGAAAAGGAAGTTTGGAAGTTACTGGACAAGTTTAAGGAATTCAAGGAGCATATCGTAACCGAACTTTCGGGCGTGCGCAATATAGACGACTTTGCTCCTGAAGTGGAAGTTTTAGAGAAGATAGCGCAATACGAATGGGGAATCCATATCAATGATTTTATTAGCCTTGTCAAGCCGAAGACCTATATCGTCAGGGACTATTCCAAGCTAAACAGGCCACTGGATGTACCACCACATCTTACTGTTGCCGCCGATCTATTGGCGATCACCAGCCAGGCATTTTCGGTGAAGGAATTTTTTACGTTGGCCAACCGGCTGATCCGCCAGATCGAACTGAAACAGGAGAATGTCGAAAGTCCGGAATTGTCGGCATTTTCAACCCACGCCATCAACAACCTTCTTGATAATTTCCATAGCTTCTATAACCAGTTAAAGCATAGGTACAATCAGCGACCTACAATCGAGATCATTGATGAATATGATGTGCAGGATCTGCTTCACGCACTTTTAAAACTACACTTCAAGGATGTGCGGGCTGAAGAATATACGCCTTCTTATGCGGGAAGTTCCACAAGAATGGATTTCCTTTTGAAAGAAGAAAAAATAGTTATCGAAGTGAAAAAAACAAGGGAGCGATTGACCGATAGGGAAGTTGGCCAGCAATTAATTCTCGACGCAGCGCATTACAGTTCACATCCAAATTGTAAGGAAATGATCTGCTTCGTATATGATCCCGAAAACCGTATCAAAAATCCACGAGGCTTGGAAAAGGATATTTCAGAATGGTCAACCGATTCGCTTAAAGTAACTTTGCTGATCAGGCCATAATTCAGCTAAACTTATGTACTTAGAAAAAACCGTCAAACTTGTTAACGTCAACTTTCAGGTCATCTGGGGTTCTTCTGAAATCAATATGTCCTTCAAGTGATCCAAGTCGAAACTTTGCATTTATTTTTTCTCCCCAAAACTCGTCAGCGATGGTGTTTGCTTCATTGATAAGCGGTAAAAGTACCTTTTCAAAATCAAGGAACTCATCAAACCTTAAATCTTTTTCATAGTTGAGGTGGGCTATTCTTTTATTGCGGTGCGCGACTTTCACATCATTAAGGTTTTTTCGGAAAGTTTTTAGTGTTTCGTGTATTTGCGTTTGTGCTTTTTGGTCTCTAGTACTTCGCTTAAAGGCCGCACTGGCTGTACGAAATGAAAAGTTGCTACTGTCGTCGTCAAGATTGGTCAGGTGCAAAATAATGCCGTTCTCCATATACCGAAGTGCCGTAAACTCTTCCAAAAGGTATTCGCGGGTAGTTGTTTTAATTATATGTGCTAAACGGTTAAGTTTTCTTACATAGAAGTAAGCAAGCACATTTAAGTCCAATATTTCTACCCGCATTGATGCGAAGTCCACTTTTAATTTTTCTGATAACATTGTCTGATAATTTTTAGATCTTTGCAAATTTAGCGATCTTCTGAAAGATATTATTTTTATTCATTAGGCCGTTGCCTTCGGCCGGGCTGAGCATTTCGGCAAAAGTGTACGCGCATTTCGCATTTATGCTGACACCTTGTTACGCTCCACACTGAACGCCTGTTTCGCTCCAAGCTGTACGCACAGATCTGTAAATCAGGATTTTTTCACCATGCAGTTCCAATAAAATTTCAAAGGCAGGTCAAATTAAAGCCCCAGAGGTAAAATCGATACCTGGCGTGATCTTGAATCCATCAGATAGGATTTTAACGCTTCATCGCGTCTTTTTAACGGATCCGGTTTCATCCGGAGGATCATCGAATCGAGAGGTAAACGCGGCACGGCCTCAATGCGGAACTTCACCACCTGGCCATCCTTAACAGTAGATCATTGGCCGGTTACCGTTTCTAACAATTCTCCTGTTTTTCTCCTTGCTCGGGATGCGCTAGGTCTTTCATATTGTAATTATTCAACACCGTTTTCAGATCGAAGCCATAGGATGGATCATGGAACTGCTTCGTGCTGAAACATAAATGAGATGCCAAACGATCGCTAAACTCAACAGTTAGCAATCTTTAAACAAAACGCGTGAGCGGTTGCAGCGGCATCCTCCCGCAGGGAGATACAGTGGAAGACGCGGCCCTTCAGGGGCACGCCCAAATAAAAAAACTAAAAATATCTTAAAAGCACGGGCGAATAAAAAACAGCTCCCCTAGTAGAATCCCTACCATTCCGCATCCTAAACCAAACAAAGCCCAGGAAAAACCTGCAATTGATCCTGACTATGCCATGCACACAGCGATCGAGCGACATAGAACAGCAAGAAGGCAAACACCATTGCAGCAAATGCAAAAAAAACATCATAGACCTCACCAACAAATCCGATAGAGCATTAGCACACTTTTTCAAACGCAAAATCGATCACTCGTCTCATATTTGCCCGGAATAACGTTACTCCATTTAGCTATGCTCACGCAGTTTAATACAGGCGATATTGCTGTCAATAAGTTTGACATTAACTTGTTCGCGATTCATTTCCCGCAAGATAAAAGAGGTGCAAATTTTTATTTTCCCAATTCAAACTGTTATTGCGCTATAAAGATGGGGCTAGGTTTTAATTATTTCGCATAACTTTCCTTACCTTCAATGATTGATACGTTGTGTATTTCTACCATTTAACCTTTCCATCAGCCCTACTCTATAGACATCACCAATAGGTACCCTAAAATCCCCCTCTAGTTTTATCTGGGAACCGGAAATTGATTTGATTGCATTCAAATTTATGATAAAGGATTTATGCACACGTGAAAAAACCTGGGATGAAAGATCTTTACCGATATCCTTAATACCAAGATGGGTCTTGAATATTTCATCGTAAGTCTGGATAAGCACATAATGCCCTACTGCCTCAATAAAAATAATATCACTGAGTCTAACCTGAGCAAATTTTCCCTTAACCCCGGTATTAATATAGATCGATTTATTGGTATCAGGGTGAGTTACCGATCCCATGTTTTTCCGTAACCTTTGGACACTCTTTTCAAACCTTTCAAATGAAATGGGTTTCAGCAGAAAATCAAGGGCAGCTTTTTCAAATGCATCAACCGCGTAACTTACATAAGCAGTAATAAATATAATATCGATATCCTCATCCACCAGTTCAGCTATCTCCAAGCCAGAAAGCATAGGCATATTGATATCCAAAAAAAGCACATCAGGTTTGGGACCCCGCCGGATCTCGTTCAAAGCCTCTATAGGGTTAATATTTGTTCCAATCAGGCACAGGTTTGGACACCTCATAATGTGCATGGAAAGATTTTCTATAGAATGGAATTCATCGTCGATAATGTAACAGTTCAATATATCCGGCATCATGCATTCACGTCAAGTTAATAGAAGCCCACAAAGATAGCACGGGAATGTAACTAAAATACTACAATCAAAACGCATTTGGTGTGTAGAATAAGCCTGTTTGTGTCAACAATCATCGAAGACACAGCTGACGATTGGTTTCCGGAAATACCTGATCCCGTATTTTATTAAACTCTCAAAACGAAGAAATGAAGCCGCACCTGTTTTAAACCCAGCGGCGCAGACCGAAAGTTATATAACTGGCAGCAGGTCATGGTAACTTTGCCGTTGACCATTTTATCCCCTATGCCTTTGTATCGCATGATCTGATCCGGAACCGCCACCCTGCTGATGCATCATCAAGTAGCCGGAAGAATAACAAATTACCCAGAATGGGGGATTATTATAAAGTGTATTACCTACTGCAAAAAACAGCTATAAAAGTGATGACCGTAAACTACCCCAAGGAGCCCATGATGGAAGCTTACCTGAGCCTGTTCCCTAATGCGGATGCGAAGCAATTGCCTGAAATAGATTTAAGGGGAAGGTTTTTAGAGAATATACAACCGTTGCTTACCATTGCGAACAATAATGGCTTTGAATATATGCGAAGTCCTATTTCTTAATTGAGTGATCCGCGATTTCTTCTATTTCTTCTGTATAAGGATACTTACCCGTCATCCATTCCGCCATAAATCTCAACCAAAATAAAAGAATCACCCTCAGAGCGTGAGCGGTTGCAGCGGCATCCTCCCGCAGGGAGATACAGCGGAAGACGCGACCCTTCAGGGGCACGCCCAGAAAAGAAAATAATATCAACCTATGTTACCCACAATTAACTTAGTTCTGGACCGTAAGTCCATTTGCACATCAATGCACGCTTTAAGATTAATGAAATAGAAGATCTATTTTAGATGATCCTCTAGATAAAGTTAATTCAAATTGCTATTTCTTCCAATAAAGCTTTAACCTGATCCAGTACCTATCGTCCGCAAACATCATATTCAAATCAGCCTGCATCTTATCATCTTCCCAAAGCAAACCACCTTTTAACCTATCCCCCCTTAATATTCATCTTAATATCCTTCAACACCAAATCCAATTCCAAATCTTTACCGGCCAGATAATCATCCACCCCGTAAGCAACCGGAACATCCGGCATCACACCCCTCCCATCAATATTGGTAATGTCACCAAAAAAAGCGGGAAGCGTTCCATAACGGAGCAACAGCTGACTCGTAGGCAGGCTAAGGCTTTTGAGCGTTAAAGCCGTCCATACATTTTTACTGCCACCTGTTTCTTCACCAACAAATGTTACATTTTTCAGGGCTTTTAAATTCGCAGCGAGTAAACTGCCTACCGAAAAAGTACCACCGTCAATCAATACATATATTTTACCCTTAAATGTAAATGGATGGGGCGTGATCAACTCGAAGGCTGATTTTGACATTTTATCCACCCAAACCCGCATTTTTTGATTATTATACAGCTGCTTTTGCTTTTTTATTTCTTCAGGCAGCCTGTAGAAATATTTAGGCGAATCAATCATGTGACTATAAAACCTCGCCAGCCAAACTAAATTCCCGCCCGGATTACCCCTCAAATCGATGACCAGCGTCTTTAACTTACGCTTTTGTATATCTGCAAAAATATCCTGATAACCCGGATACTCTGGCCCAATATTAAAATGGCGTAGTTTGATATAGGCAATATTGCTGTCAACCGTTAACCGTCTATACTCCGCACTGGGCAGCATCGCAACGCCAATACTATCAAAACCCTTCTTCTGCTGTGCCTCCAACTTAATTTCCCAGCGATTTCCTGATGATTCATGTGAAGCGGTAATACAGCTTGAAAGGTACATGATATCCTGCAGGACTTGACAATTTAGACAATCAGCGTGAGGTAAGGGAAGGTTAACATTCCAGGTGTTTATCGAAGTCCGCAACTTCAACCACAACCCTTTTCCAGAGTATATAGCCCAAGCGGCCACAAAGTTCCGCTACAAAATACTGGATATCAGCTGGAACATCGTTTACAATACAATAACGGATTTTATACTTGGAATTATAACTGATATAAATCACCAGGTCATCCGGAGAGAAACCCTGACCCGACAATGGTTTCAAATGCACCTTTTCAAGTTCTTTCGCTGCGCGTTGCAATCTATCGTTCATTACCTTCGCCAAGGACTTTTGCGGCACAAAATCAGTCTCCAGAATTGCTAAAACGGTTACAGTCATAGCGCAAATATATTTTCATAAACGGCATTTGCAAACACAAAAACCTAAAGCACTGTAAAACAGTGAAAATGTTTTTAACACAGTCCTAATCCCCCACAATAGGTAAAAATATTTCCGGAGAACAGGGGTCGCAAATGATCGCATCTGTCCATAATATTAGCAGACTCTACATCCTCCCCTCTTCTAAAAAACTATAAAATCCATATCTTGAGACTATCAAATGGTCATGCACTTCAATCCCTAATATATCTCCTCCGGACTTCAAGCGCTTTGTTAAAGTCAGATCTGCATCACTCGGAGAGAGTTCCCCGCTTGGATGGTTATGTGCCAGGATCATCGAGCTTGCACAAGCCTTCAGCGCCACCGCAAAAATCACCCTGGGATCGGCAACGGTTCCCGAAAAACCTCCCTGGGAAATATTCACCACACCCAATACCCTGCCCTTTGTATTGAGCAAAATCACCTTGAATTCTTCCAAAAGTTCCATCCTACCTTCATCCCACCGTTCGATTAGAACCTTGTAAGCTTCCCTGGAAGAAGTAACCTTTGGCAACTCTGCCAATTTAAATGCCGGACGGTAACTGATCTCGATCTCTGCCACTTTAAAACTTAAATTTTCCATAATTTTTCTGATTTAATTATGGCGGTCAGCAAGGTTCAGCTTCTGCCAAAGCAAAAGGAGGAACGGAATAAATGGGCAGGCGGGCAAAGGCTACAGGCGGGTTTATGCCGGAAATTCCTTTGCATGCCAGAAATGAACCTTAAATTTGTCAGAATTGAATAAGAACTCCAATTTCTCTTCAAAAGGCAATACTAATTTATACGGAACTTGATTGTTGAATGGGTATGCATCCATCCAGGCAACGATTAAACTCAATATCACAGGCTTGCGAGAAGGTGTTTTAATGTTGCCGAAAAGCGCGTGAGCGGTTGCAGCGGCATCCTCCCGCAGGGAGATACAGCGGAAGACGCGACCCTTCTTTGGGCACGCCCCCAAAAAAAAATATCAATCTACATTTACCCACAATTAGTTGGTTTTAGACCGTAAATCACCACGCATCACTGCACGCCTAAAGCTATTGATCATATAGAAGATTATTTTTAGACGACTCCTTAAGATCATAACACCAAGCCAAATTCCTACTTCTTCCAATACAGCTTTAACATGATCCGATACGTACATGCCACAACTACTATATCAGGTCAGCATGCACCCCATCAGTTCCCTAGCTAATCACCTTAACTTATCCCCCCACCGATGTTTTTCTCCATATCCTTCAACACCCAATCCAATTCCAGATCTTTAGCTGCCAAAAAAATCTTCAACCTGGTAAGTAATCAGAACATCCGGCATCACACCTATGCCGTCAATACTGCTAATGTCACCAAAAAAAAGCGGTAAGCGTTCCATAACGGAGCAACAGCTGACTCTCTCAGGTAAGCTAAGGCTTTTAGCGTCAAAGCCGTCCTTACATTTTTACTGCCGCCTGTTTCTTCACCAAGAAACGTTACATTTTCAGGGCTTTCAAATTCACAGCGAGTAAACTGCCTGCCGAAAATTTAATGGAATATATTTCTGAAGCAGGAGACCTTGATTTAAGAACACTACAGGTTGATGATGAAGTTAGTTATACCATAGATCACAAAAAGACTTTTTTTAACTAATTTTTCCGTTGGCACTGTAGATCAATATAGCTAGATGTGTAATTATTATATTTAAAATATGCTTTCAAGCAGCCCAAACAGAGGCGCTTTATGGTCTTGTCTAAAATTTAAATATTCCGCTTTATTGAATTCATTCATCCCTGTATGTTTGGCAATCGATCCTCTCAACTTAGGATATTTAAATTAACAATGGAAAAATTAACACTCTTTAAAGGCAGAATTTTTGCCTGCCTAATCCTTATGTGCTTATTGCTAGCACAAGCCTGTCGAAAAGACAGGGGCTACCTACCCGAACCTGAAATTAAAAATGGACAGCTTATTCAGCATACAGCAATTATAAAATGGTTTGAGACCAGCAAATATGCACAACTTGTAGCACTTGACTGGAAAAAGGCAAAACAGGGAATCGTGGATGGAAAAAATGTTGTCCGCATACCAACACTTAATGTAGATAAGATCACAAAGCTAGGTAACTTGCCTAACCTTAAGAACAATTCGTTGAGCAGTAACGGCATTTCAGCAGGGATTTCCAATAAGGCTGCTGCAACAGGAAACAGCGACAATGTTAATTACAATCCTGCGCACCCACCAGAATTGTTCTTGATACAGGATGGCCCTAGCGGTAGGATTAATTCATTCCTCCTTAATTTTATTCCGAAGAGCAAGAACAGTGATGCAGGAGAAAATGGAATATGGACTGGAAAGCTATTAGAATGGAATCTTGAGGGTGATACTGTTTTAGTTCAGCAGCTGGAAAAGAGTATAGTGAAGGACTTTTATGCTATGAAAGTAGGCGCTTCATCACCTAGCAATCTACAAAGCATAGTGAAGAAGAACAAACTACAGTCGCTTACATCAATAAAAAATAAACAGGTAAGTGGTTTCTTTGGCTGGTTGATTGATAAACTTGGCGAGTTTATAGGATGGGCTGGAAGTGCGTTTGGTTTATCAACTTACCAATATTATACTTATGATGCATATAACGACTCGTTTGATAGCGAATGGCGACTTGATATTGATTTTAGCTGGCTCACAGGAAGTGGAACACCAACTACGCCAGGCAACCCGGTAACGATTCCTCCCCGTCCACTTGTAATGCTTTATACCGGAGCTGGCCTACCTATATATGAAAGTTATGCTATCGGTTACAATGGCGGTGGGGGTGGTAATCCGGGCAGTTATAATCCTAATGATCCGAATAACTTTGAACCATCTCCGATCGATTATGGTGAAGGTCCGATTGACGACCAGCCACATGGACCAAATGTTAATTTCAATAATCTCTCTGCTCAATATCTGGTAAACGAGGGCTGGCTAACCGGAGATGCTAATATCTCCTATATAAATAGCCATAAAGAAATAGCAGATGCATTTGTTACCTATACAGAAAAGATAGTTAACCGAACTCAAAGTGATATCGATTTTATTAATTGGGCAATTATCTATTTAAGTGGAGATGACAGCCGTTTTAACCAAGAATTTAGAAATTTTTTAAATAGTAGTGATGATGCTGTTGGTGAAAATGAAGATTACAATTCTTCTTTAAACCTTGTTATTCCCTCTAATTTAACCACAACTTTCTCATCAAATGGTTTTGGCGTTCATACAACCAATGGATTACAGACAGATACTTATCCAGAAACACATCCAGTCTCGATAGCGATAGCAAACTATAATGAATGGATATACCGAGCACTAATAGGTGCAAATAACACTTCAGTAAAACACATGCATTTGAATAGTAAAGGATTATCAGGTTCAGATGCTTATGCAAAAGGCATCGGGGCGATTGGAGAAGGAATATTTGCCCAAAGGGTTACTACCGAATATCCAACCAGTCCCGGCGGAAACATGTACATTGGTTACTATATCAATACAACACATATAGATGCTCTACAAGAGCACTTCTTGCCTGCTGTCGGAGGGAGTTATTATGGATTACAGGTTAATTACACTGATATTTATGGCAACCCATTAAGTAAGAAAATGGAGTACCCAGATCCCAATCATAGCACAACTTTAGAAAAGGGGCGTATTGCCTATGAAATTAAGACGAATAGTGCGAATAGAAATTCTGAGTCGACATTATACCAGACATTTTTACTTGGCATTAACCAAACAGTTCATAGAGCCAACATCTCAGGTATTGATGCAGGCGTATTAGTAATGGATTTTGATGCTTGGAAAAAGCTTATAAACTCTTCGTACAATCAACAAGTTATTTCCAGGCTAAATGAAGTTTACAACATTAAAAATTCTAAGAACGAGCAAAAAATATATCTGAGAATTGAGAAGAATTTGTGGTCTGACGCTAACAAAGCGTACTGGGACATTCTTGGTAGAATAAAAAATTTATGATAAGAAATATATTAACTTTACTAACTATTTATCTGAGTATTATGAATTCTGCAGCAGGCCAAGCTGATCAAAAAGATTTGATGATCAATTACTCAAAATTTGTTTCTATAACTGATTTTGAAAACGCTGATCAGATTGAAAAAATTTATGTTTTTAACGAGTCGACATTAGTTTTTCCAGTTATAAAAGGCGAGAATATGCCAAAGAATGGCATTAAAGTAGAAATACCCAAATGGATAGGTGATTGTAAAAATTTAAAAGAATTTTATATGGTTGGGTTATTCATTTCGGATCTTGACTGTAATATGATGAAGCTGGAGAATTTAGAAAAACTGAAGTTTTCAATACCTAAAAACTCCAATCTCGAAAAAATAATTTCAGATCTTGCTAAGTTTAAAGATCTAAGGGTTTTAGATATATCAGATTCTGTCATTGACAAAAAGCAATTGGAAAAACTTGAAATTGGCCTACCTCAAGTTAAAGTTATTGACTCAAGCTTTTTTAAATAATCGCTGTATTTTGATGGTGTTATTTATTTGATCCATTAAAGAATGTCTTCGGGTTGCATCATCAAACAGGTTACTACTATAAGTTTTATTCCTAATTCACTATTTCTGACACTATTTATTGTTAAAATTTAAACGAATCCATGTTTGATTATAGTAAACTAAAAGACCACATCTGCAAACGCCAAAACTTATCTGCTGACGAAGCGGAAGAATTTTGTGCAAGTTTCAGTTTTGTCCGTGTGAAAAAACGTCAGTTTATCGTTCAACCGGAATTCGTGGCTAAATACAGATTTTTTGTTATCGAAGGGAGTTTCCGCGCCTATGTCATTGGTGACGGCGGAGAGGAGCATACGATCCAGTTTGCAATCGATAATTGGTGGATTACAGATTACAACAGCTATATTTTTCAGCAACCAGCATCTATGTTCGTTATGGCTTTGGAGGATAGTCTGGTACTGCAAATTAGTTTTGATGCGGAACGCATGCTAAAAAAAGCAAGTCACACCTATGAAACCATCTTTCGGATATTAGCCGAGCATACAGCTGCCCATATGGCCAGGCGGGTCATTCTTAATCTGACAAAAACTGCTGAGCAGCGTTTCGAGTTTATGCTGGAAAAATATCCCGACATCGTAAACAGGGTACCGCAATATGCGTTAGCATCTTATCTGGGAATGACAACAGAATATTTGTCCAAGCTTAGAAAAAGGAGGGTTAACGCAAAAAAGTTAATCTAGTTCAAGAAATTCAATTGAACTGGTTCGTGCAAAATTCCTAAACCAGTTCATCGTTCCCTTTAAGCCATCTTTGGCAAATTTGTATCGTCTCCTTCAGGGACAAACATTGATTAAAACGATACAAAAATGGGACAACTCACAAAAACACAAGTACTAATTATGGCGACAACTGCAGGTGTTGCAGTGGCCAATGTTTATTACAGTCAGCCGATTTTACATGCAATGGCTACGCAATTTCAGATTAGTATAGAAAAAGCTGGCAATATTTCGGTGTTATCTCAAATTGGTTATGGAATTGGTTTATTTCTGCTCACCCCGGTCGGGGATATGATCGATCGAAAAAAACTTATATGCTATCTTCAGGCAGGGCTTATTTTCTCCCTGTTACTTACCGCTTTCTCGCCAAACATCTGGGTACTCTACGCCGGGAGTTTTTTCACAGGCGTTTTCGCTGTTGTTGCGCAGGTGATCCTGCCAATGGCTGCCAGTCTGGTTTCTGAGAACCGAGGTAAAGTTGTAGGGCAGATTTTTACAGGTATTTTGGTGGGGATTTTAATCGCAAGGGTATTTAGTGGCTCCATAACCGGTTGGCTCGGATGGCAATATGTATATATTATTTCATCCGTAATGGTATTTGTTACCGCAATACTGATGCAACGGGATTTCCCCTCAACAACTGAAAAGTTTACCGGAACCTATGTAGGGCTATTGAAATCCACTATCCACCAATTAGGCCGGTTTTCTTTACTAAGAAAAACTGCGTTAACCGGAATGCTGGCTTTTGGGACCCTAAGCGCATTTTGGGTAACACTTACCTTATATTTAAGCGGTAAACCATTCCACTATTCGGCTTCAACCATTGGGTTATTTGGCCTGCTGGCTGCAGCCGGTGCATTAATTGCGCCTGTTTTCGGAAAGTTGGCAGATAAGGGATCGCACACCAGGTCGCTAATCTTCTCCACATCCCTGACACTGCTCAGTATCCTGGTGCTTAAATTCTTTCCAGAAACGATTCCAGCGATATGGATAACGGTAATCCTGTTGGATATTGGCGTCCAAGCCACTCAAGTTACAAATATTGCGGTTATCTATACATTGGATCAGAAGGCTAACAGCAGAATAAACACCGTTTACATGACAAGTTATTTTATCGGTGGTGCGCTTGGTTCGTTCATTGCTATTCAATTTTATCAACTAGGCGGCTGGTCATTGGCAGCCGGTTTTATGGTGGCGCTTGCGATCATTACGATCATAAATGTTGTCACAACTAAACCTGCCCCCAATCATCTTAAAAATCAGAACTAACATGAAAGTTATTATTATCGGTGGCTCAATTGGCGGCTTGTTTGCAGGAATAGAATTATTTAAAAGTGGTTTCGATGTGGAAATTTATTAACGCTCACCGGGTGATCTGGTGGATCAGGGAGCTAGATTGGTTATACAACCTGACATGATGGATTATATGATTGGTAGCGGAATAAGCAGCCATGAGAAATTCGGTGTGATGGCCAGCCAGCGTCAGGTACTTAATTCCCATGGCCAACCAGAACACATTTATCTTAACGATACGGTATTTACATCATGGAATTACCTATGGTATCCAACAAATTCAAAAACATAAGAGCCATCAGACAGTTCGCATCCTACGCAGGAATAGCGCCCTTCCCTTATAAATCAGGAACCACCATCCGCAAGAAAACCCGGGTATCAAAGATTGCCAATAAAAAAATGAAAGCCCTGCTACATAATTCTGCCGTTCTGGCCAAAAAGTTTATCCCGGATATTAAAGCATACTATCACCGTAAAACGGATATAGAGGGAAAACATAAGATGTCAGTACTCAATGCAATCCGATTGAAAATTGCTGCAAGGGTATACTCCTGTATAAAAAACAACAGATTATACGAAAAAATACATGAATACAAACCTGCCAAGGATCTTGCCCCGCCAATTTAACCAGTCAAGATCAATCAAACCGGTTTGAGCATGATCCACGAACTGCCTGGTGAGCATGGAAAATGGAATTCCTATCCCTTAGCGCTAAAACATTGTACACCGGATCATCCTGATGAAAATGCAAAAACTCATCACCAGGGAATGATTTAAACAGGTCAACCCTCCAGGCTGACTAATAGTTGCACAGCCATTTGCTATTTCTTCCAGTACAAGGTTAGCCTGGTCCGATAGGTACCGGCGCCCAAATATCATATTCAGATCAGCATATACCGCCCCAGTTTCCCAATGTGGATCACCTTCCCTGGAGCAGGCAACACTACTGGTAAAAGACTGTCCGGATTTTGGAACGGATGCTACCCTGGAACTTCGCGAGACCATCAATACAGATGAATAGGGATTCCCAACTACGTATCCATAAACTGGCAGGCCATCTTTTCAGGGAACACCGCGGAAAGATGGTTTCCTATTGTCTTCAATTTGGTTACCATCATTGACTAAAATTTCGTAACTACAGGCATTCGAATCAAATTCGAGCTCATACAATGGGTAGTAATCATATTTCTTTACCTGCTTATAAACATCCAGCAAAGCAAAAAACTTAGCAGCACGTCAAAAAAAATAACAATACACTTAACCAACAATGCCACACTTCCCGTGTCCCACGGCATTACTGTATGGTTAACGATTGCCTAATAGCTTTCAACGATAAACACCTTTATGTGGCCCTAACTTCATCCTTCCCACCATTACATGAAGCGAGCCTGGTCATTGATTAACATTACCAACAATTCCCCAAATAAATAAAGGACCAAATGAAAACAGCCCCCTTCATCCCCATTTTGTTTTGCTATTTTAGCCGCGCCCATGAACGAACCACTGCACTACGAAACAGAAAACCTGCTAATCCATCCCTTCAGGCCGGAAGAACTCGAAAAATTTGAAAAGCTAGCCACTGACATCTTTGCAATCTTGTCTGATGAGCAAACCTTAACCTACATTCCACAGAAAAGACTACATAACATTCTGGAAGCAGAACTTTTCCTACAGACCATGGTCATGAACTACCATGCAGGGTTAAACTACCTTCACTTTATCACCGATAAAAAGCAGGATAAAGTTATTGGCCTGATCGACCTGATCTCACCAAAAGTTGCCCGGCAACACTACAGCATGGAAACTTATCCGTTTTTTATTGAGTTTTATCTGGCCGCAGCAGCAACAGGCTGTTATATCATGACCGAAATACTGCCACCGGTAATTGACAGTTTGCTTTCACAAGGCATCACCAGCATTTGCGCCGTAGTCAACAGATCTAATATTGCTGCCAGAAAGGTTTTGGAGAAAGCACAGTTTTACTATAAGGCACCTTTTGACGAGCTACAGGATCTCTATGAAATGATATGACCCTATGAAAAAAATCAGGGCAGTTAAAAAAACCGGTCATTATTATTTCTTCCATGTTTTCAGGGATAACGGAAAAAACTTCCGGTGGTTGGCGTTTTAGCTGTCATTGATAGCAATAGAAAAGTTTACCACTTTCCGTTCTCCGCTCAACGTCTTTACCGTTGCATCTCCTGTTAATCTTCCGGTAATTTCCATGATCTAAAAATTTTAAGTTTTACATTGTTTTTGTTTCCTTTCCCTTTTCCTAAAAAATCTTTTCAAAAGAAAAAACGGAAAAAAGAAAGTCCGGAAAAACGGGTGCAGAGTGAACGGAGAGCTATAAGTCCCGGAGGGTGTTCTGGCGCAGCCAGGACATTATGCGCTCGCAGAGAAAGGAGCGCCCGAAATTCACGGCCTTTTTATCAGTTTCGATTGGAAAGCGTGCAAGCGCGTTTAATCAGTCCCCAATTGAGAATTTATGTGCTAGGTTAAATATTTGCGAAAAAAGCAAAATAATTGCCTCAATAAATTGTATCACCAATCTATCTTTCATATATTCATATGACAAACGTTTTTATAACAATTATGCACGAGTTATCACAAAAGACCAAAATTTGGATTTACAAATAGATGGTTTAAATAAAGCAGGTTGCGAAATTATTTTCCAGGAAAAAACTTCCAGTAAGCCTAAAGAACTGCCAGATTTGACTAAATGATTTGAAAAGTTGAGAAAGGTGAAACAGTTTTTGTTCGGAAATTGGGTAGTTGAGAATTAGCCGGGCAACTTGCTAGAGATACGTTAAAATTTATGATGGGTTAACAGAAAAACAAAATCTAAGTAAATGAAAGATTATCTACTGGAAATAAGCGGCTCAATGGGGCTTTTGGTTCTTGTTCTGGCTTTTATCTATTGGCCAAAGAAACGCTAAACAAGAACGGTGATTAATATATCACGCTCAATATCTGAAATAAAATTATTATTGCATTTGCTGGTTATGGCAATACAGGAACTGACCTATTGCATATTAGGAGCCTGTTTTTGCATTAATTTCTGTTGAATTTCAGCAAGCGCATGTCTCAAAAAACGAAAGATAATTAGCACACAAATGAAAATTATAAACGCTTTGCCTCTCATTCTACTTTTATCATTGTTTTCATGTGATAGGGAAAAAATACCTATAAATCTCAGGTGATTAACCAACTCAAAAGTATTGAAGATATGAATTTATCAGAGATAGATGTTTACTTTGATAGTATTGGATATTCTTGGATAAAAATTGACGAATTGAAAGATCGTGTAATTAAATTGTGTATTTCGGGGAAAATGGCCGGTCGTTCCGTTTTCAAAGTGACGCCGCATTTCGCTTCAAACTGACGCTCGATTACAGAGCAAAGTGGTTATTTTGGTTGTCTTAGCCGCTTTTAGATCATAGTTCAAGAAATATTTCGTCGAATTTAAGCGAAATAAGAGACTTTTTGGAGTTCTCATGATTTATCTCAAATGGCACAGCCCGCCAGTTGATAATCCTGCATATGCGTTATGATAAACCGAACGGATTGGGATGAACAAAAAGTACTAATCCCACATCGTACCATTAAGACCCAATATCAGACCCATCCACAACCCAACCATTACAGCAAAAATGCTCAAAACAAAAAAGACCGTACCTATCCAACCTTTTATTCTTCTAAGTGGCTCAGTTAAGTCATAAAGCAAGCCGATAAACGCACCAAGCAAAGGCGTGAGTAAAAGCGGTTTTATACGCCAGGTAATTCCCCATGCAGGATCACCTTTTCCAGCTCCAATTACAAAAACGCCGACCATCACCAATCCGATTGCGCCTACCAAAAGCATTCTTTTAAACAGCAAATGGGTAAACCATTTTTTTTCACTTAAATTTTCCTGAACTGTCATCATCCTGATTTTTTTAACAAAACTAGTTATTTACTTTGTAATTCAAAGTACTTTTTATTTATTTTTTTTTGAGTTAACTATCTATTATATATCTGGTAGCAATTGTTAGGATTTATTATTCGGGAAGAGTCAAGTCCCCTGCAGATCCCTGGCAATATCCCATCATAAATACTTACTCCCTGTCAGGGACAGACGCGGCATCCTTTTGGAACAAAAGATACAGCAGATGGCCCGGCCCTTTAGGGGACAGCCAACAACTACCCACCCCTCTTCTTAACACCAACCAAATAACACCCAAATCTTACTGCCACAAACCAAGAATCGTCTAGCTAATTGCCAGGTCAGAATGTGCGATATCCTGCAAAAACAAAAACAGATTGTTTTTACCTCAGGGGTTTATTAAATTTAAAAAACAAACCTCCATGAACCAGGACCCAATCGTTTTATACATCGATGCCAACAACAATCACCGCTTTCTAAGCTACACACAAGATCCTGATAAGATTTGCAAAAACATCAAGCACTTTGGAGCAGAATATGTCCATGACATAGGAATACGAAAATCTATATACACCGATGATTTAGTAAGTATAAACATCGTTGGAAAATATATCTGCATTTTACATACGAATACAGCATTCCAAAGGATGCTGCTCTTTGATTCTATGGCTATTTCTGATGTGGATGTAGTGGAGAATTTTTTAACCAAACTATACAACAGCACCTTATCTGATGATTTCTTATCCAAACTTGAATATCTGAAGTCCCGTTGTTCCCGGTCTTTTTATCCCGTTTGGTTAAGCTGTGATATCCCTTCCCCTGAATAAAACTTCCTATCCATTTCGTATATCCCCCTTGACGCTTTTACCTGTGGACCTCCAAAAAACCCGGCCCTGGAAGAACTGCACAAACAAAAAATAAACACATACCCTGCTAAGCCACCACTCCAGCAAATCCCAGTCCACCACCTTATCCACCCAGAATCATCCTACAGCCCAGACCGCCCCCTATCAGCATACAATACCAGGCTCCCCGGTGCTCCATGGCCTGAACCGGTGATATTTAAAAAAACTAAATTGATTAAATCGTCTTGATGACTAAATTTGTTTAAAACCTACGGGAAAAATCCTATATGAATAAACCGGATTTGAGATAATGTCCCATCAAAATTTAATTGAATGATCATCATTATCGGGAGAAGACTTAAATGTTAACCAAGGAAAGACCAAAGCGTGAGCATAAGGCCCGGTAAGTTAATGCTCAGCACCAATTAAAAAAACGGTCAGGTGAGTCAGAGCTGTCGCCAAAGGTAAGACCTATTTTGTAGAAAAACGCCTGGCCGTACAGGATGGGAAATAAAACCCTCACCTATGGATGCATTAAATAAGACAAAAAGGTATGTCTATTTCATCGGGATCGACATATCAAAAGAAACCCTTGATATCGCCGTCATGGTTCAGGGATCTGTTTTGGTCCACAATAACATCCCCAATGAACCAAAAGCGATCAAAGAACATATGCTACACCTGAAAGCTTCATTGAAGTTTACCACCAGAAATACCGTTGTCGGAATGGAAAACACAGGAATTTATGGCAACCACGTGATCAACAAACTGAAGACACTTAAAATCGATACTGTCGTTGACCCGCCTCTTCGCATTAAAAATTCTTCGGGTTTAATCAGGGCCAAAACCGATAAAAAAGATGCTGAAAGAATCGCCCTCTACCTCTATAAATCGAGGGATATATTAAGATTAAGAATACCAAGGCGGCCAATCATCGAACAGCTGGCCGGTCTATCCGCTTTGAGAAAGCGGTTACAATCCCTTCATATCGCTATGCGGGTCCCCTTAAAAGAGCACACAGGCTTTGTAAAGAAAGGCCTGATTGAACAGAACAACAGACTTTGCTCCAGGAGTTTCGATGCGCTTAGACTGGATATAAAGGATGTTGAAGATTCAATCGAGGCAACATGGAAAGCGGATGAAGAAACAAACCGCCTGATGACCCTGATGCAGTCGGTGCCCTGTGTGGGGCCCGTTGTTGCATTGGAAATCCTCATCTGCACCAACGAATTCAAAAACATAAGAACCATCAGACAGTTCGCGTCCTACGCAGGAATAGCGCCCTTCCCTTATAAATCAGGAACCACCATCCGCAAGAAAACCCGGGTATCAAAGATTGCCAATAAAAAAATGAAAGCCCTGCTACATAATTCTGCCGTTCTGGCCAAAAAGTTTATCCCGGATATTAAAGCATACTATCACCGTAAAACGGATATAGAGGGAAAACATAAGATGTCAGTACTCAATGCAATCCGATTGAAAATTGCTGCAAGGGTATACTCCTGTATAAAAAACAACAGATTATACGAAAAAATACATGAATACAAACCTGCCAAGAATCTTGCCCCGCCAATTTAACCAGTCAAGATCAATCAAACCGGTTTGAGCATGATCCACGAACGGGCTGGATACCCGACTTCGTCCGTGGATAAAGCGACCCTATCTTACCGAACGCATGACAAGATAAAAACTCGTTCAAATTGACCTGGCCAAAGCCTCCATCCAAACGCGGTTTAGTTACAGAACAAAAGAACAAAGAGGGGGCGAAACTTTCCATACTTAACCGGACAAACCAAAGCTTGTGCCCATCTTTACAGTAAACAAATTTTGCCGGCCTCATTAAAAATGTGCAATTTAATCTGCCATTACGATCAAAGGAACACCGGTTTCGGCAACTGACTTTTAATTAGTTAAATAGCTAAACAAAATGCAAGCTGTCAATGTTAATCAACAAAGCCCAAAATGAACGACCAGAGACGTTATTCGACTAAAAAAAAACACCAGGCGCAGCTGCTGGAACAGCGCTTTCTGGCATTGGCGCTTGCAACATCCGATGTTGTTTATTCGCTAAGCCCGGACTGGGAAATTATGTATGAGCTGGATGGCCGGGGTTTTTTGAAAAATTCAGACAGGCCCATTACCGGATGGAAAGTGATTAATGTTTTTCCCGGGGACATGGAAATTGTGAATGATGCGATTGCCGCTTCCATCCGGGATAAAAAAACATTTGCGCTTGAGCACCGTGTGAACCGCGCAGACGGCACTACAGGCTGGACCTTTTCAAGAGCAATTCCGCTGATTGATGCCCATGGAGAAATTACCGAGTGGATAGGAACAGCGAGTGATATCACCTCAAGGAAAGAAGCGGAAATTGCACTTCAGGAGTCAGAAGCAAAAGCCCTTGAACAGAAACGGATTTACGAAACCATAACTTCGGGAACGCCGGATCTCATGTACGTGTTTGACCTGAACTATAACTTTATTTATGCGAATGAAGCGCTGCTGGAGATGTGGGGAAAAACTGCACAGGATGCAATCGGAAAGGGATTACTTGAAAACGGCTATGAACATTGGCATGCCGAGATGCACTGGCGGGAAATTGATACCGTGGTGGCTACCGGACAGCCCATTAGGGGCGAAGTTACCTTTCCGCACGCCACTCTGGGGAAAAGATATTATGATTACATTTTTACACCTGTATTTGGCCCGGATGGCCGGGTAGAAGCGGTTGCAGGCACCACCCGCGACGTAACTGAGATCAGGCAGACGGTTACCCTTTTGCAGGAAACCAGCGAAAAATTAAAAGCCACCAACGAAGCGCTTGCAGCAGCTAATGAAAGGCTGCTATTGGCAAATGAAAAGCTCTTAGCGGTAAATGAAGAGTTGTCGGCTGCCAAAAATCGTATAATAGATACCGAGAAAGCGATGCTGCAGGCGATAGATGCAGCCAATTTGGGTACATGGTCCGTAGAAGTCGGGACCACAGATATTATTGCCGATTCAAGGGCAAAAGCTTTGTTTGGTTTTCTGCCCGGAGAAGCGTCAACTTTGCCGCAGCTTTTAGCCTGCATTCCTGAAGACTACAGGCCTAATGTAAGTCAACAAATCAGGTTAGCGATACGTGATGGAAATACCCTTGACATAACCTATCCTGCAAGTGGCTTTCGTGATAAGACTTTGCGCTGGCTTAGGGCAATTGGCGATTTTGACCGCAAGAGGGCACCCGGAGCAAAGCAGTTCATGACCGGGATACTGATGGATGTAACGGAACAGAAAAATGATGAATTCCGTAAAAACGATTTCATCGCAATGGTGAGCCATGAACTTAAAACCCCGCTCACTTCCATGAAAGCATTCGTTCAGCTTGCACAGAGCAGGCTCACCGGCGGAAGGGATGTAACTGCGGCGCTTGCCATTGAGAAAGCAGTGCACCAAGTTGTCAAGATGTCAAACATGATCAACGGGTTCCTGAACCTGTCAAGACTTGAATCAGGTAAGATACAGCTCAATATCGAACCATTCAATCTTGCGAAACTGATTGAAAATGTCGAGAAAGACACCCGGGCGACTATTGTTAGCCATACACTGCTATTTGCCCCTGTGGAGCAAGCCGTTATCCATGCAGACGAAGACAAAATAAACCATGTTATCCATAACCTTATCAGCAATGCGGTTAAGTATTCCCCACAAGGCAGCTCAATTATGGTAGCCTGCAGCAAAGACGAAACGGAAGTGTGTATCAGCGTGAGCGATAGCGGCATTGGAATTGATCAGCATGAATTGCTAAAAGTTTTTGAGCGGTATTACCGGGTTGAAGGTAGTAAACTGGCAACCGTTTCGGGTTTTGGAATAGGTCTTTACATCTGCAAAGAAATCATCAGCCGCCATGGTGGCCGCATCTGGGCAGAAAGCGAACCCGGTAAAGGTTCGAAATTTAGCTTTGCCATACCTATGTCATCAACTTAACACATTTTGCAGCTTTGATTCATCGGAACCTGATAGCCAGACGGTATCGAAGTGACCATATTTTGATATGCTCCAGATCAATAGCTCCATAAAGTAGCATATACCCCGTAAGATTGATTGCCTATTCCATAAGGCGGACGCATAGTAAAGGTCTTATCGCCGTAGCAGTTTAAACCTATCCCTCCCCCCACCGTTCAGGTTTTAAGGATTTCCAGTCTAGAGCCCTTTAAAATAATTCTGCATCAGTTTCCGCAGCCAGCAGGTTGGGCCGTAGAAAATTGTTAGCTTTAAACAACCGGCATTGGCGCTGCACTTAAAAATATATGAGAATATCTTTTTTGATAACGTTTATCATGCTTATCGCTGAAATCAGCCATGCACAATATAGCTACACTCTTCATGTCAGAAGCCGGAAACTGGAGGGAAAAAAAATCAAATTGTACCTATTGGATAATAAAGCACAACAAGCATGGAAAATAGATTCCTCAACTATTGAAAACGGAATGGCCAGGTTTAAAGGAACCATGTCACAGCCCGTCCACTTCGCAGAGCTGGGCTTTAAGATCCAGGGAAAGTCCGCTTCAATTAAGTTTCCCCTGGATTCCGGAGAACATTACCTCCGCTTAGAGACCGGTACAGGCTTAAACGGGCAACCAGGCATTTCCGGACTGGAAACGAACAGTATGAGGATATGGAGACAAGCAGACCAGCTATGGCATTCTTTATACGATAAATATCCATTAACCTCCAATGGCAGGGCCATACCCAAAGCGATTTTCCTCGGGGACTTAAAAAATCAGCTCCAACTGGTGAGCAACCACCCAAAAGACTATTTCAGCGTACTGCATTTGTATCAGACCAGTGCGAGGGAAGTTTCACTACACCATGCCACTTCAGTACTGGAGGCCTGGGCAAAGCTTGACACCGGTCTTTCGGGATCGCCGCTGGGGCTTTCCGTCTATGAACGCCAAAAAAAATATATCAGGGGTTACCTCGACGCGCAGGTCGGCAAAAAGATCACTGACTTCACCGTCAGCGATATTGACGGCAATACATTTGACACCCGCTCCTTACGGGGGCAAAATTACCTGATCGTTTTGTCCGCAACCTGGTGCCTTCCGTGTCAAAAGCAGCTGCCCCGTTTAAAGGCTCTATACGATAAATATAAGACATCCGGATTAAAGGTAGTATACCTCAATAATGACGATAACATAGCGAACTGGAAAGCGCATGTCAATAAAAACGGACTGACCTGGATCAACGTATCAGAGCGGGTGAAATTCCAGGAAAGCAGGATTCCCAGGTCATTAGGTATTTATGCGGTACCCACCTGTATCTTAGTCAATGCGGAGGGTAAGATAACCTACAATTCAGACCAGGGGGACACGGGCTTAGATAAACTAGATGCGGCGATCAAGAAAACGATTTAAGCCCGGAATTACGTACCAGGTAATTACCGGGCCTCTTAAAAATAGGAAAGCCCTTAATTTTATACTCAGGTCAACGATGAAAATTGATTGTCAGCCGACAGTTAAAACAATTTTCCCCTGTATATGGCCTAAAGCTGCCCGTTCATGAGATTGACGGGCTTCGGAGAGCGGAAATATGCTGTCAATCACTACACGGATGACCCCCTGATCAAGTAAAGGTGCCAGTTCTGCAAGCTGTTTGCCATTCGAACGTACTTGAGTTGCAGAAACGTTGACGCCCAATTTTTCAGCTTCATCCTGACCGGAGAATCCCAAAGGGAAAATCGGAAACAATGCACCGCCGGGTTTCAGGGTTTTTAAAAATCGTCCTGTTTTGCTTCCGCCTACAGCGTCTATAACCAGATCAATATCTTTTACAGTCTCTTCAGCATTATTTTTAGTATAGTCAATAAATTCATCGGCACCTAGTTTTCTCAGCAAATCTTCCTGTCTACCGGACGCAACGGCAATTACTTTCGCCCCCTTCCATTTCGCAAGCTGTACAGCAAAATGACCGACTCCACCAGCTGCTCCGTTGATGAGTACCGTTTTGCCGGCAAGAGGGACTGGCATGTGCTGATTTGGTTGAAGGGGATTCTGCTCATCATGACCGACTTCGATCATAAACTGCCATGCGGTAAGAAGTGACATGGGGGCACCGGCTGCATGAATGTGATCAATTCCGGCCGGTTTCAACGCAAGATCCGAAACGGGAACATTTACATACTCTGCATAGGCCTGACTCGGCCCATAACTCGGAAACCGCACCATTGAATACACCTCATCACCAACCGAAAATTCATCCACATCATCGGCAACTGAAACAATAACACCGGAAATATCGGTACCCAAAATGATTGGAAAAGGCACCTTTGGCTGCCATTCGGGAGGTAACATTTTGTATCCGTCACGCAGATACCAGTCTGGTGGATTAAGACCTATTGCAGATACCTTTACCCTTACCTCTCCTTTGTTTAAAACAGGCACCGGAGCATCCTCATAGAGGAGGACTTCAGGACCTCCGAATTCATGTTGACGTACAGCTTTCATTATATGACTTTTATTAAAAGTATCCATGTTATGATCTATTTGTTTCATTCTTATTTCTTTATCTGTCGGTACAAAGTTAATTTAACGGTATCTTTGGAACAAGTATGTACTTTTTAGTATCCTATGAACTTAAAAGTATGTATTGCTGAAAATCAGATAATTAAATTTAGTAAAACATGAAAAGTAATTTAACTGATTCCGGGATGGTACAACAATGTGGCGTTGACTATGCATTCAAACGGATTGGAGGAAAATATAAAGGAAGGATATTATGGCACCTTTATTCAAAAAAAGTATTGCGCTATGGTGAGTTGAGGAGAATTTTGCCTGATATCACTACTAAAATGTTAACCCAGACGCTACGGGAGCTGGAGGATGATAAACTGGTTACCCGCAAAGTATATCATGAGGTCCCTCCAAAGGTGGAATATGCTGTAAGTGAAACCGGAATGGAGTTGATCCCCTTTATCAAGCATCTACACGTCTGGGGAAACAAACAGCTGGAAAAAGAGGGTTTTCCGTGCGAAAGCTGAATCGCCAAAACCATCATTTACACTGATGCCAGCGAGAAACTTTGTCTCCCAATTCCTATCAAGGTTAATGAGCCTGTGGAATTTACGCCATCATTTAGTAATGGCGTACATACAAAATTACAGGCCCAGTATACATTGAGATTGAGCCTAAGGCATGAATTGGAATAAAATTTGCCGGTTATGGGAAGCCGGCTTTAAAGTAGCCATGTTATAAAAATTACGGAATCCTGATAAACTCCAATATGATGTGGAAGACAAGTGTTTACGGTATCGTTTTAACTGTAGGAATTATTCTCATAAGCTGCAACCCGAGGAAAGATCCGGTCAATAAAAATAGTTTTGGGTCGCTAACGGCCGTGGATACAAAAACGCTGGTGAGCATGATTAGCAGATTGAACCAGGCATTGGCTGTAAAAGATTATTCAGCGGATAAAGGAATCGCCGTACTTAAGCCGTTGACCTCAACATATAAAGTCTGTATCCCCGGCTTCACAAAGATGGTTCCATACGATGAAAGTTACTTATATATCTATTGCATATATGATACAAAAGAAACACCTCCCCGTGTATTATCTTTTAGGTTCCAGCTTCCAAGGTCATTGGCGCAGAAGATCACCATGAGCGACATTAGGAAACCATTTCAAAAATGGGAAAAGGAAAACACATTTAAGAATCCAGATCATACGATAACAGATAACTACAAAATCAATGAGGGAAATACCACTATCGCGATATCCCAGCATGTGCTTCCTAATCAGACCGATGGTATGATCACCGAGGTGACATTGTACCGCTAATATAACAAGGGTCTGCAGCATCTTTATTGATAAACTGAAGTGTGAACTGTCTGATTTTTATTATTGCATTTATTATAGGAGCTGGGTACTATATCTGCCCGTTAGTACCATGAATGGCCGCTTATCGTGAATCTGATTAACACCACTTTGTCTTATTCAACCCAGTTTGAGAAATTAACCAGTCAATTAAATTCCATCATTAACATGTTTAAGCAATTATTGGCCGTAGTGAAACGAGAATTAAGCACCCAAAACAAATACAATAACCTAAAAGCTCCTTCTCACCTAGCTAATCAAAACGCGTTCAGGGTGCCGCTATTCCCAAATTTGTCCCTCGAAAAAGGCTATCCGCATAATAACAGCCAAAAGTTAATACTTGATGTTTGAGCAGAAAAATCACTCTAAGCAGTGGAATATTTTAGCAAAAATAAGATAACGTATGGTGTGACCATCAAGCCGATGATGCAATCAATAGACTTGCATCACCTTTCACCCCTTGAACGGATATTAAGTCTATGCCTATCGTGATTTGCTTTTTATCTGTTACTGCTTTTATTGTATTCATGCAACAAATTTTGCTGACGTTTAGTGTTCTAAAAATACATTTTTAACATCCAATTCTCAGACATGATAATTGACACCATGCGCGCCTACCTTAATGTCTCAAGGACGGCACATTAATAGATTAAAGTTAGCATCATAACAAATGCTTAAGATTTTTACCCATCGCTTGAATAAGCTATTGCTTTCTCATTTTAGAGGAATTTAGAAAACTTTCACCGAAGCTGTACTGGTGTATGACAAATGGTGAGTATGCCAGATGAATGTTTCCTAGGTTAATAGTTTTTACCCCCAAATGGATTTGCTTTTCGATCGTGTTCTTTTCCAGGTACTTTAATTTAATATACTGGTCCACAGTCAATGTGCCTTTAATCGCAACCTGAACCGGTACGTGAGGTAATATGGTAAGCGGTGAATTATCCTTATTCTTTAGAAAAACCGTATCACTAATGCTTGGATCAATGCTGTCATTTTCATCAACAATGTTCCAATAGAGGTAAAAATTACTAGAATCGCCGCTCAAAATGTAATTTTCATTATAGCCATTTTCTATGACCATTTTCGTCTCGATATTATAGCTGAACAGATCTTTTCGTTTCAGTTCTAAACGGAGAACCTTATTATCGCTGTTTAAGAAGTAAACTTTGTTTTCGATTTCGTTAGAACCTAGGACTCCTTTAAGAAGAAAAAAAATAACCAAAGGTATGGCGATATTTAAAAATGCCCCGAGTGTATGAACACTTCCGCTGATTAAGTTACGTTTGTGCGCAATAGACAGCGCGCCAAATGGAGAAATAAATAAACCAAAAATATACACAAAGCTTACCAGGATTAAAAGCCCTGCAATTACTTCCTGCACTTCCGGCCCAAGACCCAGTAGGTGCATAAAAGAAACCAATATCGAAGTTAAGATAATCAGGAAGCTGAGAAAGCAAAACGTCCAGGAAGCGAGCAAAAAATTATATCTCGAGACGATCACCCGGTTCTTTTTGGCGGCAAATATGAAGGCAGAAATTTCAAGCGTGAAGATAATAGCTAGCAATGTCCTGGAATTGTCCTTTATACTGTTATTTTCAAATAGATTATCAATGAACAGATTGTAAGAGTTTTTCAAAAAATCAGTGCTCAACATGAAGTCAGCTTTATTAACACTCACACCGACAACATAAAAAAATAAAAATGAAAAGACCAGTAGGGTATATTTTTTGATTTCCGTGAATCCATTGGTATCCCTGAAGAGTAAGAAATAAATTCCAACATCGCCTTTCCAAAACAAGCGAAAGGCTTTAAGTTGAAATTTTATGGAATCTAAAATTCCTGAGAAAAAACTGTCCATGGGAATTCGGCGTTTGAGCGTTACGTATGTTGATATTAGTACTAAAATAAGAAATATTTTATGTAATACACATCTGTCAATCTTGTCTACAAGTTACTTATTCCTGCTTTATCCTAAAGGTCCGCAGTCAATACGCCCAGCCCATTAACGCTCTCTACCGGTAACAATTTGATAATGTCCACTTACATACCTTTCATTTGTTTTCAAGCACCTGTTTCATCCACCACACTCTCATTGTTTTGCTAATATTTCTAATCAAGCGTAACAACGGTTGTTTTACGGCACCATCACTTTCACTAATATCATCAAATACTTTAGTTCCGTTCAGTCTTCAGTCTTTTGGTGGTACGATAAAAATCTAAGTAATGACCATCCCGAGCTGAGGTATGGTTTGTTTTCCTCATGCTCCATCCCACGAATGCTTAACAGGGTTTCCAGCATCGTTCTTATTTCATCATCCCTTTTTAAATCTGCTTCATTTTTTTCAAAAGTAAGAAGTATAGATCAATTCCACGGGACCTTATTCTAGCCATGACAGGCAGAAATTTAACGTGCTGAGATGCGCGTTCTTCAGTCAAAGAAAAAATAAATAAGTGCTATTCATTTTTTGTACGGTTGAACAAGGTGAAAAAAGGTATATCAACCAGGACAGACACATTAAACCGGCTTACACTTCGGTTTGTTTCTGTTATCGTTGCTGCACCCGTTTCATACTTTATCGTTCTTAAATTTGGTATATAGTTCCAGTGTATCCCCGCCGTTACAGGAATTTTTGGCACATTATAAAACAGCCCGACACCTGGTGTAAAAAAGTATTCGAGCTTAAAATCAGTGTATGAAGTTGTATCATTGTTGAGGCGCTGGTTAACGACCGATCCGAGATCAATGAGACTGACGAAAGCCGTTAACCTTCCCGACGCGAAAGTAGACGATATTCCTATTGGAGCTGTTAAGCCGATGTTTGCTTTTGATTGATTTACAAAAGAGCCATAGGCCTTCTCCGTACCTCCCGTAAGACCAACATAACCATTAACCGAAAGATTAAAAGTACTTTGCCGTTTAATTGACGAACTACCTATCGGAAGTGCATAGGCGTTCATTAAAGCCTCCATATCGGCAGCGCTTTTGACGTCGGCCAATTGGGCGATAAAAGTCAGATGTTTGTTATAGACTTCGTTAACTCGTGTGTACTTGCCAAATTCTATTAGCATGCTGGCAATGGCGCGCTGATAATCCCTTTGCATTACCGGCTCTGCCAGATCAATGTATCTCGAGAGTATGGTTATTGCTTCCTCCGGGATGACGATACCTAGTTCTTTAATTGAATTTATCTCACCATTGAACTCAATGATTACTTCCTCGATTACCTTCATATAACCAATTGCATCCTGCACTGATGCTATCTCCGCTTTCTTATTTTTAACGTAGTCTGCAGCCTGGTTTAGCTTATCTGAGACCACTATTAGTTTGTACATTTTTTCGGAAAGCACTTTTGTATCGTCGATGTAAACACCTCCTTCCATTAGGTAGGGGCGTATGAATGGAATCGTTTTCAACTGCTCAAACAATAATCCATAAAAAAATATGGATTGCGCAGATTTATTCCTTTCCTCCAGAACAGGTGGCAGCTCATCTGAACTGACCCAGATATTCGGGGAATTTTTTGTTGCAATAAGTGCCTGCGATACAAGATCCAGTAGCGAGAAGATATTCTTTACCTTTCCGCCATCGCGATATTTCACTGCCGCAAGGGCAGTTATGATCTTTTCGGTGTTGTTCCCTTTTTTGGTGTTTTTGTAAATACCGTGTGCTGCCAAGATCAGGTCTTTATAGTCCGGCTTGTCGGCCAGTTTAGGAAGAATTGCATCCAAGTTCAGAACCAGGTTATCTGGTAGTTGGTTCAGATCGTACTGGGCTACCTGTTTCAGGTAAACCAAATCAGCAGAATAATAACTGTGTTTCGTATATAGCTCCTCTATCAGTGCGTATGTTTTTGGAAAAACGCCTCTCGTAAGCTTTGTCTCCTCCGTATTTTTAACTATCGCCTTAAATATGTAATCAATTGACGCGGACAATACTTCCTCTTTGAACCTGCCAGCCATGAAGTTGGCCGTTCCGTTGATTAGGGCAGCCTGGAGACTAAGTGACCCTGCACTCGTTTTTTCAACCGGTGTGATCTTGAAATCATCTGTGAGGGATCCATTGTTTGCATGTCTAACACTAGGTACAAAGTCTTTTAGAAATGGATTGCTCACGATATTAGACCGGTTCAGTCCGTATTTTTTGACGACTTCGAAAAAATAGTCATTTTGAGGAGCGCCGGTGCCGGTATTAGAAAACGAGGCATCAAGAAGCTTTAAAGCATCAAGATAAACATTGGGATTTTTTGACTGCTGGGCAACGGCGCTACACCCAATAAATACCATAAAAACGAGAGAGACGGTAATTGTTTTCATGAGACTGGTTTATAGATAATTACCTCCACAAGATATATTCTTAATTGATATTTTACAAGAGCCAGATGAAATTTTTCTTCTCGATTTCTGTCACGATATAACGATCAGCTTTATCCTCATGAAGATCAGGCTCATTGGGCCATCGCCCGCAACGATCTGTTGTCCTACCATTTATTCAGATAGCTTGTTTACAGATCCCTTGAAGAATAGATAAAACACTTACAAACATCTGAAATAAAAAGGCCAATGATTTGTTTTGGCCTTTTTTTGCCAGCGCTTGAGCGAGGTACAGCAACATCATTTGTGGAACAAAAATACCGCGAAAGATGCGCCCCTTTAGCGTCACGGCAAATGCTCGCGGTATCATTTCGCCGGTTTAGTCGACTAATTTTTTAATGCTATCAATTTAAAATCTGAAGCAAGGGAATAGGATAAGGATAACCTTTGGAAAAAGCCTGATCCCGAGAGATAAAATTTCAGAATCAATTCATTAACTTTAGATAATGAGAGCTGTCGAAAAGCCTTTCAAGCTGGAAGTTGGCGGGAAAACATTGCGCATCGCTGAGTATGAACTGGAAGGGAAAAGGGTTTTCCATGTGAATTTCGGACCTGGAGGAAGCCCCTTGGTGATTGCCATTGCGATAGGGTCAAACAATAAAAGATTTTGGACATCTATTCCTGAGGGCAGACAGAAAGAGGCAACTGATATTGGAAGATTAATTGCGGAATACATCCGCGCTAAAAAATAGTAAGCTTATGTGTTATTACAACGGACAGAAAGTAACAAGGGCCGAGTTTATCCAGTTGAAACAGCTGGAAAAAGCGGTAAAGAACTATGATTTTTTGGATGTAGACGTACATAACGGGTTCAACTACCCTCCCTGCGCTATTGCCATAGCTACAGATGATAAGCGTGACTTTGAACTTGTACAGGCCCAGTGGGGCTATGTGCCCGGCAAAATGAGTACAGATGAAGCAATTGCTTTTCGAAGAAAGCTAACGACTTTGAATTTCAAGGCTGAGAATCTGTGGGTGAGCGAGAGCGGTAAGCGTTCCATGTGGAAGGATGCTGCCAGAACGCGCAGGTGCCTTGTTTTATCTACCGGTATTATCGAATCCAGGCATGTGCCTAAAATTGGCAAGAAGGGTCAGGAGTTAAAAGAAACCATCAAATACCCTTACCAGGTTACGCTAAAAGACCATGAGTATTTCTGGCTTCCGGGAATATATAGCGACTGGGTGAATACCGACACAGGTGAGGTTACCAAAACCTTTGCCATTGGCATTACGAAGGCAAACGAGCTGATGAAGCAGGTACATAATTCCAAACTGCGAATGCCATGCATACTGACCGACCAGCTCGCATGGGAGTGGCTAATGGGCGATCTCAGCGATGACCGGATTACCGAGATCGCGATGACTCAGATACCATCAGGTCTTCTGGAAAGGTGTACTATTGGGTCAGAGTACCGTCTGGAGGGGGTTATCAATAAAAAAGACTACCCTGAGCTGCCAGAAATCAAACAGGAATTTTTAGATCAGGAGGTGCTGGAGTTTGACCACTGGAGAAATTAGCGTTTCTTTTTTGACTTAGTTCAGTAGAAGACAACCAGACGTCAGTTTTAGCATAATATGCACAGGATATAGAAATACGAACATCTATATACACCGATGATGTAGTAAGTATAAACATCGTTGCGGAAGAAAAAAACGTGCATCCAAGAGTATTGCAAAAAATGTATCGGTATTCATCTATTTTAACAACGATGAATGACCAGAGTAATTTCTCCCATGAAAAAGCAGACGAGGCACTGGATGCGGTGCTTTGTTTCTAAAACAGATAGCCCCGCAATTAATCCGGGGCTATCTTCGGGGTTGCGGTTCCCTCTTAACATTTTTGTTAGCTGGTATTTCTAATGATTTTGTGATTTTACCTTCTCAACCATTTTTAGGACACTTTTTGGCAATTCTAAATGATGCACTGAAATTTCAATATAAATCTGTCTTCTAGGGGCTATAACTTGCCCAAGAGCATCTTTTTTATCATTGAACATCATTACGGCCTTTATAGCTGTTTTGCCGGTTACCTCTTCTAATTTAGGCGCTATGGAATAGATATTTTCGTTAGGGGTGTTTTTTAAATAGATATATGTTGAGTCACAATAGCTATCGTCGAGCTTTCGTTTTGGGACATACCGGATAATCTCAACATTGTCCGCCTCTACTTGTTCAATAGATATTTTAACGAAATTATTGCCATGGAACATTGCTTCACGGTTTCCAATATAATTACCTAACAGCTTTGAGTCTTGGTCTTTCTGCATTTGTTCGATATTACCCAATTGGAAATAATAGGCATTCTTATCGCCCATCTTTTGTATAAAGTATGAATAGTTAGTGACACTATCGGTTATTTCGACTTCGGTTACTGTTTCTTTTTCAGTGTTCTTTGTATTCGGTTTACCCATGTAGATGGGAACTTGATAAATCATAAAGTTCTTCACTTTAAAGATGTTCAACTGCGTATCATTCTTTGTAACCGTTCTGTCAGGCGATAACATTTCAATATGCGTCTTATATCTCACAGCGTTCACTATCTGGCTATCTACAGGCTTATCTAAAGTTACGGGCTTAATTATTGTTGTCATCAGAATTAGTAACAGTTTCATTAAATAGGTATATATTATTGTCCGATAAATGGCGCATCAACATGCCATACTTGCTTTGATTGAACACTGAATGATGATGGAAACGGAAAACCATTACATATCAGGTGAACGGTAAATGTCGTTTGAAG
This sequence comes from Pedobacter suwonensis, assembly GCF_900111825.1. Classification (GTDB taxonomy): domain Bacteria; phylum Bacteroidota; class Bacteroidia; order Sphingobacteriales; family Sphingobacteriaceae; genus Pedobacter; species Pedobacter suwonensis. Next base: position 419,278 of record NZ_FOJM01000002.1, read on the forward strand.
TGTTATGCCACTGTAATAAATGCCTAGGGTTGCAGGAGATGCATCAACAACACCTGTCATTTCGTACCCTGTATAATTTCCAGTCCACGTAATGTGATCATGCTTGATTTCTTCCCAATGCCATTCACGTTGTCCTGACGGCATTAAAACACGTTTTTGCGTGCCTATTTCGTATGAAGTCCAACGCCAGAGGCCATATATTTGTTTAAAGAAGATCCAACTATAGTTCCTAACCCTTTGATTTGCACTTCCTGATGATTCGCTGATACCGACTGTTGTCGCATCACTTGAAACATCAGCAAAAAAATCATTTAACGCATCTTCTTTGCATTGTTGATCGCCCTCACAAATTATTGCTTCAACCGGACATACTTCTGCACAACTTCCATCAAGCGTACACCTATTGGGATAAAACAGAAGTGTCTCATCATATAGCAGGGCATCATTAGGGCATTCTGGGACACACAACCCGCATTGAATGCAGGCATCCCCTTCAAATGTTATTTTTCCAGGATTCAACCCTGTACCTTCGAAAACTTTTGTACTGCCGCTATCAAATATTTTTGTAACCATTGTCTATGAGATCATTAATTTATTGAAATTTTTAATTGATTGTTTGGGAAATTTGGAAATCAGATCATCTTGGTGAAGAAGCTTCGATTTCAACGCAGGTGCAATCTGACCGTTAATCATTGGTAATTTAATGACGGCATCTTTACCAATATAGTCTTTAACTTCCAAACTTTCTTCAGCAAATGTAACAAGGCCTCTCATTGATGCTTTTCCCTTCCTATCCAAACGGGTATACACTGCATCAATGTTTTTTATTTTTTCAGCACGCCTGTTCTTCAATTTTACTGATTTTACTAGAGTGCATGAGATTACTGAATCACAGTTGAATTTCGCTTTTAGCTTATCATCAGATACGGAAATTATATCCCTCACTATTAAGTAATTAAATCCCTCTTGTAGTTTTTGACCTGTTTCTGGATTGGCAAATTCTTTTTCGTTTGTATCTTTCTTACATGCGTTGAGAACAGTGCCACCCAACATCAAACCAAGTGATGCCATGATGGATGTTCTGATAAATTCGTTTCTCTTCATAAATTCTTTTATAGTTTTTTGGCAAAATTAACAATTTAAAGAGATGTCTAATTTCAAATGCTAACCTGAAATCAGTCTCTTACATGAAAAGTCCTTCTGCTTATATATATCGGGCTGAATCCTCCATAGAAAGGTGTCTCTGACTACTTAAATAATATTTAAAACGGGTTTTGTAATTCAAACCCGTATGGTTCGGGCAATTGCGTTTGAGATAAACAAAATCGTCAGTAAATGAATAATACCCTTCATTGGCAACAATCAAATGATCAAACATAGAAATTTCCAGCATTTCGCAAGCATTGATCAGGCGGTCTGTCATTACCCTGTCGGTATTACTTGGCTGCAGGCTTCCCGATGGATGATTATGGGCTAAAACAATGGCCGAAGCATTTGGTTACCAAAATATCAGTTAAAAAATAAGGCCGTTGTCAAAAATGATAACGGCCTTATTTCTATAAACGGCATCACGCCATGTTCAGCAAAGGAATAATACTTATAAAGGGCAACGATCAAATGGTCGAGAATTTCGATGCCCAGGATTTTTCCCCCCTCCTGATTTTTTTTTGGTTAGCATTCCGCCTTGGTAAATTCTGGATTTGCCCTGAAACGTTTCTGGAGTTACATGCCTTAATATCATAACGATCAATAAAACATGATAAAAAATTTAAACTCAAGGCATATGAAAACTGTATTCCCTCCTTACTAGCATTGACATTCTCAACATCAGCAGTATCATTAAAATTGCAACAACGTAAAAAGATAACATAGAAACTGACCATCGTTTGGCGAAACTGACCGGTATTAGTTACCCAGATAAAAAATGTTGTACATTATATTCATCTGACGGTAACCAGAACGAGCAAGATGTAGTCTCAAACTGTATTTCCCGACCACTCTCTTAACCACTTTCCGATGTTAGTTCTCCACCAAAAACACAATCTTTTCCACATTATGTAATTTACTAACAATTTTAGCTTTATGTTTGTTGTTAAATTTTAATATACTAAAAATAATAGTATAAAAATTTATTGACCATGGATGCTAAAAGAGAGTTGTTTCAAAAATTGCAACAGGATATCCTGTTGTGGCAGGGCTTTAAGCCCCTGGCCGCTGGCAAGGCTGAACGTATCGGTCTTGGAGAGATAGAAGATTCTTTTCCCGGCAGCGTATTTCCCAAGAAAGCGATCCATGAATTCATTACCGTACAGCCGGAGCAGTCAGCGGCAAGCGACGGTTTTATTGCCGGGCTTCTTGCCGTGCTGATGGAAAATGGTGCCGCCTGCGTGTGGGCCAGTACGTCTCGCCGGTTGTTTCCAGCTTCACTCAGCCTTTTCAACGTAGCGCCCGAGCGCATCATTTTTATGGATGTAAAAACAGAGAAGGATGTCTTATGGATCACGGAAGAAGCATTAAAATGTGAAGGGCTTGCCGCAGTAGTGGCTGAGGTCAGCAACCTGAGCCTTATCGAATCACGCAGGTTGCAGCTAGCGGTAGAATCCAGTGGCGTCACCGGTTTTATCCTTCGGAAAGACGGAAACAAAACAGCGAGCACAGTCGCTACCGCAAGGTGGAGGATCAGTCCCCTGCCATCCCATACCGAAGAGGGAATGCCCGGCCTTGGCTTTCCCCGCTGGCAGGTAGAACTGCTAAAAGTCCGCAACGGCAAGCCAGGAAGTTTTATACTGGAGTGGGCGGGCGAAAAATTCAAAGAAGTCAAAAAAGCCAAAACACCAAACATTTGGTCTGAAGCGGAGGGCAGACAGATTGGATAGATACCATGCAAAGGCGTTTTGTTTCCATATGGTTCCGACAGCTCCTGGCTGACTGGCAGCTTATCCGCAGGCCCGAACTAAAGGACGTGCCCTTTGTTTTCGCAGCACCAGATCATGGTCGCATGATCATCACCGCCGTTAGCCCCATAGCCAGCAGTTTTGGAGTAGAAACAGGCATGCGTGCGGCCGATGCCAAAGCCATTTGCCCCGGGCTGGAAGTACTGGATGATAAACCGGGGCGACCTAAAAACCTGCTCAAAGGACTTGGGGAATGGTGCGTGCGCTACTCCCCGGTAGTAGCCATAGATGAATTCGGGATGGACGGACTTATGCTCGATGTTTCCGGATGCACTCATCTGTGGGGTGGAGAACGTGGCTATCTGAAAGAAATTGTTTCCAGGCTGAAAAGCAAAGGCTATACCGTGCGCCTCGCCATTGCAGATACCCCCGGCTCCGCATGGGCGGTCTCCCATTACGGCAGGGTTACACCGCTTATCCCGACCGGCGGGCAGGTCGATGCCCTGCTGGACCTGGTTCCCGATGCCCTGCGATTGAGGGAACCCGTGCTGGGAAAATTGCGCAAACTGGGTTTTTACCAGATCAAAAGTTTTATCGGCATGCCAAGGTCGGTACTGCGCAGAAGGTTCGGTGAGGATTTTCTGCTCCGCCTGGCGCAGGCCATAGGCACAGAAAACGAAGTGCTCGTTCCCCTTCAGGTGCCTGTGGCCTTCAGTGAAAGACTGGCCTGCCTTGAACCCATCAAAACCCGGAATGGAATAGAAACCGCCATCCATAAACTGCTGGAAAACCTGTGCAACAGATTGCAGGCTGAAGGAAAAGGCTTGCGTACAGGTGTACTTACCTGCTACCGGATCGATGGAAAAGTGGTTAAGGTAAATATCGGCACAAGCGGGGCTACGCATCACATCAGCCATTTGTTCAAGCTTTTTCAACTGAAAATCGACCAGATTAGACCGGCGCTTGGCATAGAGCTCTTTGTTTTGGATGCTCCCAAGGTGGATGAGGTAGCAGTGCCACAGGAAGAAATGTGGACTTCAACCCCCGGACTTGATGATAAAAGCGTGATCCGTCTTTTGGACCGGGTAGCTGGAAAAGTAGGTTTTCAGGTGATCCACCGCTACCTGCCGGCAACCCGATACTGGCCGGAGAGATCGGTGCAAAGGACCGTTTCAGTCACCGAAAAAGCAGTTACCACCTGGCGCGTCACTCAGCCCAGGCCTACCGAGCTGCTCAAAACACCTGTACCCATTGAGGTAATGGCGATCATCCCCGATCACCCCCCAAAGTTTTTCATCTACAAAGGAATGCGGCACACAGTGACTAAAGCAGACGGACCTGAGCGCATCGAACGCGAATGGTGGCTGGACCAGGGCGAGCACCGGGATTATTACCAGGTGGAGGACGAGCAGGGCGGCCGATACTGGCTTTTCCGTTCAGGGCACTACGGCGGGGAACAAAAGTACAAATGGTTTATACATGGTTTTTTTGCATAGCGAAGATGGATATGGGATACAGCGAATTACAGGTTACATCAAATTTCAGTTTTCTGCGTGGCGCCTCGCATGCCCACGAACTGGTAGAACAGGCCGAGATTTTCGGCTATAAGAAAATAGCCATTACCGACAGAAACACACTGGCCGGGATCGTACGGGCACATGCCGCATGCAGGGAGAAAAACGTGAAGCTGATTCCGGCCTGCAGGCTGGATCTATTGGACGGACCAAGCTTACTGGCCTATCCTACCGATAAGGAAGCCTATGGCAGGTTATCGGCGCTGCTCACCCTGGGCAATATGCGTGCAGAAAAAGGATCCTGCCATATCTCCCGCGCCGATGTATACGACCATGGCAAAGGCATGATCTTTACAGTAGTGATGCCCGGCGAGCTCAACCGCAGGTTTGAATACGAACCAGGGTTTGTCACGGCACTGGCAGAATACCGAGAAGCCCTGGGCGGCCAATTGTATCTTGCCGCTACAAGGTCGTACATGGGAAATGATGATAAATTGATTTTCCGCACCTCGCAGCTTTCCAGGACTTATGGGATCCCCGTGGTGGCAACGGGCGATATCCATTACCACACCCCTTCGCGGAGGGAACTGCAGGATGTACTGACCTGCGTTCGGGAGAAATGCACCATCCAGGAAGCCGGATTCCGCCTGCACCAGAATGCAGAGCGCTATATGAAAGAGGTGGCGGAGATGGAGCGTTTGTTCAGGAAATATCCCAGTGCCATTGAAAATACGATGGTGATCGCCGAGTCCTGCAATTTTTCACTGGATGAGCTCAGATATGTTTACCCGGAGGAAATCAATAAAAGCGGCCGCTCACCGCTGGAAGAACTGGAATACCTTACCTGGAAAGGCGCACATGAATTTTACGGTGAAACCATCCCCGATAAAGTGGTTAAGATGATCAACCATGAAATGGAATTTGTGAAGCAGATGGACTATGCCAACTATTTTCTTTTTGTGGAAGATATCGTAAGTGAGGCAAGATCACGCGGAATCCTTTGCCAGGGCCGGGGTTCGGCAGCCAATTCGGCAATCTGTTTTGTCCTGGGGATCACATCGGTAAATCCGATGAAGTTTGACCTGCTTTTCGAGCGTTTTATTTCGCCGGCCAGAAACGAGCCACCTGATATTGATGTGGATTTTGAACATGAGCGAAGGGAAGAAATCATTCAGTACATCTACGACAAATACGGGCGTGACCGGGCCGCAATCGTAGCTACGGTTACCCAGCAACACCAAAAGGGCGCCATACGTGATGTAGGCAAGGCCATGGGACTTTCCGTAGACACTATTAACCGGCTGTCCGGTTCCATATGGGAGTTTACGGATGAATGGTTCGAGGGAAAGCGGCTTACAGAGCAAGGCCTGAATCCAAATGACCCGCTCCTTAAAAAAACACTCGAGCTCACTTCCCAGATGATGGGCTTTCCGCGGCAGTTGGGCCAGCATACCGGGGGATTTGTAGTGACACAGGGGAAGCTTACCGACCTATGCCCTATCCTGAATGCCCGAATGGAGGACCGCACCAATATCGAATGGAATAAAGATGATATTGACGCGCTCGGTTTTTTAAAGGTAGATGTGCTGGCGCTCGGTATGCTTACCTGCATCAGAAAAGCTTTTGACCTCTGTCGTGATCATTACGGCGTACAATATACACTGGCCAACATCCCACAGGATGACCCGGAGGTTTATGACATGATCTGCCTGGCCGATACCCTGGGCGTCTTCCAGATCGAGAGCAGGGCGCAGATGTCCATGCTGCCCCGACTAAAGCCCAGGGAGTTTTACGATCTGGTGATCGAGGTAGCTATTGTAAGGCCCGGGCCCATACAGGGAGATATGGTCCATCCTTATTTACGCAGAAGAAATGGCGAAGAGCCCATAGTCTATCCTTCGCCCGAACTTGAAGAAATCTTGGGACGTACGCTTGGCGTACCGCTTTTTCAGGAACAGGCGATGAAGATAGCAATCGTTGCGGCAGGCTTTACTCCGGCCGAGGCAGATGGACTGCGCAGAAGTATGGCAACATTCAAGTTCAAGGGCCTGGTCAACCAGTATGAGCAAAAACTCATTGATGGTATGATCGCCAGAGGTTATAGCCTGGAATTTGCCAAGCGGATATTCAGGCAGCTGGAGGGATTTGGCAGCTATGGCTTTCCGGAATCCCATGCGGCAAGTTTTGCGCTTTTGGTCTATGTATCGTGTTGGCTGAAGCATTATTATCCGGATGCTTTTGCTGCAGCACTGCTCAACAGTATGCCGATGGGATTTTACCAGCCGGCGCAGATCGTTATCGATGCGCAGAAACACGCGGTTGAAGTACGCGAAGTGGATGTTAACCATTCGCTCTGGGACAACAGGCTCGAAGAAAAATCAGGGAGATACTTTGCGCTGCGTCTGGGATTCCGGCAGATCAGCGGAATAAGGACCGATGAAATGGAGATTTTGATTAAGGGAAGAGCCGGTGGATATACCCGTATTACCGAACTCCGAGATGCGGGCGTATCGATAGCGGCGCTCGAAAGACTGGCCGATGCAGATGCGTTCAGGTCAATGGGAATGGACCGCCGCAAGGCACTTTGGGAAGTTTCCGCGCTACAGGATATGCCAGTGGAACTCTTTAAGGGACAGGCATCTGAAAGTGTACTGGAAACACAGGTGGAGCTACCGCTTATGGGAAAGGGCGAACATGTGGTGCAGGATTATGCAACAGTTGGTTTATCGCTGAAAGCTCATCCGGTAAGCTTTGTCCGTCCGCAGCTGGACATGCTGAACATCCGGACATGCCACCACATCAACCATGATTCAACCGATGGGCAATTAGTCAAAGTAGCCGGATTGGTACTCGTGCGCCAGCGTCCGGGAACTGCGGGCGGGGTTTGTTTTATTACCATTGAAGATGAAACAGGGTATTCCAATCTTGTGGTTTTTGAAAAGCTGTTTGAAACCTACAGGAAGGAAATACTGCACGCCAGGCTGCTGATGGTAGAAGGCCGTCTGCAGCGCGAGGGACAGGTGGTGCATGTAATTGTGAGCAAGTGTTTTGATTTTACCAAGATGCTGGGCAAACTGGTGCAACGCGAAGTCGATGACCTGCCCGTGTTGACACTTGCGCGGGGTGATGAAAAGACCGCGCCCTATCCTTCTCAGAATAAAGCGAGCCAGGTACGGGAGAATGCCAATGAAAAAACCAAAACTGCTTTCCATGGCGGGAGGAACTTCAAATAGCTCAGTTTATGCCAACAATAACAAAGTAAGGGTCGTTTTCTTTTTTAACCATCAGATCAAGATGTTCTTCAAAGGTGACCAGGTTTAATATCTCGTCTTTTAAAAAAGTGGTGAATATTTCCATATCAGTATCCGTCTTGAGGTTGACTTCCAGCGTTTCGCTGGTTTTCCAAACGGTGGATAGTATCTCCGGGTAAGTGCCCATGAGCAAACTGGGAAAACCTTTTCTTGAAAAGGCCTCCGATAAATGAATGGCAATCTCCCGCATGTAAGGCTCAAGTTCCTGGTCTCCCGTCTGCCACTGCATGCCTTTTTGTTCATCCTGCCACATGGTTCCCGCATATTTGCCGTCCAGTTGCACACTGTAGCAATCGCCTGCCTGTTCTACTATCGCGGAAATGCTACCTACATCGGCAGCCATCTCGAATACATATCTTTCCATGTTTAAATCTTTTATCCCGGGTTGCTGTGGTTTACCTGCCGGGCCTTGAGCATCATTGCGTTTGCGAAAATAAAAGAACGCGGCCAGCGCAAATCCTGCAAGGGTACCAAGAACCAAAGCTTTGGTACCAGTCTCCATCTGTTTCTCTGTTAAAGCTCCCATCAGTTTTTTCTTCATTAACATTGTTTAGGGAAATTAAGTTTTAACTATCGGGCATGGCGGACATGGATCAGCTAAAAAGGTGTTGTGCAGTCGAGAGCACCTCTGCCATGTCTATCCCTTTGCCCAGTACACCAGAAAAGAGATCGCCGGTTTCACTTAGCCTATCAACCGCATTGAAGATGGTAAAATCCCTCATTTTGAGCCCCGGCTTTACCTCATCCCATAATAGCGGCATAGATACCGTAGCGCCGGGCTTTGGACGCAGGGAATAAACTCCGGCTATTGTTGCGCCGGGTCTGTTCTGCAGAAAATCAAGGTACATTTTCCCTCCACGCCTGGATATGGTGGGTTCAAGTGTGGTGAATTTCGGCAGTTCCCGGTTGACCTGACGGACGATCAGATTGGCAAAGAGCTGCGATTGTTCATAGGTATACTTTGCGCCTAAGGGGATGTAGATATGGATGCCCGTGGAACCCGATGTCTTTGGAAAGCTGGGAACGCCCATGCTGTCCAAAATGGATCTTGTTACCTGTGCGGCTTGGATGACCTGCTCAAAAGTATTCTTATCCGGATCAAGGTCGATCACGCAATAGTCCGGGTAATCCGGCGAAGAGGCGCGGCTGAACCAGGGGTTCATTTCAATACAGCCAAGACTTGCCATCCATAAAAGAGTAGCCCTGTCTTTGCCCAAAAGATAGCTTTTTTCTTCACCCTTTTCATTGGTATGGGGCATGGTCCGCGCCCATGAGGGTGCGGTTTCCTTCACATTTTTCTGATAGAAGCTTGCTGAATGTATACCTCCCGGAAAACGGTTCAGTGACATGGGCCTATCCAGAAGGTAAGGCAGCATGAGCGGGGCAACCTGGTCATAATAGTTGAACATATCCCGCTTTGATACCTGCTCCTCCGGCCAGTAAAGCTTGGAGAGATGAGTAAACTTAAGGGGATGTCCGTCCACTATCTTATCCTGAGTGTCTGAACTTCCGGTAAGCAGCAGCCCTTTATCCTTTAACTTTTTTCCTTTTCGGTTCCGTGTCGATCCAGCAGACGGTTTATGGGGCTGTTCTGCAAGCTGGTGTTGCAGTGATACCTCCTGTGTAATGGATGCGGTATCTTTTTCATATTCAAAGACCACTTCATTCGGACTTTTGTCCTCTCGGAGTCCTTTAAACGAAGCCTGGCGCAGTTTCCCATCCGAGGTAAGTTCCGCAAATTCTATTTCGCATACCAGATCCGGCTTTAGCCAGGTCGGCTTTGCGCCCATACGCCGGGGCCTGAACTGCGAGGGCTCATCTACATCGGGCTCTGTTTCAAACGGACATATTGTGGTAGTGAGATTCTCAAATACCGCCATCAGTTCCTTTTGAGATTGCTGGTTGAAGCCAGTGCCGACTTTCCCGATATAATGGAGGTTGCCCTTAGGGCCGTAAACACCAAGGGTCAGTGCACTAAAATATTTTTCGGTTCCTTCGTTTCGGGTATAACCGCCAATCACTACTTCCTGTCTGCGTTTGGCCTTTATTTTCAGCCATTCCCTTGAACGGCTATCGGAGGAATAAAAGCTGTCGGCACGCTTGGCAATAATCCCTTCGAGTTTCATTTTTTTTGCAGCCTCAAAAAAATCCAGGCCACTGGTGTGATAGGCCTTGCTGACCCTGATTTCCGGATGTTCCCTGGGCATAACCGCCTCGAGAATTTTCCTTCTATCGTTCAGCGTTATCGATAACAGGGAATACCCTTTAAACCAGAGGATATCGAAAACATAGTAGATCAGTTCAGCACGCTGGGTATTCTTCCAGTTCTGCAGGGCACCAAAATCTGCGCTGCCGTCCTCTTTCAGGGCAACAATCTCGCCGTCAAAAACGGCGTCCAACTTTAAGGCTTCGAGAGCTGCCGTGATGGTGGTGAACTGACCAAATTCCAGGTTGTTACGGGAAAAAAGCTTGGCACCGGATTTTTCAACATAAGCAATAGCGCGGTAACCGTCCCATTTGACCTCATATAACCAGCCGGGCTGATCGAAGGGCTCATCCACCAGCGTTGCCTTCATGGGTTTAATGCCGATGGGCATTTCGGTTTCATCGGCCTGCTTCAACAGGTTTTGGATTTCCCTGGTCAATACTGGGATTTTTTTACCCCCAATCCTTTTTGAACGGGAGGTTTTATTTCGTGCCGGCTTCTCCGAAAGCTCAATCCAAACGGGGGCATGATCACTTGAACCTTTCCATCCCCTCACCGCTTTGTCCACCTTGGCGTCAGTAAGTTTTTCCGCCAGATCTGCGGTCAATAAAAAGTGGTCAAGGCGAAGCCCTGCATCACGGTCATAGGCTTTTCTGAGGTAATCCCAAAAAGTATAAATGCGTTTTCCAGGATAGAGCATACGGATCGCATCCGTCCAGCCCTGGTCGACCAGCATAGCAAAATCATCTCTGATTTCCTTTTGGAAAAGGGCATTCTCCCTGTATTTTTCGGGCTTATAAGTATCAAGTTCCGTTGGCATCACGTTATAGTCCCCAGCCAGAATGACAGGAAGTCCGGTAGCAAGCAAAGCTTTTGCATGTTCCTGAAGCCGTGAAAACCATCGCTTTTTATATTCGAATTTTGGGCCCGGATAGGGGTTGCCGTTAGGAAGATAGATGCATCCGATGACTACACCGGAGGTAAAAGCTTCCAGGTAACGGCTATGGGTAAATTCATCGTCACCGCCCGGAAGATCCCTTCGCAGTTCCTTGATTTCGTTTTTTGACAGTATCGCTACTCCATTCCAGCTTTTTTCTCCCCGCCATACCGCATGGTATCCGGCCTGGTTAATCTTGGACACCGGAAAATTTTTATCCTCACATTTGAGTTCCTGTAGGCAAACCACATCCGGTGCCGCCTCTTTTAACCATCTCAGAAGGTTCTCTAGTCGGCCATTTATGCCATTGATGTTGTAAGATGCGATTTTCATCGAAGCTAAAAAAAAAGCCCCTATGGGGCTTAGAAGATTATTTCACCTTTTTTTCAATTGCTTTTCGCTGATTACCGGCGCTTTCCTTGGCATCTTTTATTTTACCAGGTTTTACATCCAGTTTATTTGCTTCGTATTTAATCTCGTGGTCCTGGTTAGAAACCGAGTTGCGCTCCACTTTTGTTCCTCTTGCCATAATCATCATTTTTTTTAGTTTAGCTATATAACATTATTTTTCGTGGATTGGTTTTGCATTTGGGATTACACCTGTTACATTACATACCATTAGGCAACAGCTCCATTGCCCCGCCTGTTTGAAAGATAATTGGTAAATGCTGTAAATTGCTTTACTGGATACGCATAATTATATTAATGTAAAAACACAAAACCTGTCAACAGGTTTAAAGACAAAACCAATTATTAAACCGATCGATGACCATACAACTGGAAGGAACCTTATTCCCCGACATCAAAATAAGGCGATTCTCTCCCATTGATTAACATTTTCAAAACTTATCCAAAGAGTAAACATCAAATAAAAATATGCACGTTCATCCCCATTTTGTTTTGCTATTTTAGCCGCGCCCATGATAAAACCTTTGCACTACGAAACAGAACATCTGCTGATACATCCCTTCAGACCTGAAGAACTGGAAAAATTTGAAAAGCTGGCCATTGATATCTTTGAAATCTTGTCTGATGAACAAACTTTAACATACATTCCACAGAAACGGCTACACAACCTTCAGGAAGCGGAACTTTTCCTGCAGACCATGGTCATGAACTACCATGCAGGATTAAATTTCCTTCACTTTATCAGCGATAAAAATCAAGATAAAGTCATTGGTCTGATCGACCTGATATCACCAAAAGTTGCCCGGCAACACTACCGCATTGACATTTATCCTTTTTTTATTGAATTTTATCTGGGGGCATCAGCAACAGGCTGTTACATCATGACCGAAATACTGCCACCGGTAATTGACAATTTGCTTTCGCAGGGCATCACCAGCATTGGCGCCGTAGTCAATAGGTCCAATACTGCCGCCAGAAAAGTACTGGAGAAAGCTCAATTCTCTTACAAAGCACCATTTGATGTGCTTCAGGACTTGTATGAAATTGCTTAACGCAAATCACAAACAATAACAAAAGGCAACTCATCATCATTTCTCTGATCCATGAACGATTCGCATTGGGTAACAAAAAAAATCAAGAGCTTTAATTTTTCTAACTATTCATAGAAAATTGATATTTGAACATTTAGAATTACCGCTAAAAAGCGATGTGTATCTGAAACACATCAGCATGATCTTCAGAGATTGTTTTATATTTGCCTTGAATAGGGTAAGTTTCTTAACCGTAAACCGCCTGGCGCTTTTCTGCTCACCTCAAGATATGAAATATGAAAGATCTTTTTTTAGATGATTATAAGAGCTGGTTTATTGAAATAAAGACCAAGCTGAAATCTACACAGCAGAGGACTGTTGTCGCCATAAATTCAGCATTGATTGACCTATATTGGGACCTGGGCAAAATGATCACGGAAAAACAGGCCCAGGCTCAATGGGGAGACAACATCCTGCAAAGCCTAAGTAATGATTTAAAAAATGAATTTCCCGAATCTACCGGCTATTCAGTAAGGAACCTTAGATATATCAAACAATTTTACCAGTTTTATAATGCAAATCGGCAACAGGTTGTTGCAGATTTAAGGACACAGCTTGGCCTTATCCCATGGGGACATAACATACTTATTATCAGTAAATCAAAAGACTTAAATGAAGCAGAATTTTACGTAAGGGAATCGATAAAGAATGGTTGGAGCCGGGATACCCTGGCCATTCAGATCAAAAGCAATTTACATGGCCGCAGCGGAAAATCCGTAAATAATTTTAAGCACACCCTGCCAGAGATGTACTCGGAACTTGCTGAACAGACTTTGAAAGACCCTTACGTTTTTGACTTTGTAGCCCTCACAAGTGAAGCAAAGGAACGCGATATTGAAAAGCAACTGGTTACACACATTACCAAATTCCTTCTTGAACTTGGAAAAGGCTTCGCGTTCGTAGGCCAGCAATACCATCTCGAGATCGCCGAGGAAGATTATTACCTGGACCTGCTGTTTTATAACATACCATTGAAATGTTATGTAATAGTCGAACTGAAGAACACCAAATTTGCCCCTGAATATGCCGGAAAGCTAAATTTCTATCTTTCTGCGGCAGATGACCTTTTAAAAGGAGAAAACGATAAGCCCACAATCGGAATACTTTTATGCCGCGACAAAAATAACATCGGTGTCGAGTACGCCCTTCGCGATATCAATAAGCCGATTGGTGTTAGTGAGTTCCAGTTTACCGAAATATTGCCTGAGGAAATAAAAAGCAACTTACCAACTATTGAAGAAATTGAAAACGAGCTCAAAAACCTTGAATAGCATGATCAGCCAATGTAAGAACCCCATGAAAAAGTGATTTCCCCTATTATGGAAGAAAAATATAGCTAATATGTCCGGTCATTTTGTCTTTTAACTGATTTTTTAAAGTGCAATACGGAAATATTGTAATCTTAAGCCTTCTTAAAGGGCTATATTTTTCCACTTCTTAGGTTTCATTCCAAAATGTTGTTCAAACAACCTTCCGAAGTAACTCAAATTCGTAAATCCTAACTGATATCCCGTTTCGGAAACGGAAAGATGTTGCTCCCGCATCAGTCTGGCAGCCTCCCTCATTCTTAGAAACTGACTGTACTCGTAAAGCCCCTTCCCAAAAACCTGAGTAAAAAGTTTTCTGAGTTTGAGCATATTCATACCGCTGATTCCAATAAGTTCGTCCGGTGTTAAAGGCTTTTCCAGCGCAGTTGAAATAGCATCCCTTACCCGGTATACTGCCGCAATCTCATCCCCGCGGAGGCTCTGGTGTTCAATACCCTGTCGCTTTGAAAGGTTTTTAAAAAGCAGATACAATAACTCCAATCCCTTCAATTTGTAATAGGTTTCGGAAAGTACACCTGATGCCGGTGTTTCTGCAATCTTATTAACAAGATCAGCCATCTCCTGCGACATGAATTCCTCAACCAACAAGGTTATTTCATCGTTGAAAAGGTAGTTAAATTTCAGCTGATCTTTGCCGATAAAATTTTTGAGGAAATTCAGTTCAATCAGTATCGTGACCTGGGTGATCTTAGATCCTTTGGGAAATATGACTTCACTTGTTAGGTGAAGCGGTGTTATGCGCACGTGAGGTAGCGTTTGGGGCCATCTATGTACATCGCTTTCCCGGTAATCCTGTAAATGAGTATTGAAAATATTTTGGAAGGAAAAAAGCAGACCTCTTTTAATAGCATCAATAGGTTTCCTCATATATTTAACTGTATTCTCGGCAGTAACAGACCTGATCATCAATAACATTTCCGGCAACATGTCAATGATATGAATTTCATTAAGGCTTAAAAAATCTAGCGAATCGCTAAAATCAGATGCCGGGATTCCCAATTTTTCTGCCAGACCAAGCATCTGTTCCAAACTATCATTAACCTTCATTTTGTGGACTATTTTTAGTTCAAAAAGGACTATTTTATCCTTAAATGTAATATTAATTTTGTAATAAGCATTTAAAAAATGAAAAAGACAATATTAATATCAGGGGGCGGAATTGCAGGATTAACGGCCGCAAAATTTTTATCAGAACAAGGGCATGAGGTGACAGTGATTGATAGAGCGTCATCCTTTACCAAAGCAGGCTTTTTAATTTCCCTGAAAAGCTTCGGGGTACAGATCATGGAGGAAATCGGCTTATTGCAGGAACTGCAGGCAGCCTCTTCTCCATCCGAATTTGTAAGCTTCGTAGAAAAAGACGGGCAGGTTATTCAACACCTGAGCTATGAAAAGATAAACGAAAATATTGAACGTTCAGTGCTGATCTCCCGGGGCGGACTGCATAACGTTTTATATGAACATTTAAAAAATCGCCTAAATATACTTTTTAGCACAACCATTTCCGGAATTACCTCTGTAGGTGAGAAAACCGAGGTAACATTCTCCAATGGAGAACGTATGGAAACTGATCTTATCATAATCTCTGAAGGTCTGCGTTCTCCTACACGCGAAAAATACTTTACAGGTTCACAAATGGAAGATTTCAATACATTGTACATGGGCGGAAGACTGAAGACAGAACATTCCGAGCAAGTTGGCGCTTTTAAAATCTATATCGATGTGAATAAGATGCTTTCTATCTATCCCATTTCGAACGATGAAATCGCTATCCAATGCTACATCCGCGATACCGGTGACCTAGCAACGATAAAGCAAAGATCAGCAAAACAGCTACAGAACTCTTTTAGTGATTATAGCGCGGAGGTAAAGGATTTGCTTAGGCGTTTTGCTGAAGAAGGTCTAATGTTCGTCGATAAAATGGGAATGGTAAATGCATCTACACTCGTTAACGGAAATATGGTTTTGCTGGGTGATGCTGGATATTGCCCAACTGCTCTTTCTGGAATGGGAGCTTCGCTTTCAATATATGGCGCAAAAGCATTATCGCATTTCATCAGCAAAAGTCCAGATGATCTGAAATCTGCCTCCGGTAATTACAATACATTGATGCAACCTATTATCCATAAATTCCAGTCCAATGCCAGAAATAATGCCTCTTCTTTTATCCCTGCTGATGTACAAAAGCTGGATCAGTTTGTAAAATTTTTCGGGGCAGCGTCTGATGATGACCTTAAAAAAATTATGACAGATCCAATTGTGCTTACTGAAGACCAATTGAACTTTAAAGCCAATAAATAATGAACTTCAGAAAAATACTATCCGTCATTATCGGATTTGGAACCATTGGTCTTTTAAGTTCTGCACTAGCTAAACTACAGGGTTATTTGTTTCCTACGTCTTTGCAATTGTTTAAACAGGCTACCTTCACCGCGGATGATATGCTTCAGTTTACCATCAAATTGGCTAGTGTTTATATCAGCTGTA
Source organism: Pedobacter suwonensis (assembly GCF_900111825.1). Classification (GTDB taxonomy): domain Bacteria; phylum Bacteroidota; class Bacteroidia; order Sphingobacteriales; family Sphingobacteriaceae; genus Pedobacter; species Pedobacter suwonensis. Next base: position 435,454 of record NZ_FOJM01000002.1, read on the forward strand.
TCGCAGGAGGTATCGTCACAGCATTGTGTGGCGGTGAATACAGACAACAGCGTATTGTAGCTGTCAGTATAATCCTAATCATTATATGGCTATGGATCAGCACTATTCATCCGTTCTGGTTCTGGGCATTATTGCTCATCGGAATTCTCCCTTTTGTTCTGATTGGAGTTAAGATAAAAAAGCTAATTGCCTCTAAAATCAAGAATCCTGGTCATCGGAGTTAAGTGCTATTCTGCGCTTACGAGTGATAATCTCCTAAGTTGGACTAATGGCAAACTCCTCCAAACTGAAATTATTCCGGTTGGACCGATTGGATCTTCCCGCCCTTTTATCTTTAAAAAGATGTTTCCAACAGTGGCAGAATTATCTTTTTTACTTTACACTTTTTCGAAATTCTAAAGCATAATAAATAGAAGAAAGAAGACAGGCAACTAGTTAAGAAGGAAAGCTTAGACCACCAACTGTACAGCAATCTTTGTCTCCTTTACAGCTTTTTTTTGGCATGGGTAATAACATTAATCAAATCACGGTGACTTAAAGTTAAGAGAGATACTGGTTCTGCATTCAAAATTTCAGCGATTTGAAATAAACGGCCAACGGTTAACTCACTATAGCCGAGCTCAATTTTGCTATATGCATTTTGCGTTATTTTAAGTTTATCCGCCAGATAGTGTTGCGTGTAGCCTCTGTATTCCCTAACTCTTCTAATATTCACGGCAACATTTGTTGCTCTCAGGGACAATAGATTTTTCATAAAAAAGGATTAGCATCTGAATGCATTTTAAATACGGGATATGCATTCCGATAATTTCTCTAGCTTAAATTATAAAATATTAGGACGCCGGAACGAGATCAAAGATCATATAAATTAACAGAATAATAAAATAGATGTTTGGATATACTAATTCAGATTTTAAACAGCATCATTTTCTAGGTTGCTTAACGAAAGGAATCGTTAATCAACGGAGACTGGGCAAAGAGTACTGAAGATAACTTGCAATTTCCGCGTTGACTTTGTCCTGGAACAATTTTGGTTGATATAGTTGAGAATACAGCATGCATTAAACCGAGAGATTATATCTCCTTAAATCTGATTAGAGCTATAGGCGATAAACTGAATTTCCAGACTTTCAATCAGGATATTCCGACCATAAGTAATAGGAACGGGCCCCTCAAGAGGTTTTGACCTTTTATGGAACAGCCATAAGAAGCAATAACAGACTAACGTGTAGACAAAAAATTTAAAATCTTTTGTATTTCATATCCGAATTGCTACCTTCGTCTTCGAGAGCGTTAATTTAGATAACGGGGAACTGGGCATCGTCCGTTCCCCGTTTTTTATGGCATGAACAACAGCTTCGGGTAAACTATTCTGAGCTTACCTTTAATTAATTATTCCCGGTACCGGGAATCCTGATTATTCCTTATGTAAGCCGTAACAGACATTACCGATGCACCTGGCTAAGAAGTTCCCATGATTAATTACATTTTCGAAGAATAGATTGAAAATAATGGATGTTGGCTATCCTTAATACCCTGCATTCTGAAGGAAGACTGGTGTCCTATCCATAAATTAAAACCTAGACGGTATTATAATATTTATGTCGGGTTAATTGTATATTTGATGTCTATGGATATGCGTGACTTTTCTGCTCCCAGAATGTTTGACACGGCACAAATCAACGATGCCCTGATATGTTCCCCTGCACCTACTGCAATTTATGCCGGTAAGAATATGATCATTCAGTTTGCTAACAAAGGAATGCTGGAATTATGGGGAAAAGATGCTTCCGTAATTGGAAAACCGCTCATGGAGGCCATTCCGGAACTTGAAGGACAGCCATTTCTATCCTTGCTCCAACAGGTTTGGGACACTGGAAAAAGTTACTCGGTGACCGATGCGCCAGCCAGCTTGATAAAAAACGGCATTCAGGTAACCGACTATTTCGATTACGAATACAGAGCGTTGCTGGATACATCCGGACGAACCTGGTGCATTTTAAATACCGCCCTCGAGGTTACTGCAAGGCGGGATTTCTTGATCAGGATACAGCAAAAGGAAGAGAAAGAGCAGGCACTTAATGAAGAGATGGCCGCAACACTGGAAGAACTGACCTCTACCAATGACGAGCTGAACCACTCGGTAAAGCTTTTGGCAGAAAGCCGTGAACATATTCGTATGATCATTGAACAGGCACCGGTTGGCATTGCCATGCTCCAGGGACCTGATCACATTATAGAGATTGCGAACCCTGCTATCCTCAAAATCTGGGGCCGCAGGGAAACCGAGGTGATCGGCATTCCACATACACAAGCGCGCCCTGAACTTAAAGGCCAGCCGGTGAACGATTGGCTGGAGCAGGTGTTTATTACAGGTGAGCCTAAAATCAACAATGAGTTTCCGGTAAAACTATTCGACAACGGTGGACTTCGTGAAGCTGTCGTTAATTCAATTTACCAACCAATACGTTCAACAACCGGTGAGGTTACGGGCGTGTTAGTGATTCTTGATGATATTACATCCGAGGTTATTGAAAGAAAGAAAAATGAAAAAGATCAGCATATGCTGGCCCTTGCCATCGATGCCGGAGAACTCGCTACATTTTACTATGAACCGGCATCCAATTTATTTTCAGGTAATGCATTGTTAAAGTCCTGGTTTGGTTTATCGGCCGATGAACTAATCGAGTTACCCCTTGCACTCAACGCGATTGTTCCCGAGGACCGCGAACGGGTCCAGCGTGAAATAGCAAACGTCCTCAACCAAGAATCAAATGGTCATTATGCTATTGAGTATAGTATCAAAGGCAATTTGAATGAAAGCCCGAGATTACTCCAGGCCATGGGAAAAGTGTTGTATGATTTAAATGGAAAACCGCAAAGCCTGAACGGGACCCTAAGGGATATTACCCGGCAGAAAAAGGAGGAGCAACGGAAAGACGATTTTATGAGCATGGTAAGTCACGAACTAAAGACGCCGATCACTTCGCTTCAGGCATATCTTCAATTGATGCAGCGAATGGCGATCATAAAAAAAGATATTTCCCAGCAAAATATGCTTGACAAATCAGTCAAGCAGCTGCAGACCATGAATGCCATGATCAATGGATTTCTGAATGTTTCCAGATTGGATTCAGGCAGGATGCATATAGAAAGAACAGAATTTGATCTGATCGCGCTGATCAAAGAGGTTGAAGACGAAACGGTCTCCACAATCCATACCCATCAACTGTCATTTGCACCGGTCCCAAATATGCGCATATCTGCCGATCGTGAAAAGATCTCACAGGTGCTTCATAACTTAATTGGCAACGCGGTTAAATATTCGCGGATGGGTGGTTCCATTCATATAGCATGTTACGAACTTGAAAACCACGGCACAAGGATTACCGTTTCAGATCAAGGAATCGGCATTGAGCAGGAAGACCAGGATAGAATATTTGAACGGTACTATCGTGTGAAGCATCCGGCCAGCGGCTCAATTGCAGGGTTCGGTATAGGTCTTTACCTCTGCAAGGAGATCATTACACTGCATGGAGGGGAAATATCCGTTGTGAGTGCACCTGACCAGGGCACGACCTTCGCAATAGAACTGCCTGGCAAACTCACCAGGGAATAGCCAGATACCCAGTTCGGAAATAATCTCAAATATCTTCGTTTAAATCTTTGCTGACCTCATGCGGGTGATGGGCCTCGATCTCATCAGCCAGTAAATGCAGTAATTTTTCAGAAAGTCTGGCCGGATTTTGGCAGAGGTGCAGAAAGTGGTACGGATCAGGCTGGAAGCTTGCGACCAATTTACCTTGTTGAAATACTTTTATCTTACAGCTTTCTCCATTCTGGTGCAGGTATTCGCCCACTTCAAAATGGTGAATTTCTTTACCCAAATTTATACTGATCTGATAGTTTTCCATATTTCCATAGTTTTTATCGTATGCATTAAACAATAACAAAGCAATTTGGTTTTCAGGCCACTGCTGTGTTGATGCATCGATGTTTTTAAACGGTTTCCAAACTATATGCGTCCATCGAAGGTTAAATTAACACCCAGCTACAATTGTTATGGAATATCCGATCAACAACGAACAAGATTCCGAATTGGAAAAATTTACTATTGCGCAGGAGCGGGATTATGCAACAGCGCTAAATGAAATCAAAAGCGGCAGAAAACAATCGCACTGGATGTGGTACATCTTTCCACAGATCCAGGGGCTCGGATTTTCCAGTACCGCAAAATATTATGCTATACGTGATCTGCAACAGGCTGCTGACTACTTAGCTCATCCGGTTCTTGGGCCAAGGTTAACAGCGATTTCGAAAAAATTATTGACCCACACCGAGCTTAGTGCAAAGGAGATTTTTGGAAGTCCTGATGATTTGAAACTACGCTCGTGCATGAGTCTGTTCGCTTTCATCAAAAATGCACCTCCTGTGTTTCAGCAGGTATTAGATCAATTTTTCGAAGGCGAAAGTGATTCAAAAACACAACAAATTCTTAATCTAAAGGCTTTTGATTGACAATTGCTGGAACGAATTGAATAAGGTCTGGCAACTTCGATATTTACACCCTTTTATCAATACACCGCAAACAGGTCGCGCGTTCTTCAGCCTGTCTGCTGCATATCGTAAAATCACTCTAAATGCGGTTTAGGCGGGAATGAGAAATCGCAAGAGTATTCAAGCGGTTCGAAATCGGCCATTTGCCTGGGGAAGTGCTTGAATTTTCTTGCACCTTATTTATTGAAAAAGATGTTTCCAATGAAGGCAGGAATTATCTTTTTCTTTTTAGATTTTCCATTTATCCCTTTACCTATTCCAAGAGAAATCCTTTTCATAAAGGTTTATAATATTAATATTGCAAGGCAATAAAGGATAGAATTTTCGGACAAGGCGTGAATTATTGAACAGTAAAATAATATCGCTGTGGCATCTGTTCATATACCGGCCGGAAAATACAGTTTATCCTGTCGGATGTTTTAATGATTGGCACATCCATCCTAATGAATAAAAGAAAGGGCTTAGGTCCCCCCATTTTAGTTTGACCTTGGCTTGCATTCCGCGAATCTCCACGCAGTATGCATATAAAGTAAAAGGCCTCGTTACCGGCGGCTTAGATAAAGGACAAATGAAGTCTGGTGCCGACCCGATGTGTACGATTTGACTCTCCTGCAAAACCCGCTGCAGCCCGCTCAGATATAAGATAAATCTTCAATTTCGCGATGCTGCTTTTGTTAGCGTTGGCTAAGAGCGAAGCCATATGAAGAGCATAATAATTGGTTTACTTCTGTTGGAATTCTATCAAGCCATTTTTCATTACCATTTTGACCTCAAAAAGAGACTTTTTAAAATCTTTTTGCATGTTGCCCTTGAAAATTGCAATATCGGCTTTGGCACGCTCTTTAAGCACACCGATTTGATCTGGCATTCCGAGTGCAATTGAAGCATTGTATGTGGCTGTTCTCAATGCGTCGGACGCAGATAAACCTGCGTCAAAGTAACCTGAAATGGTATGTTTGGCCATCTCGCCTCTTGGCATATTTATGTTGATATACGCGTCTGAACCCGCCACGATCATTACGCCCGCATTATGGGCTGCTTTTAGTCTATCTTGAAGCGGCTTAAAGTTCTTTCGGATTTGCTGCTCATCATAGGGCATTTTCTGTGTTTTCAGATAGGTGATCTGAAGATCTGGTGAGCCGTCTGTAGCAACAAGATATATTTTTCTTTTCGCCATTGTCTCAAGGGTAGACTTAGTAAAACCATACCCGTGTTCCAATCCATCAACGCCCGCCTCAATAGCTGCATGAACCGCCCAGTCGCGGTCACAGTGCGCCGTAACCTTCACCCTTTCACTATGGGCTGCCTTCACTATCGCCTTAATCTCTTCCAATGTTAATACTAAACGATTTCCTATGGCGGTTATCTTAATTACATCAACACCTCGGGCAATGTGTTCTTTTACTGCTTTCGTAGCCTCATCCGCACCACTAACCATAGAATATTCTTTAGCTGAATACTTTTCAAACTCTTTAATTGGCACACCATAAATCTGCCCGTCCATCGCACTGATTATCGGCCCGGACACCAACATTCTGGGACCTGAAAAATCACCTCTTTCGATCGCATTTTTAAGCTCAATATCCAGGTACTGTTCAGAATTACCCAAATCACGGATACATGTAAACCCCGCATTAAGATAACTCTTTGCGAAACCAACGGCCCTCAAAACCCTGGTTTCAGGAGAATTTAGAATACCATCATTAGCCAGGTTATCATTCGGTCCCTGCTGAAAAGCAATATGCGAGTGCGCGTCAATCAGGCCAGGTGTAACTGTATCTTCGCTATAATCTAAAATAATTGTACCACTCGGAACATCAATTCTGTCCCCTACTTTGACAATGCTATTTCCTCTGATTAGTAATTGTTTGTTTTTGTAGAATTCATTTTTCTCCGAATCGTACATCTGACCGGCCTTGATCAAAAAATACTTTTCGTTTTGTTGAGCGAAACTTGTTGCGGAATAGGATAATAATGTAAAACCAAACGGTATAAAAAGTCGGATAATTAATTTGCTGACCATCAGATTTTTTAGGTTTATAAATTATCTATTAATAATAACTGTTTTTTTCTTCGTCGCAAACTATTTCCTTAAAAAATTTATAATAGGGATTTTTCGGGGCAACGACTGTTGGCCTTATTAGACGTTAAGCGTCCGTTCCCAATAATCTATAGATGTATCGATTTAAAACGGTGAGATTTAATTGAAAAGTGTCCTAAACATTTACTTTAAGGTTTGACATCCAGTTACTGGGGGTTTAAAGAAGGAGGGAAATTTCCTCCTTCTTCCAATACTTAGGCTTCCGACAGCTTGGTAAAATGAGAAAAGTTGAAATGACGAGTTGATAAATTCATTATTTCGCTATCAAATTCAAAAATTATTGGCCCCTTCACAAAATTTTTATGCAGATGTAAATTTATTTATACCAACGACCAGTACCGTTATGCGAATGACTTTTAAAACAGCAATAAGTTGCTGATTAAAAATACAATTATTAAATTAGCGTATATTTTGCTGAGACTATTTATTATGGAAATGAAATGCATAATTATAGATGACGAAAACCACACACTTACTCAAATAGCGGAACTGATATCTTTAACACCGGGAATAAGTCACGAGAAGAGTTTCGATAATGCCATTGATGCATTAACCTATTTACATGTCCTGAAACATGTTGACATTGTTTTCCTTGATATTGAGATGCCCCAGATCCACGGTATCGAAGCCGCCAGATTACTACGGCCCTATTGTGATTTTTTAGTCCTGATCACCGCACATACCGACTATGGCGTACAAAGCTTCGAGATCGGTGCGGACGGTTACCTGCTTAAACCCGTAAGCGAAGTGAAATTCATCCGTCAGATACAGCGCCTTCTGCAAGGAGGATCAGGGAAACCAGTCAGTAGAAATCCCGACGGCTTCTTATTGGTGAAGGGTGGCTCAAAGCACAAATATTTGAGTATACCGCTGGACCAGGTACTTTACATCAAATCGCTATCCAACTACATTCAGATTTTTTTAACATATGGGCAGCACATCAGCTATCACACCCTAAAGCATGTAGAGGAGTCCCTCAGAGACCGTACCGAATTTTTAAGAATAAACAGGTCAGAAATAATATCCTTTAACTATGTTAAACAGGTGGATGGTTACCAGATCGTGCTCCGCAACGAAAAAAAATTTATAGTCAGCAGAAGTTACAAGAATCAATTTGATTATTTTCTGCGCAACCGGCTACCTGGGCCAGGTGTACGATAGATGCTGAAGTTTTGGAGTGTATGAATGACCAAAAAATGATTTTGATATTGTTTAAGCTAAAATACTAATCCTCTGAATAATTTAAAATTTGGGCCGGGACTATACTCCGGCCCTTTCACTCCTGCCCCTTGCGGTTAGGGCTTAATGGGGTGATCAATGCGATCAATATTCTGATTTCTATGCATCAAAAATACTTCTGTATAGGTGTGACCAAATACCTATTTGTTTTTCTGATAGTTCGTATCTTTTCGGAAAACAGGTTAATGCCGGCTAGAGCTGACTAACCGGAAATGGTCAATCCATTATTGACGCTAATAGGAGACAAGATATAAAAAATACTTCATTATAATCTCACTAAAATTCGGCTGTACAACCGCTCATCCAATATGATATAGCGCCTGAATAGTGTATCACCACAATCAAAGCAGCGGATAATTAGTATATTAGCGGTTTGAAACTGTCTGCTCTCATGAGATCTAATATCCTGTACTCTTTCAGGGCACTTGCGTTGCTACTGACTATTTTTTCTCTACTGCTTATTCACTCCTGCAAAAAGGAGACGGAAATATTACCTCCAGGCGAATCTCCAATAACGCCCCCTGCTATTCAGGGATTGGCTAAACTTTTTACGGACAGTATCTTCGGGCTGAGCAATTTCTCGGTCACCTTCCTTGGCAAAATACTTGAACAGGGGTCGTCAGCTGTTACCGAGTCGGGTATGGTAGTCGATACGGTCCCTGGAGCAACTACCGTTAAAAATCTCAATAAGTTTAAGGCCACGCCTGATGCTTCTGGACAGATGAAGGTAATTGTGACCTACGTGCCGGAAGGAACCACTTATTATATGCGTACTTATGCGATAAACAGTGCCGGAACAGCCTATGGCAACGAAGTCGTTTTCCGTTCTCCTGATGGAAAAAGTACCCTGGAAACTTTCGAAATAAAAACACAGGAGCAACTTATAGCACTTGGCGCAAAACATTATACCAGCTTGCAGTCGCTGCGCATTGGTGTACGGTGAATGACTTGAGCCCGTTAAAGGACCTGACCTTTGTCACGGGCGGCATGGAAATCAGTGGCACTACCCTTTTAAAGGACCTTACCGGCCTTGAACACCTGGAAATGGTCGGTACATATTTTCCAAACAGTCTACGTCTGGAAGGCAACCGTGCATTGCGCTCACTTAAAGGATTGAACAAACTTAAAACCGTACGCGGCTATTTCTATATTCTGGGAAATCCGTTGATCACAGATCTAAAAGGCTTAGATAACTACACCATGACAAGTTTAGGTGAGTTCAGGGTTGAAAGGTGCTCTGGTTTACGGAGTCTAGACGGTATTGAAAGTATGCTGTATTGCTATGATGGTCTCGCCATTATGAACAATCCTATACTCAACGACATAAAAGCGCTTCGGAACCTAAAAGGTACAACACAGATACTTATCGGTGCCAACAATATGCTGACGAATTTAGATGGATTGGAAGGGCTTACACAAGTCGGAATTGGGGAACTGGAATATGCTAGTATCACGCTACAGGGGAATCCATTGCTGACTAATATTGAAGGACTTGCTAATATAAAGAAATGCGGCAATTTAAACATTGATGGGAATGCTTCGCTGAAAAGCTTAAGGGGCTTGAATGGACTTGTGGATCTGAATTATGTAACGATCGTAAACAACGGCTCCCTCACAGATTTCAAAGGACTGAGTGGCCTTAAAACGGTCAGAAATAATTTAAAAATCTGGGAAAACCATCAACTGGTTAATATGGATGGCCTTCAACAACTTGAGAAAGTAGGTAGGCTGGATATAGTGCTTAATAAAGGAATAAAAGACCTCAGTGGACTAGATGGTTTAAAGTCCGTGAACGGACCAAATGGCTATGCCATAACCATTTCGCACAACGAAAGCCTATTATCCTTGCACGGACTGGAGCAGCTCAGCTCTTCGACCGAAGGCATACAGATTATGTACAATAAAAACCTTGCGGATTTCTGTCCGTTGAAATTGTTGATGAGCGGTTATAAAAGTTACTTTTCGGCATTGGATAATAAAATCAAAATGGATCCGCAGATCCTGCAGAGCAGCTGTAAATAAATATTCACCATTATACACAAAAGCAACATTATTAATGCTTCTAGGGCTGTCATATGAACCGATTGATATCCGGAATATCTACTATGTTATTGGATTCACGGAAGCTATCTGCTCCACCAAAGGATGTGTACTAATAAATGATCTCCAAATCCGCCGCTAAGCGTAATTTCATCGACTGATCAGAAGATTTCATCTGAACTGTCTTTCCACAAGTTTTACAAGAAGAAAGGCATTTCTGGCTGTTCATTTGCTTCTGATAACGTATGATATAAAACGGTTCCATTTGAAGTGCAATTTAGATAAGACAAAGGCAAGGTTCCGCAGCATACAGGAACAATACTTATTTAGTTTAACAAATCAAGCATATCTGCCTGCATCCGATCTATTAATCCCCAATCATCTCCAATATAAATATCGGTTACAGTTCTGGTCTTTTGGTTTAATGCTTCGGCAACATCATCTGTACTATAACCGCATTTCCGTCTGATCCACGTTCCAACTGTATGTCGGAAATCATAGAAATCAATCTCTGAAACATCCGTCTTTTCACTTAAAACCTTCAAACCTTCATTAATAGCTGAGTTAAGTCCTTGTGTACTCGAATATCTTAGTTGGAGATTACCTGCATACTTTCTAAGTAAGGGCCTGGCTTCATCGACTATTTTCACGCTAAAAAATGCTTTATCCAACCGCTTATTTCTTGTCTTGGCCCTATTGTAATTAATACGATCCTCATTACCTGTCATCACCGGAAGTTCATATAAATCAGCCGCATTCATTCCAAGTAGATACAAAGACAGCATACCAAGATCCCGGGCTAATTCTGCCCTTGAACCTTCAGGCAGTTCACAGTTTTTTAATTTTAATATTTCCTCAACTGACCGATCACGATGAGCAGTTAAAGGTGCTGTTCCCACTTTATATTTTTTGAATGGATAATGTGCTATTTTGATGATTCCAAGATCCTCATCATTAAATTCATTTCGAGCCTCATTAAATAATAACCTTAAATCTCGCATATGATTGTGCAAACCAGCTTCTCTAACGCCTTTCTGCACATAGGTCCGAGAAAGGCCGCTATGATTTTTTCTGGTTATTTCACGCGGATTGGAAAGGTATAATTCATATCTTTTTAAAAAGTTATAGTTAATCTCAGTAATTGGAAGGTAGTCGCTTTTGAAATAGTCGACCAAGCTATTATAAACAGTTGTTAATGTTTTTGCGCTACTAACCTTATTGACCTTCTTCTTGGAATCTATAAAATTCTTACAGAAACCAAGGAAATCTATCACTTCAATAGATATCCCATCTCTCAATTCAGCCAATTTATCACGAACTTCAAAAGCACTTAATCTTTTAATATATGACTCATTACTACTTATCCAGTCGCGATATCTTTTCAAATCTGGCGCGACTCTGTCTAAAATAAAATTGTCCTTAATAACAAGCGTTTCGCTTTCTTTACTTTTCCTCCCTAGCTGTTTCATAATGACAAAATGATTGGTGTCGATATAGGCTGGCTTCTTATTGTGCCAAACTCTAATTTTAACATTCCACGTCCTGTCGGACTTCTGATCTTTTTTAATGATGGTAGCTGAAACTGTCGTCATACAATTTGATTTAATGTTTTTAGCTCTGAAATTTTTCCTAAGTTTTTCCTAAGTTTTGAGTGAAATTGACACACTTTCCTAAGCTTTTCCTAAGTTTTTTGTACTAATTTAAACATTAATTTTTGTTAAAGCTAACACCAATAATTAGAGCAACTTTAATGTATAATGGCTGCAAACGACCTTCAAGAGCACAAAAAAGCCCTTCAGAATATACTGAAGGGCGATTTTTTGTCAGTGGGCCCACCTGGGCTCGAACCAGGGACCAAAAGATTATGAGTCTTCTACTCTAACCAGCTGAGCTATAGGCCCGGAAAAAAGGCATTCCTTTTTTGCGAGTGCAATGTTACAAATTTGTATTGAAATTAGGAAAATGTTTTCGGCATTTTTTCACAAAAAGAATGAATATAAACTCATTTTCAACCGCTTAATTTTAATTTTCATTTTAGCATGCCTCGCCACTACTTAAAAAATGTGGATAAAACGCCCGTTCACCTACCCGTAAATCCATTTCGAATAGGTTAATTTTGTAGTTGATATGAACACGCCCGACCAGGACAACCAACTTCTTTTAGACTTTTTAGCCTCCACCAATCAGCCTGTTTTTTTAACCGGTAAAGCCGGAACAGGTAAAACTACCCTCCTGCGCAAAATCAGGGATACCACCAAAAAGAATTTCGCCATTGTTGCGCCCACCGCAGTTGCGGCCATAAATGCTGGTGGTGTTACGCTACACTCCTTTTTTCAGATTCCTTTCGGGCCATTGGTTCCGGTTGTTGATGAACATGCAGAAACCAATTTTAAGTATTCAGATGAGAAAACAAGACTCTTACGTTGCCTTGATTTATTGATTATTGATGAAATCAGTATGGTCAGGGTAGATCTGATTGATTTTATCGACCGCACTTTAAAGCGTGTTAAAGGTTCAAACCGTCCCTTCGGTGGCGTGCAGGTATTAATGATCGGTGATCTTTACCAGCTCTCCCCTATCTTTCATGATGCCTGGCACATCCTGGGCAGTTATTATTCCAGTCCTTATTTTTTTGACAGCCTCATTTTCAGGTCTACGCCGATGCTGACGTTTACCTTAGATAAGGTTTACCGCCAGTCAGACCCTGTATTTCTTGACATTTTGAATGGCATGCGTGAAAATAGCCTTAATGCAGAACTCCTGGCCAAACTGAATGAAAGTTACGATCCATCTTTGGATCAGGAATGGAAAGATGATTACATCACCCTTACCACGCACAACCAGTTGGTTAACGAAATTAACGAAGGCTGTCTGGAAAAATTACCAGGAGAAATTTTCGAATTCAATGCAGAAGTCAGTGGTGAATTTCCTAAAGACGCTTATCCCACCGATGAAAAACTTCAGTTAAAACTGGGTGCGCAGGTCATCTTCATTAAAAATGATTCTTCAGGTAAAAAGCAATTCTACAATGGAAAAGCGGCTAAAATTACTGCAATCAGTCAGGATGCGATAAAAGTAACTTTCACCAACGGTGGCAGAGAAATTGAAGTGGAGAAAGAAATCTGGCAGAATGTTAAATACAGTCTGAGCAATGAAGAAAATAAAATTGATGAAACCAGTACTGGATCCTTCTCTCAATATCCATTTAAGCTAGCCTGGGCCATTACCGTGCACAAAAGCCAGGGTTTAACTTTTGATCAGGCGATAGTAGATGTAAGCACTGCATTTACCCACGGACAGGCCTACGTGGCGCTGAGCCGTTGCAGAAGTTTGGAAGGGCTCATTTTAAAATCGCCTGTGGTTGCCGAAAATATCATTACCGATGCTAAAGTAATCAGTTTTACAAAAGCCGCCCATCAGAATAAACCTACACCACAATTGTTAGCCCGTTATACTCAGCAATATAGCTGGGGATTGATCCACGAACTACTGGATTTCTCGCTGGTTGCCAAAGACTGGGAAAAACTGGGGCGCTCCAAGCTGATCGACAGAGATGAGCAAAATGCGTTTTTAGCTATTTACGAACATGGAAATCAGATCTTTCAGAACGAGATTTTTAAAGTAGCCAAAAATTTTATTGCAAAGGAATTTTCGAAAATCAATACCGATAACAACACGGCAGATGAAAGGGCTTTTATGGATCGCTTGCAAAAAGCGTCAGATTATTTTGTTCCAAAACTGGAACAGCTCATTACTTTAACTTCCAAAATTGTGGCCATCAACTTTTATAACGACACACATTCTGATAAACTACTTACCATATTAAACGATTGCAAAGACAGGCTCCAGATCAAATTGGCTCTGTTTAAAATTTCCTGGAATTCATTTTCCATTAGAGACTATATCAATACTTTACACGCCGCTGGAAATAAACAAGCAGAGAAAAAACCGGTTAAATCGAACATTAAACCAAAAGAAATTTCAAATCCTCAGGTTTATAAAAACCTCGTCGAATGGCGTAGCAAAATTGCACAGCAACGCGGCACGCAGGATTATGCTGTACTTTCTGATTTAGCATTACTTTCTATTGCCGAAAAAATGCCAAGAACAACCGATCAGCTGGCAGCACTGAAAAGCGTAGGTATTGGTAATGCAAAAGAACTCGGCCAACAGATTACCCGCATCATTAATGCACATTTGGGTACCAGCGAGTTATTTTAAAAAAATTTACTTCTTAACACTTTTTTTAATACTTTCGCAACCCCATTTAGTCCCGCCAACCCCAGCATAGCAAGCCATGAGTAATTTTCTATACGGAATCGATTTTGGAACAACCAATTCGGCACTTTCCATTTACGATGAAGAAAAGAAAGAAATTGTAGATACCATTTCTATTCCATCCTTAATTTATTTTACAGAAGTAAAAAGTCTTATTGATGGCGAAAGTCATATCGTTGGCGACAAAGCAATAGATGCTTATTTAAGCGATGGCATGAAAGGCCGTTTTATAAAATCCATTAAACAGATTCTTTCCAGAACCACTTTTACCGAAACCCGTATCCATAATAAAAGATATACTGCGTCAGACCTGGTCACTTTAATCCTTAGGGATTTGAAGACAAAGGCCGATCAGATTATTGGCAAAGAATGTAACAAGGCCATCATAGGTCGCCCGGTATTTTTTGATGATGACAATACGATGAAAGATACCCTGGCACAAACCAGGTTAAAAAAAGCCGCAGAAAGTGCCGGCTTTACCGATGTCCGCTTTCAGTTTGAGCCTATCGGGGCTGCTTTTGCCTACGAAAAAACCATTACCAGGAAAGAGCGCGTTCTCGTGGCCGATCTGGGCGGAGGTACAACAGATTTCACTTACCTCATCCTTGATCCCGATAAAGTTGGCAGCAAAGACCGTAAAAACGATATGATCGCCTCTGGTGGGATCTACATTGGGGGCGATAGCCTTGATTCGGCATTTATGTGGGACAGGGGAACACCATATTTTGGTAAAAATACGCTGTATGAAGCTACACCAGGCAAGGTCTTAAATGTGCCCAAATCGCTCTTTGCAAATATCTGCACCTGGGATAAAATGAATTTCTTTAACGGTTTAAAAATTCAGAAAGAAATCGAAGAATATTATTATTACTCCGGAAACGATCCGAAATTCAAAAACCTGATTACCCTGATCGAAAATAACCTGGGTTATTCTTTATTCAGATCGATAGAAAAAACCAAAATCGAACTTTCTGATCAGCCTGATTCTACTTTTGCCTATAGCAATATGGAAGTCGAGATTGATGAAAATATTTCGCTGCAACAGTACAATTCCATTATCGAAAAAGACATTAATAAAATAGATGCCTACCTGGACCGCTTTATGGAAACATATAAAATCAACCCGGCAGGTATTGACTGTTTGTTTTTGACCGGGGGAACCTCGATGGTATCAGCAGTTCAAAATCTATTTAAAACCAAATTTCCACATATTCCGTTAAACTCCGGCGATAATTTTAAAAGTGTAGCCAAAGGCTTGGCTTACAGCGGTTATCTGTTTGAAAATTAACACAGGCCAAAGGCTTTATTAGGGAATTTACAGCAGAGCACAATGAACTATATTGTGGCAGAAAGAACCGTTTTTTTTATAAAGAGCGCAGGGCTAATAAATACACCAGGTTTCTTTCCGTTTGATGTTTTTACGCTTTGCTACATCGTACCCAATTGCTGAAATTTATCGCTGTTCACCATGAAAAGGATCGTTTTTTCAACAAACCCTAGATTGGCCAAATGTATATTTTACCCTTGTAAAACGGCAACATCCCGAATTGTAAATACTAAAATACAAATACGTAATATATTTAGGAATATTTCTTCTTCTTTAAATTAAGATTTTATAATTTAGCAAACATAAATTGGTGCGGCTGATAAAATAGCAACAGTGAGCAAAGCTTTACGCGTTAGGCGAGAAACAATTAATGTGGTGAGGTGTGGAATACCTGTTTTCTAGAAGAGATCAAATCAAATTGATGGACGTTTCTTTGGCAGACGCACCAATTTTTATTTTAACTGATGCTTAGGCGGCTAAATTGAAATACCGACATGCCTTTATGTCGTTTAAAACTGGTATTAAAACTAGTGGTTTGTTCAAAACCCAATATTTCGGCTATTTGATCAATTGTATAATCACTATGAAGCAACAGCACTTCCGCTTCGCGCATAATACGGTCTTTAATCAGCACGGTCAAGCTTTTTCCAAGCACCCGATCTAAAAATTTATTCAATCTGCCCGGACTCATCCCCATACCTTCAGCATAAAACTGAATGGATCTTTCCTGCTTATAAAATTGCTCTAAAATTGCCCGGAACCTTAATACCTGCTGTAAATCATCTAAGGTTAATGCTGCAAGATAGCCATCCAAACCAGCTGTAAAGCCCAAAAACAATGATAAATATTGTGCTATATAAGACATGTCCCTTTTATGATCAATTTCTCTTTTCAACTGATCAAGTAGATTATACGTTTTGCTTGATTTTTGCGGATCAAGATCCCTGAAAGAAAGGTTTAAAAAAAGATTTTTAGCTTGCGGATCCAAGTGCTGCTGTAAAAATTCTGCATATAACAAACTACTAAAACTTAGCCAATAACCCGAACTCATTTCTCCATCGAGCCTAACCAGGCCCTCTTCCGGAATAAAAAAAATCCGGCCATTCAAAAGTGGGTAATCGCCAGAGTTCATACACAGAAAGCCTTTTCCCTGGCATACAATCAACATGCGCATAGGATATATAGCCTGTAATGCACGCTCTCTGCGAAAAAAACCGCTAATTGGCTCTAGCTGAATCATAAAAACTTGAGGATAAACAACAATAAGACCAAATTTATCCGACTTGGTTACAAGTTGTTGAAATATATTATGACCAGGAGGCACTGGTCCGCAGGAGCCAGCGTAATACGGATACTATTATTAAGCCGTCCGGACCCGCAAAATTTTCTACCATACCACTCATCCACCTGTCCTCCTTCCAAATCAAAATAAATCATTTCCTTGTAAGCTGACCGCTATCAGCACTCTTGCTTGTAGATTATATAATATCCGGAACTTATTTCTAGGCAGACAGCACGATTACCTTAGTGGCTTCGATGCCATTTTGCGTAAATTCGATATCAAACTGAACAATGTTACTGGTTTTGATGTGATCAACTACGCCACGGGCAAAAACGTTTAATTCTTTCCCTCCATTTGAAGGTATAATACTGCCCATCCCCTCTTCCGGGTTATAAAACTTTACAGTACCTAATCTCATCGAATTATCAAATCTTTTTAACATTAACTGCGTTTGTACCTTTTTTTCCTTGTACTACCTCAAATTCAACCCGGTCATGCTGGCTTACTTTATCGCTTAAGCCGGTAATATGAACAAAAATTTCTTCTCCGTTTTCTGTTATAATGAAACCAAATCCCTTAGTTTCATTATAAAACTTTACTGTCCCCTGCATTTTATCTGGAATTTACTGCTTAAACATAAAAAAGATCAAAAGGTTTAGCCATTAAATACTTTTTTTTGCCAGTTCAATAAATATGGAGATTATAACAATGATTTAACGCTAAGCCCTTATGATATGCGCAGCAGCCAGGCACGATATGAAAAACTTACCTACATGATGTAGTACCGTATGCGTAGGAAAAAGTTAGATTGAAGTAACCGGTCAGATTGGGCATATTACCGATATCTAGATCCCGATCGCATCTAAGAGATTGTGAGCATTCGACACAGTATGATTTTACAATGCCACATGTAACAACAAGGTGGAATATCAACCAATCAAATCTTATTTCGATACAGAATTTAAGGAGTCAAAAAAGGAAGATTGCGTTCTGCTTTTAAAGAAACAACTAACCCTTTTTTCCGCTAAAAATCACAAAGAAAACACTAAAACCGCCTAACAGGAAAACTACTCCAAGAATAAAATTAATTTTATCGTTCATTCCGTAATTTACAGATTAAAACCACAATGACAATAGACTGACATAAGATAAATGCAAAAAACAACCCTTGGTTGTTGGATTTTCAAGAGCGATTATTACAATTTGCAACCCTTTTGATGCTGATTTTTAATCTACACAACTAATAATGAGATAATTATTAAATTTTAAATTCGATCAGGAAATACGTACTGCCTGGTAAATTATACCGATACCTTTCGCATAAATTTTGATACAATACCCCAGCCTACAAAACTATACCCTATATTTATTGAAAATCATTCAACCAAATAAATGAAAACAGCACTTAGCCTATTTTTATCTGCTCTTGCACTTATCTTTATATCGGCAACAACTTTAAACAAAAAAGTTTTTGAGCACAAAACTTTCAATTTTTTTCCAAAGCAAAAAATAGATACACCAGATCAAGACCGCTTTGTGAAAGTTACCCTGGCGCAGGGAGAATTTACAGAGCCAACTGAGATGGCAGTGCTCCCTAATCTGGACATTTTAGTTGCCCAGCGCAGAGGTGAAGTATTGATCTATAAGAACCAAACCAAAAAAATAAAAGAAGCGGGCAAGCTTGATGTCTATTTCAAAACCAATACCCCGAATGTAAATGCTGAAGAAGGTTTACTGGGCATGGCCGCAGACCCAAAATTTGCAGTAAATCAATACATTTATCTCTTTTACAGCCCTTTTGACAAATCTGTAAACCGCCTTTCGAGATTTAAACTGGTTAACGATCAGATTGTTAAAGAATCTGAAAAAATTGTGCTCGAATTCTATTCTCAGCGCGAGATATGTTGCCATACCGGCGGCTCAATTGCTTTTGGATCAGATAATTTGCTTTATGTATCAACAGGCGACAACTCTACCCCATTTGATGCGCCAAAACAACAATATGTAAACAAAGGTTATGCTCCCCTTGATAACAGAAAAGGATTTGAGCAATATGACTCCAGAAGATCGGCCGGAAATACCAACGATTTGAGGGGAAAAATACTCAGGATCAAAGTAAATGAAGATGGCACCTATAGCATACCGGATGGCAACCTTTTCCCTAAAGATACCCCAAAAACCAGACCTGAAATTTATGTAATGGGCAATAGAAACCCTTACCGTATTTCAGTTGATCAGAAAACCAACTTTTTGTACTGGGGTGAGGTTGGCCCTGATGCCACCAACGACGATCCACTAAGAGGCCCCAGAGGTTATGATGAGGTGAACCAGGCGCGTAAAGCAGGTAATTTTGGATGGCCCCTGTTTATAGGCAACAACTATCCATATAAGGCTTATGATTATACCAACGGCGCAAACGGAAATGCATTCGATCCCGAATCACCTATAAACAATTCGCCAAACAATACCGGTTTGGAGAAACTTCCACCTGCACAACCAGCCTATATCTGGTATCCTTATGGCGAGTCCAAAGAGTTTCCGCAAGTGGGTGCGGGCGGGCGTACCGCAATGGCGGGTCCCGTATATTATGCCACTGCTAACTCACCTTACCCAGCTTATTACAATGGAAAGCTGATTATTTATGAATGGGTACGGGGCTGGGTTAAGGCAGTAACCATGAATGCGCAGGGCGATTACGTAAGTATGGAGCCATTTATGGCTAACGTTTCTTTAGCTGCGCCTATCGATATGGAATTAGGTCCTGACGGAAAACTATACATCCTTGAGTATGGTAAAGGCTGGTTTAGCAAAAACCCTGATGCCGCAATTACCAGAATTGATTACCTGAAAGGTAACCGTCCGCCGGCTATTGAACGCCTTAATATCGCAAAAACCAGTGGTTTACTGCCTTATAAAATGACGGCAACCGTTACGGCTAAAGACCCTGACGGCGACCCTTTAAAATACATATGGAACTTAGGGAAAGGAATTACCAAAACCACCAGTACCCCAACATTAAATTATACTTTTACTAAAAAAGGCGAATATCCGGTAAGCGTTACGGTGATAGACAACAGCAAAGCTTCTGCAAAAAGCCAGGTAATACCTGTTTATGCAGGTAACGAACACCCAACTGTAACCATTAATTTAAGTGGTAACAAGAGTTTTTATTTCCCGAATAAAGCAATTGATTATAAAGTTTTAGTAAGCGATAAAGGTGCAAAGGTGAATGCCAACCGCATTTACATCTCAAACACCTATACCGAAGGGACTGATTTGGCCGGCGCACAATTAGGCCACCAGCAGGCAGCACAAACGCTAATTGGCAAATCGCTCATGCTGAAATCCGATTGTAGCACCTGCCATAAAGAATCAGCTGTTTCTATTGGCCCTGCTTTCGAAAAAATAGCAACGAAATATAAAAATGATAGTAAAGCCGTTGATTACCTGGCATCAAAAGTAATTGGTGGTAGCCATGGTGTATGGGGAGAAGTACCAATGCCTGCACACCCGGCAATGAAAGAAGCCGAAGTGAAGAAAATTACTGAGTGGATTATGACTTTAGGCAACAAAGAAGCCGTTAAAGCCTCACTACCAACTTCGGGAAAAATCGTTCCTGCAACAGCTGCAGATAAAAAGAAAACGGTATTTACTTTAAAGGCAACCTATACCGATGCAGGTGGTGCAGGTTTAAAACCGTTAACCACAACAAACGTTATCAACCTCAAAAGCAATATCATCGATGCAGATGACATTAAAGATTTTGCAGGTTTTGAACGTAAAGACATTTATGGCGGCGAAAAACTCATTCTCACCAAAGACAATGGTTGGATAGCCATTAAAAATGTCGATTTAACCGGTATTTCAGGTTTTAGCTATTCATTTCTGAACCTCAATCCTGAATCCGACGGAGAAATTGAAATCAGACTAGATGATAGTAAAGGCATGTTGATTGGTAAGTCTACCTTTAGAAAAAGTGTGCCGGTACAAATGATTTCGGACGGGAAGTTACACGATATTTATTTTGTGTTCAAAACCCTAAAAACGGGTGATAAGAAGAAACAGACCATAATCCAATCGATTACAGTAGCGCCTAAATAATAATTTTTTAACATTGGATTTCCGCCTACGCGGGAATTCAATGTTAATCAATATAAACTGACAGGCTTTTTGCCAAATGGCGGGCTTCAACAGCTCATCAAAGCATCTTGCTGGCTGTTTGGATTACCTGTCCCGAGCCTCGGGAGGCTCAACATGAACATCGAAAGCAGATATCAGCTTGATATCCTCATTTTATAAAAAAATGGTGTTTTAATATCCATCATTAATATCTTTGCAGTAAATCAGGATGAATCTCATGCAAAATATTAAAAACATAATTTTCGATTACGGAAACGTAATATTTGATATCGATTTCAAAGTTGCCCAGGCTTCTTTTCAAAAGTTAGGCGTTAATGATATCGAGAATTTCTTTGCGCATAAAGCACACAACCAATTATTTGATGATTTTGAAACCGGTGCCATTTCTCCTTCCGAATTTAGAGCAGGAATTAGAAATGCCGCAGGCAATTCCGAATTAACCGATCAGCAGATTGACGAAGCATGGAACAGCCTGTTAATCGGAACCATACAGGAGAACCATAATTTATTACTTGAAGTAAAAGAAAAGTACCGTACGTTCTTGTTGAGCAATAACAATGAAATCCACTATGATTGGATTATCAATTACCTGAAAACCACTTTCGAAATTAATAATTATGATGCTTATTTTGAGAAAGCTTATTTCTCTCAGCACATGAAGCTCCGTAAACCCAATACCAATATTTTCGAACAGGTTTTAAAAGAAAATAACCTTGATCCGGCCGAGACGCTGTTTATCGACGATAGTCCACAGCATATAGAAGGCGCCAAAAAAGTGGGCTTAAATACCTTATTAATGACCGAAAAACCGTCACAATTGGGCGCATTTTTAAAAGCGAACGGAATTTTATAAATTAATATGTCAGAAAAAAAGTTTAAGTCGTTAAAAGAGTTCTACCCATTTTATTTATCAGAACATCGCAATAGCACATCTCGTGTGCTGCATTTTATCGGTACCGGATTAGTTTGCCTGGCTTTTTTTACCGGATTTCTTTTTCATAACTGGCATTTCTTTTTGGCCAGTATTGGGTTATGGCTTTGCATGGGTTGGACATTTCTTTTTTGAAAAAAATAAACCCGCTACCTTTCAATACCCGCTTTATAGTTTAGCCAGCGATTTTATGCTGTTTTATGATTTGTTAACGGGCAAACAATCTTTTATAGTGAAAACTTAATTTTGCGATATTCAGCGCACTATCCTTTTTGGCTGTCACCCTGACCGTAGTCGAAGGGCAGCCAAAAGGATATAGCAAAAGCGAGGCTGCACCTACCAAAGGACTATTGCATGCTCGTTTCCAAAAAGCAACTGATCTTTTATAAGAGATAATTGTTTTGGTGACTAAAAAAAAAATCCCCATCCCGAATGAAGTGTAGCAGAGATCCCTTCGACTACGCTACCATTGACGTTATTTTGTAATTACCCGTTAATGAGCAGAATGCGGCATCATGCATTTCCGTATAGCTAGGCCATAGCACCGTATCACCGTTCTACTTAAAACCGGCCTAATAAATTTTTCGGACTGCACTGTTCTAACCATAACACTGGCTTTAAAAGAAAAATTTTCAGCCGGCATTTTTTGTTACTTTTTGATGCCAAAAAGTAAGAGCCCTTCGGCGGCGGTGAGCCGAGGCAAGAATTGTGCGAAGGAAAAAGCGTCAATCATATTGATTTTTATATCATAAATTATCCCTCAGGATGACAATCACACTTATTTAGAAATGAC
>NZ_FOJM01000001.1:0-112157 GCF_900111825.1 Pedobacter suwonensis
AAGAAGCCGTCTCATAAGTCAATTATGGGGCGGTTTTTTGTTTTAGGGGATTAAGATAGGCCATTAGTCAAGCCGGACCGTAATGACTTAATTTGGAGATGCGTTCTTGTTTGGCGCTTGTTTTTTGGGGATAAAAAGCCTTTTTTCTCAGGCTTTCCACTTTCTGAGGTTGTGTGCGATGGACAGCAAACCTATTTCGACCTCGGTTTTGGATATTCCTTTCAGCAGAAAGCGCCTGAAGCCATGATTATGCTTCAGGTTTGCGAACACCGGTTCTACATCAGCGGCTCTTCGCTTTCGGTATTTGATGCCTTGTTCTGTATTTAACCTTTCTTTGGCCGCCTGCTTGTGTAAGCGCAGGCTATGATTAATCTCGACGATGCGGTTACCCTGCCCGTCATGGCAAACACCCCGCATCGGACAACCTTTACAGTTCTGCGCCCGGTAACGGCTGGTCAGTTGCACAAACCCTGATGAAGTGGCCCTGTGACCATCACCGATGTGCTGCATGCGCTGACCCATCGGGCAAACCAGGTAGTTCTCCTGTTCATTGTAGTACAAACTGTCATTACTGAAGGCCTTGGTACCTTCTTTCTGCTCTTTATCAAAGGTGTTATACTTGATGTAAGCCTCTATGCCTTTTTGTTGCAATATTCCATAGTTCTCATCCGAGCCATAACCGGCATCGGCAACTACGGCTTTCGGTTTTTCATTGTACAGGGCTTCATATTCGGCAATGTGTGACGGCAGGGTTCCATAATCTGTTGAGGTTTGGTGAAGTGAATAATTGAGAATGAACTGCTCCTGGGTGGAGATCTGCAGGTTATAAGCCGGTTTAAGCTGACCGTTCAGCATATGGTCTTCTTTCATCCGCATGAAAGTGGCATCCGGGTCGGTCTTGGACATACTGTTACGTCCTGCCAGTAACTTCTCCTGTTCATTGTACCTGGTCAAATTCTCCGGCCAGTGCTTCTTCGCGTAGTTCAGCTTTTGCTTTACCTTCTTGTCAACGTCTTCCTTGTCTTCTAAGGCCGCATTGATCTTTGCGATGGTTTCCTTTACTTTTTCCGGGTTGATCTCGCTGTATCCCAGCGGTGCGGTATCCTTCAGTTCTTCTGCGGCAATGCTTTGCGCATAACCCCACAGCTCATCAAGCTGGGCTTTCATCTTCTCCCTGCTTTTCTTAATGCTTTTGCCCCATACAAAGGTGTACCTGTTCGACGCTGACTCGATCTTGGTACCATCAGTAAATACCGCTTCTTTCAGCGATACGATACCTTCCTGCTGTAATAACAAAACGATCTGGGAGAAAATCTGCTTTAAAATACCTGATAGCTTTTCACTGCGGAAGCGGTTGATCGTATTATGGTCGGGCTTCTTCATGCCCAAAAGCCACATGAAATGTACATTCTGCGCTGCTTGTTCTTCCAGTTTACGTGAAGAATAAGTATTGGTCAGATAACCATAGACCACCAACTTCAGCATTAACCGCGGATGAAAGCTTGACGCGCCTCCGCCTTTATACTTGCGGTTGATCGGTTTAACATCTACCGCATCTACCACTTGTTTAACGATCCGTACCGGATGAGCTGACGGTACCAATTCTTCCAGTTTGTAAGGTAAAAAAGTTAACTGGTCAGGATCATATTCCTTAAAGACTACTTTGCCTCCCATGCCTTTAAGATAACCAAAATCATCCTAAAATAAAAGAGGCCGCCTCACTTTTGAGACAGCCTCTTTATTTTAGAAATCTATTTTAAATATTTGTGTTAATGCGTACTTTCAGCGATTAAACCAAATAGTTAAATGGATCATCAAGCTAAAACCAACAGCCGTAATGTAATTTTCTTAGTTATTGTAGCTGCTCTGGGCTATTTCGTCGATATTTACGACCTCGTTCTGTTTTCGGTAGTGCGCTTAAAAAGTTTTACCGATATAGGGGTTTCTGCAGCACATATGCGTACCGAAGGGGAATACGTTATCAATATGCAGATGTTTGGCCTGTTGCTTGGAGGCTTAATTTGGGGAATAATAGGCGATAAATTCGGGCGGATCAAAGTATTATTCGGATCAATTTTAATGTATTCATTGGCAAATATAGCCAATGGCTTCGCAATTGATGTGCATACCTATGCCATGATCAGGTTTATAGCAGGCATTGGCTTAGCGGGCGAATTGGGTGCGGGCATTACCCTTGTTACGGAAACCATGGATAAAGAAAAACGCGGTTACGGTACCATGGTGGTGGCTGGCATTGGTTTACTGGGCGCCGCGGCAGCAGCTACCATCGGAAAGCATTTTACCTGGCAAACGTCTTATTTTGTAGGTGGCGGTATGGGCTTGCTGTTATTGCTTTTGCGTGTAGGCACTTTCGAATCGGGTATGTTTAAACATGCTGAGCAGGATAAACAGGTTTCAAAAGGTAATTTCTTTATGCTATTTTCTGATCGGAAAAGATTCTTAAAGTACCTGGCCTGTATCTGTCTGGGCCTTCCGCTCTGGTTTATTGTCGGAATTTTAGTTACCCAGTCACCAGAAATAGGTAAAGCATTGGGCGCTAAGGATGCCTTGAATGCAGGAACCGGCATTATGTATACCTATTTTGGTATTGCCATTGGCGATGTGGTTTGTGGTGTTTTAGCACAGGTTTTAAGATCGCGTAAAAAAACAGTACTTATTTTTCAAAGTTTATCGGTAATCACCGTCCTGGTTTACTTAAATAGTACTGGTTTAACAGAAAGTAATTTTATCTTGATCTGCCTTTTTATGGGTTTTGCAGTTGGTTATTGGGCAACGTTTGTGACCATTGCTGCCGAACAGTTTGGTACAAACATCCGCTCAACAGTTACCACTACAGCGCCCAACTTTGTGCGTGGCGCTTTGATTCCGATCACGTTTGTTTTCGAATTCTTTGTGCATCGCTACAACATTGTATCTGCTGGTTTTATTGTGATGGGGATTGTAACCGTAATTGCCATGATTTCTGTTGCCTATTTAAAAGAAAGCTTTAATAAAGACCTTAATTACCTGGAACAATAGGCGCAGGATTCGGGACAGCGGAGATGAAAGACTTCTGGCTAAAAAGCAATGTCAACGCAATGTACTATATAAACATAAATCAATATAGCTGCCTTATTAGCTTTAAATTTGTATGGAAATAGAAAAAATCATCATGTTCAAAGAAGAAGTAGCAGTAAGATATAAGCAAATACAGGATGAAATTTGCAGGGGACTGGAAATTGCAGATGGCAAAGGAAAATTTGAGGAAGAGCTCTGGGATAGAAATGGCGGGGGAGGCGGGCGTACCCGGATTATGCAAAAGGGCGCAATCATCGAAAAGGGTGGCGTGAATTTTTCTGCTGTACATGGTAAGCTGCCGGAAGCGGTAAAAAAAGCCTTCAAGGTTAATGAGGATGATTTTTTTGCTACAGGCGTTTCTATCGTAATCCATCCAAATCATCCACTGGTACCGATCATTCACATGAATATCCGTTATTTTGAACTCAATGAGGAAACGCGTTGGTTTGGTGGTGGTATCGATTTAACCCCGCATTATGTTTTCGAGAACGATGCACGTTTCTTTCATCATAAATTGAAGCAGGCATGCGACGATTTCAGCACTGAATTTTATCCAAAATTTAAAACACATGCTGATGATTATTTCTTTATTAAACACCGTGAAGAAACACGGGGTATTGGAGGTATTTTTTACGATCGCTTAAAACCTGAAAACACCAATCTGTCATGGGAACAGATTCTAGATTTCTCTATCAACGTTGGTGAAACATTTTTACCGATTTATACCGAATTAATTGACCGCAATCGGGACAAAGAATTTACCGAAGCACATAAAGAGTGGCAATACCAACGCCGTAGCCGTTACGTAGAATTTAATTTGGTATATGATTCCGGAACCAAATTCGGACTGGAAACCAACGGTCGGATCGAATCGATTTTAATGAGTTTACCGCCACAGGCCAACTGGGGCTACAATGTGCAGCCAGCAGTAGATTCAGAAGAATACAAAACGCTGCAATTGCTTAAAAAAGGGATTAACTGGATTTAGGTTGATCGTGTCGTCACCCTGATCCGATAACTATTGTATTTTTTCAGGGGCTTTCATGCAGAAGATGCTGAACAAGTTCAGCATCCTGGCTTTGAGCTAAAATAGCGTTAAGGGTGCCGATACTTCATGGAAACCAGCTTTCAGTTTACCGGTTCTGAAATCATTTACAATATTGTGCGCCATACGTGTTGGCTCAGGGATTCGGTAATTCCCCACGCAGTTTTTTACAATTTCCAGGCTTTGATCAGCGGTAATTAAATGACCGGCAGATACGTAAACCGTCGCACACTTGATCTTTGTGCGTAAAGCGAAACCTAAGGTTTCGCCATGACTGATAATTTCTGTAGTGCTTAATTTTTTATTTTCAGGAACATGGTTTTCACCATATAAAAGGCTCTTGGCACAACCTATAGTTGCTTGATTGGCCAAAATCCCAAAATGTGAAGCAACGCCCATTCGCCTCGGGTGTAAAATTCCATTTCCATCCAATACCACAACATCTGGTTTATTTTTAATCAATTCCCAAACTTTTAATAATGCAGGCACTTCTTTAAAACCTAAAAAACCAGGCTTATAAGGGAAACTGGTTTCATAAGTTGCTAACGAGAAAGATCTCAAAACCATATCCGGATAGGTGAGTATTACAATTCCCGCATACATTGTATCGCTGTTTTTATTAAAAGAAATATCAGCCCCGGCAATCGTATCAATATTTTGGAGCTGCTGAAACTTTAATTGTTTGGCGAGTTCGGTCTGATAAGCGGTAGCTTCCTCGAAGCTGTAATGGTCGTACATAATTTTAGTACAAGTTGAGGCCATAATTGTTTGCATTAACCTAAAGACAATGAAATTGGGAAGAACTCAAAACAATTTTAATGGTTGATAATCAGCTAAATTAACAGCGTGCGTTCTGGGCGAATTTCTCCAGCTTATTGACCGGTTTTTCTTTGATCCTTCACAATATTGACCATCTACCTGTTCGCTTAAAAAGGAAAATAGGAAAAGATGGTGCTTCGGAAAAACAACTTCCTCATCTTTGATCAGAGGAATTTCATTTAATTGTTTACTGATTTCGCCGATCAAATGAATTGGCTCAGCGCTAAAAATTGGTATATCCTGAAAATGGAGCAGTTTTGCGCGGTCATCGGCAAAAATTTCCACCAGCTGATCTGCTTTGTACTCCAGAGATATTCCTGATCCCCAGAATGTGGTGGAAATATCGTCCCGCTCATTGCCAATAGTTTCCTCTAATGCTTCAATTGCGATTTTTAAATCTTCTTTACTAAAAAATTGGCTGAATTGTTTTACTGTATCCTGTAAATCCTGTTTCCGTTTTTCCAGGTTCTCGTGTTCTTCTGCTATGATTTTACCCAAGATTTTATCATATAACTGTACATCTGTTTTCTCCGAGAGAAACTGTATAGGTCCTAAGCCTTTTAGTGGCAATAATTCCCAAAACAAATGTAAATCTAATTGATCCATAATTTAAATGTAGTTAATTAACGGCGTATAGATTTTATTTTTTAAAAAGCTTAAATAAATGTGTAATAACTATTAAAGTAGTATTAAATTTCATTACTTTAACTATTTTAGGAATATGTAACAGAATTAAACCTGAAAATGAACAATATAGCCTTCTTTGATATAGAGCTAAATGCCTCGGACAAACAATTGCTTGATATTGGCTGTGTGTTGTCAGATGGGCAGGGCTTTCATAAAAATCACCCGGAAGAATTTGTAGATTTTATCAGGAAGTGCGACTTTATTTGTGGACATAATATTGTAAAACATGATCTGGCTTACCTGCAAAAGTATTTTAGTCATGCTGAATGGGGCTTCGATAAAGCTATTGATACCTTGTTATTATCGCCTTTATTGTTTCCGAAACTACCTTATCACCGTTTGTTAAAAGACGACAAAGTTCAAACCGAAGAGCGCAATAATCCTTTTAACGATGCGAAAAAAGCAAAAGACTTATTTTACGATGAATTAAGGGCTTTTAAAACGCTTGATGAGCGCTTTAAGTTGATCTTGTATGGTCTGTTGCATGATCAAACCGGTTTTGATAATTTCTTCAGATATTTTAATTATTCCGCACCAGTTAATAAAGAACAGCTTAATACTAATATCAGTATTTTATTTCAAGGTAAGGTTTGCAAAGAATTTGAACTTAATCATTTTATCGATACAACTCCTGTTGCTTTGGCTTATACGCTGGCTTTGCTCCATTGCGATGATCGTTTTTCGATTACACCACCCTGGGTATTAAAAAACTATCCAGATGTAGAGCGCCTGCTTTTCCTGATGCGGAACAATCCGTGCTTGCGTGGATGTGATTATTGCAGACTTGCCCACGATCCGATATTGGCATTGAATAATCATTTTAGTTTTTCCGGGTTTCGTAAGTATGGCGATGAGCCGCTCCAAGAGGATGCCGTTAGGGCTGCTATCCAGGGCGAATCTATTCTGGCAGTATTTCCAACGGGTGGTGGTAAGTCTATTACCTTCCAGGTACCTGCATTAATGAGCGGCGAAAATGCAAAGGCCTTAACCGTAGTAATTGCTCCCTTACAATCTTTGATGAAAGATCAGGTAGAT
Source organism: Pedobacter suwonensis (assembly GCF_900111825.1). GTDB lineage: Bacteria > Bacteroidota > Bacteroidia > Sphingobacteriales > Sphingobacteriaceae > Pedobacter > Pedobacter suwonensis. The sequence continues at coordinate 6,665 of NZ_FOJM01000001.1, forward strand.
AACCTGGAAAAGAAAGGGATTACAGAAGCAGTTACCATCAACGGACTGTTAGATCCGATAGATCGTGGCAAAGCGATAGAACGTATAGAAAATGGCTATGCAAGCTTACTTTACATTTCGCCTGAATCGCTTCGTTCAATTACTATCGAAAGGCTGCTACTTAAAAGGAAGATTGCCAGATTTGTGATCGACGAAGCACATTGTTTCTCATCCTGGGGGCAGGATTTCCGGGTAGACTACCTATATATTGGCGATTTTATCAAAAATCTGCAGCAAAAGAAAGGACTTGATCATACCATTCCGGTGTCGTGCTTCACGGCAACAGCAAAGCAGAATGTAATTGAAGATATCAGGTCTTATTTTAAAGAGAAATTACAACTTGATTTAAAAGTATTCAGGGCTGATGCATCACGCACAAACTTACACTACCGTGTTTATCAACGGGATAATGAGGATGAAAAATATAATCAGCTTAGAGATATCATCGAGGAAAAGAATTGTCCTACAATTGTTTACGTATCCCGTACAAAAAGGGCCAGGAATTTGGCCCATAAGCTAACCAAAGATGGATTTGTTGCCAAGGCCTACCATGGCAAAATGGAAAAAGACAAAAAGTCTCAAAATCAAAATGCTTTTATGCGCGGTGAAGTCAACATTATGGTAGCCACTTCTGCATTTGGTATGGGGGTAGACAAAAGTGATGTTGGCGCCGTTATCCATTACGACATTTCCGACTCGCTGGAGAATTATGTACAGGAGGCCGGTAGGGCAGGGCGTGATGAGCAGCTACAGGCCGATTGTTTTGTACTTTTTAGTGAAGAAGACCTGGATAAACATTTCATCCTACTCAACCAAACCAAAATTAGCAGCAAGGAAATAAACCAGATATGGAAAGCCATAAAGGAGTTAACCAGATCAAGGGATAAAGCTTCTAATTCAGCGCTTGAGATAGCAAGGAAAGCAGGCTGGGACGATGGCATCAGTGAGATTGAAACCAGGGTAACCACCGCTATTGCAGCATTGGAAGATGCCGGTTATTTAAAGCGAGGACAAAATATGCCTAGGGTTTTTGCGACCAGCATATTGAGTAAAAATGCACAAGAAGCAATAGAGCGGATTTATGCATCAGAAAAATTTTCCGAAGACCAGCAGAAGCAGGCAGTGCGGATTATTAAAAAACTTTTTTCGAGCAAAAGCAAAAGATTATCAACAGATGAGGTTGCTGAGTCGAGAGTAGATTATATATCCGATCAATTGGGTATGTACAAAGAAGATGTAATTAGGGCAATTGAATTGATGCGCGAGGAAAAAATACTGGCCCATACCAAAGACCTTACAGCTTTTATTAAAAAGACAGAGTCTGCCAGCAGATCATTGGCCATTGTAGAAAGTTTTAGAAAACAGGAAGAACTCTTATTGTCACAATTAAAAAACGGGGAAGGAGCTTACTATTTAAAGGAAATCATTGAGGTATTTTTTAATTCCGGTATCAAAGATAGTTCGCTTAACCAGTTAAAGACGATCATTAACTTCTGGGCGATAAAAAAATGGATCAATCGCCGCAATTTAGAACACACGAAAAACCATATGCAGATCGCTTTACTGGTGGATAAAGCAATCTTTAGCGGAAAGCAGGAAAAGCGGCATCTTCTTGCAAGGATGATTACAGAATATCTGCACAGAAAAGCATTGGCACTTGTTAAATCTGATAACAATGAAGAAGAAGAGGTCTTGATTGAATTTTCTGTACAGGAACTTAAAGAGATGGTAAAGAAGGAGCAAGGCATGTTTTCTCTACAAGCTGATATCGATGATATTGAAGACAGTCTTTTTTACCTGTCGCGCATAGGCGCCATAAAGATAGAAGGCGGGTTCATGGTTGTACATAATAAGCTCACCATTGAGCGGATTGAAAAGAACAACCGTATACAATATAAAGAAAGTGATTACGACAAACTGAAACTGTTTTATCAGCAAAAAGTGCAACAGATCCATATTGTTGGAGAATACGCCCAGAAAATGATCCGCAACTATAATGAAGCGCTAAAATTTGTCGACGATTATTTTAAACTAAACTATCCTTCTTTTCTCTCGAAATATTTTCCCGGCAGCAGGCAGGATGAAATAAAACGCAGCCTTACGCCTGCAAAATTTATGAAATTATTTGGTGCGCTTTCACCAACACAGCTAAAGATCATTAATGATACAAGCAGCCAGTACATCGTTGTAGCTGCCGGACCCGGAAGTGGCAAAACAAAGTTATTGGTACATAAGTTAGCCTCTTTACTAATGGCTGAGGATGTAAAACATGAGCAATTGTTAATGCTTACATTCTCGCGTGTAGCGGCAACAGAATTTAAGAAACGGTTGATGGAACTCATTGGTAATGCTGCCCATTATACCGAAATCAAGACTTTCCATTCGTACTGCTTTGATCTGTTAGGCAGGGTAGGAAGCCTTACGGCTTCTGAAAATATTATCCAAGCGGCGGTTGACAAAATTAGGGTTGGGGAGATGGAGCCTTTCAGGATTACAAAATCCGTATTGGTGGTGGATGAGGCTCAGGACATGAATAAAGAAGAGTATGAACTGGTACAAGCCCTGATGCAGCAAAATGAAGATATGCGGGTAATATTGGTTGGCGATGATGACCAGAACATTTATGGTTTTCGCGGGGCAGATGCCGCCAACATGCAAGCCTTTATTACTGAAAAAGATGCTGTTAAATATGAGCTTACGCTAAATTACCGTAGCAAAAACAATATCGTATCGTTAGCCAGCCAGTGGGCAGAAACCATCAGCGGCAGGCTCAAAACTGAACCTTGTTTTGCAAGCCAACATCAAAACGGACTGATCCATATTATTGAGTATGCCAAAAACCCAATTATCGTTTCCCTGGTTGATAATTTAAGCGCAGCGGAACTTTCCGGATCTACCTGTGTGCTTACACATACCAATGAAGAAGCCATGTTACTCTGTGGCCTGCTTTTGCAAAAAGGAGTAAAGGCTCAGCTAATACAGTCAAACGATGGCTTTAACTTGCAAAATCTTTACGAACTACGCCTTTTCTCTGATATGATCAATGCCTTTTCAGACAGTCCACTGGTAGCAGATGAAGAATGGAGTGAGGCCAGTCGGCGTTTAATGGGTTATATTGAAACCAGTGCCCAGAAAAACATTGCTATTTCTGCAATACGTAAGTTTGAGGAGGTGAATAATGCTAAAAAATATAAAAGTGACTGGAAAGCTTTTCTTTTTGAATCTAAAGTAGAAGATTTCGTGGATATTGATGCAGTAGTAGTATATGTTTCTACGATCCATAAAGCCAAAGGTAAAGAATTTGACAATTTATATCTGTTATTACAGCATTTTAAACCCCTTAATGATGAGTATAAGCGACAATTTTATGTAGCCGTTACCAGAGCTAAAACCAATCTTAATATATACTATCAAGGCAGTTATCTCCGGCATTTTGTCGCAAACGGACTTATATATGCCAAAGATGATAACCAATACCCTGAGCCGCAACAAATAACCATGCATCTTACGCTTAGAGATGTACAGCTTGGTTATTTCGAACATATACAGAATCGCATTAATTCAAGCTTTAGCGGTTTACGTCTGCAGCCGTCAGATGAAGGATTAAAAAATGGTCATGGTGAACTCATCGTTAAATATTCACAAAAATTCAAAAACATTCTACAGGAGCGTTTTGACCAGGGATTTAAAATAGCTGCTGCGAAAATAAATTTTATAGTGTACTGGAAAGACGAGGAGAAACAAAAAGAATCAAAGATCGTGTTGCCATCATTATTGCTGAAAAAAGATTGAGGTTTAAATAAGAATACGCCATAACAAGCAATATAATATTGTCTTATAATTAATATTATGTTAAGTTAAATATTGCAATAGTACCCTATCGACTTAAATTTCAAACTCTTCTATAATTCCTGAAGTCTGCGGTTAAGTTCCTGCACTCTGTTTGTTGCTCCTTTTTTATTATAGATATCGATCAGCAACTGCACGGTTTTTCTATCGTTCGGATTAATTTCGTTTGCGCGCTGCAAAGCAAACTGGGCACGGTTAATTAAACCTTTATATTTTTCGGTTTTGTCTGCGTCGCTTTTACGCAGCGTTTCATTTGCAGTATTGATATAGGCCAGACTTAATTGGTACAAGGCGTCAAAATAATTCTGATCGGTAGACAATGCTTTATCATATGCTAAAATTGCGGTAGCGTTATTGCCGCCAATCTGCTGCAGGTATCCATAAAGGAAATAAAGTAACTTATTGCCTTTTTCTACCTTTAAATTGCTTTCGATCAGTCCCTGTGCTTTACTATAATTTTCGGTATCCAGCAACAGGTTGATATAGTCGTTGGTTAAAAAACGGTTAAACGGATTAAGTGCTAATCCTTCTTCAAGTGTTTTAATGGCGGTTTCAGTTTCCGATTTAACAACATACATCTGTGCCATTTTTTGAAAAACTGATGGATTTTTGATTCCGTTTTCTTTCGCACGTTTAAAATAAGTTAAAGCTTCATCGTAAGCCTGGATGTTTAAGGCGCAAATGGCGGTATTCAGTGCCAAGGTGGTATCAGCAGGGAAATTATCGCCTACATCCTTCAAATCTGCAAATGCCTCCTTAAAATCGTTGTTGAAAAAAGCCTCATTGCCCTTTTCTTGTTTTTTGATCAGGATATTGTGGTTGGAAGCCTTAATCAGGCCTGAATTGTCATCGTATCGGTCGAGCGATTTTGCCTTTGCAACAGCATCAATCGCATTATCATAATACTTATTGGCATTATTCGGATCAGTATCTATTAAACTCGCGAAAGACATCAGATAAGATTTGATCGACCAGGTTTCCGCCCATTTTTTTGTTTTATTATCTTTTTCTGCAGATTCAATAGCTTTTAAACCTTCGTTAATAATAGCCAATTGCTTTTTTTCATTTTCTTTATTGGCGATAGATGCCTGCAATTTACCTACAGCGTTTCGGGCAATCAGGATCTGACTTTTTTGGGCAACGGCATTAAAAGAGACGAAAATTAAGACAATCAATGATATTTTAAAGCAATTTTGCATAAGCTAGATATGTAGTAAACCGTAATAAACCATAAAAATAAACATAAAAAAAAGAGCCCCGAAATTTCAGGGCTCTTTTTTTAGATCGGTATCAGAATTATTCTTTAGGCAAAGCGTCTAAACGTTTTTTGATATCTTCGTAATTTTTAGTATCGTTTCTGAAAGCATAGATGGTTTTCAACGTTTCCAAAGCCCCTTGATTTTTAGCATCAATTTCTAAAGCTTTTTTGTAAAACGGAAGAGATTTATCCAACAAAGCATTCATTTTACCCGTTACTTCGTTAAATTCTTTCACCTTTTTGGAGTCGATCTTATTTCTGTCGGCTTGTAATTTTAATGCCTGACTGAAATAGATATTACCTAATAAAACCTGATAACTGGCATTGTTTGGCTCCTTAGCAGCCAATGCTGTTAACATCTGCTCAGATTTTGCTGCGTCACCCCTATCAATATAAATCTGGGTTTCAGTTTTGATCCAGTCAGTATTTTCAGGAAATTTTGCAGTAGCTTCCTTAATTAGCGCTAATGCGGCAGTAGTATCTTTTTGCTTACTTAAAGTAGCATTCAGTATCTCAGAATATAAATCTTTAGATTGAGGTGAATTTAAAGAGATCACTTTTTTAAACTGAGTAATCATCGCCGGATAATCCTCTATATTTCTCGCTGCAATACCAGCGTTCAGATACATCGCAGTATCTTGTGGGTTAATCACAGTTGCAGCCACAAATTTCTCGTAAGCAGTTTTGTAATCTTTTTTATTATAGGCAATTACACCAGCATTTCTGACAGCGTTGCTAACATTGGTTTCTGCTAAGCTGATGTTATCTTTTTCATTACCCTTGGTGTCTAATTTCTTTGCTTCAACAATTGCATCCTGGGCAATTTTTAAATTCGCATCAGCATTTGCAGCACTGGTAGAATCCAAAATTGCTGCAGAGGAAGCAAATAGTGCACGGTATGACCATGCTTCAGGCATTACTTTAGATTTCTCATCAGCAATAGCTTTATCTGTATGGGCTAAACCTTTTGCCAAAGCTTCAAGTTTCTTCGCTAGTGGAGTTGTTGCACTGGAATTGGTGATCTGGAACAAATTCCAATCGTTTTTTGCGGCATTAACTTCACTTTTCTGAGCAAATGCAGCGCTTACCGCACCTGCTAAAACTATACTTAGAAATACTTTTTTCATAATTTTTATGCTAATCTTATTTTTAGTTTAATTTTCTTCTTCTTCCGCTTCGTTATCTGATTCCCCCTCTTCTTCTTCAGTCTCAGCATCATCAGTTTCAGGTGAAGTATCCGCTTCCAGCTCTTCGCCGTCTGTAACTACCACATCAGTTAAATCTACTGTTTCTTCTTCATCTTCCTCATGGTCGATTTTTGTTACTGAAGCAATCTCGTCATCACCTTTTAGTGAGATTAAACGAACCCCTTGTGTGGCGCGTCCCATTACCCTCAATGCTGAAACCGGAATTCTGATGACAATTCCTGAGCGGTTAATGATCATCAGATCTTCGCTATCAGTAACGTCTTTTATAGAAACCAATTGTCCGGTTTTTTCAGTAACGTTAATCGTTTTTACCCCTTTACCACCACGGTTGGTTACACGGTAATCTTCAATATCGGTACGTTTACCATATCCTTTTTCTGATACTACTAACACCGTAACCTCAGGATTGTTTACAGCAATCATGCCAACAACTTCATCCTGATCGTGCGCAAGCCTTACACCACGTACACCTGTAGCGGTTCTACCCATCGGACGAACGGTTTTTTCGTTGAAACGGATGGCCCTGCCTGAACGCAATGCCATTACAATTTCGCTTTCGCCATTGGTTAAACAAGCCTCTAACAAGATATCGCCCTCGTTAATGGTAATGGCATTGATACCATTGACACGCGGACGTGAATATGCTTCAAGAGAAGTTTTCTTAATGGTACCTTTTTTAGTACACATAATGATGAAATTGTTCTCTAAATATTCCTGGTCTTTAAGGTTTTTAACTTTGATATAAGCTTTGATTTTCTCTTCTTTCGGAATATTAATGATATTCTGTATCGCTCTTCCCTTACTGGTTCTTGAACCTTCCGGAATTTCGTATACCCTCAGCCAGAAACACCTTCCGGCTTCGGTAAAGAATAACATATAATTGTGGTTGGTGGCCACCAGCATGTGCTCAATAAAGTCTTCATTTCTTGAGGTACTGCCTTTAGAACCTTTTCCGCCCCTGCCCTGTGCTTTAAATTCGCTTGCCGGCGTGCGTTTAACATAACCTTCATGAGATATGGTAATCACCACTTCTTCATCATCGATGAAATCTTCCATGCTCATATCTTCAGCCGAGTGAACGATGGTGGTTTTACGCTCATCGCCAAACTTCTGTTTTACTTCTTCCAGCTCGTCTTTAATGATTTTCATCCTTAAACCTTCATCTGCCAGGATAGATTTCAAATATTCGATGGTTTTCATCAGTTCGGCATATTCTTCTTTGATCTTATCACGCTCTAGTCCGGTTAAACGGCGTAAAGTCATATCAAGAATAGCACGTGCCTGAAGGTCGCTCAGCCCGAATTTCTCCATCAGGCCTAAACGGGCCTCATCTGGTGTTTCGGAAGCACGGATTAATTTAATTACTTCATCTAAATGATCCAAAGCAATTAAATAACCCTCTAAAATATGTGCCCGTTTTTCAGCCTCAGCCAGCTCGTATTTGGTACGGCGAACGATTACATCATGGCGGTGATCCACAAAATGTACAATCAAATCCTTAAGATTCAACATCTGTGGACGTCCCTTTACCAATGCAATATTATTTACGCTGAAAGAGGTTTGTAAGGCCGTATATTTATATAGGTTGTTTAAAACGATTGAGGCATTGGCATCGCGTTTAATTTCGTACACGATACGGATACCATCTTTGTTCGATTCGTCTTTAATGTTGGCAATGCCCTCCAGTTTTTTCTCGCCTACCAATTCAGCAGTACGCTCAATCATCTGGGCTTTGTTTACCTGGTAAGGAATTTCGGTAACAATAATCACCTCGCGGTCTTTAATGCTTTCTATTTCGGCTTTTGCACGCATTACAATACGTCCGCGGCCGGTTTCGAACGCTTCTTTAACGCCGGTATATCCATAAATGATACCGCCGGTAGGGAAATCAGGAGCTTTTACAAACTTCATTAATTCCTCTATGGTAATATCTCTATTGTCAATATAATTTACCACCCCATCAATTACTTCTGTTAAATTGTGTGGTGCCATATTAGTGGCCATACCTACGGCAATACCAGAAGATCCGTTAACCAATAAGTTAGGGATTTTTGCAGGTAAAACAGTTGGTTCTTGTAGCGTATCATCAAAGTTTAACTGGAAATCTACCGTATCTTTGTTAATATCGGCAAGCATTTCTTCAGCGATTTTCGAAAAACGCGCCTCCGTATAACGCATTGCCGCCGGAGAATCGCCGTCAATGTGGCCAAAGTTTCCCTGACCATCTACCATAGGATAGCGCAAGCTCCAATCCTGAGCCATACGTACCATGGTAAAATATACTGATGCATCACCATGTGGGTGATACTTACCCAGAACCTCCCCTACAATACGGGCAGATTTTTTATGTGGTTTATTGCTGGTTACACCAAGATCAAGCATACCATATAAAACCCGGCGGTGTACCGGTTTTAATCCATCGCGTACATCAGGCAATGCCCTTGATACGATAACCGACATTGAATAATCAATGTAGGCCGATTTCATCTGCTCTTCTATGTTAATTGGAATGATTTTGTCGTTCTGCTGATTCTCTAAATCTTCTGCCATAAATTATTATTCTCGCTACTTGAAACGATATTAAAAAAGGGTGTTATTATAACCTTGCGAATTTAGCAAAATTTAGCCGGATTAAGGCATTGTGGAAAATTTTTGACCGTTGCCATAGGTTTTTTACTCTCGGCCGGATTTTAAGTTATTGAAGGCCAGTTTAAGGGTTTTTAATCTAAAACCTGTCAGGTTTTGAAATCTGACAGGTTTGCCTGCTTGGATTGATGACTTTTTTTGAAAATGTAGGGTGCTGTTTTAGCGGCGGTCTGCAGTCCTGCTACCACTTCATGTCCTCGCTCGTAGCTCGCTGTGGGCTATCCGCTATATCAGGTTTATAAACAGTGATTGTGTATGATATGCTGATTTAGACCGCTCAGTTTTCTGGAACTAAAATTTACATTCTTAAGTAATTCTGATACTTTTGTTTTTCAACCTTTTAAAGATGGCAAACAATAAGAAATCTGCAATGAGTTTCATTATGGTCACCCTCCTGATTGATTTTACAGGTTTTGGGATCATTATCCCTGTGTTACCGAAGCTTATACAGGATTTGACCGGCAGCGGTTTCGGTTTGGCCGCAGAATACGGGGGCTGGCTTACACTGGCCTATGCATCAGTACAGTTTATAAGCGCTCCAATTATCGGTTCATTGAGCGATCGTTACGGAAGAAGACCCGTATTATTAAGCTCTTTGTTTGGTTTAGGTATCGATTATATCTTTTTGGCCTTCGCTCCTTCCATTATATGGTTGTTCGTAGGACGTATCATTGCAGGTATCACAGGTGCCAGTTTTACTACCGCCCAGGCATACATTGCCGATGTTTCAGCTCCCGAAAAACGGGCACAGAATTTTGGGCTGGTTGGCGCTGCATTCGGTGTTGGTTTTATTTTAGGTCCCGTTTTAGGTGGTATTTTTAGCCATTTCGGCACCCGGGTACCATTTATGATCGCTGCAGGCTTGTCCTTAGTGAACTGGCTTTATGGTTATTTTATATTACCTGAATCTTTGCCGGTAGAGAAACGCAGGGCTTTCGACTGGAAAAGGGCCAACCCCATTGGCTCATTACGGAGTATCGGTAAATATCCGGCATTGGCAGGCTTAATGGCTACCTTATTTTTGCTGTATTTTTCCAGTCATTCGGTTCAATCCAACTGGACATTTTATACCATGGAGAAATTTAACTGGGATGCGGCATGGGTGGGTTATTCATTAGGCTTTGTGGGGTTAGTTATCGGAATTGTACAGGGTGGATTAATCAGGATAATTTTACCAAAAATAGGAGAAAAGAAAGCAGTTTACTTCGGTCTTATTTTATATGTAATCGGCTTTGTAGCCTTTGCTTTTGCATCTAAAGGCTGGATGATGTTTGCGTTTATGCTTCCTTACGGTTTGGCCGGAATTGGCGGACCTGCCATGCAAGGACTGATTTCTAATCAGGTGCCTGCCAATGCGCAAGGTGAAATGCAAGGTGTTTTAACAGGTTTACAAAGTTTGGCAGCCATATTTGCGCCCTGGGTAATGACACATATATTTGCGTATTTTATAGAAGGGAAAGCACCGGTTTATTTCCCCGGGGCACCGTTCATATTAAGCGCGGTGTTAACGCTAATTGGGTTGTTTATTTGTTTGAGAAGTTTGAAGAAATATCATTAATTCCAAATGAGGCTGTATCTCTACAATAAAAGTCGTCATCTCCTGAAGCGCAGTCCCGAATTTTCGGGAGAGAGATCTACCTCCTAGATAGATTTAGCTTCGCTGAGCACTTCGTGGTTCTCGACTTCGTTACACTCCGCTCGAAATGACGATCATTTGGTTGGGAGTAGAAATATTACAATAACTCATTTGCCAGATTAGCCAACTCGCTCCGCTCTCCTTTTTGTAAGGTAATATGCGCATATAGCGGATGGTTTTTTGCGTTTTCGATTAAATAAGACAACCCATTACTTTCCGAATCGAGGTAAGGTGTATCAATCTGATAAATATCACCAGTGAAAACAATTTTAGTATGCTCCCCTGCCCTTGAAATGATGGTTTTAACTTCGTGCGGTGTTAAGTTCTGTGCCTCATCAATGATGAAGAAGATTTTGGTGAGGGTTCTGCCCCTGATAAATGCCAGAGGTGCGATGGCTATTTTTTCAGTTGTAATCAGTTCATCAATCTTTTCCGACATTTTATCATCTCCAATAAACTGCTCTTTAATAAACCGCAGATTATCCCAAATGGGTGCCATAAAAGGATCTGTTTTAGATTTTGCATCGCCCGGCAGGAAACCAATATCTTTATTGCTCAGTGAAACAATGGGCCGGGTGACATAAATCTGCCTGAAATTTTTACGCTGTTCCAGCGCGCTGGCCAGGGCCAACAGTGTTTTACCAGTTCCGGCATTGCCCTGTATGCTTACCAGTTTAATTTCCGGATCTAAAAGTGCGTGGATGGCAAATGCCTGCTCGATATTTTTCGGTTTTATTTTAAAGATTGCATCCGTTGAGACAGCCGAAATCGTTTTTAAACGATGGTTATAAAATACACTGGCCGTTTTTCTTTTATTTTTTAGAACGTAAAAGTGATTGGCGTTTTTAGGCGGTAGTGCTATTTCGCCTGCATCAATAAATGATTGTTTTTTTACTTTCTCAATGATGTCAATCGGAAAATTATCCAATTCGGTCTTGCCGGCGTAGAGTTCATCTACATTTTTAATCTTGCCTGTTTCGTAATCTTCAGCATTTAAATCCAAAGCCTTTGCTTTTAACCTCAGGCAGATGTCTTTAGATACCAGTATTACTTTTTTATCTGGGTATTCTTCTTTTAGACTTAATGCTGCGTTTAAAATTTTATGGTCGGTTTTACCTTTTCCATAAACCTCTTCTGCATTTACAGTTAATGGCTTTTCATTTAAAACGACCTTAAATTTACCTAAATCGTGACTTTTCAGTGAAATCCAATCGCTGATGAGTTTTTGCTTTGAGGTTTCATCAATAAGGCGGATAAAACTTCTGGCTTCGAAATTTCGGGTATCATTACCGCTTTTAAAATGATCAAGCTCTTCTAAAACCTGGATGGGAATGGCTACATCATGCTCCTGAAAGTTGTTGATCGCGTCATGATCGTATAAAATGACTGAAGTATCAAGAACGAATATCTTTTTTGACAGACCGGAGAATGATTTACCTTTTTTAGCCATTTGGTAAATTTAATGTTTAAGCATTAAATAAAGGAAATTCCTTGATTTTTATACAATGGATGCTACCTCAGGATGCGCCAGCACCTAGGTTCAAAATAAAAACGGGGACCTTCTTCTTTCGATTGAGTTCCCCGTTTTAACTTTAAAATAACCGTAGTTACATTTAAAGCATCAAATCTTATTTACTTTGATTTTTCCGTTCTCGTTAGGTTTTTTCAACTTTTACGATTCGTGAAAATTTATTTCCAGCTCATCCGTCCGTAAACTTCGTAGCTTTCTATAAGCGCTGTTTGGGCCTGTGCGATTTTCTTATTGTCCAATCTTTCGATGTTAATATATATTCTTACTCGGTTTTACCCTTTCTGAAATTAATCGTTTTCCCTGTAAACGATCCGAAATAATTCTCCTTTCGGTTCTTTATCTCTTTTGGATTATTTTGTCAGCATTCAAAGTACTCCGTATTTGATATGATCTAATTTAGGACATAAAACCGTAATTATCAAGTATAAAATAAATATTTTTATGAACAATGTTATCCACTTAAAAACACTGGTTATCAACAGGTTGAATTCAACTAAACTTCGAATTTATGGTTGCGTGCGGCATGTTTTGAGTTTGTCAACAATGGACATTTACATACTTATTAACATGCTTGCAGGTGTTTAGTAATCAGTTGATTATCGTTTTTCTGCGCAAGGATAGTAAAAAAACAAAAAACTTAATTTTAATCCCAACAAAAAACATCCCTATTATGTTATTTTTGTAACATGCAGATCAGGCAACCCATTAGAAATATACAAGACTTTTTATTGAGTACGTATTTTGCCGATGGTCTCCGTATTACCATAGGTGTACTACTCCCCTCTTTAATTTTTGCCCAGTTTAGCTTATTAAAATACGGCATGACTCTATCTTTGGGCGCTTTATGTGTCAGTGTGGTTGATAGTCCGGGACCGATGGTACACCGCCGAAATGCCATGCTGATTACCACGGCACTCATTTTTACCTTCTCCATCATCACTGGCCTAACCAATAAAAATCATTACTTTATAGGCTTTTTATTGGCCGTATCAAGTTTTGTATTTTCGATGTTTTATATCTATGGCATCAGGGCGGCATCAGTAGGTACCGCAGTATTGTTGATTATGGTACTGAGTATTGATGATATCCGGCCATGGCAGGAGGTATTGTTACATGCCGCTTTGGTGCTGGCTGGTAGCCTATGGTATACAGGTTTAAGCTATTTTGTGTATCGTTTACGTCCTTTTCGTTTGGTACAGCAATCGCTAAGTGATTCTATTTTAGAAGTGGCAGAATTTCTTCGCGAAAAAGCCAAATTTTATCATCAGAATAATAACTACGATAAAACCTATTCAGAACTGTTACAACTTCAGGTCTCCGTGCATGAAAAGCAAGATGCGGTAAGGGAATTATTATTCAGAACCCGCGAAATTGTGAGGGATTCAACTCCTGAAGGCAGATTTTTATTATTGGTGTTTGTAGATATGGTAGACCTGTTTGAGCAGGTGATGTCTACCTATTATAATTACCAACAGTTGCACGACCAGTTTGATAAGGCCGGTATCTTATCAGATTATGAAATGGCCATCAAGCGGATTTCGTATGCCCTTGATGATATTGCATTTGCCCTGAAAAGCGGAGGCATACCTGTTATTTCGAAGCGGTTACTGATTGAGATCGAAAGGTTAAAGATCAAAATCAATCATCTGGAAAAAAACAACCAAAATCAGGAATACAATACCCTGGGCATTATTGCCTTAAAAAATATTGAGGTAAACATCGAAAATATCCTGGCAAGGGTTAAAACCATTTTCAGCTACTTTAAAATCAGAAACAGCAAAGATATCAGAAAGGCTGAGGTAGATACAGAGAAATTTATCACCAGGCAAAAATTCGATTTCAACCTGTTTACGGAGAATTTAACCTATACTTCTTCTACTTTTAGGCATTCGTTACGGGTTACTGTTGTGATGCTTTTGGGTTTTATAGTGGCTCAGATTCTCGATTTCTCGCATAGTTACTGGATTCTTCTCACCATCCTGGTGATTTCAAAGCCGGGATTTAGTTTAACTAAAGAACGTAATTATCAGCGTTTAATCGGTACCACAGTTGGGGCTTTTATTGGCATGGGCGTTATTACTTATATCCACGATCGGAATACCTTGTTTGTAATCCTGTTATTCTGCATGATCGGTTGTTATAGTTTCCAAAGGAAAAATTATGTAGTCAGCGTACTCTTTATGACGCCTTATATCTTAATCCTGTTCGATTTTCTGGGAATGGGATCGATCGCTTTGGCGCGTGAAAGGATTTACGATACCTTTATAGGCTCTGGTATTGCTCTGTTAGCCAGTTATTCCTTATTCCCAACCTGGGAACATGAAAAGCTGAAAGAAGCTATGGTAGATATGCTGAAAGCCAATAAAGCGTATTATGAACAGGTGATTAAACTGTATTTTGAAAAAAATTACAACAGAACGGAGTATAAGCTGGCCCGTAAAGAAGTGTATGTAAGTACCGCGAATTTAGCTTCATTATTTCAAAGGATGTTTTCTGAACCTAAAAGCAAACAGCTGTTTATTAAAGAGGTTCATCAGTTTACCGCACTAAGCCATTTATTGTCATCTTATGTTGCAACACTTTCGCTATACAATAAAGAACACCAGTTTATCTTCGAGAGTTTCGAGACCTTAAAGCCGATCGCCAATAATACCAACTATTTATTAGATGCATCTATTGATAATCTGGAGCAGGGAAAGGAGGCAATAGAAAATGTACCTTTAATCAGGTTAAATGATAATGGAGTTGCAATAAAAAAAGGAGAAGACCTGGTTCCTGAGCAGTTTGACCTGATCCAGAAAGTGGCTTATGATATTTACAAATTATCGGTAAAAATACGGCTTTAATTGATAACCGGAATTAACTTCCAATTTCACTCTTAGGCGTTTCATCAGGCCGTATTTACGGATGCCTGAAACAAAGACCAGTATAATTTGTTAAACCTAATCAATTAAAAAAATGATGATGGAAAAGTTATATACGGCTGAAGTTACAGCTACCGGAGGAAGAGACGGACACATTAAATCGGGTGACGGAATTTTAGATTTAGAGCTGAGAAAACCAAAAGAATTAGGCGGTCAAGGTGGAGCAACGAATCCTGAAGAATTATTTGCAGCAGCATGGGGACCTTGCTACTTAGGTGCCTTAGGCTCTATTGCCGAACGCGAAGGTGTTGATGTTAGCGAAGCTAATGTTAAGGTACTTGTTTCGTTTAATAAGGATGGAAATGCATTTGCACTTTCGGCAGATCTTGATGTTCACATTCCAGGGATTTCGCATGAGGAAGCCCAGGCGCTAGCCGATAAAGCGCACCGGACCTGTCCATATTCGAAAGCAACCAAAGGTAATATTGAGGTAAGGGTAACAGCGGTATAGACAAATTTCCCTCGTGCTGTCGGATGTTACCATCCGACAGGTAGATAGACTTCAGACCAAAGTATTATAAACAAGAAAGTCCCGGATTTTAATCCGGGACTTTCTTGTTTATAGCATTATTTGCATTTTCAGTTGGAAACAACTGACAGCATAGATGTTTTATGAATTATGTTAAACGGCTTCCTGTTCAATTATGGTATTGGCAGGTCTGCCATTTTTAAAGGCATCGCGGGTTTTTAAACCCAATAGTTCAAACATAGCCATATCGTCAACAAATGCCGGATTTGGCGTGGTTAATAATTTATCGCCTGCAAAGATAGAACTCGCACCAGCCATAAAACAGAAGGCCTGTTCCAATGTACTCATTTCATTTCTGCCAGCTGATAAACGTACTACTGAATTTGGCATTACAATACGTGCTGTTGCAATCATCCTGACCATATCCCAGATCGGAACACGTGGCTGATCGGCTAAAGGTGTTCCTTTTACCGGTACCAAAGCATTAACGGGTACTGATTCGGGATGTTTTTCCATGTTTGATAAGGTTTGCAGCATCGAAACCCGGTCCTCTACTGTTTCCCCTAAACCTATAATACCGCCACTACATACGGTTAGTTTAGCTTTCCTTACATTTTTGATTGTATTTAAACGGTCATCATAAGTTCTGGTAGATATAATCCGCTTGTAATCATCTTCAGAAGTATCGATATTATGATTATAGGCATACAAACCCGCATCAGCTAAGCGCTGTGCCTGGTTTTCGGTAAGCATGCCCAATGTGCAGCAAACTTCCATATCCATGTCATTCACGGCCTTAACCATTTCAATCACACGGTCAAAATCGCGGTTATCGCGTACTTCGCGCCAGGCAGCGCCCATACATAAACGAGATGCTCCGCCCTCTTTGGCTTTAACTGCAGCGCTAACTACCTGGCTCACCTGCATCAGGGGCTGTACTTCTAAATCAGTATGGTAGCGGGCTGCCTGCGGGCAATAGCTACAATCTTCTGCACAGCCACCGGTTTTAATGGAAATTAATGAACTCACCTGAACTTCATTATAATCTTTATTTTCGCGGTGAATAGTTGCGGCTTCATAAACCAGATCCAAAAACGGTCTATTATAAATTTCGTATATTTCTTCTTTTGTCCAATCGTGTCTTGTTGTTTGCATCGGGATCAGATTTTGCAGATAATTTTGTTGTTTTAATTAATTAACAGCCATTCCAGTTTGGTTTTGCCCTAATACTGGTCTTGCTGGTTTATAGTAAAAGTTTGCTGGCCAATCCTAAAATTAAAAGGAATCCAAAAACATCGGTAAAAGTAGTAATAATTATAGATGATGCAATGGCAGGATCAATACCTACACGTTTTAAAATAAGCGGAATACCTGCACCTGTTATCCCTGCAATAATCAGATTACCGGTCATAGCCAGGAAGATAACCAGACCGAGCATGGGGTTTCCATCAAAAAAGAAAGCAAAAATAAATACGATCAAACCATTAGCTGCACCGTTAATTAAACCTACCGTAAATTCTTTCAATACCGTTCGGTAAGCTTGCTTATCTGTTAAGTCATAGAGCGATATACGTCTTACCGTTACGGCAAGTGCCTGGGTAGCTGCATTCCCGCCCATGCCGGCAATAATGGTCATGTACGCCGCTAATGATGGAATCAGCTTAATGGTTGGATCGAAATAACGTACTACTGAAGAAGCAAGGAAAGCCGTGCCCAGGTTGATAATTAACCAGGGTAAACGTGATTTTACGGCTTCAACCCAGTTACCGCTCAATTCCTCATCTTCCGATACCCCTGAAATTTTCAGGATATCCTCGGTACTTTCCGCCTCCATTACATCGATCACATCATCGAAAGTTACCCTGCCAAGCAGTTTTTGATTTTCATCTATTACCGGGATACTGGTTAAGTTATACTGTGAAATCAAATTGGCTACTTCTTCCTGATCTGTATTAGGATGTACATAAACTGCATCTATTTTAACCAGTTCCGTTATTTTGGCATTGTGTTTTGCCTTAATGATATCTTTTAAGGAAACAATGCCTTTAAAAGCTTCCTCATCATCCACCACATAAATGGTATAAAACTCTTCCATTTCCTCGCTCTGGCGGATAATCTCATCAATAGCATCCTTTTTGGTGAGGTTAATGTTTACACAGATCAGTTCTGTGTTCATCAAACCACCTGCAGTTTTTTCGTCGTAGGTTAAGAGGTTTCGGATTTCTGAAGCATGGTCTTCGGTCAGGTCTTCCAGAATTTCTTTCTGCTCATGGTCTTCCAGTTGCGAAATAATATCTGTAGCATCATCATAATCCAGCTCTTCAACAATCTCTGTACGTTTATCAGGGTGAAGCTCAAAAAGTAGCTCCTCTGGATGGGATTCTTCATCCATTTCCGAGATAATCTCGGAAGCAATTTCTGCAGGAAGAAGGTTTATGATATGCCGCTGTTCGGATTTATCCAAACGTTCGAACAAAATCGCGATTTCGGAGGCATGGTACTCCTCTAAAACCATTTTTAAAGTTTCATCGCCAGCTAAAATTGCATTTTTAACCTTGAGTACGTCGCTTTTATCTATTTCGAATGACTGCATCTATAACCTAAACCAAAATGCCCTAAAGCTACGAATATTAACAATTGATTTTTACAGAAACTGACATCTAATATTCTTCATTTACAGGTATACCTAAAGGTCTGTCAATTTAGCTCTTAAATCGATCTTAGCATGTAAAATCCTAACTATTTCGATTTCTACATTATCAATTATCAGATAGAAAATGATATATTCGCCAGCTTTGAATCCTAATATGTTTTGGTTCGTCTCTATATAATTTCTACCTTTTTCAGGTTTCTTAGCAATCTGATTACAAAATTCAATGAGTAACTTATAATATTTGTCGGCTTGATTTTCTGACCAAACATCATAGGTATAGTCCCAAATTTCACTTAAGTCTTGAAGTGCTTTATTACTAGAAGAGAACTTAGCCATTTGTCCTCTTCTTGTCTTTCAACATTTCAATATGTTTTTTCGGATCGAAATCCTTTACCCTTCCACTATCAATTCCTACCTGAAGTGCTTCTCTTAAAATTTGATTTTGTTTTCTTCATCTTCCAGTAGTCTTAGTCCCGCCCGAATAACCTCGCTTGCATTTTTAAATCTTCCTTCAGAAATTCTTTCATCAACAAAGTTTTCAAAATGATCTCCCAAAGCGATAGATGTATTTCGTCCCATTGTCTTAATATTTGAATATTATTAAAGTTACCAAAAAAGGTACATTATTAAAATGATGTTTTATTTAAACCATCCTTTACGCCAAAAATAAATCACCTGTATAATGGCAATCACTGCCATTACCAGCCAGGTGTATAAGTATCCATGCTCTGCATACAATTCTGGCATATTATCCTTCAATATTTTTCCTGTTGCCGGATCTTCCCTGCTGAAATTCATTCCATAAATTCCGGCAATAAAAGTTAACGGAATAAAAATGGACGAAATAATGGTCAATACTTTCATGATTTCGTTCATTCGGTTACTGATAATCGATAGATTCATGTCAATATTGGCAGAAGCAATCTCCTTTAAGGATTCGATGAAATCGATAATCTGGATGCAATGGTCGTAAGCATCTTTCATGTAGGTTTTGGTCAGATCGGATATTAATGGACTGTCTGAGCGGATAATATCATTTAATTTATCCCTTTCTGGCCAGGTTACTTTTCTAATGGTGATCAAAGATCTTTTAATGGCCTGTGTATCGTACATGATCCTTCTATCCGGATGGTCGTATAACCGGTCTTCAATCGCATCTAATTCTTCGCCCCAAAAATTCAGAAGTGCAAAATAGTTATCTACAATTACATCCATGATGGCGTACATTAAGTAACTACTGCCGCCAATTCGGATGTTGCCCTTTCCTATTTCCAAACGTTTCCTTACCGGCTCAAAACAATCTGCATAGGTTTCCTGGAAAGTGATTAATGTACGCTCTGATAAGATAAAAGAAATCTGATCATTACAGAGCACATTTTCATCGCTAAAATATAAATGCCTGCTTACTGAAAAAATGTATTTATCGTTATCGTATTCATCCAGTTTAGGACGTTGATAAGAGCTGGTAATGTCTTCCAGTACAAGCCTGCTGATATCTAATTTAGCATATAAAGTTTCAAATATATTGGGGTCAGCCAGGCCTTTAATATCAAACCAGTAAAAAAAATCTTTGTTTTCGATCAGTTTATCGATGTTATTGATGTTTTCCAGTTCTGTTTTCTTATAACTCTTATCGTTATAAGCATGCAGTACAATAACTGGCTTTAAGGCGTCTTCATCAATGGCGTATAAACCCGGACTGGTGCCTGGAGCTGGGACTTTGTAGTGCTTATGACGGTTACGTGGCTTGCTTTTTCCCATATGTTATAAATATAGCCGGGCTTGTGGACCCTGGTTAAATAACAGATCAACAATACTTAAGTTGGGTAAAAATTGATGTTTATCTTCAAAAACCTGATAATAGGGTTTATTGTTTACAATATCTTCAGGTTTTTTAGGGTTCATGGCTGAGCGGAAATCGAGTGCAGGCTGGATGTTATCAAAATACTCGCCTGTGAGTTCAAAGCGTTTATTTAGTTTTAATTTTTTATTCAGCCACATTAAAAGTTCGAGGTTGTAATCGAACAAAAATTCAAATTTCTCGGTATAGAAACGACTAAGTTCATCTTCATAAAACTCAAAATAGGCCGAGCTGCGGTAACAGCTTTCTAAGCTTAACCAATGTAAACGTTGCCAGTTAAAATCGTAACTGATCCGAACATCTTTCATTTTTGTATGTGTTTTTGAGCCTTTAACCAAAGGAACGGTAATATCTAATTTGCCATTAGGTGAGTAGATGCTGGCCCTGTTACGGTAAGTCTGTTTGGCTAAATGCTCATGTTGTTCTATTAAAAAATCTTCTCCCAGCTGTTGCAATAAACTAAAATAACCTACTGGTGGAAGATAAAATAATGGAAGTATAGCTGTATTCTGCATTTGAAAATTTATGTTTGTAGCTGAAACGTTTTAAAAATAATGATTAAGAAAGGGATTGCGCATGTAGGCGTATTTTTTTTGTACCTGTTATCGCTGCTCCCCCTGCCCTTTTTGTTTTTTTTTGCAAGATTACTATATTATCTTCTTTATTACGTAATTGGCTATCGAAAAAAAGTTGTCAGACAGAATTTGACGCAATCCTTTCCTGAAAAATCTGCTGCCGAAATAAAAGTCATTGAGAAAAAATTCTTTGTATACCTGGCAGAACTCATCTTTGAAATCATCAAAATGACGAGCATTTCAAAATCGGAGGCTTTAAAAAGGGTAAAGTTTACGGGATTGGAACAATTAGAGTCGCATTTTAAAGCCGGAGAAAGCGTACTGGCCTGTACCGGTCATTATGGAAACTGGGAATTGGGTACCCTGGCGCTTGGATTAAGCATATCTGCCAAAACCCTGGTTATTTTTAAGCCCATCAAAAATAAAATCTTCGAAACATGGTTTGACTGCATGAGGACAAAGTTCGGGAATGTTTTTATTGCCATGAGGCAAACCCTGCGGGGAATAGCTGCTTATAAAAACGAACCTACCCTATTGTGCTTTGCGAGCGACCAGTCGCCCACCAGGGAAGAAGCCAAATACTTTACAGATTTTTTAAATCAGCCCACAGCTGCACTTTTAGGTGTAGAAAAGATTGCGAAATCGACCAGAAGACCGATATATTATTTCAAAGTAAGTGTAGTCAAAAAAGGTTATTACCATGTAGAAGTAATACCCATGTGTCTCGATCCGGAAAGCATACGCGAATTTGGGATAACTGACCTGCATTTTAAATTTTTAGAAAACATTATAAAAGATCAGCCCCAATACTGGCTATGGAGCCATAAGCGCTGGAAATTTAAACCCGAACAAAAAGAATGAACCCATCAGTAGCTGTTGTAATTTTAAACTGGAATGGAAAGGCATATTTAAAGCAGTTTTTACCCGGAATCCTGCTTTCCGAATATGACAACCTGCAGATTGTTGTGGGCGATAATGCTTCGACCGACGATTCAGTTTCATTTTTACAAGAAAACTTTCCAACTGTTAAAATTATTCAGAACGACCGGAATTATGGATTTGCGGGAGGCTACAACAAAGTTTTAGAACGCGTTGAAGCAGATTATTTTGTTTTGCTTAATTCTGACGTAGAAGTAACTCCCAATTGGATCAAGCCTGTGGTTGATTTGATGGAAAGCGACATGCGTATTGCTTCGGCACAGCCTAAAATTAAATGGCAGTTAAACAAAAAACAATTTGAATATGCAGGTGCTGCGGGCGGATATCTTGATATTTATTCGTTTCCATTCTGTCGCGGCAGACTTTTTAATGTATATGAGCTTGACAATGGTCAGTACAATGACGCAAGGGAGGTTTTTTGGGCAAGCGGGGCGGCATTTTTTATCAAAAGTAAATGCTGGATAGAGGCCGGAGGATTGGACGCCGATCTTTTTGCACATATGGAAGAAATAGATCTTTGCTGGCGATTGAAAAACCTCAATTATAAAATCATGTACTGTCCGGAAGCTGAAGTATACCACGTAGGCGGCGGAACGTTACAAACTGAAAATCCTTTTAAAACTTACCTTAATTTCAGGAATAACCTGATCATTATGCAAAAAAACCTCCCGGCAGGTGATGCAATTTTTAGGATTACCATCCGGATGTTTATTGATTTTGTTGCCTGGTGGCATTTTTTACTGACCGGAAAACCAAAATTTACGATGGCCGTGACCAAAGGCCACTGGCATTTCCTTAAATCGCTTTTAAAAACAAGCAAAAAACGGACAGCGTTTCAGAAAGATTATGTTAAACATACCGGGGTGTATAATAACAGTATTGTTTGGGCATTTTTTATTAAGAAAATCCAATATTTTTCGAAGTTAAGATAAAGCATTTCGTCCTTTCGAGTGAAGCGAACAGCTATTCATCAGTTGCGAAATATTTAAACTTGCTTAAAAGATTTCTCGACTGCGTTGCACTTCGCTCGAAATGACGAATCGATCTTCCCAATATTACCTGATGCTACCTGTGATAGTTTTAAGACTAACAAATTATATTACACCAATAAACTTTCAATAGCCAGGCGGTAACCCTTCATTCCAAACCCGGTTAACACCCCCTGGCAGTTTTTTCCGGTTAAGGAAACATGTCGGTATTCTTCACGGGCGTAAATATTAGAAATATGCACCTCAACCACCGGCGTTTTAATAGCGGCAATGGCGTCTGCAATGGCAACCGAGGAATGTGTATAACCGCCAGCATTTAGTACTACTCCATCATAACTAAAACCAACCGCATGTAATTTATTAATAAGCTCACCCTCAACATTACTTTGATAGTATTCGATTTCGATATCCGGATAAGCCGTTCTTAGTTCTTTAATATAATCTTCTATACTGGTGTTTCCATAGATAGATGGCTCACGGACACCTAATAAGTTTAAGTTTGGGCCATTAATAATTTGTATTTTCATCATATAATGTTGTAACGTTGCAATGTTATAAAAAATCTCAAATAAAATCATGCTTTGGTCATCATATATTAAAGGATTTAAATTGTATTTGAAACTGGAACGGTCATTATCCGGAAATTCAATTGATGCCTACCTCAATGATCTCAATAAACTGATCCAGTATTTTCAATCGTTAAATGCAGAACCAAAACTTAATGAAATTACAATAACCCATCTAAAATCTTTCATTTCATGGTTAAATGAACTTGGGATGCTACCGAGTACGCAAGCCAGGGTAATATCGGGTTTAAAGGCTTTCTTCGCCTATTTAATGATTGAAGATTTGATTTCAAATGATCCAACAGCATTATTGGAGGCGCCAAAGCTCAGCAGAAAACTACCGGATACGCTGAATATTTATGAAATTAATGCGCTTATAGCTGCTATAGATGCTTCCAAGTCTGATGGGATGCGCAACAAAGCCATTATAGAGGTGCTGTATGGTTGTGGTTTAAGGGTAACTGAATTAACCGAATTAAGGATATCAAATGTGTTTGATAAAATCGAATTTATCAAGGTTATTGGGAAAGGTAATAAAGAACGTTTGGTACCCATCGGTAGTGTAGCGCTTAAACTAGTTAATATTTACCTGAATGAAGTTCGCGTACATGCTAATATTAAAAAAGGAAACGAAGATTTTATTTTTCTAAACCGTTTTGGGGCGAAACTTTCACGTATTTCGATATTTAACCTTATTAAAAGCCTTGCTATCTCCGCAGGAATAAAAAAGACGATCAGTCCACATACGTTAAGACATTCATTCGCGACTCATTTAATTGAAGGTGGTGCTGATTTACGTGCGGTACAGGAAATGCTGGGTCACTCGAGCATTACGACCACGGAGATTTATACACACATTGATCGGGATTATTTAAGGGACGTAATTACCCAGTTTCATCCGAGAGCTTAATTATAGACAAATTTAAATATGATTAAAGTTACAGTTCCATTTGATAAAAGCATTTTAATTAAAAGTAATAAACTCAAATTTAGATTAGAATATAAGCAGAGTTATATAAAATTGCTCATTTATGTTATGCTAACAATGGGATTAATAATTTTAATTATTACAGATAAAGGACCATCCTCATCTTTTTATGGGGTAGCTGGAATGATACTTTTCATATTGACCTTTAATTATATCTTAAGAATTATAAATTTAAGAACACTTTTTTTTAGAGAAATGGATGCCCTGAGTGAGAAACATGAGAAACAGAATTTCATTTATACTTACGAATTTACTAATGATGAATTTTGTTATTCTGATAATGAAAAAAGATTTCATTTTAATTGGGGAGCCTTCTCAAATTATTCGGTTATCAATGATTTCTTTATATTGTTTATTGACAAAAGAATATTTTTCATGCTGCACAAATCTGAAACAAGTGAGTCACAATTTAACAATATCATTGAATTAACTAATTCAAAGCTGGATTTTAAAAAAGTTTAGTCATCATAGCCTTACCTAAAACAGCTAATTTTCCGTGCATCCGTGCATTATTTTTAAGCACAAACGACATAAATTTCAATTAGAGTGTTTTTGCTGCTTTATGTTTCTTGACTTTCGGACGCCTGACTTGGTGATATCTTCCTTATCATTAAGAAGTTGAGGATATTAAGAATTCTGGATGAGTCCTATAACTATAGAAATTGATCATTGTTATTGGTTTAGATTCCATCATCCATTTTTCATCGCACCTCTAACATCAAGCCCTGCTTTTACCATCCTATCTTTACCTTGCATGTCTTGTCTTAACTCTATATTTATAAAACCTTTATCTTCCAGCATCTCGATAGTTTCTTTACCAAGATATTCGTTTATTTCGAAGTAAAGTTGTCCGCCAGGTTTTAGGTTTGTTTTTGCAAATGCTGCAATAGCTTTGTAAAATAGCAGCGGGTTGTCGTCGCTTACAAATAATGCCAGATGTGGCTCATGTAATAACACATTATGATGCATTTCTGCTTTTTCTAAATCTCTGATATAAGGTGGGTTACTGACGATGATATCAAATTTTTCTTCATATTTAAAATGTAAGATGTCTGCCTCTATAAAATTGATTTCTACACCGATTTGTCTCGCATTCTGTTTAGCGACTATGATAGCTTCAGGAGAAATGTCCAAGCTAGATACTTTTGCGTATGGCAGATGTTTTTTTAGAGTGATAGGTATACAACCAGATCCGGTTCCAATATCGAGTATGCTTGGCTTTTCAGATGACGTTAAACTGTCAACTGCCAACCATTTATTACAATCCGATATGATCCACTCTACCAGTTCCTCTGTTTCAGGCCTGGGTATCAACACATTTTCATCAACGTTAAAAACCAGTCCATAAAAATGTGCTTCTGCCAAAATATGCTGAATTGGCTTTCCGATCTGCAAATCGTTCAGGATACTCAAAAGTTTTTGCTGATCGATAAAGTTGATTTCCATGTCTTTCGCCATCATCAGTTTACTGCGAGACAGGTTTAAAACCTGTTCGGCAGCCAGACTAAAAAGCCATTTGGCCTCCTCGCTGTCGTAAAACGGCACCAATTCCAATTTATAATGCTCTTCAAGCGCTCCTATTTTCATGTCAGACAAAATTACTTATTTGCGACGATAACCATTCTCTTTTGATCGGCCTGTGATGCTTTTTTTACTACTTTTGCGCTAATGAGTGATGAATTTTATATCAAACGATGCCTTGATCTGGCTACCTTAGCTTCAGGGAGTGTTAGCCCTAATCCCATGGTTGGCTGCGTGATTGTTGCAGACGGGAAAATTATCGGGGAAGGTTATCATCAGGAATATGGAAAGGCACATGCAGAACCCAATGCGGTTAAAGCTGTATTTGATGCTTATGGCAAAGAGGCCGAGAATCTATTAAAACGGGCTACAGCGTATGTTAATCTGGAGCCTTGTGCACATTTCGGCAAAACTCCCCCATGTGCTGATTTATTGGTAAAACATCAGCTAAATAGAGTAGTTATTGGCAATAGAGATCCTTTTTCAGGTGTTGACGGCAAAGGCATAGAGCGACTCAAAAATGCAGGTATTGAAGTGGTGAGCGGGATTTTAGATGATGAATGCCATTATTTCAACAGAAGATTTTTTACAAGGATAAAAAAACAAAGACCTTATATTATTTTAAAATGGGCCGAAACCGCTAATGGCTATTTCGCTACAAAGGATGGTCATCAGAAATGGATCAGCGGTGCCCTGGCTAAACGTCTGGCACACCAATGGAGAAGTGAAGAGGATGCGGTCCTGGTTGGCAAGCAGACCGCGATAATGGATAATCCGCAGTTGACGTCCCGCGAGTGGCCGGGTAAAAATCCTGTCCGTTTGGTAATTGATAAAAATCTGCAGGTACCACTGTCCAATCATATTTTTAATAATGAAGCCAAAACCATCATTTTTAATGAAATTAAAACCGATGTTGTTGATAATATTCATTATATCCAGATGGAAGATATGCACTTTTATCTGGCACAAAAAATAGCTTTCCAGCTTTACCTAATGGATATACAGTCGGTTATTATTGAAGGTGGTGCCAAAATTTTGAGTCAGTTTTTAAGTACTAACCTGTGGGATGAAGCACGTATTTTTACCTCATCCAGCAGTTGGAGCGATGGCGTACCTTCTCCAAATATTAATGGAAACCTTCAAGAAACCGTACAGGTTGGAGACGATAAACTCTCGATCTATTTAAACGACATCCGATAAAATGATTTATATTATTTTAAGCATTTGCTGCAGTGTTACGGTAGCTGTTTTATTAAAGCTGGCCAAACGATACCAAATTAGCGTTATTCAAGCCGTTACGGTCAATTACTTTATCGCATTAAGCTTATGTTTCCTTTTTTTTAAGCCTGATGTTAAGCTGGTCACCTCTGCTGCCCCATGGCCCATTTATATTGCACTGGCTATTCTACTGCCATCCATATTTTTGTTTCTTGCCGCATCAGTAAAGAAACTTGGCATCGTTAAAACCGACATTGCCCAACGTTTATCGCTATTTATTCCGATACTGGCGGCTTATTTTCTCTTTAAGGAAGATTTTAATCAGTTCAAAGTTATTGGCCTGGCGATAGGGTTCGTTGCTATTGTTTTAACATTCCTCCGAAAATCTGATCATCAGAAAACCGGGAAAGAAAGTCTCCTCTATCCTATTATGGTTTTTGTTGGTTTTGGCTTCATTGATGTGCTCTTTAAACAAATTGCGCTGTACAAAGAATTACCCTATACCACCTCACTTTTTACTGTTTTTGGTCTGGCCTTTATTGTTTCGATAATATTGGTAATTGCCATGGTGGTGGCTGGCAAAACAAAACTGCAATTGATAAATGTAGTTTGTGGATTCATTTTAGGCTTGTTTAATTTTGGTAATATCCTTTTTTATATGAAAGCGCATAAGGCATTGGCAAACAATCCGTCTACCGTTTTTGCCGCAATGAATTTGGGGGTAATTATTTTAGGCACTTTAATCGGCCTGATTGTGTTTAAAGAGAAACTGAGTAAATTAAATTATACGGGGATAATTTTGGCCATTGCGGCTGTTATCTTCATTACCTTATCACAACATGCTGTTCGATGATTCTTATAAAACAATCGAAAATACTTCAGAGGGTATATTTCGAGATAAGGGGAGCAAATTTATTGCATATGCCTACCCCATCCGTGGCGAGGAAGAAGTAAAACCGTTTATAATGAACCTGCGGTCTGCAAATCCTAAAGCCAATCATTTTTGTTATGCTTACCGTTTAACACCAAACCGTTCGGTTTTTAGGGTAAGCGATGATGGTGAACCATCCGGTACTGCAGGCAGGCCAATACTGAACTGCCTTTTATCTGAAGATCTTACCAATATACTCATTGTAGTGGTACGTTATTTTGGCGGCACCCTACTGGGCGTTCCTGGTTTAATTAATGCCTATAAAAATGCTGGCATAGAGGCTATTAAAGCTTCAAAGATCATTTCCAAAACGGTTAATGATGTGTATGAAGCTCACTTTGAATACATGCAGATGAACGATGTAATGAAGTTAAGCAAAGAAGAAAATCTGCAGATTTTAGCACAGCAATTTGATATCAATTGCATCCTGAAATTTGAAGTGAGAAAAGCACAACTTAATCAGGTTTTAAGTAAATTTGATAAGATTGAAGGTGTCAAGCTAAAATATTTATACACCAGTTAGTCACCACAGGTATTAGCCCACTGAAATCTGCGTGAAAAATAGCATGTAAAAAACTTAACAAGTAGCTGCAGATTTGGATATTACAGCGATAAATCTGTTTAAGCCAAATCTGTTGGGATAAAATAAACCAAATATGAAAATATCAGAAAGCGACCTAATCATCAATCCTGACGGCAGCATATATCACCTCAATCTTTTACCAGGAGATATTGCCGAAACCATCATCACTGTTGGTGATCCTGACCGCGTTGGTGAGGTCAGTAAATATTTTGATCAGATAGAATTTAAAAAAGGTAAACGGGAATTTGTTACCCACACCGGGTATGTAGGCAAAAAACGCGTTACCGTACTCTCAACAGGAATCGGAACTGATAATATAGATATCGTTTTCAATGAGTTGGATGCACTTGTTAATGTTGATTTTGAAACCCGTGAAATAAAAAAATCGCTTACTTCTTTAAATATAATCAGAGTAGGTACATCTGGTGCGGTCCAGCCAGATATCCCGATGGGAACCATTTTAGCTTCATCGTATGGCTTAGGAATGGATGCTTTAATGAATTATTATGTTCATCAATTATCTCCTGATGAACAGCTGTTGCTGGATGATGTAAAAACTCACTTTGGTCAACTTAAACATATTAATCCTTATCTGACTGCTGCGGATGATGGCCTGCTACATACCATTGGTAAAGACATGATTCACGGTATCACCATTACTGCCCCGGGTTTTTACGCGCCACAAGGTAGAATCGTAAGGGCAAAAAATTCGGTTACAGATTTCATTGGTTTAATTAACAGTTTTCAGCGTAACCAGCACCGCATTACTAATTTAGAAATGGAAACTGCCGGTATTTACGCTTTAGCTAAAGTTTTGGGGCATAAAGCACTGTCAATTAATGCTATTTTGGCCAGCAGGGTAAAGTTCGAATTTAGCAATGAACCGAATAAAATTGTAGAGCAAGCGATTAAAATGGTACTGGAAAGGGTTTAGTTATTATCGTTTAATATTAGTTTTTCGATCAGCTTAAGTATTTTTAAATTAAGCGAGCGTCACCCTGACCTGTCAAGCGGAAAGCTACGCAGTAAACCGAGTCTTCTGCGAGCTCACCGAAGGTAATTTATTTCAGGGTCTCCCCAGCTAAAAGATGTTAACCACGAGTGCTGAGCTTGCCGAAGTATCAAAACGCTTTTGGGGAATTTCAAACACGATCCTTCGACAAGCTACCATTGACGTTATTTTGTAATTACCTATTAATGAGCAGAATGCGGCATCATGCATTTCCGTATAGCTAGGCCATAGCACCGTATCACCGTTCTACTTAAAACCGGCCTAATAAATTTTTCGGACTGCACTGTTCTAGCCATAACACTGGCTTTGAAAGAAAAATTTTCAGCCGGCATTTTTTGTTACTTTTTGATGCCAAAAAGTAAGAGCCCTTCGGCGGCGGTGAGCCGAGGGCAAGAATTGTGCGAAGGAAAAAACGTCAATCATATTGATTTTTATAAGATAAATTATCCCTCAGGATGACACTTTTACTTAAAATATAGTCTTTGTATATTTCTAAACCGCAGGAATATTTTCCTTTACCAGTTCATTTCCCTCGGCATCTAAATAAGTACAGGTCATTTCATCCAGGTCTGTAACCCATTTTTCTACGCCCGCGTCTGCCGCCTGTTTACAAAAGCTGATGTAATCTGTTTCACCTTGTTGATGTACTTTTAAAGCGTGCTCCAATTTTCCTGCAGAAGCCTCCTCATTAATGACCAATGTTGGATATTCATCAGGACTTACCTGCTGTGCATTGTCTTCATCATCGAAATAGATCGATAAGCCATTGCTGACGTAAACATCATTCCGTTTAACCCCCAATTCCTTAATTTCCTTTATAAACTTCGGAAAATCTGAACCGGATTTGATTTTTGACGCTGCGGCCTGTATATGTTCAATAGTAAACATAAATTATTTATTTAATGAAATTTTGTAAATGGTTGTTTGCGTATACAGTTCATCCGGCCTTAAAATCGTATTAGGGAATGTTGGGATATTAACTGCATTTGGATGATGCTGGGTTTCGACACAAAAGGCATCAAAGCTGTTGTAATCCTTCCCCCCCTTTCCATTCTTTACATCTAAATATTTCGCAGTATATAAATGAGCTACCGGTTCTGTGGTGTAAACGCTTAATACTAAACCGCTTTCTTCTTCAATTGTTTTGCTTGCCAGCGACAAATCGCCATAAATTTTATCCAAAACAAAACTCTGATCATAACCTTCGTCCTTATTCCAGTCTTGCCCTATTGCTTTAGGTTTGGTAAAATCCAGAGGCGTGCCCGCAACAGCGATAAGGTTACCCGTTACCGAATAATTATCATCCTGCTCTAGATAGTGTGAAGCAAAAATCTGTTGTTTATGATTTTCGACACTCCCCCCATTAGAAGCCAGATTAAAATAACCATGATGAGTTAAGTTTATGGCGGTGGCCTGATCTGTTTCTGCTTCATAACTTAAAATCAACTCATCATTTTCGGTGAGTTCGAATGTCAGATCAATCACCAGGTTTCCAGGAAAACCCTCTTCTCCATCCACACTTTCATATTGCAAGGTAACCGAAGGTTGAGCGCCATCATTGATTTCAATAATATCCCAAACCTTTTTATCAAAACCTACAAGGCCCCCGTGCAGCGTATTATCACCGGCATTTTGCGGCAACTGATAGTCTTCCCCGTCTATACTGAATCTTCCATTTTTTATCCGATTGGCATATCTGCCAATTACGGCCCCTAAATATGGATAATTTGCCAGATAACCCGGACTCAGGTATTCATCAAATGTATTGAAGCCGAGAACAATATCCTGCTTTTCACCCCTGGCATTTGTGACAATAAATTTATTGATAATAGCACCATAATTAAATATTTTGACGTAAGTGCCTTTGCTATTGGTGAGTTCGATTGCGATAACTTCATCGCCATCAATAATTTTTCCGGTGGGTATTTGCTGTACGCTCATAAATTGTAACTTAGGGCTTTTGTTTTCAAAACAAACATAGCATTATTAATGCTTTTTATAAATATATTTTAACCCAATGAACATCAGCCTGCAGGAAAAATTCGCCCAGCAATACCATAAAAATGCCGAAGCTATTTATTTTACACCTGGACGGGTTAATCTGATCGGAGAGCATATCGATTATAATGGCGGCCTGGTTATGCCCTGCGCCATCTCTTTAGGAACCTGGGTAGCCATTGCCCCGAACAATGATGGGCAATTCAGGTTTAAAAGTTTAAACTTTGATATTGAAACGGTAGTAACCAGTAATACGATTAATGAAAAGAATGGCAGCACCTGGACGAATTATCCTATTGGGGTAATCAATGAATTTATAAAAGACGGTAAGGATATAAACGGCCTGGATTTTCTATTTTATGGAAATATTCCAATCGGATCTGGATTATCGTCTTCAGCTTCAATAGAAATAGCCACCGCTTATGCCCTGAATACCTATTATAACTTAGGCTACGATAAATTAGCGCTTGTTAAAATCGCCAAGCGTGTTGAGAATGATTTTATTGGTCTAAATTCGGGCATCATGGATCAATTTGCGGTTACTTTCGGAGAAAAAGACAAAGCCATTGTGTTGGATTGTGAAACCTTGAAATACAAAATGATTGATGTTGACCTGGGCAATTATGTGCTGGCCATCATTAATACCAATAAACCGCGGGAACTGGCAGATTCAAAGTACAACGAACGGGTTGCAGAATGCCAAATAGCCCTGAAACAATTAAACAAAGAAATTACGCTCAACTATCTTTGTGAACTTAATGCAGAAAAGTTTGCCCTGCACAGTCATTTAATCAGCGATGAAACCATACTAAACAGGGCTACACATGTGATTAAGGAGAATGATCGTGTACATTTAGCCGCTAAAGCATTAAATGGAGGAGATTTAGCAACATTTGGCCGCTTGATGTATGCTTCTCATGAATCTTTGCATACCTTATACGAAGTAAGCGGAAAAGAGTTAGATACAGTAGTAGATTTCTGTTCGGGCTATGAGCATGTAATTGGTGCACGTATGACGGGGGCAGGATTTGGGGGCTGTGCCATTGCGCTTTTAGAGAAAGGCTATGAAGAAGATTTTGCTAAACACTTAACTGGTTATTATCTTGAAAGAATAGGTTATTCAGCTGCAATTTATATCAGTGAAATTGGTGGCGGACCATCCATTTTATAAAAACAATTGCCACAAGATGCATAACATGTAAATACAGATTCTATATTACATTCAATCTGTGTAATCCTTCCATCTGTGAAATTATTTTAAAAAATAATGAGAAAATTAAAATTAGACGAGTTAAACCGTCCGGATATTAAAGCATTTCAAACACAGGAAAAATTACCTGTGGTGGTGGTTTTAGATAATGTGCGCAGCATGCACAATGTAGGTTCTATATTCCGTACTGCAGATGGTTTTGCGCTTGAGAAAGTAATACTCTGTGGCATCACCGCACAACCACCCCATCGTGAGATTGAAAAAACGGCCTTAGGTGCAACACAATCTGTTGATTGGATTCATTACACTGATACCCTAGAAGCTGTTGACACCCTGCGGAGCCTGGGTTATGAAATAGTAGCCATTGAGCAGGCTGAAAACAGTACCATGCTGAATACTTTCAATCCCGATCCCAAGAAAAAGTATGCTCTGATATTTGGAAATGAGGTTGACGGTGTTAGTGATGAGGTAATGGCCAAAATTGATGAATGTATTGAAATTCCACAGTTTGGCACCAAACATTCGTTTAACATCGTCATTTCTGCCGGAATCGTATTTTGGGATTTCTTCGCTAAATTGAGATTGTAATATGCTGATTCGATTCAGTGGCTTTGCGATTCAACATCCATCCGTATTTAGCACACTGGATGTTGGATTAATTTTATCGAATTTTACGCTATCCTGGTGTCCAGACTGAGGTTGGGCAAGGAGATCATAACTATCCTTTAAATAAAATTTTATAGGATAAATCTTAATCAAAAACCATTAGTGTATATTATTGTATACATTAAAATAGGGGGCATCCGCCATTACGTAACTTTTTTGTGAAATAAATTTGATATGTTAATTATCTGATAATATGTTATTTGTGTGGAAAATTCGGTATTTGGCAAGATTTTTTCTTATTAGCTTCAAAACAGTAGGATAAAAAAACTGTTAAGACACTAATATTTAAAAAATAGAAGAAAATGAATACTAGAATTACAAAATCAACAATGTTGGTTGCCTTATTAGGATTATCATCACAATTATTTGCACAGGATACACCAATGACTACGGGTACTACCGCAGAACGCTTTTCTCCTAAAGAATTCCGTACCTGGAGTATCGGTGTTCATGGAGGTTTGCTAACGCCAAGAACTATTTTTGGCAACTCTAATCACCAATTTCAAACGCCTGTAGAACATATCGGTTACGGAGGTTACATCAAAAAACAAATTTTACCTCAGTTAGGTATACAGGCAGATTTTTTAGCGGGTAAAGTTGAAGAATTAAGAATTGCTAATGGTATTGATGCTGCTGGAAATACAACTTATGCCGCAAACACAGGTTACAAAACAAACATTCAGTGGTCTGGTGCTTTATCAGCTGTTTGGAACGTAGCCAACATCAATATTAATAATGAAAATGGAATCCTAATTCCTTATTTAAAGGCAGGTGCTGGTTACATGTCATCAGGTGCTACCACTATGCCAGCTAACACTCAAGACGCCGGTTATTACAGAGAAGGCTGGTTTGTACCAGTAGGTGCTGGTTTTAAATTAGGTGTTGCTAAAGGAATCAATGTAGATTTAGGTTACGATGTAAACTTTGTTAAGTCTGCTAAATTTGATGGAGTTAATTCTGGTGTTAATGACAGATTTGCTTATGCACACGCAGGTTTAGAATTTGCCCTAGGCAGTAAAGAAAAACCGCAATTACAAAACTACAGTTCATTAGCTAATTTACGCAAGCAAAGTGCTGAAGAAAGTGCTGAGTTAAGAAGAGCCTTATCAACTGCTGAACAAAATGCGCAACGTGATAGAGAGCAATATGCTAAAGATCTAGCTGATGATGATAACGATGGTGTAGCAAACAAATTCGATAAATGCCCTGGAACTCCTTCAGGAACAGTTGTTGATGGTTCTGGTTGTCCAATCAAAGTTCAACGTGAAATCATTAAAGAAACTAAGGTAATTACTGAAGAAGACCGTAAAGTGGTTAAAGATGCAATTTCTAACTTAGAATTCGATTTAGGAAAATCAACCATCCGTTCTAAATCATATGCTACTTTAAACCGTGTTGCTGCTTTATTGGTAGATAAAAACTTTAGCCTGAAATTAGCTGGCCATACTGATAACACCGGTGGTAGAGAGTTAAACTTACGTTTATCTAAAGAAAGAGCAGAATCAGTTAAAGCTTATTTAGTATCTCAAGGTGCAAATGCATCTAGAATTGAAGCTACAGGTTACGGACCTGACCAACCAATTGCAACAAACAAAACTGCAGCTGGCCGTCAAGAAAACCGTCGTGTAGAGTTTACTTTATACTAATCGTAAATAACGGTTAAATAAAAAGCTCCTCAGATTAATTTCTGAGGAGCTTTTTATATATTAGAAATCGCCATCCTGAACTTCTTTCAGGATCTTTATTGGCGGAATAGTTGTTGAAGTTCAGCGTGACGCCCCCTCGTTAAGACAATCCCTTTTTATTCTTATAGGTCATTTTAGCTTTAGCGCCTGCACTATAATTGTAATTTTTTAAGTTGCTGGCCTTCTTTTCGTGAAACGCTGCACCCCTTTCAGAAGATTCATCATCCTCAGTACCTTTCTTTTTCTTTGGTTTATCAGCAGCATCAACCACCTTTAAATCTTCAGGCAGCTCCATTACCTCCAGTTTCTGACCAATAGCCTGCTCGATTCTTTTTACTTCAATCAATTCAATATCTGTAGAAAAAGTGATGGCTACCACATCTTCATTACCGTGCTTGACAATACGTTTAATTAAGGTTTCTTTTTGTTCTGGCAATTCGAAATGAAAAATGAAAGGAATTCCTTCAATATTGAGTTCGCCCGAATTCTCATTAGCCACAATTAATATCCTGGCCTCTGGGGTATCTTTAAATTCGTTAATATCATCAAACCCCCTATCATCAAAAAACAACGGGCGGTAAATGCTAATTTCGCCCTCTTTATGCTGGTTAAAGTTTTTATACACGGTTTGTGCGGTTAAACGCGTATTAACAA
Organism: Pedobacter suwonensis; assembly: GCF_900111825.1. Taxonomy (GTDB): domain Bacteria; phylum Bacteroidota; class Bacteroidia; order Sphingobacteriales; family Sphingobacteriaceae; genus Pedobacter; species Pedobacter suwonensis. The sequence continues at coordinate 42,274 of NZ_FOJM01000001.1, forward strand.
AAACCACAGCCTTATCAAAAACTTCAGCATCATTTAGTAGCAAGGTTAATAAATTTAGCTTTGTCCTGAAATTGGGTACCTGATAAAGCATCTGATGGTAAACTTCTGCCTGCTTCTCGCCAATCTCGTCTACCTCGATGGTTGCTGCCGAATCTTTCATGAAAGGGGCAATCATGTGTTTAAGTTTATCATGCAGTACCTCTGTAAACACCACATGTTGAGACTTGTAGGCGCTGTTTGCTAACTCTACAACTGGTAACTGCAAACCTTTTTTAACAATAAGTTCTGCATTATCTACGATAAACAATTGTATTTTATTGGTGTTTAAAGCTAGCTTTAAATACAATGCACGGGCACGATCGGGTACGGCAACAATAATATCACAGCCATCGGTAACCTCATTCATTTGCGTTTCAATGGTGCCCCGGCTGTCAATTCCCAAAATCCTGAAAGTATTGTTGCGGTTCAATAGTTTAAATTGTTCCAAAACATGGTCAACATGTTCAATGTCAGGTACTAAAATCAATGCTCTTGGCGCCTCCTCAAATGCGTATTTCAACTTCATTAAAGTAGCTAAAACATAAGTAGTAGTTTTTCCTGAGCCCTCTGGTCCAACCGCTATAACATCCTGACCACCTAATATACGCGACATCGTTCTGGTCTGGATTTCTTTTGGTGTTAAAAATCCCGCATCCGTCATGGCCGCTACAAGTGGTTTGCTAAGTTTCAATTTATCTAAAGACACAATTACTATTTTAATGTTTGAAATGCAAATATCCTTAAAATAATTATCTTTTCTGAAATTGAATTTAAAGGGATGTAAAAGCGACTATTAAAATATGCTTTACACCTCGCTTATTTCAGCATAAATAGCAGCTTTTTAGTTCAAAATCAATTTCAATAGCTGTTTGATGCATAGTAAATTTTTTTATTATACTGTAAATGAGATAATTAAATTAATTTCTAAATAAATAACTACAAAATCTATAGATATTATATACTAATTTATATATTTGTCTAAATCTAAGTGTTACATCTGTTGAACGATTAAATTAAAAATCATGTCGATTTATTTTCAATACCCTGCTATAGATGAATATCCTCAATTGCTTGATCCTTTGCAAACAGAAGCAAAAAAAATGGAAATTGATCAGGATGAAGATAATTTGAATAAAGAACAGATTTTAGCGCTAAGAGATTATTTAACACTAAAGCAATTGTAAAAACACGGCCAGTTGACCGATTGGAAGGTGGAGTTTCATAAACTCTTTATAGTGGTTCGAATCCATTACTAGGCCGCAAAGTGTATCTCATAGCACTTTATCCTGATTCTGCTCAATCAGGTAAGATTTGGTTATCTTATATTTGTTTTGTTGTTAGCAAGGCTATTCGCGATGAATAGCCTTACTTTTTATTAGACGCTGTAACCCTCCGTGCAACGAAGAATCTTGACCAAGTTAGCGCGATTGGTTGTTTTTAGAAGCGCAGTTTCAGTGCTGTTGGGAGAGGTTTGGTCCTGCTGTACACTTCAATCTTTTTGGGGAAATTAAGAAAAGACAACACGTCTTTGCCAAAAAGGATTTCCGTTTCCATCAGGGCTATACAGCAGGTATAGCGGTTTAAAATTATTTGGGACGGAATCAAATTGTTAGACATGCAAAATAAATGAGTTGGTAAAAGATTTTATGTATTGTTCTACGCGGCAAATATTTTTAAAATCTCAAAACATTTTATTTCAAATGCGGTTACTTATATAATTCACATTATACTAATCTTTTACAGATTAATTTGTTTGGTTTAAAAAAGGGATTTATGGATATAAATCCCTTTTCTTTTATGCAATTAATTTTAACTCTATATTTAGCCGTATCAATTCCACTATCCTGTTTTAGATGAATAGAAAACATTTCCTTTCTTCGTTTATTGCATCAGCTACGATGTTGCCCGCCTTTAGCGCTTTAGCTATGGAAAGCGAAAGTTCGGCATTTAAAATCCCACCCTATTTAAAACCTGGAGATACTATCGGAATAACCAGTCCGGCGGGATACATTACCCTGGAACAGATTCAACCTGCGATTTTGCAGATGCAGGGTTGGGGATTTAACATTAAGGTAGGCGAAACCATCGGCAAGCGTGATTTTACCTACGGCGGAACAGATGAAGAAAGGCTGGCTGATTTCCAGAAAATGCTAAATGATCCCGATATTAAAGCCATTATGTGTGCACGTGGCGGTTATGGTTTTATACGCATTATTGATCAGCTTGATTTTTCCTTTTTTAAAAGAAATCCTAAATGGATTATCGGTTTCAGCGATATTACTGTACTACATTGCCATCTGGCCAAAAAATTTGGCATTGCTTCGATCCATGCCAAAATGTGCAACAGTTTTCCCGATGATTGGGCTAAAGCCGAACCCATACAGATAGAAACAATCCTCTCCATAAAGAATGCTTTGACAGGTGAAGAATTGGGTTATACTGCTCCGGTAAATAGCAATAACCGTTTTGGGAATACAGATGCAATATTGGTTGGCGGGAACCTGAGCATTATTGAAACACTTGCCGGCAGCTCATCAGACTTAGATACTAAAGATAAAATTTTATTTATAGAAGATACCGGCGAATACTTGTACAGCATCGATAGAATGTTGTGGAGCTTAAAACGTAGCGGCAAACTTAAACACCTGAAGGGACTGATTGTGGGTGGGTTTAAAGTGAAACCAGACGATGCAGGCGAAGAATTTGGAAAAAATATTTATGATATCGTACTGGAGAAAGTAAAAGAATATTCCTACCCGGTGGCATTTGATTTTCCTGTTGGTCACCAACGCAATAACTTTGCACTCAAATGTGGTGCAAAACATACGCTTATGATAAATGAAAACGGCTCGGCCTTGCGCACGATTTAACTCTATCGGCTTAGTGATAAGTTTTCGCTTTATAATAGCGACTAATTACTGTTAAAATTTCGTATTTTTGATAATAAAGTATTGGTCATGACTATCATCGCACATCCTAAAAACAAAAAGCAAGCGGCTGCAATTGAGGCTGTTCTAAAAGCTTTAGATGTATCTTTTCAAAAAGAAGAGGCAAGTCCTTATCATCCTGAATTTGTAGCTAAAATAAAGTCCAGGGCAGCAAGCGCTGAGAAAGGCAACACAACCAGAATTAAAGATCCTAAAAATATATGGGAAAGTATTTTATAGAAGTTGAAAAACAAGCTAAAAAAGATCTAGAAATACAATACAAATCTGGGGATAAAGCCTCAATTAGAAGAATAAATCAGATTTTTATCGAATTATCTGAACATCCTGAAATCGGAATCGGAAAACCTGAAAGATTGAAATTTGATCTATCTGGTTTTTGGTCAAGGCAGATAAATCGTAAAGACAGGTTGATTTATAAAATAGAAGAAAATATAGTAACCGTTACCATAATATCAGCATTAGGCCATTATAGCGACAAATGAAATCTAAGCCGTTTTCACTTCATCCTCGCTGTAATCTTTGATATCAGTAATGTAACCGTTAATCAAGAGAAAATCGAACAATGGTTTGGCTTCTGGTGTAATCGGCATATTCTTCGTTGTAATGACCTGATTGGTTTTTTTGTCGAGAAAAGGGTAAGCAAATAACCGCACATTGGTATTAAACATGTCGTTTACGTAACTCAACAGTTGACCGGAATAATTTTCGCCACTGAAGTTTTTAGCATTGAATACGAACTTCAAGTTGTTGATGTTTGTAGCTAAGCCAACACTTTTTGGCTTACACCGTGCCAGGTATTTTGCAAGTCGGTTATGACGGGTAAAATTAGAAACAATCACCGTGTTTCCGGTATCGCACATCTCCTGGGTACGTTTAGCTACTGTTTCTAAATCGATATCATCAGGTGTTTCCTGCGCATCGGTTAAAACATTGGTTGCCAAAACTTCAATCATTACAGCAAGATTTCCCTCCTCTACTTTATTGGTACGTTTAAACTGCTCGGTAGCTTTGTTAAACAGGTTAAAGTTTGGCAATGATTTTTGCCCGTATTTAGTCCGTAAAATCATGATATCTTTCTTGTACAAAAGGTCCTTGGCCTGTCGTGGATGCGCATCAGCATCGAAAATGGCAGCAGCCGAGAAATCTTTCATAATCATGTACAGATTGAGTAAGATGTTATCTACTCCGGGAAATGCTGGTCCTTTAACCGAAATCAAATCAATTTCTACTGATCCGATGGTTAAATTGTCAGCCAGCGATTCTACCATGATCTTAGGATCCTGGTTATAATAGAAAGCTGCATAAAGCAAGTTTACACCGATGATACCCAGCACGCGCTGTTGCATGTTTACATCAGTATCTAACAAGCGGACATGAAAGAATATTTCATTAGGGAAGCCCCCCGGCTCATTTTGGAACCTGATTCCAACCCAGCCGTGGGGTTCATTGGTACGTTTATAATTTAAAGTGGTTACGGTATCAGCAAAAGCAAAAAAGGTACGGCTTTCATACTTTTCGCCTGATAAACGCTCATTAAGCAATCCAAATTCATGGTCAAGCATCTGTAAAAGCCTGTTTTGGCTAACGTACCGTCCATTTGCTTCTGCTCCATAAATAGCATCACTAAAAGTCATATCGTAGGCCGACATGGTTTTTGCTACTGTTCCAGAAGCTGCTCCGGCATTAAAAAAATTTCTTGAAACTTCCTGTCCGGCACCAATTTCAGCAAAAGTGCCGTAGATTCTTGGGTCAAGATTTATTTTGAGTGCTTTGCGTTTCGTATCCAGAATTTCTCTTTCCATGCCGCGAAAATACAAAAAAATGAGGTTAAGCTAATTTTAAGTATGTAACTTAAAATCGATCTAAATACTAAACGACTCCACGCCATTACCTAGAGCCATTTAGATTGAAATCTTGCAGAATGCAGAATCTGATTCCGTTGTCAACTAGATAGATTTCTCCACTTCGGTCGAAATGGACGATCCGTATTAAAAAAATAAGGTTAATGCCATCCGGCATTAACCTTATAAAACCTAAACCTAAACTCAATGATTACGAAATCTGCATCAGTCACCAATCAACTTCATCTCTAACCTACTGATGCAGGTTTCATAATACTTAAAAACTAAACTATTATGAAAAATCCTCTTCCGAGAATGCTTTATTACGATACTACAATTTCTCTGTGCTGTAATTTCGCTGTATCTTTTTTGCTGATGTTGATCGATAAAATGCCATCTTTATATTCGGCTGTGATTTTATCCCCATCAGCAGTATCAGGTAAATTAAATGATCTGGCAAATGAGCTGTAATCAAATTCTTTACGGGTAAAATCTTTAGCTACCTGGTTTTCATCTTTTTTTACTTCCGCCCAAACAGAAAGCGTGTCTTTTTTTAAATTGATTTGAAAGTCTTCTTTTTTCAATCCCGGGGCAGCCAGCTCAATTACATATGCCGCCTCATTTTCATGAATATTCACATTCGGTGATTTATCAACCATTTTGTTTTTACTTACAGCGTCGCTAAACAATGAGTCAAAAACATTGTTAAAGTAAGGAGCAGTGTTACGGGTTCTGTTGTTAAAATTTACAAGTGTCATATCGCTTATTCTTTATTTTTTCTAATTTTTAAATTGATAATTCATTCTATTCAACTTATATACCAATCCAGATATTTATGATTTTTAAGACATTTTGGCAAAATAAATCGAAATCAAAAGACAAATTGACAGAAATTAAGGCTTTTTCAGACAAATTCAATTATAAAACAAATATTCATCTGCGCTTTGTTGATTTTGATATGATGGGGCATGTAAACAATTCTGTTTACTTCACCTATCTGGAGATCGCCAGAACTAAATACTGGGAAGAAATTATTAAATGGAATTGGAAAAAGACGGGGATAGTGATTGCGCACGCAGAATTAGACTATATTTTACCCATCGTAATGAACGATAAAATTGCTGTCCACGTGAAAACATCAAGGATTGGTAATACAAGCTTCGATCTTGAGTACCAGATTGTAAAGCTGAAGGGAAGTGAAGAAGTAATCTGCAGTAAAGGAAAAACAGTTTGTATAGCCGTTGACTATGCCACAGGTAAACCTACGGCAATTCCTGAAGAAGAAAAACAAAAAATGCTGTGTTTTGAGCAATTGAGTAGTCAATAATCATCCTGCTGGACTTGTTTCACTGAGTTATAGACTCAGGTTATTAATGAGTCCGTAGAGTTGCTGTGCTTAACTCTACGGACAGAAAGGTATAAACTCACAGAAAGGTATAAACTCAGGTTTATTGATGAGTCCGTAGAGCCGCTGTGCTTAACTCTACGGACAGAAAGGGGTTTTTACTGAGTTATAAACTCAGTTTTATTCATCAATCCGTAGAGCCGCCGTGCTTAACTCTACGGATAGAAAGGGATGCCGTGAAACAAGTTCAGGGTAACGGATAAATAAATCAATCTGGCATAATCTTTCCCGGATTTAATATTCCATTAGGATCGAAAACATGTTTAATCCCTCTCATTAAATTAAGGTGTATTTCTGAGTACTTTATGGGCATAAATTCTTTCTGAACCAGGCCAATGCCATGTTCTCCTGAAAGGGTGCCGCCTAAAGCGGTGGTGAGTTCAAATATTTCAGCGATACCAGATTTGAGTTTGTTTTTCCAGTCCTCATCACTCATTCCCGCCTTAATAATATTTACGTGCAGATTTCCATCGCCCGCATGTCCGTAACAAACACTCTCAAAGCCATATCTGGCGCCAATCTCTTTAATACCACTTACGAGTTTAGGTAAAGCCGCGCGGGGAACGACTGTATCTTCTTCCTTATAAACCGAATTAGATTTAACTGATTCGGCCATTGTTCTGCGCATCCGCCACAATTCCTCTTTTTGAGCAGCTGTATCAGCAAATAAAACTTCCGTACAGTGGTGTTCTTCTAAAACGATGTTGGTTTTCTCGCAATTTTTAAAAATATCATCCAGGTCATCGCCATCAAATTCAATCATCAATAAAGCAGCCACATCTTCTTTTAAATCAAATTTAATATCATCAAATTTGATTACCCATTCTACGCCTTTCCGTTCCATAAACTCCAGGGCTGATGGTGTTACGCCGGCCCTGAAAATGGCTGAAACTGCAGCACAGGCAGCTTCGTTAGTGCTAAAAGATCCCATCATTAAAACCGATTGACCAGGCTTAGGCAATAGCTTGGTTACGATTTTAGTCACCACACCTAAGGTACCTTCCGAGCCGATCATCAATTGCGTTAAATTATATCCTGAAGCATATTTCAAGGTATTTGCGCCTGTCCAGATAATATCGCCGTTGGGCAACACCACTTCCAGATTTAAAATGTATTCGCGTATGGTGCCATATTTTACTACTCTTGGGCCACCTGAGCCGTGCGCCACATTACCTCCAATAAAACAAGATCCTTTACTACTGGGATCAACCGGATACAAAAGGCCTTTTTCTGCTACTGCATTAATAAATTCTTCGGTAATTACCCCAGGCTCAACAGTTGCCTGTAAGTTTTCGGTATCAATATCCAGAATGGCCTTAAACTTTTCCATTGATAGCGAAACCCCGCCATAAATGGGCAAGGCAGCGCCACTTAAGCCTGTTCCACCTCCACGGGGTGTAACCGGAACATGATGGGCATTGCAGATTTTCAATAAGGCCGAAACCTCTTCCGGCGTAGTGGGCTTAACCACCACCTCCGGCTGATAGCGTAAATCTTCAGTTTCATCATGGCTATATTTTTCGAGGTTTTCGGTGTCTGTGAAAACTTTATCGGCACCAATTGCTGATGTGATTGCTGCTAAAATTTCGTTATTTATAGGGGTAAAATTCATTTTAATTTGTTGCTGAATAACTAAGTTGAACAAAAGAATGGCCGATCTGTCCGGGCATTGGCGGATGAAGCTTTTTTATGCCTACGTCAATCTTTTCTACAAAGGGGTATTTTTCAATTACTTTTGAGATGATATTATTCAAAACGGTTTCTAATAGCTTTTGGGTATTTTTCATCTCCGCAATAATAATATTGTTCAAATCTTCGTAATTAACGGTCTGCACCAGTTCATCATCAAAACCCCTTGGCGTAAATTCGGTTGTTAAATCGATAATAAAATGATTTCCAGTTAGTTGCTCTTCAGGGTAATAACCATGCAAAGCAAAACATTTCACATCTTTTAAAGCTACAGTTTGTTTGAAATGGCTCATGTATGTTCTTTAAGCTGTAAAATTAAATTTTTATTCATGAATTTAATGCCCATTACCGTAAATTGTTACCTTTGAAATGAACGCGGTTTTTTAACCAGATAATACAAAATTACATGAGCAAATCAGTGAAAAAAGACCTGTATGAGGCGCCAGACTATTATTTATTAGATGAATTATTAACCGATGAACACAAATTAATCCGTGCTACGGCCAGAGATTGGGTAAAAAAGGAAGTGAGCCCTATTATTGAGGATTATGCTCAAAAGGCAGAATTCCCTAAACATTTAATAAAGGGACTGGCGGATATCGGTGCTTTCGGACCTACCATTCCGGTTGAGTATGGTGGTGCCGGACTGGATTATACTGCTTATGGAATTCTGATGCAGGAAATAGAACGGGGCGATTCAGGCATCCGCTCTACCGCATCTGTCCAGGGTTCGTTGGTGATGTACCCTATTTATGCCTATGGAACTGCAGAACAGCGTAAAAAGTACCTTCCTAAATTGGCCAGTGGTGAAATGATGGGCTGTTTTGGCTTAACTGAATCGGATCATGGCTCCAATCCGGGCGGCATGGTTACCCATATTAAAGATGCCGGAAGTCACTATATTTTAAACGGCGCAAAAATGTGGATCAGTAATGCTCCTTTTGCCGATATTGCTGTGGTTTGGGCAAAAGACGAATCAGGCAAAATCAGAGGAATGGTGATAGAACGTGGAATGGAAGGTTTTTCTACGCCAGAAACCCATAATAAATGGAGTTTACGCGCATCGGCAACCGGTGAGCTTGTTTTTGATAATGTTAAAGTGCCAAAGGAGAATGTTTTCCCTGAGATCAGCGGATTAAAAGGTCCGTTGGGTTGCTTAAACCAGGCACGTTACGGTATTGCCTGGGGTGCTTTGGGCGCAGCAATGGACTGTTATGATACTGCTTTGCGCTACTCGAAAGAGCGTATTCAATTTGGAAAGCCGATCGGTGGTTTCCAGCTGCAACAAAAAAAACTGGCCGAAATGGTAACCGAAATTACGAAAGGTCAGCTGTTGGTTTGGCGTTTGGGCGTACTTAAAAGCGAAAACAGGGCTACGGCCGAACAAATATCCATGGCCAAAAGAAACAGTGTAGAAATTGCCCTGGATATTGCACGTAACGCACGCCAAATGCTTGGCGGAATGGGTATTACCGGCGAATACTCCATTATGCGCCATATGATGAACTTAGAATCTGTAGTTACTTATGAAGGTACACATGACATACACCTATTGATTACGGGCATGGATGTGACCGGATTGAATGCCTTTAAGTAAGAAGGATTAAAAATTTTAGAATTTTAATGATAAGGAATACCAGATCAGATACATCGATATTTAAGCTTTAACTTGTCGAATAACTTTTAAAAGAGAAGCTGAAAAGAAATTTTGCTGAGGGCTTGATTTTTGGAAAAAGCCCTACCCTTTGTTATTGATAATCTATTAATTTTAGAGCTCAAGGCGCATAAATATGAAAAACTATCATTCGGCACAAGCTAAAAATTTTATTGTAGCTTATAATTTCAATGTCGGATTATTGATTAATTTTGGCGCAATAAGTCTCCAGTTTAAAAAGATTTGCAATCCTGGAATGAATATAGATCAGGATTGAACAAAGTCTAATGATTGGGATGATAACGTATACTTAATCTTAACTAATAAATAATCGGATCTGATTTTCCTGAGCTTTGATCACTAAAATCTTTAAATCCTAAAAATAATGATACAGAATGGACTTTAAAAAATATACCTACATACCTGCCCCACCCGAAGAAGTTTATTTAGCGCTGACCAAGGATATCAGCATAAAATTATGGACCGGTGCCGAAGTGGAGTTTGAAGAAGTGCCCGGAACCGAATTTTCTTTCTGGGATGGCGATATTACCGGTAAAAACATCGAATTTGTTTATGGAAAGCAGATTGTACAACAATGGTATTTTGGAGAAGAAAATGAACCATCCATCGTAACCATTAAACTTCACGAAGATAAAAAAGGAACATCACTTGAATTTAGGCAAACCAATATTCCTGATGAAGATTATAAAGATTTTACGGAAGGAATTCAGGAGTATTTTTTAGGTGGTCTGGTCGATTTTTTTGAGGAGTAACAATAGCATCAATGAAAGCTCCAATTAATACTCTCCTTTTTTCTTTTTTGCTAATTGTCTTTTTATCAAGTTCCTGCAGAACCTACCTAAGCCCGGCTTTACCTGGAAATAATATGGGGTATCTGCCGCGTCAGATGGAGGCCGATAGCATTAAATCGTTAACACATGCATCAGCCAGTTACGCCGGGGCGTCCTCTCCTGGAAATGGTAGCGTTTCATTTGAAATGGGTATGTTAAACATTAACCGTGCGCATACTTTTAAGGGGTTTAATGTTGCATATGGTGTGATGGGTTATTTAGGAAATGCTGAACACCTGTATTCAAATAATAGAAATGATGCCAATGGCGATTACCCGCCCGCTTTTAACAAAAAAATGTATGGTTTTGGTTTAAGAACTTCTGTCGGTTTTCACAGTACTTCCATAAATGGAAATACCGATTTCAGATTTATAAATTGGGAAAACGCACTAAGTACCGAAAATGGAGCATATGCTGATTTCAGGGATGAAATTTACAATGGTAAAGTTTATAATTATGCGGGTGTTTCAAACAGAAAAAGATTTTGGACAACCGGACTTTCAACCGAGGTAATTTTCAGGGCCAGGCGCAACCATGATATCAAACACGCTTTCAGGCTGTTCATTGGTGGAACTCCGGGACTGGCCAACAGTTTTAAATACGGCCAACTCGCAGATCTTGATAAAGTAATCAACAGTTCCTCTGCATGGAATTTTAACTACTTTTTAAGCGTAAAAAGATTTACACTTTCACTTGAAATAGCGAAAAATATAAATCTTGCCAGTAAGATTTCTCTTGGGTATAAATTTCAATAAAAACATATCAATGACAGAGCTGTTCTAATATAAATTAAAAGCAATATTATGAACAGAACATTAGGAATTGTATTGATTGTTGTTGGCATTGCCATGCTCATCTGGACTGGTTTCTCTTATACTAAAAAAGAAAAAATTGTGGATGCAGGTCCCATTCAGATATCAGCAGATAAAGAAAAATCTGTAAACTGGCCTCCATATGCCGGTGGTATTATTTTAATAGCGGGTGTAATTGTTTTTGCGACTTCGAAGAACAAGAAATAATATTGAAAATCCTTTCTGGCTATTATTTTAATTGAGTTAAATTATAATCTGGTTGAGCTAGTTAATGCATTTAATAATATATTGATTTTAAATTACTTGTAATTTATAAGGTGCATTTATGCAATTGATTAACTCAGTGCTGTTGCAACCGGGGATAAGCGGAAACCCCGTAACCACCTGGACAAAATATTGCGGGCAAAACCAGGGTAAGCAATGTGCTTGTTGGCACTAACTACGAGCAAAGCAAAAAAAAATAGCCTGCATTGCAGAGGTGAAGACGATTTGAGATAGTAAAATCGTTATTGCATAAATGTTTTTTCAGAAAACTCGTCATCTCGACTGAAACGCGGTGGAATGGAGAGATCTAGGATCAAGCGGAATTCTTGGGGGAAGCTTTTAAGCGTATATTTTTGATAATCTGAAAAGAAAGAAATTGATGTCTCTGACGCCTCTGGATGTTGCTCTGAACGCTTTGACTTTGGCATTGAAGGATTCGGCCGATGCATTTGTACCTCTGTTAATGAAGAAGTTTAAAATCGAAAGGTAATGTGACTGTATTGACCTGGCCACCGTACGGAAAGCTTCAATCCCGCAATCCTCAACCTGATTGTACTATAATGCCAGCTTTTTAAAGGCTTGTTCTTTACTCTTGCAGACTTTAAAGATATCCCCGAGCCTTAGTGATAGTTCATAAGCATGTTTCAATTGCGGATATCGTTCAAACAATAGTTCAGCACGTTTGCTTTGTACGGCTGTCCATTTTGAATGGTGTTTGAAAAGCAGGTATCTGCTTCTGGCAAGTAGTTGTTTGAGCGTATCTCCGTTAGAAAGCACCTCTGGCTGATAACCTGCTTTGTTCTTCCTGGCCTGCGCAACAGCCTGGTTTTCAAGATCCAGGGCAGCCCAGCGGTACTTTATCCTGCATTCCTGAACTGCATCATAAGCCAGTTTCTGTACATGGAAGCGATCAATTACCCGGTGTGCATTGACAAAACACCGCTTAATGGCCAGTTGCATATTTGCAGCCATGTCCATGGTTACCTCCTGTACACGTTTTCTAGAACGCTCAGGAATCTTCTTAAGCACACCGATGATATCTTCTGCTACAGTTCCCTTTATCATTGCTACGATGGCCCCTTTGCGGCCTTTTGCTTCCTTATTGGTAATGATGGTATAAAGTTCTCCGTTGGATAAGGCGGTCTCATCAATGCTCAGCCTGCTGCTTAGGTTACCAGCAAAAAGCATCCATTCATGGGCATGGTCCTTTTGATCCCAGCCAGAATAATCGCTGATATGTTCTTTGTACTGCTCCTGGAGCTGCTTGCCCTCAACCTGGAAATAATGCCCAAGGTGATAGCAGCTGATGGGATGGTTATCCAAATATTCCTTTTAAAAAAAGACCGAATTCCGTTGTCATTCGCGCCCCTTTTCTGATCAGATCCCAGTCCCTGCTGATGATTGCATTGGTCTTTTTAACCGTCCAGCGCCGTCTTTTGATGCGAAGGGCTACTTTTTGTCCGCGGATGGGAAAGTCCTGGATGCTAACCTCAGGAAAGAATCCCTTGGATTCAAGATCTTCCTTCAGGTAGCCTGAAGGTGCGATATTCTTCTCTTCCAGATAGATCTGCAGCTCTTTCTGTTCCTTTTCAACTTTGGTCAGTTCGAAATAATCCAGGATCCCATCGGGAAGTAATAAACTAATAAGGGTTTGCTCGGCTTGGTTCAATGTAAATCAGTAATTGTTCAGAATACAAAGGAACAAATTATTCTTTCCCCCCCAAGAATTCCGCTTGATCCGAGATCTACCAAATAGATTTCCCGACTTCGCTGCACTTCGCTCGAAATGACGAGTTTTTAAAAATCTATATCTCGTAACTATATACCGATCTTATCGCATCCCTGAGGTTATATTTTGATGCCATCACTTCTCCGTAAGCACCCGCACTTCTGATAGCAAAAATATCCCCTCTAAACGATTCGGGTTGTTCTACCTCTTTGCCAAAACAATCGGTACTCTCACAAATTGGACCGACGATATCGTATTTTACGACTTCGGACTCTGGACGGACTCCGGACTGACTAAGATTCTCTATTTTATGGTAAGCCTGATACAATGCCGGACGCATCAGTTCGGTCATCCCTGCATCTAAAACAACAAAGTTTTTCTTCTTTCCGTTTTTAATATACAGTACACGGGTAATTAATGATGCTGATTGACCAACCAAAGCCCTGCCCAGTTCAAAATGCACTTCCTGACCAGGTTTAATGGTTAAGAATTCATTGAAAATTTTAAAGTAAGATCCGAAATCAGGAATTTGATGATCGGGGTTGTGGTAGTCGATCCCTAAACCTCCACCTACATTCAATACCTGAAGTTTAAATCCCTTATCTTCAAACCATGCGGCAAATTCATTTACGCGAACGCAAAGGTTTTTATATACATCCAGATTGGTAATCTGCGAGCCGATGTGGAAGTGAATACCGATAAACTTAAGATTTTCTGAAGCTTTTAGGGCATCGGTACATTCAGTTAAATCCCATGAATTGATCCCGAATTTATTTTCATCTAACCCTGTTGTAATATTATGATGGGTATGTGCATCAACATTTGGATTAATGCGGATGGCAACCTGAGCAGTTTTACCTTTTTTAGCCGCCAGTTCATTTAATACCGCTAATTCCTGGATAGATTCTACATTAAAGCAAAAGATATCAAGATCCAGGGCCTCATTAATCTCTTTGTCAGATTTACCCACGCCGGCAAAAACAATTTTTTTATTGTCGAAACCAACCTCTACTGCTCTTTTAACCTCGCCGGCACTCACACAATCTGCACCGAAACCAATTTCTTTGATCTGTTTTAACACTACAGGATTGAAATTTGCCTTTAATGCATAATGGATGTGAAATTGATAAGGAGCTGCTGCATCTGCACAAGTTTGCAGGGTTTTTTGCAACAGATCGGTATCATAGTAGTAAAAAGGCGTTTCAATATTGTTAAACTTTGATATATCTTTATCGGCGAACATGTTCAAATTCCTTGTTATAATTTTAATTTTATTCTTTGCGCTAATTTATTTGGGTAACTACCTCGATTTAAAGCATGGAAGAATTACCCGGAAACAATATAATGGGAAAATCCGATTTTTTATCGTATTGCTATTATTGTTACTGTTTCTTTTATTTATAAAAAAATGAAGATAGAGGCCGCAATATTTATTGTTCTTATTCTTTCTGCAGGATTATTTAATTCTTACAAAAAATATAAAAACGGTTTGTTACCAGCAAACTTTCTGGCTTTTCATTGCCTTGTCGGCCTGCTGGTTGTAATCGGCGCCTTTTTCTTATTATTCGAATAACCTGTTGTGTAAGCTTCTCAAAGCCTCTGTTTTATATTCGCTTAAAATTAAAAGCGAAACGTTATAGTTACTTCCACCATATGAAATCATACGGATCGGAATGTGTTTTAATCCTTCTAAAACCCTACTGGCGAAACCGTGTTTCTCTGAACCGAAATCGCCCACTACACACACAATACTGTGATTGGTATCTACTTCAACAGTTCCAAAACTTTCCAGTTCTTCAATAATCTGTGGCAAATGCGCGGTTTCATCAATGGTTAAAGATACAGCTACCTCAGAAGTGGTAATCATATCAATAGGTGTTTTGTAACGTTCAAAAACCTCAAAAACCCTGCGTAAGAAACCATACGCCAGCAACATCCGGCTGGATTGGATGCGGATTGCCGTAATACCATCTTTAGCGGCTATTGATTTAATTTTACCCTTTTCGCTATTATGGGTAATTAAAGTGCCGGCAGCAGAAGGTTCCATGGTATTCAGCAAACGAACCGGTATCTTATATTTCTGTGCAGGGAAAACAGATTGAGGGTGTAAAATTTTAGCCCCAAAATAAGCCAGCTCAGCTGCTTCATCAAATGATAACTGCGCAATTGGTTTGGTTCCTTTAACAATACGAGGATCGTTATTATGCATCCCGTCTATATCTGTCCAGATCTGAACTTCTTCGGCCATAATTGCCGCGCCCAATAAAGATGCGGTATAATCACTACCACCACGGCGCAGGTTATCAACTTCACCAAAACTGTTGCGACAGATGTAACCTTGTGTAATGAAGAGTTTATTGTCTTTATGTTGTTCCAGCAACGGCATTAAGTGCTTTGTGGTAAATGGAATGTCAGGTTCATTATCCTCATCCGTTTTCATAAAATCCAAAGCAGGCAATAGTACAGATGGTACGCCAATGGATTTTAAATAAATATGGTATAAAGTGGTTGATAAAAGCTCCCCTTGTGCCAATACCACTTTCTCTTCAATCGATGTGAAAATATCATTGGCTAAACCTGCCAAAAAGTTGAAGTGATAATCGATTACTTCATTGCCCTGTTCCTGAAATTCGGCAGCAGGCAATAATTCAATCACAAACGTCTTATATTTTTGATACAGGTTTTCTACGGCTTCGCTTCCCTTCTTCTTATCGCCAGCTAAAAAATGAGTTGCAATTTCTACTAAACTATTTGTAGTTCCAGACACGGCTGATAAAACTACAATCTGCTCTTCATTTGGATTAATGATATCCAACAATTTCGTCATGCGCTCAGGACTACCTACAGAAGTACCCCCAAATTTTAATATTTTCATTTACTTGCTAATGGTTTTAAAAGGTAACGAAACGTTCAGTTTTTTTATCCCAGGGCTCGGTTTAAAAGTTTATGATGATTTCGTTTATTTATAAACTGTTTCTAATCCATGATTATGCGAGGAGAACCTTACTGATTTTGCAACGATTATTAAAAAAGTTAAAATCGCCTCACATTAATAATGGATTTTCTTTATTATTGTATCGGGGCGTGAAATTAAACAAAAGCAGCTTAAAAGCAACACCCTCAACAAAATAAAATTTGGATGAATTGAAATAAATATCTTCAAACCAAACCTCATCCATTAAAATTTGTTCATCACGAGATATTAAACTAAAAAAAACAGCTCAATGCAGGCAATTGACCAATCAACGCAAGCCACCATTAATAAATGGTTAAATGGAAATTATGATGAAGATACCAAGGCTGAAATCCAGTCCCTTGTAGATAAAAATGCAACAACCGAACTAACTGATGCATTTTACAGAAGTTTGGAGTTCGGAACTGGCGGTTTACGTGGTATTATGGGTGCAGGTTCTAACCGTATAAACAAATACACCATAGGAACGGCTACACAGGGATTAGCCAACTACCTAAACAATAAATATCCTAACGAACAGATCAAAGTGGCGATTGCGCACGATAGTCGCAATAATTCAGATTACTTTGCAAAAATCACTGCCGATGTGTTCTCGGCCAATGGCATATACGTATATTTCTTCTCTGGATTAAGACCAACGCCAGAGCTTTCTTTTGCTGTACGTCATTTTGGTTGCAAAAGTGGTGTAATGTTAACGGCATCGCATAACCCTAAAGAGTATAATGGTTACAAAGCTTACGGTGCTGATGGAGGTCAGTTTACTTCTCCCGATGATAAATTGGTGATTGATGAAGTAAATAAAATTAAAAGCATAGATGAAGTAAAATTTGATCGCGTTGATGCAAACATTCAATTGATTGGTGAGGAGGTTGATCAGTTATATCTGGATGGCATTACAGCACTATCGATTTCCCCTGATGCGATTAAAAGACAGCAGGATTTAAAAATTGTATACTCTCCTATCCATGGAACTGGAATTACATTGGTTCCTAAAGCTTTAGCGCAGTTTGGCTTTACGAACGTAACCATTGTTGAAGAGCAAAGTACGCCTGATGGTAATTTTCCAACTGTGGTGTATCCTAACCCGGAAGAAAAAGATGCATTGACTTTAGCGATGAACAAAGCTAAAGAAATAGATGCTGATTTAGTTCTGGCAACCGATCCTGATGCTGACCGCGTGGGTATTGCCGTTAAAAACAATAATGGCGAATGGGTATTGCTTAACGGTAACCAAACAGGCAGTTTGTTGATTAATTACTTATTATCTGCCTGGCAAAATAGCGGTAAATTGGATGGCAATCAGTTTATTGTAAAAACCATTGTAACCTCTAACCTGATCGAAGAAATTGCCAAAAAGAAAAATGTAACCTACTATAATACGTTAACCGGATTTAAATATATCGGACAGTTAATGACCGAACTTGAAGGCAAAAAGTATTTTATCGGTGGTGGTGAAGAAAGCTATGGCTACCTGATTGGTGATTTGGTACGCGATAAAGATGCTGTGGTTTCTGCCGCTTTCATTTCTGAAATGACGGCGTATTATAAAGATAAAGGTGCTAGTTTATACAATGCCCTGTTGGATATGTATGTAGAGTATGGTCTTTATAAAGAAGACCTGGTTTCGCTAACCAAAAAAGGTAAATCCGGTGCTGAAGAAATCAAAGCCATGATGGTTAAATTTAGAGAAAATCCGCCTGCAACTTTGGGTGGTTCTAAAGTATCGGTATTAAAAGATTATGAATTAGGACAGGAAACAGATTTATCAACGGGAAAGATAACCAAACTGGATTATCCTACCTCTGATGTTTTACAGTTTATTACCGAAGATGGCAGTATTGTTTCAGCCCGCCCGAGTGGTACAGAGCCTAAAATCAAATTCTATTGCAGTGTAAATGCACCTTTAGCCGATAGAAAAGATTTTGATTCGGTTAATGCAAAGCTTGAAGAGAAGATCAAAACGGTTATGGCCGATTTACAGGCATAATTTTAATACTTAATTATAGTTCTAGTTGTCACATCGAGCTTGCCGAAACGCCTTTTAAACATCCACAAGAGGTTCTTCGGCAATCAACCATTGACAGAATCTACTACTACTGGTCTTAGCGTCTCGCTAAGACCTTTTAATTGCTATATAGCGGCGGATTAGTGCGGAGGATTTCGATCAATGCCATTTTACTTTATGTTTCCAATAGTGAGTGTTATAATTGTTATACTCTTCTATATCGGGACTTGGTGATGTAAATTTATTTGTCAGAAGTCAGGAGACCTGGTCAGCAGGTATAAAGCCGACAATTTTGAACGCCGGACTTCTGAGGTTTTAGGTAATGAATAAGGCAAGAGTTCAAGAACTATTGCTGAAAGATATGATGCATATGTTCTGACCGCTCAAACTTCCTACTTTCGGACATCTGACCCAGACTTTTCCAAACATTAAAGATCTAAATAAATACCTTGTATATTTGCATCTTTAAAATAAGATCATGAATAAAATCACAATTTATTTAGCTACGTCCCTGCTAGCTGTTTCTATATTTTCGGCTTGTAAACAAGAAAGAAAGCTTCCATTTTATGGAGAACGCCATGCAGAAACCGTTAAAGATGCTGCAGGTGTAGAGAAAATTGACACCGTTTATCAAACCATTCCTGCCTGGTCTTTCCTGAACCAGGATAGTGTGATCACCACAAATAAAGCTACTGATGGAAAGGTTTATGTCGCCGATTTCTTTTTTACTTCCTGCACCACCATCTGCCCTACCATGCACCGCAATTTAATGACGGTTTACAATGATTTTAAAGCCAATCCAGACGTAATGTTTGTATCACACACGATTGATTTTAAATATGATAAGCCTCATGTTCTTAAAAAATATGCTCAGAAGCTAGGTGTTGATGGTCCTAAATGGTTATTTCTTTACGGAACAAAAGATAGCGTATATACCTTGGCCGAAAAGAACTACTTAGTTGCTGTTGGCGAAGACAATACGGCTAAAGATGGTTATATCCACCAGGGTTATCTGGTTTTGATTGATAAAGACAGACGGATCCGCGGCGCTTATGATGGTGCTAAAGCAGACCAGGTAGCGCAATTGAAAAAAGATATTCCGGTTTTACTGGCAGAGTATAAAAAGTAATCATCAGTCTTCATCTCTATCCGTTAGGGATGAAGATTTTACAATAAACATCCATGCGTAAGTACATTATCAATGCACTCTTTTTTATCTCACTGGTTGGCATTATCGTTTCCTGCCAGAATCAGGAAACCATTGACCTACAGAACTACATGTCGAATGGAAAAGATATCTATAAAACTAAATGTCAGAACTGCCATGGTGAAAATGGTGAGGGTTTGGGTCAGCTCGCTCCCCCGTTAACTGATTCTGTGTTTTTAAAGGCAAATAAATCCCGTTTAGCGTGTTTCATTAAAAATGGAGTAAATGAATCATTAGTTGTTAACGGGAAAGAATACATGGAAAAAATGCCTGCTTTTCCGGAACTGGCTGATATTGATGTGGCGCAGGTAATGGTTTACATTACCAATTCATTTGGCAATAAGCAGGGATTTGTGCCTTACTCGCAGGTTTCAACAGATTTGGAGAATTGCAAGTAAATATTATTACGTATATTTAAAGTGACAACGATAACTCTTCAAGTTCCAGATAGCTTAGGTAGGCATGAGCATGATACGGTACATTTTATCGCAGCAAAGCTGTATGAATCTGGAAAATTATCATTGGGTCAAGCTGCTGCTATGGCTGACTTATCTGTACGTATCTTTTCTGAATTACTTTCAGATTATGATGTTCGTTAATCAATTATTCTGTTTCAGAAATGTTAAAAGATGCAGGAAAAATAAGAAATCGTAATCGCTGATACAACCTGTTTCATTTTATTGGAAAATATCGGAGAGCTTAATCTTTTAAAATCTCTTAGTCACCACAACTATAATCGCAAAGGAATTTGGTTCCCCTTTGCCTGATTGGATTGAAATCAGCACACCAAAAAACATTTCATTTCAAAATTCCCTGGATCTCGAGGCTGGTGAAGCAAGTGCTATTGCATTAGCAACAGAATCAGAAAGTTCTCATCTCATTTTAGATGATAATAAGGTGAGAAAAACAGCCGAACGGTTACAGCTTCTTTACACGGGTACATTAGGCATAATTTTAAAGGCAAAAAATGTTGGTTTGATTACTTCAGTTAAACCTGTCTTTCAAAAAATACAACGGACAAATTTTAGATTTTCTCAAAAGGTGCTAAATGAAATATATGCATTCGCTAATGAATAGTATTATGACTATTGTAATAAAAAACCCATCTTTGCGCAAAATGCAGGTTGTTCTATCGCTGTTCCGAATAAAATCGGAAGAGAGGAAAGTCCGGGCAACGCAGGGCATCCCGCTTTCTAACGGAAAGGGGTTCAGGAATGAAAACCTGGACCACGGATTAGTGCAACAGAAAATATACCGTCCCGGTTTTACATCGGGATAAGGGTGAAAACGTGCGGTAAGAGCGCACGAGCATTGCAGGCGACTGCAGTGGTTTGTAAACCCCGGGAGTTGAAAGACCAAATAGGCTAACATCCTGACTTACCGTCGGGATAAAGGGCTGCCCGTCCGATGTTAGTGGGTAGGTCGTTAGAGATAAACGGCAACGTTTATAGTAGATAAATGATAGAAATCCTGAGCGATCAGGAGACAGAACCCGGCTTATAGACCTGCATTTTTTTTACTCACTTAATAAAATGCGCTTGGCTTCGCCAAGTTTAGCATCTTCCGCCTCACCTAATACAGGAAATTTCAAATCGAGGCTTTTTAATTTGTCTTCAATAATTTCGCTTATTGCCAGCCTGGCGAACCATTTTTTATCAGCAGGAATAATGTGCCAGGGCGATTCCGGTGTGCTGGTTTCGTTAATTGCACGTTCGTAGGCATTCATATATTGATCCCATAATGCCCTTTCTTCAATGTCTCCTGAAGAAAATTTCCAGTTTTTGGTGGGGTCATCAATACGTTCTAAAAAGCGTTTTTTTTGCTCATCCCGGCTTACATTTAAAAAAAACTTTAAAACAACTGTTCCATTGGCGGATAAATGTTCTTCGAAATTTTTAATGCTCTTATAACGCTGTTGCCAGAAATTTTTGCTGATCTTTTTAACATCACTAAGGCCTGGTATATTTTCGTTTAAAATATATTCGGGATGCACCTTGCAAACCAATACATTTTCATAGTGGGAACGGTTATGGATCCCGATTCGTCCACGTTCAGGCAGCGCCTTATAATGTCGCCACAAAAAATCGTGCTCATATTCTTTTTGCGTAGGCGTTTTAAAGCTATAAACCTGACATCCCTGTGGGTTTAGCCCGCTCATTACATGCTCAATAGCGCTATCTTTACCGGCAGCATCCATAGCCTGGAAAATAATCAGTACCGCATGTTTCGCGGAGGCATACAATTTTTCCTGTAAATGACTCAGCGATATTTTCGAGTTTACCAGGGCATCTTTCGCTTTTTCTTTGTTATAACCGCCTGTAAAATCAGTTTTATGGTTTTTTAAGGAAAATTTCTTATCTCCCTGTACAATTAAGCCTTTAAATTCGTTTTTCATCATTATATTATTTCCAGGTAAACCGATGCGTCGATAATTTAAATATAGAACTAAAAAATAAGTAAATTAAATCCGTTAATTTGCATACAGAGTTTTTTATATTTAACGCCACAGCTTTTACCTTAAGATTATCTTATCCAATATGTTTAAAGAGATAAAAAACAAGTACTTACGTTATTTTGCCATAGTTTTATTTTTTATAATAATTTTCTTTTCCGCTCTGCAATTAAACTTTTTATGGTTGTTTGGCTATTCACCAAGTGTTCGGGATATTAAAGCACCTACGCTACGTGTGGGTTCTGAACTTTACACTGCAGACGGCAAACTAATTGGAAGATACTTTAAAGAGAACAGAACGCCTGTAAATTACAATGATATTGCACCGAGTGTAATACATGCGCTGGTTGCTACTGAAGATGTACGTTTTTATAAACATTGGGGAATTGATGTGCAGGCCGTGGGGCGGGCAGTTGCTGGCTTAGGGAAAGATGGTGGTGCCAGTACCATTACCCAGCAATTGGCCAAAAACCTCTACCGTACGCGTTACAATAAATCGCAGGGATTATTGATTAAGATACCTTTGGTGAGAACTTTGATTGTAAAGTTAAAGGAATGGATGACGGCGGTAAAATTAGAAGCCAACTATTCTAAAAACGATATCATTACCATGTATCTGAATACCGTTTCTTTCGGTAACAATGCTTACGGCATAAAAACGGCCAGTAGGATTTACTTTGATAAAGAAACCAAAGACCTGGCCACTACAGATGCAGCGATGCTTGTAGGGATGTTAAAAGGAACTACCTTATATAATCCAACCAAAAATCCTGAAAAAGCTTTGGAAAGAAGAAATGTAGTGTTGGCACAAATGAACAAGTACAACTACCTAAGCAAAGATAGTTTGACCCAATTATCAAAGGAGCCTGTTAAATTAAAGGAAGGTAAAATGCAGGATGGCAGCGACGGCGATTCTTATCTGAGGGCAGCTGTGGCAAAATATTTAGAGAAATGGTGTACTGATAATGGTTACGACCTGTATGAGGATGGACTAAAA
Source organism: Pedobacter suwonensis (assembly GCF_900111825.1). Taxonomy (GTDB): domain Bacteria; phylum Bacteroidota; class Bacteroidia; order Sphingobacteriales; family Sphingobacteriaceae; genus Pedobacter; species Pedobacter suwonensis. The sequence continues at coordinate 65,141 of NZ_FOJM01000001.1, forward strand.
ATTTACACCACTATCGATTCAAAACTGCAGAAATATGCTGAAGAAGCTGTTGCCGATCAGATGAGAATTTTGCAGCGCAGGTTTTACAGCGTTTGGGGCAATGAAGATCCATGGTACGATTCGGAAAAACACAAAGTTGATTATCCGGATAGAGCGATGAAAAACCTGCCGATTTATGCACTTTTGCAAAAAAAGTTCCCCAACCATCCGGATTCTGTTACTGCCTATTTCAATAAAAAGAAAAGGATGCAGGTTTTTACCTATAAAGGCGATCGTGATACTTTGTTCTCCACTCTGGATTCGATCCGTTATTACGGAAAAATCATGAATACCGGAATGATGACCATGGAGCCCGCAAGTGGAAAAATTAAAGTTTGGGTTGGCGGCATCGATCACAAATTCTTCAAATATGATCACGTTAATCAGGCTAAACGCCAGGCAGGTTCTACCTTTAAGCCATTTGCTTATTTAACAGCTTTAGAACAAGGGATGAGTCCTTGCGATAAATTTACCGATAAACCGGTTAAAATTGCTTATCAGGACAAAGGTGAAACCAAATATTGGGAACCGAAAAATGCCGATTATAGTGTTTCTTACCGTGAAATGAGTTTGCGCTGGGCAATGGCTAAATCGGTAAATACCATTACTGCACAGGTAACCGAAAAGGTGGGTTGGGATAATGTAGTTAAGTATGCACACGAATGCGGGATTGACAGCCATTTGGAGTCTGTACCTTCCGTAAGTTTAGGTTCGAATGATGTTACCGTTTACGAAATGGTAAAGGCTTATGCTACCTTTATGAATAAGGGGATTAAAACAGATCCCATTTTAGTGGAAAAAATTACCGATCAGGATAATAACCTGATTGACGAGTTTAAGCCTAAAACAAAAAGGGTTCTGTCAGAAGAAATCGCCTGGTTAATGACCTATATGTTCCGTGGTGGTATGGAAGAACCTGAAGGTACCTCACAGGCATTGTGGGAATGGCCAGACTTGTTCAGAAAAAATAATCAGATTGGCGGTAAAACAGGTACCTCATCCGATTATGTAGATGCTTGGTACATGGGCTTAACCAAAGATCTGGTAACCGGGGTTTGGGTGGGTTGCGACGAAAGAACCGCACACTTCAAAAATGGTGAACAGGGAGAAGGATCAAGAACGGCACTACCTATTTTTGCAAAGTTTATGGAAAAGGTATACCTCGACCCAAATTCAGGTTATACTTATGGCCCTTTTCCAAAAGCTACCGTTGATATTACCCGTACTTACAATTGTCCTAGTCCGAGAGTTGTTAGGGATACTACATCAACTGATAGTGTAGCTGTTGATTCTACTGATTTTACCGTCCCTACCGAATTGCCGGTTACTACTGAGCCTGTAAACAATGAACCTGAAGTTAAAAAAGAAGAAAAGAAGACAGATCCTGTTCAAAATCCCGTTACTCCTACCGTTCCACTTACCAGAAAAGAAGAACGTGAACTGAGAAGAAAACAACGTCAGGAAGAGAAGGAGAAAAAGAAAAACGAAGAAACTAATCAGCAATAGTTTGTTGGACAGAAATAACAAAAATAGTTTACCATACGTGTAAAATAGCGAGTATAATTTTAAAAAAGTGTTAAATTTTTAATACTCTTTTAAACAATTGCTACTTTTATTTCCAGAACTTTTTACCATTTCATTTTCATAATTTTTTGAACAGACATCACTAAAACCACATATATGAAAATAGGCTCTACTTTATTTAGGCGATATTCTCCTTTGTTGCTCCTGCTTATTCTTTCTTTTTCAGGTAAGGCCCAATACTTTGGACAAAATAAGGTTAGATATAAAAAACTCGACTTCAAAGTTTTACAAACGCCTCATTTTGAGATCTATTATTATATCAAGAACGATAAACTTTTAAAACGTTTTTCGCAGGAAGCCGAAACCTGGTACAAAATGCACCAGGAAGTTTTTAGAGATACTTTTTTAAAGAAAAATCCTATCATTCTATATAACAACCATCCCGATTTCCAGCAAACAACGGTACTTAACGGAGAAATTGGAATCGGTACCGGTGGGGTTACCGAGGCGTTAAAAAACCGTGTAATTATGCCTGTTATGGAGTTGAATAGCCAAACCAGACACGTTTTAGGCCATGAGCTGGTTCATGCTTTTCAATACCATTTGCTGTTAGAGAAAGATTCGATCAGTTTAGAAAACGTCGGACAAACGCCACTATGGATGGTTGAAGGGATGGCTGAGTATTTATCCATCGGAAAAAAAGATGCATTTACTTCCATGTGGATGCGCGATGCCATGTTGAACCGTGATATACCTTCGTTAAAAGATTTAACCAATTCCAATAAATATTTTCCTTACCGTTATGGTCAGGCATTTTGGACTTACATCGGTTCCCAATATGGCGATACCACCATTGTTCCGCTATTCAAGAATACGGCAAAATATGGTTATGAAAATGCCATAAGGTATACCTTCGGGTATGATGATAAAACATTATCGGGTTTATGGAAAAATTCCATTGATGCACATTATAAGCCGATGTTGAAAGCAGATAGTTCGCAGATTAAAATTACCGGTACAAAAATTATCGACAATAAAAATGCCGGCAATATGAACGTCGCCCCTGCCCTAAGTCCGGATGGAAAATATTTGGCATTTATGTCTGAGAAAGATCTTTTTGGTATAGATTTATTTCTCGCCGATGCCAAAACCGGTAAGATTATCAGAAAACTCAGCAGCCAGATCTCCAATGGGCATATTGATGATTTCAATTTTATAGAATCGGCTGGCGCATGGTCGCCGGATAGCAAACAATTTGCTTTTAGCATCTTCAGTCATGGTAAAAACCAGATGATGATTATCGATGTTTCAAACGGATCTACCATATCTCAAACGGCCATGGGGCAGGTACAACAGTTTGGTAATTTAACCTGGTCACCAAATGGAAAAGATATTGCTTTTTCAGGTATGGTTGAAGGGCAAAGTGATATCTTTTCTTATAATCTGGATACCAAAGCAGTAACTCAGATTACCAATGACGTTTATTCTGATTATGCCCCAAATTACTCGCCTGACGGTAAGAAACTGGTGTTTTCGTCTGATAGAGCAGCCATTCAGGCCAATACAATTAATGCCGTGCTGCCTATAAACCTTGCTGTTTATGATATTGCTACTAAAACAGTAAGTAATTTAGATGTTTTCCCTGGAGCTAACAACCTGAATGCCCAGTTCTCATCAAATAGCCAAAATATCTATTTTTTATCAAATAGAGATGGGTTTAGGAATTTGTATAAATACAACTTTGCTGATCATTCGGTTGATCAGTTAACCGATTATTTTACTGGAATTAGCGGGATTACCGAATTTTCTCCTGCCATTTCGGTGTCGGCAACCGATGATATTGTTTATAGTTATTATCGCTACCAGCGTTATACCCTTTATAATGCTAAATTAAGCAGCTTTACAGCGAAAAGAATTGGTAATCACGAAGAAAATTTTGATGCTGCCATTCTTCCTCCAATGGAAAACATTGGCGTAAATATCATCAATTCTAATTTAAATAATTTCGACCGTTTCGAAAAAATAGTTGCCGATTCCATGAAAACGGTACCTTATAAACCAAAATTCAGGTTAGATTATTTAGCAAATAGCGGTGTAGGTGTTTCAACCAGTCGTTTTGGAACCGGCGTTGCTGGCGGAATTGTAGGCATGTTCAGCGATATTCTGGGTACCAATCAAATTATTGCCAATATTTCTGTAAATGGTGAAATTTACGATGCTGGTGGATTAGTTGGTTACATTAATCAGAAAAGCAGGATAAACTGGGGGGCAGCCGTTTCGCATATCCCTTACGTATCTGGTTTTAGGTCTTATGGCTATCAAAACATACCCACAGGAGATAATACTACCATTAATGCACTGGCAGACCGGACAGATATTATCAGGACCTTTGAAGATCAGTTTCAGGTTTTTGGGGCTTATCCATTTAGTAAAATACATCGTTTTGAGTTAGGCGGTTCATTTTCGCATTATGGCTATAGGATTGATCGATATAGCAATTACTATAACGCTGACGGTTACTACATTGGTTCAGATCGGAGCCGGATTTCTAACGATGTAGCTTCTAATGATTATGGAATTCCATTTAATTCTTTTACACTGTATCAATTAAATGCCGGATTTGTAGGTGATAATTCAATATTCGGTCTTACCGGTCCGCTTGATGGTTTCAGGTACCGGGTAAGCGGCGAAAAATATTTAGGCACTTACAACTTCGCCGGTGTAACAGCAGATCTCCGTAAATATTGGAGGGCTAAGCCGGTAACATTTGCGGTAAGAAGTTATAATACCTTAAGAATTGGTAAAGATGCAGACAGGCTTTACCCAATGTATGTTGGTTATCCCTATCTGATCAGGGGGTATGAATCAAACTCCATTTACAAAAGCACTTCTGCACAGTCTTCAGAATCTTTTGATATTAACCAGCTAACAGGAAGTAAAATAGCTGTTTTTAATTTCGAAGTACGACTGCCATTTACAGGGCCTAAAAAATTAACAGCTATACCTTCTAAGTTTTTATTCTCAGATTTGAATTTATTTTTTGATGCAGGACTGGCCTGGACGAATGATACCCAGGTAAAATTTAAAGGTGAACCAACTTATACAACTCAACCTGTTTTAGACGCAAATAAAAAACCGGTTGTTGACGAAAAGGGAAAGCCGGTTACCTATCAGGCTACAACAGAGCGTGTGCCGGCAATGAGTGTCGGTATTTCTTTAAGGGTTAATGTTTTTGGCTATTTTGTACTCGAACCTTATTACGCGATCCCTTTTCAAAGAAAAGATGTTAAAACCGGAGTATTCGGTTTAACGTTTGCGCCAGGGTGGTAAATTGAGTTAAGGGATCGATTTAATAATCGAATCAGTTAATCATCTGTTAGCCTTTAGATTATAAATATTAATTTTAGCTTGAATGATCAGGGTGACCAATCCTGATCATTCAAGCATTTTTATATATTTATAGATCATGATTCATATTCAATCGGCAAGCGTTAAAGCTTAAACCTGGCTAAGAGAGGCTTGTAAATGAGAGTTTAACCTGGTTATTGATATTGCGGTGTAGCAGGATATTTTCGAAATCAAGACCAATGGTTAAATCAATCCAATCCGGATTACAGGATCTTACCAAACGTTCTTTTTGCATACGTGTAAAGCGGCTAATTGATTTAAAGCGTATCAAAGCCTGTGCTTCAGTTTTAAATTCCTCAAAATAGACCAAACGGGTTAATTGCTGACCGTTATCAAAAAACAAGTTTGGCATCTGTTTGTAGAAATCAAGGGTTTTGATCAAATCTGAACTCATGCCTACGTGCATACTTGTACGGTTTCTGTCGGTAACGATATAAACAAATTTTTTCATGATCTTATGTTTAAAATTTAAAACTAAACTATTTAGTATACTTTCTTGCAAATCAAAATAATATTACTAACTTTATGAGCATAAAATTACTAACTATTTTAGTAATTCCAAATTTATTTTAAAATTTATTTTTATGTCAAATATTTCAAATAATTTAAAGTACCTCAGGAAGAAAAAAGGCCTTACGCAGCAAAATTTCGCTGATATTATGGAAATCAAGAGATCGCTTATCGGGGCTTACGAGGAAGACCGGGCGGAACCTAAATATGATTTGCTAAAAAAAATAGCTGAATACTTTGATCTGACCATTGATGAATTCATTAATGAAAAAATATCTGACAGCTGGAAACCTAAGCCAAAAAGCCAGGGATCTAACCTTCGGGTGCTAAGCATTTCTGTAGATCAGAACGACCGCGAAAACATCGAATTGGTTCCGGTTAAAGCAAGTGCCGGTTATTTAAACGGGTTTTCAGATCCGCAGTACATTAGCGATTTGCCTAAATTTCAACTTCCATTGCCTGCGTTAAGACAAGGTACTTTCAGGGCTTTTGAAATCATGGGCGATAGTATGTTACCGGTACAACCGGGAAGCATCATTATCGGCGAGTACCTCGATAACTGGAATGAAGTAAAAACCGGTGAAACCTATATTGTGATCAGTAAAAATGAAGGGGTAGTATATAAAAGAGCAGGTAACCGTTTCAGGGAAAATAAGGATTTGAAACTGATATCAGATAATAAAGTATATGATCCTTACACCATTGCAGCAGATGATATTCTGGAAATATGGAAAGCCAAGGCATATATATCTACATCATTACCTGAGCCTGCCCCAGATCCAACAATGGAAACACTGACACAAATGATGGCGCAGATGCAGAAATCAATTTCTCAATTGAATAAGAATTAACATTTTTTTAACAAGTGCCAATTAAACTGTTTGTAATTTTTTATATCTATTGATTTAAAAACACATAAAAAAACATAACATGAAAAAGGCAATTTTAACAGTGGCAATTGCGGTAATGGGTTTAACCGCTACATTTGCGCAAGACACAACAAAACACGCAAGACGGGCAATGCCTAAAATGACGGCTGAACAAAGAGCAGAAAAGGTGACCTCAAGATTGGAAAAACAGCTTAACCTGACCGCTGATCAAAAAAGTAAGATTTACGCTATTGAGTTGGAAAATGCAAAGAAATTGGAAGCCTGGAGATCTGCTGATAAAGGCGATATGAAAGGCAAGATGAAAGAACGTAAAGCAGCAATGGATGAGCAAAAATCTAAAATAGATGCTATTTTAACTGCTGATCAGAAAACTAAAATGGATGCTTTCCGTGCAGAGGCGAAAGAAAGAGTTGAGAAAATGAGAAAAAGCATGGGTACAAGAGGAAAAAGAGATAAAGAACCTGTCGTTTCCAATCCTCCTGCACAAGGGTAAATAGTAAAGCAGTAATTAATTATATTTTGGAAAGCGTTTCGATTATTCGGGACGCTTTTTTTACTTTTGGGCGATGCGTAAAGTTGAACAGTTTATTAGCGGTAAGCTTCAGGAACGGAAAGATAAACTTTCGATCAGGAATTTATCGATAAACATCCCTCCTGTTGATTTTTGTTCCAACGATTATCTGGGTTTTGCCAGATCTGGTGAATTAAAGGATAGGATGAATACTACCCTCGCCTCCATGCCACATCACCTGAACGGCGCCGGTGGTTCAAGATTATTAAGCGGAAATACCAGGTTTACCGAAGAGACAGAGCAGTTCATCGCCGATTTTCACCAGGCCGAAAGCGGATTGATCTTTAATTCAGGGTATGATGCCAACGTAGGGCTGTTATCCAGCGTTCCACAACGTGGCGATACTATAATTACAGATGAACTGATTCATGCAAGTATCATCGATGGCTGTAGATTAAGCCATGCTACACGATTTAAATTTTATCATAACGATATAAACGATCTGGAAAGCAAACTGAAACTGGCAAAAGGAAACATATTCGTTGTGGTAGAAAGCGTTTATTCTATGGACGGGGATATAGCCCCGTTACCGGCCATATCAAATCTTTGTGAGCGGTATGATGCTAATCTGATTGTAGATGAAGCCCACGCCACCGGTATTTTTGGCGCAAAAGGTCAGGGATTAATCAATCACTTTAACTTAACTGAGGGCGTATTTGCGCGTATTGTAACATTCGGTAAAGCATTGGGGGTACACGGAGCGGTCGTTTTAGGAAGTAAAAACCTTCGCCACTATCTTATTAATTTTGCCAGATCATTCATTTACACTACAGCTGCACCCATTCATAATATCGTTGCGGTTAATTGCGCATATCAATATTTGTGTGAAATTGATCATCAGTTAATTCATCAAAGAATTACCGTATTCAGAAAAGCATTAAAAGAACATCATATTAAAGCACTTGATAGCGAAAGCACCATCCAGGGAGTTTTATTTTCATCAAATGAAGCAACCAAAAAAGCCGCCGCCAGCTTACAAAGCAAAGGCTTTGATGTAAGGGCAATATTGAGTCCTACAGTAGCGACAGGTAAAGAAAGGCTCCGGATCTGCCTTCATACGTATAATACCGACGAAGAAATTAAGTTACTGGTTAATCACCTCAAAGAATTAAATTAAATGAATAAATATTTTATTACCGGTATTGGGACAGGTATCGGAAAAACATTGGTTAGTGCTATTTTGACTGAAAAATTAAAAGCCGATTATTGGAAACCCATTCAGTCTGGAGACTTGGAAACCAGCGATAGCATAACAATAAATAGTTTAGTGAGTAATAGCCGTACCGTTATACATCCTGAAAGCTACAGATTAACACAGCCCCTATCACCACATTTATCAGCCAGATTAGATGGTATTGAAATAGACCTTAATCAAATTAATCTTCCTGAAACGAACAACAACTTAATTATTGAGGGTGCTGGCGGATTAATGGTACCTCTAAACGAAACGGAGCTGATTGTAGACCTGATCAAAAAACTGGAAGTAGAAGTAATATTGGTTTCACAAAATTATCTGGGCAGTATTAACCACACCTTACTATCGGTCAATTTACTCAGGCAATACGAAATTCCTGTTAAAGGAATCATTTTTAATGGTACTGAGAATGAAGAAACCGAAAGATATATCTTTCAGTATACCAAAATAAAAAAGCTAGGCTACATACCTGGCTTAGATCAGATTGATAAAGCGCATATTGCTTCAGTCGGAGAAAATATAGTGATTTAATGATCAGCATTGGTCGAGATCTGTTCGATCTCGACCAATAAACATTTAATCTGCCATTAATCAGTAATCTCAACAAGCAATTATTTTGCCTGCACTAAAATATCCGGATAATCAGAAATAATTCCGTCTACCTGTAAAGCCTTTAGTTTCTGAATATCGGACAGGGTATTTGCCGTCCATGGAATAATTTTGACACTATCTGCATGTGCCTTTTTAACCAGTTCTTCGTTTACCATTTGCCATAGCGGACTTAATATAAATGGTTTAAATCCCAGATCGGCAATATTTGCTTCATATGTTTTTTTATTGGCTACCAAAAAAGAAGTTTTTATTTTTGGGTATTTCTCATGGATAATCTGAATTGTCCTTTTATCAAAAGATTGTATTACCACGAAATCTGAAATTTTTTTCTTGATGATTACATCCATCAAAAGCTTGACAAATTTATCCGGATCAGGATTGGTTACCCCATCACCACCTTGGCTGCACTTCGTTTCGATGTTATAGAAAAACTGTTTGCGTTTGTTATGTTTAATATCGCTTTGTACGGCGTCAATCAAATCAGAAAGTAAAGGTAAATGTGTCTTTATTTTCTGCTGCTGCGGGAATTGCGCAAAATATTTAGTGCCCAGGTCAAACTGTTTAATGTCGGCATAGTCCATTCCAAAAATGCAGTATTTTCTGGCATCTGTTTCCGGAATATCTTTTCCATCAGGTGTAAGCATAAAAGCCGGGCTCAGGTAATCATCGTGTGTAACCACCACCTTACCATCTTTGGAAATATGTGTATCCATTTCCAAAGTGGTAATGCCATCAATTTTAATTGCATTTAACATCGCCTCAATGCTGTTCTCTGGCATTAAACCCCGTCCACCCCGGTGTGCTTCGGCACTGAATGCCGGAAATTTAACTTCCTGGCCTTGCGATTTTATGGCCAATGAAGCCAGAAGAATAACTACTGCTGTTTTTTTAAGGTTCATATCAAAAAAGGAATTTTAAAAGGTCTTAGTAAGTTAATTAGCTGTCGGATGGCAATATCCAACAGCACGATAATTAATTTTTAATGGTGTCAGATGTTATCATCTGACGGGATTGATTAAAAAAAGATTCTAATTTAAAGAGGACTATTTGTCGGTACCGCTTTCCGGATGGCTGGCATGACGACTAAGCATCAGCTTCGGCTTCAAATTTTTCTCCAAAACGATCCGTGGCCACTACTTTTACCTTTTTAACCGATGGGCTAAAATGGGCTAAAAACAAATGGTCTGTAGACACCGGCTCAACAAATGGTCTGGGGTTTGGCAATTTATCACCCTGGTACAATTTTACCGATAAAGGATCGAATCCATCCTGAATGGCCAGAGCGCCCATCGCCTTTCCGTCTAAGAAGTATTCTACTTTCCATTCAGGATCATAATTCCAAACATTTGCGATTAGTCTTTTTTGATTGGTAAGCGTATCTACATAGATACTCAACTGTTTTTTACGGTCTTCACCGGTTGACTTATAATACCATTTCAACACCGTTCCATCTACCTCATAAACACCATAACCACGCGGTGTCCCGTCGCCACAAATGGGACCTGTCCACCAGCCACCACATACTGTACCATGGTTATGTTCATAAATGCCGTTTTTAATTACATTTTTATTAAAGTGTGTATGGCCTGACATGATATGCACATTTTTGAAATCTTTTAAAACAGCATAAAAATCATCGTTGTTTTTTACCGAGTTATGTACAGGAATATGTAGGCAAACAATAAGAAGAGCATCTTTCGGAACAAACTGTAAATCTTTAGTCAGCCATGCTAATTGTGTTGGGGTAATGTAACCATCATAAGTCCGCTCTACACCAAGGTAGCGCACGTCATCTAAAATTACATAGTGGGCCTTTCCCCTATTAAAAGAGTAATAGGTTGGCCCGTAATGCGCCTGAAATGTACGGTCTGAAGTATCATCATCACCCATGCGGTAATCCATATCATGGTTACCCAGGCATTGAAAAAACGGAATACCAATCTGCGCAATTGCCTCATCATACGCTGGAAAAAGCGCTAAGTTGTCCCATACCAGGTCACCTACACCAATGCCATGAACAGGTGTTTTTCCCATTCCTTTTACGACCTCCCGCGTATCAGGCACCGAAGTTTCCATCATTTGTTGCACATCTTTTTTGGTTTTTACCTGTGGATCGGCCCAAATGATAAAATTGTGTTTGTTATCATTCTGTTTTAGTGGTTTGAGATCGAAGTTTAGTTTACCTGCCGTATCTGGCTTATAATAATGGCGGGCAATGCTGCTTTCGGTCTGAAATTCATAACCTGATGGTGTACTGATCCATACAAAACGGGCCAGTTCGTGAAGTTTTAGTTCGTAATTACCACTTCTGTCAGTTTGTACTACGCTATAGCCGTCAGAAATGACAACGCCGGCCACGGCTTTACCTTTACTGGTTACAGTACCGCTTACCAGACCATCAACAGCGAATAACGATGAGGGAAAGGATTTTAAGCTAACAAATAAAGTGGAGGTTAATAAAGTTGATTTTTGTATAAATGATCTTCTGTTCATGTTGACGTAAAATTGGGATTACAAGCCACAAAGAAAACGCATGGCTTTCTTTGTGGTTAGGATAGTTTATTTCAATCTGGTTGGTGGAATGGTGTCTGTGCGAATATATTCTCCGGTCACCGCATTTATAATTCTCACCAAAGATGTGCCTTCAATATCTTCGAGGGTTGATGAAGTATTAAGGTCAATATCCGATTGGCTTCTGGCTTTGACCCATTTACCCAATGATGGGTTGTAAATACCACCAAGTTTATTCCAGAAACCTTGATCGGCAGGGAGCTGATAATTGAAGCACAACGTATTTTCACCGCTTCTGTAATATGGTTGAGGGGCAAGTGTAATCGGATTGATCTTATCGTAAAAGTCGGTATTGGCAATTTTGTAGCCTGCCGAAGGCGCATTGTACAAACTGCCGCCACTACCTATAAAAATCACATCTATTGGTGCCGTATTCACGTTAACCGTTGTACCTTCAAAAATGGCAAAGCCTGAGGCATTTCCCGAGTTGGCAAATAACCCTGATGTATATAAACCAAAACCATCTCCATTACCTGCAGGTGCTTCAGCAGGAGTAGCTAAAGTATAATTTTTAGCCTTGATCCAATTGGCGGATGCAATTGATTTTGATTTTGATCCATTGATCATCTTAGAAGATCCGCCTACATAAAAGAATGTGCCCTTTGCTGCTTTACCAGAAGTTAAATCAAATTTGTAGGTTCTCGCTACTAATCCTGTCGGGTTTTTCAATGCGTCAGCACCGGTTGCCCACCCTTTTATCGGGAACACGCCTGTTGGCGATGATGCACCTGCGTTGTTTGTTACTACTACGCAGAAAGGAGTCACCGAAAAATCAATATCCCTGGTGGCCATAAATTGCATGTATTCATAATTTCCATCACCGCCCTCAGCATCAGCCATATAACCTGTTATAATAGCCGAAGCAATATCTGGTGTAGAACTCAAAGCAACCGCATCCTTGATGGTACGCATTCTATGGTGCGGTTTTAACGTTCCGTTTGCGGTAACGGTGTTAAAAATGATTCCATAATAATTTCCGTTGAAATTAAGTCCGCCCGTGTTGGCAAAAGTGGCCGTTGCCTCCGTGTGCAGGGTAAAATTATCAAAACCGTCGTTGATGGTTTTATCACCCGCATAAGTATCATTAGGGCCGGCGCCAGGCTCAAATCCAGCTTTTACAATCGCAACCAGGGTACTTTCGTAATCGTTAGGTTTGGCCAGTATAAAACTACTTCCTACCCGGTTGGGTGGAATCGGCACATTGGATGCGATTTTGGTAACCGCACTGGCCGGAACACCCGTAACCTGCAAAATTCCATCTACCCTTTTTAAGACTCCGCCTTCAACTCTTATCCCAACAGAGTCGCCCGGAACATATTTCGAGGCATCAGCACCGATGGCAACAGAGATACCTCTAATTAAGCCTAAACGTCTCCTGTCCTGTATAATAAGTAGGCCTTCAGGCAGGTTTTTACCCGAATGGTCTGATATCACTACGCCGGTTATGCTGCTCGATCCAAACATGTTCTCATTGGTAAGCGTAACATCTGATCCTTTATAAAGGTTCCTTAAATCATATAGTGGTACATAATCACCAATAACACCACCAGGATAATTTGATTTTTTACATCCAGACCATATTAAGGCCAGTGACAGAAAAGTTAAGCTATAGAATATTATCTTTTTCATTTTAATCATTTTTAATTGTGTGTTAAGGTTTTTGCCACCATACGTTGGTATTGATTGCGTCAGGTCCCTGCTCTGCTACGGCCAGTTGGTAATTTGTTGGATTTGCAGACTGTACATACACCGGATAAGTCATCCGTGCCGGCATTACCCCGCCATTTCTTAACCCTGGCCCCTTTGGCAGAACCGGATGACCGGTACGGCGGTATTCGAACCATTGCTGCATATCAACAAGAAATAGTGCAAAGTACTTCTGCAGGTGTATCTGCTCCATTTTACCTTCCGTAGATTGGGTATTGTCCCAATCGATATCCGCATCGGTAACATATTTGGTAAATGCTGCTGATGTAGTTGAAGTGGTAAATGCAGGTACCCAATAGTTAATGGCATTGGCAATGCCAGCATTATAATAATTGGCCGCTGACCCTTTGATCCAGCCTTTTACTGCAGCTTCAGCCAAAATAAACTGAAGCTCCGCATAGTTCATCAAAATGCCTGTTTTAGGCGATTGCTGTAAAGATCTTGCACCATAAGTGCTGCTGCCAAGGGCCTGATCATATGAATAAAAATAAGCCTGTTTTACCACCCCGGCACCAACGGCATAACCGCTTGGCACACCTGAATATCCTTGTGGCCCCTGCGCAATTCCTAACCGGTTTGCTCCTCCATCACCATTTGGCGAATTGGCATCAATACGCGGATCAGCCCAGTCTCTTAAGTGCTCGATAAAAAAGCTTCCAATTGCCGGAGATCTGAAATCCTGTACCCTAACCCCATTTACATAAGGATTTACATAAGGATCTGTTCCGGTTAAACCAGTCCATGGTAAAGTTGCCGATTCGCTATTGTTTGCCATGACCGGATAATCGCCAGGATTGGTATCTACAATTTCCTTGATCTTGGCAATTGCCTGTGCCGAAACTTCCGGTTTGCCCGATACCCTCAGCAATAATCTTAAATACAGTGAATTACAGAATTTCCGCCATTTGGCTATATTCCCTTTAAATACCGGATCGCTTGACGGGGTTATCGCAACGCCTGAACTTAACAAGGTATTGGCTTCCTCCAGTTTCTTAAACATATCCAGATAAATATCTTTCTGTTTATCAAACTTAGGCTCTAAAACGCCGCTGCTGCCCTCGTTGGATTGAAAATATGGGATATCGCCATAAGTGTCTGATAACATGGAGTAAACCCATGATTGGCAAACCAAAGAAATGCCCTGATATGATTTGTTTTCCATGCCGGGTTTACTTGCTAATTTGTAAATATCTTTAAAGTTGGTAAGCTGAACATACCAGGCATTCCATAAATAGTCAGAAAAGGTGCTTCTGTATTCGTACCTAAAAACGGTTCCGTCACCATCGCTGATACTGACCGTTACCTGCATCAGTTCGTTATTAAAATTACGGTTACGAACCATTCCGCTGGTTAAAGTATTCACCAGTGCCGGAGCCAATAATTTATCAGGTGTGGTGGACAGGATATTGATCGGATCGGTGTTAACTTCCTGAAAGTTTTTATCGCATGATGAAAGTGTAGTAGCCGATACCATTAAACCTGCAATAATTTTATATAGATTCTTTTTCATGTTTTAAAAGATTATATGCCAATTGATAAATTGAAACCAAAAGTTCTGGTTGATGGGAACTGACCGATCTCAAAACCGGTAACGATATCAGAACCGCTAAGCGTTCCAAATTCCGGATCAAACATAGGCCATGGCGACCATATGAAAAGATTACGGCCATAAACCCCAAAAGTTGCGGAGGAGAGACCAATCCTTTTGAGAAAACGTGGATTGAACCTATAATTTAAAGAAGCTTCCCTAAATTTAATAAAATCGGTACTGAAAGTACTACCCTCTGCGTTATCCGTACCGGCATGCGAGCGGTAATATTCATCAATATCATAAGCAACTGTCGTATTTGGCACATAAGAGCCATCTGCCAGCTGAACTACACCATTACCTATAATACCATTATATCTTCCCGGCAGTGTGCTGGTTAATTTACCCTGCTCAACCATTTTGTAGTTTAATAAAGAGTGTGCAACTGCACCTATCTGCGCATCGAACAGCACGTTTAAACTGATATTTCTATAAGCAAAAGTACTTCCGATACTGAATTTGTATTTAGGCATGGTATTGCCCAGGTAAACCACGTCATTGGTGATTTTGGCAAATCCTGTGGTAGCATCGTAAACTACATTACCCTGTGGGTCGCGCAAATATCCCCTGCCATATAAATCACCCATACTACCGCCCACCTTAGCCACAATCTGGCCACCTGCAACCGGACCGGTACGCAGGATAATCGAACTATCTGTTAAGGCTTTAATTACATTTTTGTTCGAAGCAAAAGTGGCATTCATGGTCCATTTAAAACCGCTTTTGGTAACAACAGGTGTTCCATTTAAGGCTACTTCAACACCACTATTGTTTACCTGCCCTGCATTGATCAATGCCTGGTTATAGCCTGTTGAACGGTCAATGATTCTGGTTAGAATCTGATTTTTGGTATTTCCGGCGTAAACAGCAACATCAAAACCTAACCTGCCTTTAAATAAACTTACTTCAGTGCCTACTTCATAGGTGGTAGTTTTAAGCGGTTTTAAGTTTTCGTTTGGTAAAATGGTTGGATTTACAAGCGAGCTGTCAGGATAAGTGCCATTAGACGCCAGTGAATAGGTATAGGCTGTACGATAAGGCGTGGTGCCACCGCTACCAACCTGCGAAACTGATGCCCTTAACTTAGCAAAGCTAACTGCTTTAGGCAGTTTGAAGAATTCTGAAAGCACAAAACTGGTGCTGATTGCCGGATAGAAAAACCCAACATTATCTGTCCTGGTGGCCGTAGCCAATACACTGCTCCAGTCTTTACGTCCGGTAAGCTCCACATACCAGTAGTTTTTGTAGTTGGTAGATAAAACTCCATAAAAACTATTGATCCTATATCGGCTGGTATCTGGAATAGAAATTAAAGGATAAAGGTTGTTGGTTAATTCGTAAATATCCGGTACGATCAAACCATCGGCGCGTAAATCTGATTTGTTATATTTATTTCTTAACTCACTTCCACCAAAAGAAGCATTGATACTAAAGTTTTTATTGATTTTTTTATCGTACCTCAACAAGAAATCGATGTTGGTTTCCTGCGCATTGATGTGTTGTTGCCGGGTTGAACCTTTAGGTAACCGGCTACCGGCATCGTACGGACGATCCTGCGCGCGCCTTTCGTTTGAATAATCAATACTGGACCTTAATAATAGGCTCAGTTCCTTTGTAAACTGATAGCTAGCCTGAATATTCGCCGTGATGTTATTACGTCTTGTCCTATTGATAAACTCGTTAACAACTGCATAAGGGTTCTCAGGAAATGAACTGAACGGATATTTGATGACCTTATTTTCCTGTCCGTTTGCCCAATAGTTTTTGATCCAGTCCAAACTTGCATTCGGTTGCCAGAAAATAAACCAATACATCAACGATTGATTACCATAACCTGCACCAGGTAAGTTATCGCTAAAGCGGTTGCCATAATTGATTTTTGTGGCGATTTTTAATTTAGAGGTTACATCGGTATTGGTAGATAAGGTAAGCGTGGTACGCTCTATGCCAGTGTTGGGTACAATCCACGTATTGTTCTGGTTGGTAACCGAAAAGCGGGCTGTGGTATTTTTATAGCGGCCATCTAAACTCAGGGAATTGGTTAAATTGTCGCCGGTAGTGAAGAAATCCCTGATCTGGTTTTTATAAGGTACCCAGGGTGTTCTGGTTTTACCTGCAGTTTGTGTAACCGGATCGTACTGGAAAAACATCTGGCCATCAAAACGCGGTCCATAGGCAGAGCTGGTTCCGCTTGTACTTGCACCATCGGCACTTGCACCATAAGAATAATAGGCTGCACCATCTAATCCCTGGCCATATTCATATTGCATATCAGGCCAACGGTTTACCTGCTCAAAAGACCCGTTGGAAGTGAATCTGATGTTTACTTTCTTGTGTTTTGAACTTCCTGATTTGGTGGTGATAATAATGGCACCATTGGCGCCGCGCTGGCCGTACAAGGCCGCAGCTCCTGGTCCTTTCAATACCGTTACACTTTCAATATCTTCTGGGTTGATGTCGTTAATAGAGCTTCCGTAATCAGCCGGCATATTATCACTTCCGGTTCCATACACCCCATCAGAACTGTTGGCTGTACGTCTACCGCCGGAATTGTTGATTACTACTCCATCCAGCACAATCAAGGCTTCGTTATCACCTGTCAGGTTGTTTTCGCCCCTTAAAATGATTTTGTTTGAACCCGCCGGGCCGCTGTTTGATCTGATCAGGTTTAAACCGGCAACCTTGCCCGAAAGTGCATCTGTCCAGTTGGTAGAAACGGCTTCTGTTAACTGGTTGCTATCAATTTTTGTTACTGCATAGCCTAATGCTTTCTCCTGCCTTTTTATACCTAAAGCGGTAACTACCACCTCATTTAACGAATTGTCAGCTTGTACCAATTTAAAATTAACACGTGTAGTTGTGCCAACGTTAACCTTTACGTGCTGCTTTCTGGCAACTTCATAAGAAATAAATCTTGCTTCAACAGTATAAATGCCTTCGGCTACATTCAGGTTATATTCACCGTTGTTATTGGTTTGTCCAAGGATATTCAGTTCAACAATTTTAATGGTAGCAGCCGGAATAGGTTCGTTGTTTTCATCAACAACCTTACCGCTAATTTTACCGGTGTTGGTATTTTTTGCCGTAATAATGATATTCCCTGTAGAACTGGCTTTATAGGTAAAGGGCATTCCTTTTAGCAGCAGATCAAGTATTTCAAAAAGTGATCTTGTCCCTCTGGAAACATAAATCCTTTTCTGATCGTTGAGCTGGTTATTGTTATATGCAATATGATTGCCGCTCAGCTTTTCTAAATTTTCGAAAGCTTTTTTTAGGGTGATGCCGTCTGCTTCGAATAAAAATTTCTTATCGCTTTGTGCATAGGTATTTAGAGAGAAAGAGAGCAGATTTAACATCATTATGGCCATAATTACCATAATTCTTGTGGGATACTGATGGAAAATTTTAATCCATCGGGTATTAATTTTCATATCTTTACTAAGTTTTACTTTGTCAAATGAGTATACAGTTTTCAGGGCTTGAAATGTGTCCAGCATTTCGAGCCAATTTTCGGTTTAGTAATTTTATATCATATCTATCTTTATAGTTTGCCGTTAATAAATGATTAGTTTATTTTCATAGATGGTATATTTTGAGTCGGAAAGCTTAGCAATTACATCCATAATCTGCTTAACTGAACATTTATCAAATTTTGCAGTAAGTTTTACGCCTTTTAAAGCCTCCTTTTTAATTTCGATATCAAGATCATACTCGCGGGCGATCACCTCGGCTATTTCGATCAGGGGTTTATCGTGAAAAAAGATTTTGTATTCCCTCCAGCTGTCATAATCAACCGCATTTACCTGATGTTTATTAGCCTGTCCGTTACTGCTGTTGATGCTGAGTTGTTGATTTGGTAAAAGGAACTGTACTGGGGCGGCTTTACGTTTATCCTTAAATACAACTCCCACTTTACCCGTTTGTACGGTGATGGCGATATTTCCTGAGGACGGATAGGCATTGATATTAAATGAGGTGCCCAGCACAGTGGTGCTTACTTTTCCTGTATGTACAATAAAAGGCTGCTTGCTGCGGTGCTGTACATCAAAAAAAGCTTCACCCGATAGGTAGACAATACGTTTACCGGTATTAAAATTTAAAGCATACCGGATTTTACTATCCCCGTTTAAATAGATGTTGGAACCGTCGGGCAAAGTCACCAGTCTTTTCTGTCCACGTGGATTGTAAATTTCATGGTAAGCAATGGTTGCCGTTTTTTTGGGGTGAGAACGGGTAAGATAAAGTATTGGCAATACCGTAATCACCAGAATTGCGGCAGCTATTTTAAGATAGCGGTGGTATTTAATTTTCTTGATTAGTGGTGGTTGTTCAGTATTACTTTCAATATGTTGTTGGATGGCCAACCAGCTTTTTTGCTGGTTAACAGGTTTGTTAAGCGAATGATCTGCCGCTTCAAAAGCTTTTAGGGTTTCCCTGAAAATCTGCTGGTTTTCCTGGCTACTTTCTACCCAGGTCAATAAATCAGTTAAATCTTCTGTGCCGATGGTTTTCTTGCTGTAATCTTCTATTAATCTGTAGTAACGTTCGTCCATTTAGTGATGCGGTTCTGAATGTAAGACAGATTAATGCCTGCCGATACGTAGCGAAAAAGATCAAGTTATTGTTAACAAATCGTTAAGTATAAAGGGTTGCATATCCACCCAAATCAGTTCATGAGTTGAAGGCGTATTTCATCAGGTAATATGAATGTTTTCGGTTTGGAAATGAAAGGTCAGCAATTCATAGCCCCTGTCGACCTACAATTAATGGGCACCTACACGGGTGAAATAAGCCCGATTGTCGGGAGGAGAGCTTCCGATTCCTAATTTGGACTTGTACCAAATACCGTGGCTGAAGACCCCTATGGAAAACTGAACCAGCCTTTCCAAAAACTAATGCAAATAATATTTGGATAAATGATCTTTTTAGGACGATTGCGTTCAATCCTATGCTTCTCCAGAAATAACAAAATAGAATTAAATAGCCGATCGGTCCGCAGTAAGCAATTTGAAGTTTTTCACGGCCTGGTATAGTAAGGTTTCTACTGTTCTGGTCGTTATTCCTAGTAAATCGGCAATAATGCTTTTTTCCATCATATCTATGCGGCTCATTAAAAGCACCTCCCGTTGTCGGTCGGGCAACAGTTTAATCAAATCCATAATCTCGGAGTAAGATTCCCTGCTGGTAAGCTGCTCATGCGGGTTTAGATAAGTATCTGGATAATTAAGGGTCTCTTCACGGTCGTTTATACTCAATATATGGAATTTTATACGTTGAACTTCATTAAAGGCTAAGTTTTTTGCAGCAGTAAACAGGTATTTTTTGATGGATCTGATCTGCAAATCGTGTTTTTTGTCCCAGAGTTTCATAAAAAGATCCGCAATAAGCTCTTCGGCCCTATTGTAGTCTTTAATATAGATGGAGGTAAATTTACATAAAGCAGGATAATACCTGTTAAAAAGCGCTTCAAATGCCAGGCTATCTCTATTGATCATCAGAGACATTAAATCTTCATCACTTTTGCTTAAATATACATCCTTCATCTTGCGAGCAAAAGTAGCCCGCTAACGTTACGGTAATATTAAGCAAACTTTTACTTTAGGTTACCTATGTATTAATTGTGTTGGATTGGTAGTTGAAAAAGTGTTTCTTATACAGCCTGTTCAAAGAAAAATGACGCTCCAGAATGATCAATCCTACAACAGGGAATATCATGAGTTCGATAATGTTAAAAATGTAGAAGAGATAACCAATTACCAATATTAACCTGAAGCATTCCAGATAATAAATCCATTTGCGCTGTTCCAGTAATGCCCCTAAATTAATCAGCGTAAGCAGAATAAATGTAGATATGGCTACTTTGTTTACCAAAGTTAACGAGTTATAAAACATGGTAATGCCTGTAAGCATGGCAACAATGCCAACTAACTGTATATTTAAATAGGTTTTAAACCTGGGTTTGCCCTGATGATATTTTTTTTGCTGAGCATAACGTTCCTCCAAAACAGGCCTGATATTTTGATCCATTAATGCCGGACTGCCAAAAATAGCATTCCACTTGGCTTTAAACCCGTTTGCACGTTTATAGGCCTCTCCTATTTCCAGGTAATAATGAAAATGCTGCCAAAGGAAACTATAACTTTTGATAGGATGGGTTAAGCCATATTTTGGGGCCTCTTCTTCTTTTTGGAAAGTACCAAAAAGTTTATCCCAAAAAACAAACACATCACCATAATTTTTATCCAGGTATTTCTCATCGGAAGCATGATGAACGCCATGTAAAGAAGGCGTAATCAAGATATTTTCCAGCCAGCCTAATTTACCCACTAATTGTGTGTGTGTAAAAAATGAGTAGGCCCCGTGAGCTAAAAGTATGGTAATGATCATATTCGGGTGAAAACCCAATAAGGGTAATATACACCAGAATACATTACGGAAAATGGCCTGGATGGTGGTAATCCTCGCGGCTGCCGACAAATTAAATTCTTCGCTCTGGTGATGTACAATATGTGCAGCCCATAAGAAATTAATTTCATGACCCAACCTATGGTACCAATACCAGACAAAATCGGTTGAGAGCAGCAGCAATATCCAGACATACCAATGAGTAGAAATCTCGAAAATCGCATAGTTGGTATACACCCAGTTGTAGACCTGATAAAAACTGGCCGCAATAAACAAATTCAATAACCTTTCGGCAATGCCAACACTAAAATTTGCAACCGTACTCTCATATTTGAAGATTTTAGCTTTCTTTTGGTATTTGGCGATCTTAAATTCAATAAATACAAAAATAAAAAAAGCTGGAATAGCAAAGGCAAGGTAATTTACCGTCATAGAGTTTATATCTTTTTATGTTAACGTGACAAACATAAATATATTCTATTAAATACATGGATTTTATAGTTTATTTTGTTTGTGTAAATCAATCTTCATTTAATGTTTGCCATTTTAATTTATTTGTAGAACTTCGGAATTATAAATAAAGCGGTATGGCTACAGAGAAAAAAATTGAAAACAACAATATATTATCGATAGATATTGGTGGTACGAGTATAAAAACGGTTCTTTTGGATGAAAGCGGCAATATGCTTAATGAATATGTAAAAAGTAAAACACCGCCCGAAGCTACACCAAAGGATATCGTAAAAGGAATTGTGGATCTGGTTAAGCCTTTTCCGCAAACTTATAACCGCATTTCCATTGGTTTTCCGGGCTATGTTAAAAATGGTATCGTTAAAACTGCACCGAACCTGGCGAAAAATAAATGGGAAGATGTAGATATTGCACAGCGTGTTGCTGATGTACTGGGGCATCCCGTGCGCCTGGTAAACGATGCCGATCAGCAAGGCTTAGGTGTAGTGGATGGAAAAGGTTTTGAAATTGTTTTTACTGTAGGAACAGGTTTTGGAACGGCACTATTATTTGATGGTGAACTACTGCCGCATTTGGAACTGGCGCATTTCCCGATTAACAAAGAAGAAGATTACGATGATTATATCGGGAATAAAGCTTTTGAAAAAATTGGCGCTGAGCGCTGGAATAAGCGGTTGAAAAAGATTATCGAAATTTATAAAACAGTTTTTAATTACGATACGCTCTATATTGGCGGCGGCAATTCTAAACACATCGATTTTAAATTAGAAAACAATATCAAACTTGTAACCAACAGAGACGGGATTAAAGGAGGTGCTAAACTTTGGAAACTGGCCGATAAGTACAATATTTTCACCGTCGAACCTAAAAAATAATAACCTTTTATTACAATCTTTTAACAACAATAAGTCCGATATTAATTTGTAAACCCTAATTTTGGGTATATTCTAAAACACAAAAAATGGCAAATAACGATTCTGAAAAATATAAGTTGGGAATGATCGGTTTAGGCACAATGGGCCGAAACCTATTGTTGAACATGGCTGATAAAGGCTTTTCCGTAACGGGTTATGATAAAGATAGCAAAATGATTGCTAAACTTGAAGAAGAAGGTAAAGCACATCAGTTGGAAGGCTTTAACGATATTGAAAGCTTTATCTCTAGTTTACAAACCCCGCGTACCCTGATTTTATTGGTACCTGCAGGCCCGATTGTAGATAGCGTTATTGCCGAATTAAAACCGCTTTTAAGCAAGGGAGACATCATCATCGATAGCGGAAATTCACATTTTACTGATACCAACCGCCGTGTTGATGAGTTAGAGAAAGATGGCTTACATTTCTTCGGAATGGGTATTTCTGGTGGTGAAGAAGGTGCACGTTTCGGTCCAAGTATGATGCCGGGCGGCGATAAACAAGCATACAATGTGGTTAAGGATGTTTTTGAAGCTGTAGCTGCTAAAGTAGGTACCGATCCCTGCGTTACCTACATTGGCCCGGGTGCTTCCGGCCACTTTGTGAAGATGGTACACAATGGTATCGAATATGCCATTATGGAACTTATTGCAGAAGTTTATGGTATCCTTAAAAATGGCTTAGGTTATTCAAATGAAGAAATTTATAAGGTATTCAAAAAATGGAACGAAGGCAGGTTGCAATCATTCTTATTGGAAATTACTGCTGAGATTTTCTTGTTTAAAGATACAGAGACAAAAAATGACCTGCTAGACCAGATTAAAGATGAAGCGCGTTCAAAAGGCACCGGAAAGTGGACTTCGGAAGTTTCAATGGAACTTCAGTTACCTATACCAACCATTAACGAAGCTGTTTCTAACCGCGATTTATCTAAATTTAAAGCCTTAAGGGTTTCTTTAGAAGAAGCATTTGGTAAAAATGATACCAAAATTGCGGTTACGGTTGAGGAACTCGAAGATGCATTTTACTTTTCAATGATCAGTGCTTACGCACAAGGGATGCATTTGTTGGTGCAGGCATCAAAAGAATATCAATACGATTTACAGTTGCAGGAAATTGCCAAAATCTGGCGTGGTGGCTGTATCATACGGGCTAAATTCTTGGAAGATATTTATCAGGCTTATGATAAAAACAATGCTCTGGAACATTTATTCGGTGATGCAGGTATTCAAAATATCATTAAAGATACTTTAAAGGGTACCCGTAATACAATTTGTGCTAGCATAAATGCTGGTTTAGGCATCCCTGCTTTTGCATCTACCCTAACCTACTTTGATACTATTACTACCGGAAGAATGCCTTCAAATTTAATCCAGGCACAACGAGATTTCTTTGGTGCGCATACTTTTGAGCGTATTGATAAAGATGGCGTTTTCCATGCCGATTGGAATAAATTATCTTAACCTAATAGACACACGAACAAAATATAAGATGAAAGCCAAAACCGCATTAAACCCCACCATTTTTGTAATATTTGGTGGAACAGGCGATTTAAATAAAAGAAAATTAGCACCAGCGCTATATAACCTGTTTATGGAGGGCTATATGCCTGAAAAATTTGCCATTATAGGTACCGGAAGAACAGAATTTACCGATGACAGTTATAAAACTGCATTGGAAGAAGCGGTAAATGAGTTTTCTCGTAGCGGGAAAGTTAAAAAAGACAAATGGGAAGATTTCGGAAATACGATCCATTATTGCCCTACCGATTTTGCTGAACCGAAAACTTTCGAAAATCTAAAAGCTGCCGTAGAAAAATATCAAAAAGAGTTTGGTGCTGGTACACAGGTCATTTACTATCTGGCAGTGGCGCCTAATTTCTTCCCTATTATCGCGGAGTGTTTGCAGAAATATAAATTAACGCAAGATGAAGATAATAGCCGCATCGTTATCGAAAAACCTTTTGGCCATGATTTAGAATCAGCAAAAGAGTTAAACGCATTGTTAAGCACCATTTTTACCGAAAAACAGATTTATCGTATCGATCATTATCTGGGCAAAGAAACCGTGCAAAACATGATGGCTTTCCGTTTTGCCAATGCTTTGTTCGAGCCATTATGGAACAGATCTTATATCGATCATGTCCAGATTTCAGTAACCGAACAGTTAGGTGTGGGCGATCGTGGAGGTTACTACGAAGGTTCGGGTGCTTTAAGGGACATGATCCAAAACCACTTGTTACAATTGCTCTGTTTGGTTGGAATGGAAGCGCCAATTAATTTTGATGCCGATGAAATCAGGAACCGCAAGGTAGAGGTATTAAAAGCAATGCGTCCTTTTTCTGCTGAAGATATCCGTTTTCATACGGTTCGCGGCCAGTATAGCAAAGGTTGGGTTGAAGGCAAGGAAGTTCCCGGCTACCGTCAGGAAAAAGGTGTTGATCCTCACTCTAATACCGAAACTTTTGCGGCAGTTAAATTCCATATTGATAACTGGAGATGGCAGGGTATTCCTTTCTATTTAAGAACAGGAAAACGCTTAAACCAAACTTCATCATTAATAACGATCCAGTTTAGAGATGTGCCACATCAGATTTTCTCTTCAGATGTAACGGAAAATTGGCAGCAGAACAGGTTGGTGATCAGCATCCAGCCGGAAATGAGTATCCGCATGCAGGTGCAGGCCAAAAGACCTGGATTAGACATGGTATTGAATCCTGTTGATATGGTATTTGATTATAAAGGCACTTACGAGGGCGATACACCGGAAGCTTACGAAACCTTGTTGTTGGATGCCATGATGGGCGATCAAACCCTGTTTATGCGAGGCG
Source organism: Pedobacter suwonensis (assembly GCF_900111825.1). Taxonomy (GTDB): domain Bacteria; phylum Bacteroidota; class Bacteroidia; order Sphingobacteriales; family Sphingobacteriaceae; genus Pedobacter; species Pedobacter suwonensis. Next base: position 90,376 of record NZ_FOJM01000001.1, read on the forward strand.
ATCAGGTAGAGGCAGCCTGGGAACTGGTGATGCCGATTTTAAATACCTGGGAAAGCAAGAAGTCGATCAACTTCCCTAACTATCCGGCTGATAGCTGGGGACCTGAAGAAGCAGAAGCACTTATTGCAAGAGACGGTTTCCATTGGTTTAACCTGCCATTAAAGAACAAGGAATAATAAGTTAATGGCTTAAACAACTGTTGAATAGCCATAAACAAATTGTCATTCTGAGTGTGTCGAAAATTTATGATAAGGTGTTTCGACAAGCTCAACATGACATTATTTAATACATAAAAATGAATCTACTTATATACAAAACATTAGAAGAACTAAACCAGGATCTGGCAGATTATGTAATCAAAATTGCAGAAATGTCTATCGAAGAAAACGATCGTTTTAATTTCGTACTTACAGGCGGTAGTTCTCCTAAAGCGCTTTATCATCTTCTGGCTACAGAAGGACAGCATAGAATCGATTGGGAAAAAGTATATTTTTTCTTTGGCGATGAGCGCAACGTTCCGGCCAGTGATGATAACTACAATGGATTAATGGCCAAGAAAACTATTTTAGATCCGTTGGGTATTAAAGAGGATCATATTTTTTATGTAGATACTACTTTGGCACCGGAAAAAGCGGCTATTGAATATAAAAAAGCAATTGATCAGCATTTTAATGGCGAAGACATTGTTTTCGATTTAATCCTGCTAGGCATGGGCGATGACGCACATACCGCTTCGATTTTTCCGCACACTACATTGGTGAAGGATGAAGAAGTGAATGTCGCGGCTGTGTACGTGGAAAAACTAGATACTTATCGCATTAGTTTTACTGCACCATTAATTAATAAAGCAGATAATGTTGCTTTTCTGGTTTTTGGAGAGAATAAAGCCGAAGCACTTAAACATGTAATTGGTGATACAGAAAAAAATCCTGATCTGTATCCTTCTCAGCTAATCGATCCGATTGACGGTAAATTAACCTGGTTTGTAGATGTCGCTGCGACTAAATTGCTGGAAGATTAATGAAATGTGCATTCGGATGTTACCATCTGAATGTATAGCCAGGATTTTATGAGTGTCAGATGGTAACATCTGACACCACAGATAATGTGCTGTCGGATGTTACCATCCGACAGTTCTTAAAACCAGATTGGTCATGGTATCAGACCGAAACATCTGACACTTTGGTTACCTAATCCAACTTCTCTTCAATCAGCAATTTAATAATTCCATCAGCCATACCCACCTTAGGTACATAAATCTGTTTTATACCTGTCCACTTCATTAAGGTTAAATAAATCTCGCAGGCCGGGATAATCACATCTGCACGATCGGGATTTAAACCCAATACATGAATCCTTTCTTTCAGTGAATAACTGGTTAATTTATTATACATCGAATTTAGTTTCTGCAACGATAAAGGTGCATTTTCCTTTTCATCAGACATGCGGAACAATTTATTGATATTGCCACCTGTACCTATGCCTGCTAAATGTTTATAGGCTTTGGTATGCTCTTTAACCCAATCTTTCATCTCTTCCCAGGTTTCTTCCTTATCCTGGTTATCAAGCATTCTGATCGTACCGATATTAAATGATCTCGATGCCTCCGGCACACCCTTTACAAAAACAGATAACTCGGTACTACCGCCGCCAACATCAATATACAGGTAATTTTTATTTTCGTCTAATGCTTCTTCAATGTGGTTGGCGTATATGATATTGGCTTCGCGTTGTCCCTCAATAATTTCTAAAGTAATGTCTGCTTCTTTTTTAATCAGTTTAACAATATCTTCACCATTTTGGGCCTCGCGCATGGCAGAGGTTGCACAGGCCAGGTATTCAGAAACATGGTAAACATCCATCAGGTTTTTAAAAGCAATCATGGTTTTTACCAGATCGGCTGATTTTTTATCCGAAATATGTTGGTCCAGAAATGCATCATCGCCCAATCGTAGTGGCACACGTATAAGGGTATTCTTTTTATATTTATATTTCCCGTCTTGTTTGCTGATATCGGCAATGAGTAACCTCACCGCGTTGGAGCCGATATCGATAGCTGCGTATCTTAACATTATGATTGATGCTTGGTTTTTAAATAGTTATAAATATCCACCTGCGCCCTTATTTTTTTACTTAATCTGTTTTTATGATATTTATTGCTGTTAGTGGCATTTATTTGTCTTGATTTGGTATTATCTTGTAGCTGCAGATCAATGATATCTTGTATTTCCTGTTTAATATCGTGATCCAGCACCGGAAAGCCAACCTCAACACGATGTTCAAAGTTTCTGCTCATCAAATCTGCAGATGATAAATACATGTCGTTTTTGCCGTTATTTCCAAAAATATATACCCTTGCATGCTCCAAAAACTTATCGATAATACTAACCGCAGTAATATTTTCACTAAACCCCTTTACTCCCGGCACCAGGCAACAAATGCCGCGGATAATAAGCTGGATTTTAACCCCGGCATTGCTCGCATCATAAAGTTTTGATATAATGCCTTCATCGGCCAAACTGTTTACTTTTAACATAATATAAGCAAGTTTACCTTGTTTGGCATTTCTGATTTCGCGGTTGATAAAATTAACCAGTTTAGAACGGCTCTCCAATGGAGAAACAATCAAATGCTTGAAACCTTTGGTTACGGTACGCTTATTTAGCGCATCAAAAAGTTTAACCAGGTCGTTGGTGATCTCTTTCCTGGCCGTGAAAATGCTATGATCGCAGTATAACCCTGCGGTTTTTTCATTGAAATTCCCTGTTGCCAGGTTTGCATAGTATACCGCTTTATCTTTTTCTATCCGTTTAACCAGGCAGATTTTAGAATGGACCTTATAATCTGTTAAACCATAATTTACTTTAACACCTTCTTCCATTAACCGGCTTGTCCAGTAGATATTGGCCTGTTCATCAAAACGAGCTTTAAGTTCTAACAGAACAGAAACGTTTTTGCCATTTTTAGCGGCATTGATTAAGGCGTTGATTACTTTTGAGTTTTCGGCTAAACGATATAGGGTGATCTGTATCTCCGTTACTTTCGGATCAATGGCAGCTTCACGTAAGAACAAAATAATATAATCGTACGATTGATAAGGTAAATTGACCAAATAATCGCGCTGTGCAACTTTATTGAACATACTTTGCGTTCTATGCAGATCGTGAACCTTTAACGGTACATTTGGTGCATACTCCAATTCCTTTTTGCCCACATTCGGGAAAGCAATAAAGTCGCCGAATTTATGGTAGCGGTTACCCGGAATCAAACTTTCGGCTTCCAGTTTAAGCTTGTTTACCAACACGGTAAGCATATTCAGTGGCATGGCCGAATCGTAAAGCAAGCGCATAGGCTTTCCTTTTTTTCGTTTCTCTAAGCTGTTTTTTAAATCATCAATAAACTTGTCACTAATGTTTTTATCAATATCCAATTCAGCATCGCGCGTCAACTGAATGGAGTAAGCTTCCAAATTATCGTAAGTGAAAACATAAAAAATATCGTCTAAACAATATCTGATGATGTCTTCGGCAAGAATAATAAACTTTAAATCGTTTGTTTCGGGTAGTACCAAAAACCGGGGTAAATTGGGCGGAATTTCAATAAGTGCATATTTCTCTTTAACTTTTGTATCCTTTTTAGAAAGTTTGACAAAAAAGTAAAGGTACCGGTCTTTCAATTCCGGAAAAGGTTTATCCATATCCAGCATGATCGGAACCAGGTTGGATAAAATTTTATCCCTGAAATGATTTTTAACAAATTCTCCCCTGCTTACATTTAGCTGTGTGTCGTTTAAAATAAAAATCCTGTTTTGAGCAAGTTCGTTAATTAAAGTAGCCTGAAACAGCTGGTCGAATTTTCTTTCCTGTTTAACAACAATATTTTTAATCTCATTCAGAATTTTTTTCGGGTTAAATCCTAAAAGTGCTTTGGCTTTATCGTTCAGATTGGTGAGCCGGCTTATAGTGGCTACCCTAACCCGATAAAACTCTTCTAAATTGGAAGAATATATAGATAAAAATTTAATCCGTTCAATCAGCGGAACTGTTTCATCGGCTGCTTCCTGCAGTACGCGTTCATTAAAGTAAAGCCAACTGATTTCGCGGTTAAAAAATGGAATCTTCTTATTGCTCATCTAAAAAAATAAAAAATCCCTGCCAAAACAGGGATGTTCAAAACTGCAAATTATTTTGTTAAATCGATGTTAATTCATTTACATGTTAACGTTAACAAATTTATTTCTTGGTTGGTGTTTTTACATTTTTCTTTGCTTCAGAACTGCCTTTAGCAGCAGTTTTGTTCAGCGTTTCAGGTGTTTTTTCCGGTGCTTTATCTGCTGCTTTTTTGATTGTTTTAACTGTTTCATTTACGGCTGTTTTTGACTTATTCAATGGCTTTGCCAATACCTTTTCGGCCTTTTCTTCGGTCTCTATTGCGGCAACTTTAACACTTTGTACCACCGGTTTTGCTTTAGCGATAGCTTTTTTAACCACTTTTTCAGCAGATTTTTCAGATTTACTTACCGCTTTGGCAACAGGCTTTTTTACTTCTTTTGCCTTTTCTTGCGAGGCATGTAACAAACCATCAATTTTTTGACCCACATCAGACTTAACAATGGTAAATTTTTTGGTTAATTTTCTAGCCACCCGCTTACTTGCTTTACCCACCTCCGTACTGATTTCAGATACATCATGACCTAAACTTTTAATCACATCTAAAAATTGAGTAGTAATAGACTGTTCAAGCTGTTTTTTGGCTTCCTTTTTTATAATCTTTTTTTGAGACTTCGGCTTAGGGGTTTTCATATTATTTTCGTTTTTTTGTGAGAATGGATTAATTTCTATTAAATCTACTTATTTTTTTACTTTAAAGCTAAAACCATGCCTTCTTTTGATATTGTAAGTAAAGTTGATGCGCAGACATTAGACAATGCCATTAACAATGCTAAAAAAGAAATACTGAACCGATTCGACTTTAACGGTTCAAAAAGCACAATCGATCTGGATAAAAAAACAAATGTGATAACCATTGTGACTGAAGACGATATGCGTTTGAAAGCTATTGAAGGATCTATTATTTCCCGGATGATGAAGCAGAATTTGGATCCAAAAAGTTTAAACTTCGGCGATGAACACCAGGCCTCGGGTAACATGATCAGAAAAGAAATCAGCATCAAAGAGGGATTGGATAAAGAAGCGGCGAAAAAAGTGGTAGCCAAAATCAAAGCCAGCGGGTTAAAAGTTCAGCCTGCCATCATGGATGATCAGGTTCGGGTTACGGCCAAAAAAATTGATGATTTACAAGCTGTCATCAGTCTTTGTCGAAACGAAGATTTTGATCAGCCATTACAGTTTATCAATATGCGTAATTAGTTTAACTGGTTAACTGTTAAAATCGGTTAATTATAAATAATAATCTGATAATTAAATGGTTAGCCAAATTTAAACAATTAACTGATATCAATTATGGAAATCAGCGAAAACGGTTTTATATTTTCTGATCAAAAAGAACGCTTAGATCTCGAAGCTATCCACCAGTATTTAAGTGTCGAATCCTATTGGGCGAAAGGCATTCCTATAGCTACCGTAAAACGATCCATTGAAAATTCATTATGTTTTGGTATTTATAAAGATCATGTGCAGGTAGGTTTTGCCCGTTGGGTAACCGATAAAGCAACATTTGCCTGGCTTTGCGATGTTTACATAAGCGAGAATTACCGTGGGTTGGGCTTGTCAAAAAAAATGATGTCATTTATGATTTTCCATCCGGATTTGCAGGGCCTGAGGCGTTACCAATTGGCTACTTTAGACGCCCATGGCCTCTATGAACAATTTGGGTTTTCAGCTATTCAAAATCCCGAAAGGCAAATGGGTATTGTGATTCAAAATCCATATCGTTAAGGGCCAGAAGAGATATCAAAAACCTTTTTTCGGGTATCTTGTTTCTCATACATATTAAACATTGAGAAAACATGAAAAAGATATTTCTATTGTCGACAGCTTTTGCCCTGGCACTTTCTTTTGAGGCCTGCCAGACTGCAGATAAAAAATCAGCAACTACTAAAGACAGCGTTGCTGGCGACACCACTATGGTAAACGGTAATCACGTTGCCGGATCAGAAAGTACTGAATCTGGAGTGGATGAAGCAGGTGCTACTTTTTTAAGAAAAGCGGCCGTTGGCGGTATTATGGAAGTTGAAGCGGCTAAGATTGCAGCCCAGAATGCAAAAAGTGCAGAGGTGAAAGAGTTTGCGGCTAAAATGCTTGCCGACCATGAAAAAGCCAATGCGGAATTAAAAGCATTGGCTGTAAATAAAAAAGTAATTACCCCTGATGCCTTACCAGCTGATGAACAGATTCATTTAGATGGTATGAAAAAAATGACTGGTGCAGCCTTTGATAAACACTATATGGATATGATGGTTACCGATCACGAAAAAACGGTAGCATTATTCAAAAAAGGTACCGAAAACCGCGATCAAAGTATTAAAGAATGGGCTGCGAATACTTTAAAAGTAATCGAATCGCATAACGAGATGGCTCAGAAAATTGCCGCTGGCTTAAAATAGGTTATCAAGTTATCCTACATTTAACTAGTCGTCGTTTCGAACCTGGTATAACGAAGTCGGGAAATCTTTTCAGATAGATTTCTCCATTCCGTATAAAACTGGTCCGGCACGACGACTTTTTTTATTTTTAACGGCCTTAACTGTTATAAAAGCACATCAATATCAATTTAATTTAAACACAATTTCTTTCAACAAAAAATTAAAATTAACTTTCGCCGTTTAATACAAAAATATATAAATGAACAAGAGTAGAATTTTTAGAACATTGCTGGGTATTGCAATTGTAAGTGCAGTACCAACTTTGGCTCATGCGCAAAAAGCCAATTGGCAAAACCTCGACCTAAAAAGCGATAGCACATTCGGAATCAGTACGGAGAAAGCATATAAAGAACTTTTAAAGGGTAAAAAATCCGTAAAAGTTATCGTGGCTGTAAATGACGGTGGTGTAGAAGCTACACACGAAGATCTGAAACGGATTATGTGGGTAAATACCAAAGAGAAACCCGGCAATGGTAAAGATGATGATAAAAATGGCTACATCGACGATATTAATGGCTGGAATTTTATTGGAGGACCAAAGGAATCTGTAAATTTTGAAACCTTAGAGCTGACCCGTTTGGTTCGTCGGGATCAGGCACGCTTTGCCAATACTACAGATGCAAATGTAGCAGAAAAGGATAAAAAGGATTTTGAAGCGTTTAAAGCTGAAAGGGCCGAGTTGGAACAAAAACTGGCCGAAGCAAAAGAAAACTTAGCGGGTATTACAGGTTTTAAAACAGCTTTAGATGCTGTAGTACAGAAAATTGGTAAAGAAAATCCAACAGCAGAAGATTTTAAAAACTTTAAGCCATCTACGGCGATTGAAGGCCGTATCCAGGGAATATTGATCCAACAACTGGAAAAAGGCAGTTTTAAAGATTTTTACGAAGACCAGATTAAAGAAGGATTGGACTATTATACGCGCCAGGCTGAATATAACTTAAATCTTGATTATGATCCACGTTCAATAGTTGGTGATGATCCAAATAATGATAAAGAACGGTTTTATGGGAATAACGATGTTGCAGGCCCTGATGCGATGCACGGTACACACGTAGCAGGTATTATTGCAGCAGATAGAACCAACAAAATTGGAATTTTAGGTGTAGCCGATAACGTAGCTATTATGGGCGTGCGTTGTACGCCAAACGGTGATGAAAGGGATAAAGATGTAGCAAATGCAATCCGCTATGCAGTTGATAATGGCGCTAAAGTAATCAACATGAGTTTTGGTAAAGCTTATAGCTGGAATAAAGCAGTTGTTAACGAAGCAATGAAATATGCGGCATCTAAAGATGTATTGATTGTTCAGGCCGCAGGTAACGAGAACAAAAATATTGATGTTGAAAATAATTTCCCTAACCACAAGGATTTAGATGAGAAAACTATTGCATCATGGATTACCGTTGGTGCTTCAGGTCCTAAAGATGATGAGACTTTGAAAGCTAGTTTCTCTAACTATGGTAAAAACCAGGTTGATGTTTTCGCGCCAGGTGTACAGATTTATTCCACCGTACCAGGTTCTAAATACAAAAGCTTGGATGGAACCAGTATGGCCTCTCCGGTTGTGGCTGGCCTGGCTGGCTTAATCCGTTCTTATTATCCAAAATTAACGGCAGCGCAGGTAAAAGAAATTATCGTTAAATCGGTTACCAAAGTAAACCACAATGTAGAATACGCGAAAGGCGAAGGTCCTGATGCCGAAAAAGTTTCTGTTCCTTTTTCTGATCTTTGTATCAGCGGCGGAATTGTAAATGCTTACAACGCATTAAAATTAGCAGCAACTTATTCAGGTAAGTCAGTTGCTAAGTAATTTTTTCAGATTGTCATTCCGAGCGAAAGCGAAGAATCTTCAAGCTGTTTTCCTTAACAGAAAAATAAAAATGCGTCCCAATGTAAAATCTGGACGCATTTTTTGTTTCGGGTGTTTAGAGAAGTCGGGTTTCAAAAACTTCACTTCTCTCGTTTTAAGCCAATATCTTATCAGGTGTGATGGGTAATGTTCTGATCCTCTTTCCCGTAGCGTTAAAAACGGCATTGGCTACTGCAGCAGAAAAGCCGATCAAAGCAATTTCACCCATACCTTTTGCACCCATCGGGTTAATGTAAGGATCAGGCTTATTGATGAAATTAACATCGATTTCCGGTACATCAGCATTCACAGGAACGTGGTAATCAGCAAAGTTGTTATTGATGTATCTTCCATAACGGTGATCGATTATTGATTCTTCTGTTAAAGCCATTCCTATACCGCCAACTGCGCCGCCCACCATCTGGCTTCTGGCGGTTTTCGGACTCACAATGGTTCCTGAATCACCTACAGAAACAATTTTACTTATCTTTACCACTCCTGTCAGGTTATTTACTTTTACCTGTACAAAGTGAATGGAGAACGAATACATCGAGTAATTATCTCTTTCCTTACCACCCTGACTCTCTTTTGTTATTTCTATTTGCGGCAGATTATTCTTTTTCAAAACATCAACAAAATTAGATGTTGCATCCATATTTGAATTTGCTGCGAGTTCGGCAATGGTAGATTTTAAGGCTACACAAACATCATTCACTGCCGAGCCTACGGTAGATAGTGTAGCCGAACCGCCCTGACTTGGCGCTGGCGGTAAAGATGAATCGCCTAATTCGAAAGTGATTTTATCTACAGGAATACCCATCAGTTTACTGGCAATTAAAGTCATACCGGTTCCTGTACCAGGACCAATGTCACTTGTTGCACTTTGCAAAAGAAGCGATCCATCGGCTTTTAAAATGCCTTTTACGCTGGCTTTACCCCTATTGGCATTAAATACACCAACACTTACCCCGTAACCGGTTTGCCATGGCCCTTCAACTATACTGCCCGGTTTGTTTTTTCGGTTGCGCCAGCCAATCTTCTCAGCTCCCATTTTATAGGCCTCTTTAATATTCTTGCTGGAAAAAGGCTTGTTTTTTTGTTGATCGGTTTCAGGATCATTTTTAATTCTAAATTCCAATGGATCCATGTCTAGGGCATGCGCCATCTCATCAATCGCGCTTTCGAGCGCAAAAGCTCCGGTGGCTTCCCCTGGTCCCCGCATCCATATCGGCACGCCCAAATCAACCGGAACAATTACATAAGAAGTATTTACATTATCGCATTGGTACATAAACTTCGCCATGTTCACTACACCTTCGGTAAAGTTCTCATAAGCAGACGTTTCACCATACGCCCTATGCGTAATGCCCGTTAGCTTGCCATCCTTATTTGCACCCAAACCAATGGTTTGTATGGCCGCTGGCCGATTACCTACCATCGTAAACATCTGCATTCTGGTAACAACCAGTTTTACAGGTTTGCCAATGTGTTTAGAAGCCATTATTGTGGCGATCTCCAATGGCCATGTGCGTAAGGCCATCCCAAAACCACCACCCACAAACTCCGAGTTCACCTGGATATTTTCCATTGGGATTTTAAAAACATTCGCAATGGTACCCTGCGTAGCTTTTACGCCTTGTGTTTTGGCATAAACGGTAAGCTGGTTATTTGGTCTCCAATCGGCAATAATCCCATGTAATTCCATTGGGTTATGTGTCTCAATTGGAAGAAAGTACCTTTCTTCGAGCTTTACCTCTGCAGTTTTATAAGCATTTTCTTCACCACGTTTATAGTCGGCCTGCCCCTGTAGCTTTTTAGCTTTCGGATCTTTCAGCGCTTTTTCAAAATCAGTATTAAAAGTCTCTTTAGCATAGGTTGCCTTAACCAATGATGCTGCATAAGTTGCCCTTTCAAAAGTATTGGCCACCACAATAGCTATGGGCTGTCCGTTATAGAAAATCTTATCGGTATAAAAAATCTTCATCTGCGGTCCACCCTCCTGTTCGTAAGCCGCCGCCGGGGGCTTATTCAGGTGCGAAATCACCGCGACCACTCCAGGAGCTTTTTCGGCAGCCTTCGTTTCAAGTGTGGTTATTTTCCCTTTAGTAATGGTACTGGTTACCAACACACCGTAGGTTAAACCAGGTAAATCATATTCAGCAAAATATTTGGCTTTCCCGGTCACTTTCAAGAATCCGTCTACTCTGTCGTTTTCATCTTTTAGCATATTCTTTTCCATAACTAGGCTTTTGATTTTGCTAGGTTTAAGGCCTCAATAATTGTATTGGGTGCAAGTTTTAGCTTGAAGTCGTTTCCTCCAAAGCTTTTTGCATCTTTCATGGCCAGTTGCGCAGCCTGCTCAAAATTGGTTAAGCTGGCTTCTTTTCCTTTTAAGAAAATCTCAGATGCGGTTAAACGCCAGGGTTTATGTGCCACGCCGCCCATGGCCAGCCGAACATCAGTAATTTTATTATTGACGATTTCAAAAGCTGCCGCTACTGATACCAGTGCAAAAGCATAAGAAGCCCTATCCCTGACTTTTAGATAATGGTAATTTTTGGCCAGGTTGTTTGTAGGGATTTCCAAACCTATAATCATTTCATCGGCCTTTAAGTTATTGTCTAACTGTGGTGTATCTCCGGCTAAGCGATGAAAATCTTTAAATGATAGTTTGCGTTCTCCTTTTGCATTGGCCAATATCACTTCAGCGTCTAAGGCAATTAAGGCTACACACATATCGCTGGGATGAACAGCAATGCATTTTTCTGAAGTTCCGAAAATAGCATGCATGCGGTTAAAACCTTCCATTGCTCCACATCCTGTACCGGGCTGGCGTTTATTACAAGGCATTTCGATATCGTAAAAATACCCACAGCGCGTACGCTGCATCATGTTTCCGCCAACCGTAGCCACGTTTCTGAGTTGCGCTGACGCGCCGGCTTGTAAAGCCCGGGAAAGTAAAGGCAGTTTCTCTTTAATCAGGGGATGATCTGCAACTGCCGTATTCGAAGCCAAAGCACCGATATGGATTTTATTCCCGATCTGCCTGATTTGTTTCAGCGGTACGTGGTTGATATCAATAAGTTTTTCCGGTGCGGTAACACCTCTCTTCATCAGATCGATTAAATTGGTACCACCTGCCAGGAATTTGGCATTTTTATCTTTACCCAATAAAGCAATGGCTGATTTTGCTGTGGTTGTTCTGAGGTATTGAAAATTGATCATACGGTTTCACCTCCTTCTTTCACTTCAATAATTGCATCAACTATGTTTGGATAAGCACCACACCTGCAGATATTTCCGCTCATGTATTCGCTTATTTCAGCCCTTGAATTGGCATGGCCTTCACGAACACAGGCTACTGCCGACATGATCTGCCCTGGTGTACAGTAGCCGCATTGAAAACCGTCATGTTTGATAAAAGCAGCCTGCATCGGATGTAAAGTATCGCCATTTGCCAAACCTTCTATCGTGGTTATTTTCTTTCCCTCATTCATCACTGCTAAGCTGAGACAAGCGTTTACCCTTTGTCCATCTACATGAACAGTGCAGGCGCCACACTGGCCATGATCACAACCTTTTTTAGTACCCGTTAAGTGTAATTCTTCACGCAGATAATCTAAAAGGGTTACCCGGGGTTCTACCGTTGTTTGATAAGTTTTGTTATTTACGGTAAGCTTTAGGGGTATTTTCTCAAAAAGTTCGGCAAAACGTTCATCGGCATTATTTTCTGCTGCTTTAATTGCGGTACCAGGCGTTAGTGCAATGGCCGTAATTACTGAGGTCTTTTTAAGAAAATCGCGCCTGCTATCACCTTGATTTGGTTTCTGTTCAGAAGATTTCATAGTTGGATGTTTATAAATGGTTGCGTTACCAGAATCTTCATTATTATCAATTCTTCGATAAAAATTAACCGTTTTTCCGGTATTTCCATCTCTAAATTTAAAATAAAAACTAAAGCTAATTTCCTTAAAATTGATAGGTAAAAGAAAAGTTACGCCCCGAAGTTGATACCAACATACATAAAACCGACAATTTCAAGAAAAGTTCGAACTTTTGTACTACAATTATTGCCTTTCTACCGGGTTAAAAAAATGAGAATGATTTTGATTTAAGGGAAAAAAAATCAAATTCAGAATAGTCATGATCATTTTGCGTTTAACCTGAATGATGGTAACTCAGTCTAAAATCGTTTTCCTTTAAGTACCCTGATTTCTGATCCTTCTGCCAGGAAAACAGAATCTGGCTCGACATGGTTTAAGAAAGCAAAATCATTACCATAGTTTATCCCAAAATTGACGTTGATTTTATAACTTTTTATAGGATAAACTTGCCAGCGCGGATGTTCTACCCCATATTCAGAGGTTTTATTGTGGCCAATTTTAGTGTATCCCCAGTAATGTTCGGTAATAAATTCTTCTTCGCTACCCGGTGCAATTTCTTCAGCCTTAGCATTGGCAGTAATCTGAAAATTATGCCATGTTTCACTTTTCCAAAGATAATCCACCTCAAGCTGGTTTTCCTGTTCTACCCAAACATGTTTCATGGGTAAAGTTTGATATTTTTCTTTATAAATGGCATTGGCAACAAATGTGATTGCAGGCAAAGGAACAATTTCTTTAACAAAAACAACTCCTCTTTTCCATTCTTTACCATCTTTATACCGAACATAGAAGCGCAGGTTAACTTCCTCGAAATTTGTATGGAATGGAATATTAAAGCCAAGTAACTTTACATTCATAAACATGAAACCCACTAAGCTCACATAATACTTTCCATTCCAGCTATCTAATTCGGTGTGCGGAGGAAGATACTTTAAAAGAATTTGCTCATCTACCGCATATTGCGCAAGTGCTAACTTTCGCCATTCCGCAGTTAAGAAAACACCTTTTTTAGCTGTCATTATATAACAGCTTGTCTTAAACGAACTAATTTGATTAAAGTTTCTTCGAGCAAATCTAAATGAAGCATGTTGGCTCCATCTGATTTGGCATTTGCAGGATCAGGATGTGTTTCGATAAATAAGCCATCAGCACCAACGGCAATGGCTGCTTTTGCAATAGTTGAAATCAGTTCGGGTTTACCACCGGTAACTCCGCTGCTTTGATTAGGCTGTTGTAAACTATGGGTACAATCCATTACCACAGGCACACCAAAACTTTGCATTTCGGGTAAACCGCGATAATCTACAATCAGATCCTGATAACCAAAGGTATTTCCACGATCGGTTAAGATGACCTTATTGTTGCCTGCCTCTTTTACCTTTTCAACCGCAAATTTCATTGACCCAGCCGATAAAAACTGGCCTTTTTTTACATTTACCACTTTCCCCGTTTCTGCAGCAGCAACTAATAAATCGGTTTGGCGGCACAAAAAAGCCGGAATCTGCAGTACATCAACATACGCAGCAGCCATCGCGGCTTCACCACTTTCATGGATATCGGTAACGGTTGGCACACCAAATTCTCTGCCGATCCTTTCTAAAATGCGTAACGCTTTTTCATCGCCAATGCCCGTAAAAGAACTTCCTTTACTTCTATTTGCCTTGCGGTACGACCCCTTAAAAATGTATGGAATCTGCAGTTTATCGGTAACCGTAATAATCTTTTCAGCAATTCTCATGGCAATATCTTCGCCTTCAATCGCGCATGGACCCGCCATTAAAAAGAAATTCCCTGAATCTGTATTTTTTAATTTATCTAAATAGTTTAACATTGTTGAGATGTGAGATGTGGGATTTGAGACATGAGATTTGAGACTTGTGTTTCTCTCAGATCTAACGTCTCAAATCTCATATCTGATTTTTAGTTTCCTAATTCTGACATAAATTTTATCCGCATCAATTGAATTTCTTCCCGGGTGTAATCGGTTTCGCCCAGTTCATTTAGTGCTTCGTCTATAGAATCGCTTTCAGCTGCCCTGAAGTAATCAAAAACTTCATCCTGCCTATCATCGTCAATGATTTCATCAATAAAGTAGTTCAGGTTCAGTTTGGTGCCGGAGTTTACAATCGACTCTACTTCTTTCAGGATTTCTTCGTAAGTGATGCCTTTTGAATCGGCAATGTCTTCCAGGCCAATCTGTCTGTCGATATTTTGGATGATTGATACTTTCATCTGCGATTTATTGGCCTGCGTTTTAATGATCAGATCAATAGGACGTTCGATGTCGTTATCCTCCACATATTTTTTGATTAATTCAATAAAAGGTGCACCGAATTTCATTGCTTTACCCGAACCTACACCAGAAATCTGGCGAAGTTCTTCCATGGTAATTGGATAATGGGTACACATTTCTTCTAAAGACGGATCCTGGAAAACCACAAATGGTGGAACGCTTTTTTGCTTCGCAATTTTTTTACGCAGCTCTTTGAGCAACGATAAAAGATGGGTATCCAAAGCACCTGTACCTTGTTTTACATCTTCATCATCATCGTCGGTACTGTTTCCTATCGGCTCATTTAATATGAATTTGAGGCTGTAAGGATTAACGATAAAATCTTTTCCCTGTTTAGTTAATTTTAATAAACCGTAATTATCGATATCCTTAAAAAGATAATTATTTAAAACCGCCTGGCGGATAATGGATTTCCACATCAGCTCACCGTCCTCCTTGCCGATTCCAAATTCAGGAACCTTACTATGTTCATAAGCAATGGTTTGCGCTGTTTCCAGACCTAAAAAGACATTTAACAGGTGTGCATCATCGAACTTCTCACCGGATTTTTCAATAAACTTTAATAAGGTAGATAACTGGCTTTCTACTTCAAACTGTTTTTTAGGCTTTTTGCAGTTGTCGCACATGCAGTTGCAGCCGGTTTCGTTAAAGTTTTCGCCAAAATAGTGTAAGATCTGCTTACGACGGCAAACGCCGGATTCTGCATAATCAATCACTTCCTTTAATATCTGTGTACCAATCTCTCTTTCAGAAACCGGTTTATCTTTCATAAATTTTGCCAGTTTATCTACATCTTTTTGAGAGTAGAAAGCAATGCACACGCCTTCGCCACCATCACGTCCGGCTCTACCGGTTTCCTGATAATAACCTTCCATACTCTTAGGCACATCGTGGTGGATGACAAAGCGTACATCTGGTTTATCGATCCCCATACCAAAGGCAATCGTTGCAACAATTACCTCGGCATCTTCCATCAAAAATTTATCCTGTGTTTCGGCCCTGACTTTCGGATCTAAACCTGCATGATAAGGCAAGGCACTGATTCCATTCAGGTTTAAAGCTTCGGCCACTTCCTCTACCTTTTTACGGCTTAGGCAATAGATAATCCCTGATTTACCCGGATTAGACTTGATATATTTAATGATTTCTTTGGTGATATCTTTTTTAGGACGGATTTCATAAAATAAATTCGGCCGGTTAAATGAAGATTTGAATAACGTGGCTTCCGTCATGCCCAGATTCTTCATAATGTCCTGTTGTACCTTTGGCGTAGCCGTCGCAGTTAATGCAATAATCGGGATATTATTCCCCAACCCTGCAATAACCTGTTTAATCTTACGGTATTCCGGCCTGAAATCGTGCCCCCATTCAGAGATACAATGTGCCTCATCAACGGCGACAAAGGAAATTTTAATCAGGTTTAAAAATTCAATGTTATCCTGTTTTGCCAAAGACTCTGGCGCAACGTACAATAATTTAGTCTGACCGCTCAAGAGGTCAGATTTAACTTGAGTAATTTCAGATTTGTTTAAGGATGAATTAAGAAAGTGAGCAATACTGTCATTTCCACCAAAAGCCCTTAATTGGTCTACCTGGTTTTTCATTAATGCGATTAAAGGAGAAATCACAATTGCTGTACCCTCGCTCATTAAAGCGGGCAACTGATAGCAAATAGACTTCCCTCCGCCTGTGGGCATAATAACAAAAGTATTATTGCCTTCTAAAATATTGGTAATGATCGACTCCTGATCACCCTTGAAATTATCAAACCCGAAGAAATTTTGTAGGTTATCAAATAACGACTTTTTCACGTCCATTTTGTGTAATAAAATATGCGATGCTATTTTTGTATCCAAAATAACATAATTTTACAAGAATTTCAAGTATTAACAAACAATTATTTTCTCTTTGAAAAGTAAAAAATCCATAATCCAATCAGCTATAGGCACTTTAGAGCTTGAAGCAGCTGCAATATTAAATGTTGCGAAAAACATTAACGGCGATTTTGAGAAAGTCGTATCAAGCATTCTAAATAGCAAAGGACGGGTGATTGTAACGGGCATAGGTAAAAGTGCAATTATCGCGCAGAAAATAGTGGCTACTTTTAATTCAACAGGTACACCCGCTATTTTTATGCATGCTGCAGATGCGATCCATGGCGATTTGGGCATGATCCAAATGGATGATATTGTCATTTGCCTTTCCAAAAGCGGAAATACGCCTGAAATTAAAGTGCTTACTCCCTTATTGAAATCAGCTGGCAATCTACTGATTGGTATGGTTGGCGAATTAAATTCTTTTTTGGCAGAGCAGGCCGATCTGATTTTGAATACCGCTTTCGAAAAAGAGGCCTGTCCGCATAATTTGGCGCCAACAACCAGTACAACTGCGCAATTGGCATTGGGTGATGCTTTGGCCATTTGTTTGTTAGAATGTAGAGCGTTTAACGAATCTGATTTTGCAAAATATCACCCGGGTGGATCTTTAGGTAAAAAACTATATTTAAAAGCGCGTGATTTAGCCCTGTCTAACGAAAAACCAGCTATACATCCTTCTGCATCAGTTAAAGATGTGCTGATCGAAATTAGTAAAAACCGTTTGGGGGCCGTAGCTGTTGTAGATAGCGACGATAAGGTACTGGGCATTATTACCGATGGTGATGTTAGGCGGATGTTGGAAAATAATACTACTATTGCAAACTTAAAAGCAGAGGATATCATGGGCAGAACACCAAAGAGCATACAATTTGATGCTTTAGCTGTCGATGCCCTGGATATTATTAAGCAAAACAATATTACCCAGTTGTTAGTTCTGGAACAAAATACTTACTTTGGCATCATCCATTTACACGATCTTTTGAATGAAGGCATTGTGTAATTTTAAATTATAAAATGAATAAAAACTACTATGCATTAATTATGGCCGGTGGCGTTGGAAGCCGCTTTTGGCCGGTGAGCAGAACAGAATATCCAAAACAATTCATAGATTTTTTCGGTGTCGGAAAAACCCTTATTCAAAGCACTTATGAAAGATTTCTGAATATCTGTCCCCCGGAAAATATATTTATCGTTACCAACGAAATTTATACCGGTCTGATTAAAGAGCAGTTACCACTGTTAACGGATAACCAGATTTTGGCCGAGCCTTTAATGAGAAATACAGCACCTTGTATAGCTTACGGAAGTTTAAAAATCGCAGAATTAAATCCTGATGCGACCATTGTGGTTGCGCCATCAGATCATACCATCGCTAATATTGATGGCTTTGTGGCATCCATTGAGCAATCTTTAGAAGCAGCATCCAAAAATGATTGTTTAATCACGTTGGGAATTAAACCGAACCGTCCGGATACTGGTTACGGTTATATTCAGCATACTGATTATGTGCTTAATACCGATACTGACCTGCATAAGGTTAAAACCTTTACCGAAAAGCCAAATTTAGATTTGGCTAAATCATTTATACAAAGTGGTGATTTTTTATGGAATGCCGGGATTTTTATCTGGTCTGCCAGAGCGATATTAAAGGCTTTCGAGAAACATCTGCCAGATATGTATGAAATATTTAATGTTGGAAGGACTGAGTTGAATAAGGCCAGTGAAAAAGAATTTATCAATAATGCCTATTTCCAATGCACCAATATTTCAATAGATTTTGGAATTATGGAGAAGGCAGAAAACGTTTACGTACTTCCATCTGATTTCGGATGGTCTGATTTAGGTACCTGGGCGTCTATTTATGAAATGGCTGAAAAGGATTATGTGGGTAATGCCGTTATTCCTTCAGAACAGGTGCTGATGTTCGATTCATCAAATTGTATGGTAAATGTTCCAAAGGATAAATTGGTGATCTTACAAGGGCTGCATGATTATATTGTGGTTGAAAACAATAATATGCTTATGATCTGCCCTAGAGACGAAGAACAGAAGGTTAAAGAGTTTGTTGCGGAAGTTAAATCCAGATTTGGAAATAAGTTTATCTAAGGATGGATAATGTGAGATGTAAAATGGATGATGTGGCATAGTTGCATCATCCATTTTGCATATTCTATTGTAGAAAGATCCTGAAACAAGTACTATTGACAGAATTCATTAGGGCGGTCGTCATCCGATAGCTATCGGATCTCGCGTATGCGGGAATCTTAAAGCGATTGCATCCATCTCCCCTTTTCCATTAAATTGTGCTTACAGATCCTGAAACAAGTTCAGGATGACGGATCTGGTTGAATTCCATCATCCATCTTTCCTTTTCCATTAAATTTCGTTTAAAGATCCTGAAGCACGTTCAGGATGACGGATCAGGTTGAATTCCATCATCCATCTCCCCTTTTACATTAAGTTGCGTTAATAGATCCTTAAACACCTTCAGCATGGCGGATCTGGTTGAATTCCATTATCCATCTCCCCTTTTACATCTTAAATTGTTATATCCTCTGCCTAACTGCCTCGTATAAAATTACCCCGGCAGCTACCGAAACATTTAATGATTCAATTTTTCCTGCCATAGGTATTTTAGCTAAATGATCTGCTACCCTCAAAAGGTCGTTAGAAATGCCTTCATCTTCTGAACCCATTATAATTGCTGTAGGCATGGTATAATCGGGGGCGTAAATAAAATCATTGGTTTTTTCAGTACAGGCCACAATCTGCAGACCACTCTCTTGCAGAAACAAGCAGGTTTTATGCAGGTTGGCATGGCGGCAAATCGGAATGCTGAATAATGCACCTGCAGAAGTTTTAATCGCATCCGCGTTAATCTGTGCCGCATTTTTTAACGGAACAACTATGGCGTGAACACCTACACAGGCAGCCGTACGTGCTATTGCACCCATGTTGCGCACGTCAGTTACACTATCTAAAACCAGAATTAGCGGCACTTCGCCCTTTTCGAAAACAGCAGGAATAATGTCTTCAATATTTTGATAGGTAATTGGAGAAATGACAGCAATGACGCCCTGATGGTTTTTCTGCGACATGCGGTTCAGCTTTTCTACAGGAACCGAATTTAATGGTATAAGTGTATCCTTTAGAAGGGCTTTCAGCTCCAGAAAGAGTTCACCTCCCAAACCGCGTTGCTGATAAATGGTTTCAATGTCTCTTCCTGCTTTAACGGCTTCTATTACGGCCCTGATGCCGAATACAAACTCATTATTCTCTTTTGCCCTTTGCGGTCTTCTAAAATTATCCATGTTTTAAAATTGTTAGGCAAAAGTATTCAATTAAAATGTTTTGACCCTAAACAATATGTAGCTTATTAACATTTAATTGTTTAAAATTTTTAAAGCCTCATAAATGCGATAAAATTTAATTTGATTATCCCTCAATTTGTTAACAAACGGCTAGTAATTATTCAAACAACCCCATCAAAATTTGCTTACTTTTGTAGAATGAGTATCGATAACGAACAAGGCGGAAAGAGTAGCATGACTGCTAGAAAAAGCAGGTTAAGTAACACCATAAGTTCACAGGGGAAAATCCCCCCACAGGCATTAGACCTGGAAGAAGCTGTTTTAGGTGCATTGATGCTCGAAAAAGATGCACTCTCAGCGGTAATTGATGTTTTAAAGCCAGAGGTTTTTTATAATATCGCACATCAGAAAATTTTTGAAGCGATCCATATCCTTTTCCAGAAATCGAAACCGGTAGATATTTTAACGGTAACTGCCGAGCTCCGTACTTTAGGAGCCTTAGAAATGGTTGGTGGCGCTTATTACATTACTCATTTAACTAACCGTGTTGCTTCTGCAGCAAATATTGAGTTTCACGCGCGTATTATTTCTCAGAAATACATTCAGCGTGAGTTGATTAGAATTTCGACGGAAATCATTACCAATGCTTACGAAGATACCACAGATATCTTCGACTTATTGGATCAGGCTGAAAAAGGCCTTTTTGAAATCGCCCAGAATAACCTGCGTAGAGATACACAAAAAATGGACGATATCGTTAAACAATCACTGGCTACACTCGAAGAACTCCGTACCAAAACCGATGGTTTAACTGGTGTGCCAACCGGGTTTACCGGTCTGGACCGTATTACCGGAGGTTGGCAAAAGCAGGATCTGGTTATTATTGCTGCGCGTCCGGCGATGGGAAAAACCGCATTCGTATTAACCTGTGCACGTAACGCTACTGTTGATTTCCAAAGACCTTGTGTAGTATTCTCGCTGGAGATGTCTTCAGTTCAGCTGGTTAATCGTTTAATTTCAGGAGAAGCAGAAATCGAGCAGGAAAAAATCAGGAAAGGAAATTTACAGGAATGGGAATGGCAGCAGTTACACAGCAAAATTGGACGTTTAACCGAAGCGCCCCTATTAATTGATGATACACCTGCATTAAATATTTTTGAGTTTAGGGCAAAATGCCGGAGACTAAAATCACAATACGATATCCAATTGGTTATTGTCGATTACTTGCAGTTGATGCATGGTAAAGGTGAAGGAAAAGGCGGAGGTAACCGTGAGCAGGAAATCGGTAGTATTTCAAGGGCACTTAAGTCAGTTGCAAAAGAACTGGATGTTCCGGTTCTGGCATTATCGCAGTTAAGTCGTGCGGTAGAGAGTAGGCCTGGTTTACAGGGAAAACGGCCTATGCTGTCTGATTTACGTGAGTCGGGTTCTATTGAACAGGATGCGGATATGGTATTGTTCTTATACCGGCCAGAATATTATGGTATTACCGAAGATGAGCAGGGACGATCACAGGCTGGTATCGGTGAGGTAATCATTGCGAAACACCGTAATGGTGAAACCGGAATTGTACCGCTTAAATTTGTGGGTAAATTTGTTAAGTTCCAGGATCTGGAAGATGATTTCAATGCGCCGCCAAATTCATTTGCTGCCGATCCTTCCGCTGGAATGTATCCGTCTCAGGATTTTGAAAAACAAAGCAATGTGATTATCCGTCCGTCAAAAATGGACGACTACAATGACGATGATCCACCTTTTTAATCATCTTTGATCGTCATTTCGAGCGTAAGAGAAATTTTTGGTTATGATGATCCTAAAAGATCGGTATTTATAAAAAAGAAGCTGTATCATAAGTACAGTTGTCATCCTGAGGGATAATTTATGATATAAAAATCAATATGATTGACGTTTTTTCCTTCGCACAATTCTTGCCTCGGCTCACCGCCGCCGAAGGGCTCTTA
>NZ_FOJM01000001.1:112227-204828 GCF_900111825.1 Pedobacter suwonensis
ATTACAAAATAACGTCAATGGTAGCTTGTCGAAGGACCATGTTTTAATTGCTCTAAAGGCGTTTCGACAGGCTCAACGTGACAAACGAAGGTAAAATTACAAATCATGACACAGCTTCTTTTATTTAAGAAAGCTTTTCCTACAAATCAAAAAGCAAACCTGCATTAAAACTCGATCGGTTTGTCCTGACCTGGTAACCTTGATTTTGTTTAAAAAGATCGGTAAGGCCGGATTGTCCGTCAAGTTCCAGTAATACCTTTACTTTATTGGCTACAGGTAATTTTACACCGATACCCAGGTCAATGCCAATATCTCTGTTATGGATAAAATTCTTTAAATCGGTATTGAATTTTGTTTCGTTCGCATTCAATAAAACCCCGAAATATGGCCCGAAGTTCAGGTACCAATTTCTTTTTTTTCCAAAATGCCAGTTCGCCATTACAGGGACAGTCAAATAGTTAATCCGGTAATTTGTAATAAAGCTTTGCCCGTTATCCAAATTGGTGATGTAGCCATTGTCCCAACCTTTTTGATCATAACCAATCTTAGCTTTAATGCTCCACCTGTCTGAAAAGAAGTAGTCGCCAACAGCTGTAAGGTTAAAGCCATTTCTGTAATCGCTGTTTGTTTGGCTACTGGTTGATACGGTAGCGAGGTTAAATCCGGCATGTAGTCCCAATTCCAGACTGTTTTTTTCTTGTGCCGATACGGTTATGCCGAAGCCGGCAACTAATAAAAGCGTTAATAGTTTCTTCATTGTTTGATCTGAGTTAAATTTTCATGAAGATAAAACTAAAAAACA
This sequence comes from Pedobacter suwonensis, assembly GCF_900111825.1. Classification (GTDB taxonomy): domain Bacteria; phylum Bacteroidota; class Bacteroidia; order Sphingobacteriales; family Sphingobacteriaceae; genus Pedobacter; species Pedobacter suwonensis. Next base: position 113,030 of record NZ_FOJM01000001.1, read on the forward strand.
AGTTATTGAAGAACGGACTGTATTCTGGAAAAAAAATGTTAGAAATTAGAGGATGTATCCTATAAGAATGCCTGCTATTACAATAACCGGCGGACTTATTTTAGTTAAATTAAGCAATAGAAATGTAGCGAGCATAATACCCAGAAACAACCAGTTAAAGCCTATTGGGATCAATAACAGCACAAAAGCAGCAATAATAAATCCAACACTAACTGCATTAATGCCCGAAAGGCTATGGCGGATCCTGGAAATCTTTTTCAGATCATCCCAAAAAGGCACAATGAATAACACGAGGATAAGGCCGGGTAAATTAATCCCGATCACGCCGATCAATCCACCTAAAATCTGCCCCCATAATCCATATCCGAAATTCTTCATGCTTAGCGCGCCCAGATAGCTCGTAAAAGAAAATGTCGGTCCAGGTAAGGCTTGCTGTAGCGCGAAACCTGATAAAAACCCGGATGAAGGCAGGTAATGTTTCATCTCTACAAACTCGGTAAACATTAGCGGAACCAGCACCTGCCCTCCTCCAAAAACCAATATTCCGTTACGGTAAAAGTTCTCCAGTAAACGGATGGGTAAACTGAAGGGAGACGTTCTGTTTATGATTGCGCCTACCAATGCAAACAAAAGTAAAGCACCAAGAAAGTAAACCAGTTTTCGGGGATTGATATTCGAAAAAAGTTTTACCCTTAACTCCGTTTCCTCTTTTGGTGTTTCAATAGCCGAAGAGATCATTCCTCCTATCAATATCGACAATGGAAAAACATAAGCATTTCTTAAAACCAATGTGGCAATAACCGAGGCAATAGCTAAAAATATAGAAACCTCTGATGATAAAACTTTTTTGCCAAGTTTCCAGGCACCATAAGCAACAATACCGAGTGCTATGGGCTGAATATATTCTAAAACATAACTAAACTTCTGTTTTTGATCAAGTAAAGCGTAACTGATGGCAGCTAAAGTCATTATCGTTGCGGTGGGTAATATCCAAATCAGGAAAGTGATAATGGCCAGCTTGAGCTTTCCAACCTTCCAGGCTATGCCAACCAAGGTTTGTGTAGATGCTGGTCCGGGAAGTACCTGTGCCAAGGCATTCAACTCTAAAAGTTCTTCCTCTGAAATAAACTTAGCACTCTGGACAAAATATTTTAGCAACAAGGCCAGATGCGCCTGTGCGCCACCAAAAGAAGTGAAGGTGAAAAAAATTACATTCCGGATAAACAGCAACTGTCTTTTAGCAGCGATGGGTTTGTTTTGCATTAATTTAAACTGATAACATTAACTGAATGCAGTCAACTGACAAGTGTAAACTGAGAATTGTAAACTGACAACTGTAAACTGAAGATCTGCCTAGTCATCCTCATAATCTAATCCCGCGGCTGTATTATACGCGCCCTGCAATTCTGAAAAGGCGTGCATATCTCTTTTATTTCGGGCTACCTGCATCCCCTTTTGGTAAATTTCGATTGCTTTCTCTTTTTGATCGTCTTTTTCCAATAACTTGCCTAAATGGTAATAGGTACCTACATAATCAGGATGTTTATCCGTTAACTGAAGGTAAAAAGAATACGCTTTTTCTTTATCATTTTGAGCATTATACTCTGTGGCTAAGGCATATAGTATAAATGGATCGTTTGGATCGCTTTCTAAAAATTCCAATAACTTACTTAAACGGGTGGATGACATTTTATTTCCTTGCTTTTTTAATTAAATTTGCAGAAAGACCTTATATAATAATCATATCGTATATGGACTGATCGATAGCTAAACAATTTTAGTTCGAGATCGTTCATAACAATAAAACCACTATTAACATATGAAAATATTAGTTTGTATCAGTAACGTGCCAGACACAACGACAAAAATAACTTTTACTAATGATAATACCGAATTCAATACCGCAGGAGTTCAATATATTGTTAATCCATACGATGAAATCGCTTTATCACGCGCAATTGAGTTAACTGAAGGTGGAAAAGGAACGGTAACCGTGATCAATGTTGGCGAAGCAGCTAATGACCCAACCATCAGAAAAGCCCTTGCGATTGGTGCTGATGATGCGATTCGGGTAAATGCAGCGCCGAGAGATGCTTATTTCGTGGCTAAACAAATTGCTGAATATGCAAAGGGCAAAGATTTTAATCTTATTTTAACGGGTCGCGAATCAATTGACTATAATGGTAATCAGGTTGCCGCTATGGTTGGCGAATTTTTGGATATTCCTTCGGTATCTATCATCAAAAAATTAGCTATTGATGGAGATACTGCAACAATTGAACGTGAAATTGAAGGTGGTAAAGAAGTTTTAACTGTTTCGGGCAAATTTATTGCCAGCTGTGCTGAAGGTGTGGCGGAACCTAAAATCCCGAATATGCGTGGTATTATGAGCGCCAGAACCAAACCATTGAATGTGGTAGATGCAGTTGATGCTGAAGAAGTAACCAAAGTCATCAAATATGAAACCCCTGCTCCGCGTGGAACGGTAAAATTAATTCCTGCAGATCAAACAGAATCGTTAATTGATCTTTTACATAGCGAAGCTAAAGTAATTTAATTGGCCTTTTAAAATTTTCAGCTGCCAGTTGATAAAGAGATAATAAATAGAATTAATTCATTGTAAAATTAAATTCCCAAATAAGGGAATTTCGGGATAAAAATATATGTCAGTATTAGTATATGTAGAACAAGCTGAGGGAAAATTTAAGAAGTCGGTTTTTGAAGCTGTATCTTATGCCAAAGCCATTGCCGATCAACAGTCAACCAATTTAACTGCTATTTCTATTGGCGATGTAGCCGACAGCGAATTGAAAGAATTAGGTAAATACGGTGCATCAAAAGTGCTAAATGTAAGTGCCGATCAGTTAAAAACGTTTGTAAATCAAGCTTATGCAAGTGTTATCGCTGCAGCTGCCGAAAAAGAAGGTGCAGATATTGTTGTGCTGTCTAATTCCTTTTCTGGTAAGGGGTTAGCACCGCGTATTGCAGTAAAACTTAAAGCAGGTTTAGCCGATGGAGCGGTAGATTTACCAAGTACAGATGGGAAGTTTGCAGTTAAGAAAACAGCTTTCTCTGGTAAAGCATTCGCCATTACCGAGTTAACATCAGCCAATAAAGTAATTGCTTTAAATCCTAATGCATTTGGTGTGAAAGAAAATGCTACCGATGCAGCGATAGAAACTTTTACTGCAGATGTGAAACAATCAGATTTAGGAACGGTTATAAAAGAGATTGTCAGGGCAACCGATAAAGTATCATTACCTGATGCAGAATTGGTCGTTTCAGCAGGCAGAGGTTTAAAAGGACCTGAAAACTGGGGAATGATCGAAGAATTAGCTGGTTTATTAGGCGCTGCTACTGCCTGCTCTAAACCAGTATCAGACGCAGATTGGAGACCGCATTCAGAACACGTTGGTCAAACTGGTATTGCAATTAGCCCTAACCTTTATATAGCAATTGGTATTTCCGGCGCTATCCAGCACCTGGCGGGTGTGAGTTCATCAAAAGTGATTGTTGTCATCAATAAAGATCCGGAAGCGCCTTTCTTTAAAGTAGCGGATTATGGTATTGTAGGCGATGCTTTTGAAGTTGTTCCAAAATTAATTGAGGCATTAAAAGCACATAAAGGATAATATCTTATAGACCTTATCGGTTTTTAAAAACCGATAAGGTCTTATCACAAATATGAAAAAAGTTAAATTAGATATTGTAGGTTTATCTTACAGCCAGACACAATCTGGTGCGTATGCCCTGGTTTTAGGAGAAGTAAACGGGCGGCGGCGCTTACCGATTATTATTGGCGCATTTGAGGCACAGGCGATAGCGATAGAAATTGAGAAAATGACTCCTAGCCGGCCATTAACGCACGATTTATTTAAATCAATGGCTGATACTTTTCATATCGGTATCAAAGAAATTATCATATACAATTTGGTTGATGGTGTTTTTTATGCAAAGTTGATTTGTAGTGATGGTAAAAACACCCATGAGGTTGATGCGAGAACATCAGATGCTATTGCTTTGGCTGTTCGCTTCAATGCCATGATTTACACTTACGAATTTATCCTGGCTTCTGCAGGAATCGTAATCGAAGGAAATGACTTTCTTTTCCTAGAAAATATGGATTCAATTGCAAAAGAACATGAAACCGAAAACTTGTCAGGCTCAACGCAGCAACCGGGCTTTGGTGATTTAACATTAGACGAACTTCAGCAAAAATTACAGGAAGCCATTGCTGAAGAAGCATACGAAAGAGCCGCAAGATTAAGAGATGAATTGAATAAACGCAGTAAATCCTGATAACAGCGTGCTTAAAATGTTCATCCTTTCAAAAGCTCTTGAATTTTTTTCTCAAATCCCATTTGTAAAAGCTAAATTCTAAAATGATCCGAATTAATTAAAATAATTTGGGTTCATTTTGGATTATCATTCAAAATAATTCTATATTCAGCTTTTACTTTCAATCATTCAAACTAAAGTATTATTATGAATGTTAAGTTTCGCTTAACTATAATGAGTTTCATGCAATTCTTTGTATGGGCTGCCTGGTTAATTACAATTGCAAATTATTGGTTTGGGACCAAACAATGGGATGGTGCAGATTTTGGAATCATTTTCTCCACCATGGGTATTGCATCGCTGTTTATGCCTACCATTACCGGTATTTTAGCCGATAAGTGGATCAATGCAGAAAAACTTTATGCTATCTTGCATCTTCTATACGCCGCAACCATGTTTTACCTTCCGCAGGTAGATAATCCCCATACTTTTTTCTGGGTAATACTGGTAGCCATGTGTTTTTATATGCCAACCATAGCGCTGAGTAACTCCATCAGTTACACCACTTTAAAAAACGGCAATTTCGATGTGATCAAAGACTTTCCGCCAATCAGGGTTTGGGGTACCATTGGTTTTATTGCCGCCATGTGGATAACCAATTTAACAGGTAACAAAGCCAGCGCCAACCAATTTTATATTGCAGGTATAAGTGCTTTATTGTTGGGTATATATTCTTTTACGCTACCCGCTTGTAAGCCTTTAAACTTAATCAGCGATAAGAAAACATTTGCACAAAAACTTGGACTGGAATCCTTTAAGCTCTTTGCCGATTACAAGATGGCCTTGTTTTTTATCTTTTCGATGTTTTTGGGGGCAGCCTTACAGTTAACCAATGCTTATGGTGATGTTTTTCTGGATGAATTTAAATTATTTCCTGTTTTTGCAGAGTCATTCGTAATTAAATATTCTACCATTATTTTATCGATTTCGCAAGTGTCAGAAACGCTTTTTATCCTGGCTATCCCCTTCTTTTTGAAAAGATTTGGAATTAAATGGGTTATTGCCATTGCCATGTTTGCCTGGGTGCTGCGTTTTGGGTTATTTGCCTATGGCGATCCATCAACCAATCTATGGATGATCATCATTTCATGTATTGTGTATGGAATGGCATTTGATTTCTTTAACATTTCAGGGTCGTTGTTTGTCGAAACATCAACCGCGCCTAAAATCCGCTCTTCTGCGCAGGGATTGTTTATGATGATGACCAATGGTTTTGGTGCCGTTTTTGGCAGTTTGGTTTCGGGCTGGATGATTAGCCGTTTCTTTACAACATATTACCATACCATCGGATCGCTATCCAAATATGTTAAAAGCGAAGAAGACAACGTGCATCTGCTTAAATTTCTTAAAAATAAAGGGATTGATGTACTGCCAAATGGCGAACTGAGCCGGGCGCTGGATGTAAAAGACTGGCATAACATCTGGTTAACCTTTACCATTTACGTACTCATAATTGCCATTATCTTTGTTATCACTTTCAAACACAAGCATACCCGAGCCGAACTCGAAGTCATTAACCATTTATAATTTGCGATTAGCCTCTTATGTCAGCTGGTAAATATAGAAAAGAACACAATTGCTTAAACTGCGGTGCTCATGTTGAGAAACATTATTGTAGCGATTGTGGTCAACCGAATTTAGAATTAAAGGAAAGTTTCTGGACTTTTATAAGTCATAGTATTGCCCATTATTTTCATTTCGACAATAAGTTTTTTCAAACGCTGGTCCCTCTCCTAACCAAACCAGGTAAAGTTACACTCGATTATCTGGCTGGTAAAAGAGCCCGGTATATCAATCCGGTAAGCATGTACATTTTTGTTTCCATTATCTATTTTTTGGTGGTATACTCTCCAAAACATGTAGAAAAGGATCCTGATCATGGCCATATCGACATTGAAGAAAAAAAAGGTGCGGATGTTTCCGATAGTGTGAATAAAGCATTAAAGCTTACAGGTTTATCTAAAGAAATTGCCAATAAAGCAACAAAATCAATTAATGAAGCAATCAGGAGAAAAGAATTTATAAAACTTGGCTTTGCTGATCAAGAGAAGGAATTAAAAAGACTTAACGCAGAAAATGCCAAACTGAAATCCGATTCTCTCAGCGATATTATCGATGAGTACAACGATATTCATATCGAACGAAACGATAGCACCTATGTGGCTTATCTGTCAAGACAAAAAAAACTGCCTGTTTCAAAACAGGATAGCTGGTATGATAGATTGATTAAAAAAAGAGCAATCACCCTTGGAGAAAAATCAGAAGTCATTCAGGAGACCCTTGAACATAACCGGCCGAAACAATATTTTTTATTGATGCCATTGCTGGCCTGGTTTATTATGCTCAATTTCAGGAAAAATCATATCTATTATCTTGATCACCTGATTTTCACCATCCATGGTATGATGGTTTATTTTATCGTTTCGATAATCACCCAGCCTGTAATGAAGCATGTTTTCGGTGAAGATTCCTTCATAAGTAAAATTATAGCGGTGTGTGTGACGATATTTTTATTCTGGTACATGTTTAAGGCGCTTACTATTTTTTATCAACGCAAAACGTGGAGTACCATTTTTAAAATATTCTGGATCTTGATTTTGTATTCAGTGGCATTTAAGCTAACTGAAATGGTGATGATCAATTTAATTTATTATGTAGCGACTTAGTTTAGCGAGATCCCGATTGGAATGCAGTGAAATGGAGAGCTCTACTTATAGCAGATTTTTCGGCTACCTTGCACTCTGCTCAAGACGAATCTGATCACGCAAAATCGTGTTTCTGAACTTGTTTTACGAGTAGAAATGATATTTTCAATGGCCTTGTGTCTGTTTTATGGTCAGCATCTTATTGTTGAACCACCTTTCTATAAAGACCCTGAAACAAGTTCAGGGTGACGACCGTTTCCTGTAAGTTGGCAACAAACCTAAATTATAGCAAATTATTAATTGAATTCAGGTTTTTATCACTTAAACATTGTTTAAAGATCTCTCGACTGCATTGCACTTCGCTCGAGATAACGCATAAAACCAAAAAAACCACCCGGATTCGGGTGGTTTTTTATCTTTTTTTTGAAATTATTTTCTGTCTTTAATCTCAACAAATTCCCTGTCGGTTTCGCCAACGTAAACCTGACGTGGACGACCAATCGGTTCTTTGTTTTCGTGCATTTCCTTCCACTGTGCAATCCATCCTGGTAAACGGCCTAAAGCAAATAACACCGTGAACATTTCGGATGGGAAACCCAATGCGCGGTATATAATACCTGAATAAAAATCCACATTCGGATATAATTTACGGTCAATGAAGTATTGATCCGTTAAAGCTGCCTCTTCTAATTTTTTAGCAATTTCTAAAATCGGATCATCAATACCTAAGTTCTCTAAAATATCATCACAAGCTTTTTTAATGATTTTAGCTCTTGGATCGAAGTTTTTGTACACTCTGTGTCCAAAGCCCATCATGCGGAACGGATCGTTTTTGTCTTTAGCTTTTGCAATCCATTTTTCTGTATCACCACCGTCAGCTTTGATCAATTCAAGCATATCAATTACAGCCTGGTTAGCACCGCCATGCAATGGTCCCCACAGCGCGGCAATACCAGCAGCAACTGAAGCATATAAATTACAGTCTGAAGAGCCTACAATACGAACGGTTGACGCAGAACAGTTTTGCTCGTGATCGGCATGCAGAATCAGCAATTTATTCAAGGCATTTACCACGATAGGATTCACATCATAATCTTCTGTACGTTGGCCAAACGTCATCCAAAGGAAGTTGGTTACATAATCATATTTATTTTTTGGATAAATAAGCGGGTGACCTAATGACTTTTTGTAAACGAATGAAACAATGGTTGGAAATTTAGCCAGGAGCTTAATAATGGTTAAATTCTGCTCTTCTGCAGTTTGATTTGGCTTTAAGCATTCCGGATAGAACGTAGACAACGAGAAGATCAGTGAGCCGAGTTGCCCCATAGGATGAGATCTTGACGGATAACCATCAAAAAATTTCTTCATATCCTCGTGGATGAGCGTATGTTTGCTGATTTCGGCCTGTAATTCTTCTAATTGAGTGTGTGTAGGAAGATCGCCATAAATAATCAGATAAATCACTTCCAAAAAACTCGATTTTGCTGCAAGTTCTTCAATAGCGTATCCCCTATATTTTAAAATGCCTTTTTCACCATCTAAAAAAGTGATTTTACTTTTTGTAGAACCAGTATTTTTAAAACCAGTATCTAAAGTTACGAAGCCTGTTGAATCTCTTAATTTCGAAATATCTATGGCCTTTTCATCTTCTGTTCCTGTTATTACTGGCAATTCTACTGTCTTACCATCAACTTTTATCTCTGCAATATCTGACATATTATTGTATTGTGTTTATAGCTTTCTAAATTATATAAAATTAATATACATGCATAACAAATCTGTTAAATTAATATGAATAATTGGTCAAAATGACGTAACAATCATGCTTAATTTAACCCGGTTCAGCCTCTTATTTTGCTTTGATTTCTTCTGCAACTCTGCCACATTCCAACATTTCATTGCCGTAATAAGGGTTTTTAATTTCCTTTTCGGTTGATAACCAGTCCCCTCCATCTCCTTTATTCGCCATCGGACAATGCTGAACATAAATGGTTCCTTTTTCTATTTCCGCATTTTTAAGCAAAGCAATGATATCGGCACTTAAAGCAGTAAAATCTTTTCTTTGTATAACCAGGTTATTACTTGCCGCTATTTTCTGAGCAATTTCAGCAGTTGGCTCACAGCCTTCGTAGGCAGCCAAACTATTTTTCAGTACGGCAGCAGTTTTTTGTGCATTTGCGGCATCAGACCTCACCAGCGCATTTTTCAAATTCACATAGTTTTTAAATATCGCCAGTTTCTTCTCGTCCTTTATTAAAACCTCGTTCTTAACCGATGTAGCTTCGGTTTTGGTAGAATCTTTGGTTTCAGTAGATTTCTGCTCTGCCTGGTTGCAGGCCATTAAAGTAGTAAATATGGCTATCCCGAATATTCTTTTCATGGTATTTGGTTTTCGGCTCAAAATAGGAATTAAAATGGTAAATAAATAAAAAAGTCCCAATTTTCATCGGGACTTTAATATTATATGATGTTTGAATTATAATTTGAAATTGTAAGCCAGCCTTAATGCGTACTGACCTGTTTTTCTGAAATAGGTTGCTGATGAGCTATCATTCACATAACCTTCATATCGAACACCAGCGTCGAAACCGCCAAACTCATAACCCAGTCCACCCGAGTAAATAAAGTTCGTTTTGCCACCATCTTTAATAGCAAAGCCTGCACCTGCTTCAGTGGCTAAATACATTCTTTTAATCGGAAACACTTTAACGCCACCTTTGGCCGGGATAAAATCAATGTCAATGGCGTTATTCTTAGCCATTAGTTTGGTATAACCGCCTGAAGCAGTCACGGCAACATATGGTGATAAATCCCATTGCAATTTCAAATCAGCACCATAAGCGTAATCCATTGGCGATTGATCACGGAAGAGTCCGCCGTTAACACCAACCCCTATTTTGAAAGCCATTCCCTTAGGAGCCGGATTCGGATCAGTTTCTGTCATGGTTTGCGCATTTAGTGTTGTAGTGGCAAACAAAGCAACTGCAGTAGCTGCTGTAGCGAAAATTTTAGTAATCATTTTCATATTAGATAAATTAAGTTAATACTAAGGTTTTGGTAGATATACGTAGTGTGATTTGGTTCAGATTTTTTTATTTTCATTTTTTTCAGAAATAATGATAAATAAAAAAGCCCCGGCATTTGCCGGGGCTTTAAGTATCAGGTAAATAATCTTACAAGCTAAATCCGTAAGCTAAGCGAATGCCTGCAAAACCAATGCTACCATTGTTTGAATAACCTTCGTATTTCGCGGCTAAATCTAAACCATTAGCCCATGCATAACCAATTGCTGGTGAATAAACAAAAGATGTACCAGCACCTTTTTCAGTTCCAAATCCAGCACCAAGTTCAGCTAATCCGTAAGCACCAGAGCCAGAATCATTAAAGAAATATTTAGCACCGGCTTTTACAGGAATAATTCCGAAGCTACCTCCACCGTACGAATCTTTTCTTGAAAAATTGTTGTACCCAGCGGTTACAGGGATAGATAATTGCTTATCTACATTGAATTGGTATCTGATATCTCCACCAATAACCAAACCTAAACCTGTTGTTGTTCCTGCACCAACATTTAAACCTATACCTAAGTTTCTTGCAGAGCTTTGAGCATTTGCATTAGTTGAAAAAAATAGTGCTACAACAGCTGCTGATGTAGCAAAAATTTTTGTAATTGTCTTCATGTTTAAGATATTCTTTTTGAGTTAAAATAATATCGGATGCAAATACAAAGGTTGTGCCAAAAGGGTATTTTTGGGCTTATTTGCGCATTTTGCTTGCTAAAAATTAGCTTTTGAAGCTAATTTTTATTTGTTGAAACTTTTTCCAAAACCAGCTGTTTTAACAAGTTTGTCGGCATGCTGGCATCAAGCCAGATAATCTCCACACTGTCCTTTTCCATTTTTCTGAAAAATGTATTTTGTCTTTTAGCATACTGACAAATGGCCGTACCAAGTTTTAACTTTAGTTCCTCAAAGGTTAATAATCCATCAAGATAGTTTACGATAAATTTGTACTCCAGGCCGTAGAAAACTAAGATTTCCCGGTCAATTCCCTCTTTCAGCAATTGTTCTACTTCTTCTACCAGGCCGGCTTTGAGCCTTTCGGTCAGCCTGCTTAGAATTTTAGCCCTGGTAACTTCAACCTCGTTTTTTAACCCAAAAATAACCGGTTTAAGTGACGGTCGATTTACTTCTTCGAGTATGTTATGTTTGAGATAATCTGCTATTTCTAATGCGCGGATCAGTCTTTTTTTTGAGGATAGATCAACGTGTCCGATATTTTGGCTTTCATCACTTTGCAATATCAAAACCAGTTCTTCCTTTGATAATAAATCTAATCGATCCCTCAAGGGTTGATTGACGGGGACAGCGGTATAGGTTTGATTCTGTAGTAGGCTGTGAATGTACATGCCTGTACCGCCACACAGCACCGGCATGTTGTTTTTTTTCGTTATGGCTGCAAATGCCTTGTAGAAATCGTTTTTAAAGGCATCTACATGATAACGTTCGCCTGGCGATAAAATATCGATCAAATGATATGGAATTGTTTTGCCGTTGATATGATACTCTTGCAGATCTTTACCTGTGCCGATATCCATTCGTTTAAAAACCTGACGGCTATCGGCACTAATGATCTCGCCATTTAAAGCATCCGCAACGCTCACGGCCAGCTTCGTTTTACCAGATGCAGTTGCTCCTAAAATGATGATGAGATTATGTTGGTCCATTAAAACTGAAGAATAAATTTAAAACTCCCGGTGTTAAATACCTCCTGTGCAAAAACCAGAGCATCTTTTTTGAGTACACGATTAAGATTCTCATCCAGGTTGTAAATCTGCGGTTCCAAAATTGCAGTTTGTAAAAAGCCCAGTTTAGTATAGGCCTCTCCTGCAGACCAATCGCGATCAGCGTAAGTCATGAGGTCGTTAGGTTGATAGGTTGCAGCAAAAAATGAAATCAATTTACTTAATCCGCCTGTAATAGAATAACCCGCTTTAACTGCAAACCTGATCAGTTCTGCAGATTTGTAATTTTCGGTATGGTTCATTTTGCGCAATCCCGAGAAGGTAGCAACAGCCACCAGTTGATCTTTTTCAAATAAACCCATTTTATAACGGCTCGTTACAGCACCCTGCAAATGATTTTCAGTTAAAAAAGAATCAGCAACAGGTTTGGTGATTTTTAATATTTTAGTTTTCCTGCCGTGAATGCGGCTATTTTTGCCAAGCAAAGATTTTATTCTCGCTAAAACCTGCCCGGGTTTTGATAACCAGAGGTCTTCCCAAAGGTGAATGAGCTTAATGCCTTTCTGATAATGTCGTTCCTGCAGTGCAATAAGATCCTGTGGAACAAAGCTGTTTTGTAAGCTGACCAGGTGGATGATCAGTTGATGATCAATCCGAAATAACTGAAAACCATCTTCTGAAAAAAAAAAGCACCCAATTTTATGATCAGCAAGAGCCAAACTAAATTGATGGTGCCAGTTATATTCAAAAGTTAAATTATTCAATCAGTAGAATGTTATTCAGAAATATATCTGCTGCAAATTTAACCATCAGATTGCTAAATCCATTCTTTTTCTTTAAAGTTGGTACCAATAATCTCTATTAAAGTTTCTACTTCCTTTAATTTGGCATCGTCAAGAGCCGAAATTTTCAAGCCAGCTTTATTATGGCCAAAATCAGTTAAATTATGATTGTCTGTAGAAAATTCTTCTGTATTGATCTTAACTTCAACGGCATCTCCATTGATATAAACACCTGCAAAAAATCGCTCGGTTATTTTTTGTCCATTTAGTTCAATATTTTTTTCACTATACAGATCATATCCGTTTTCTGAATTTTCGTGTACCGTATATCCGCGGGTGGCATAGGGCTGTAAGCCGGCTCTGATGGTCTGAAAAATTTCTACAAGATCAGTTTTCATAATGGTATTTGATTTTAGCATTAAACACCATAGTCTTCTTATTGTTTAATTTTTTATTCTTTTAGCCACCAGTTTTCGGTTGGTAAATATTCATCTAAAATAATGGTTTCTCCTAATTTTGGAGTGACCAAAGGAAACTGTTTGGCTGCTGCGGCTACAACTATCCGTTTTATTGGCTCATTCCAGGGGTGCATGGCCAAGCTAAATTTTCCCCAATGTACCGGCATTAAAATTTTAGCTTTCAGGTCGATTGCGGCCTGTACAGTTTCTTCCGGGAACATATGGATGTATGGCCAGTAAGCATTATACTGTCCGCACTCCAGCAAGGCCAAATCAAAGGGACCGTGCTCCTCACCTATTTTTTCGAAGTGTGTATCATAACCGGAATCGCCACCCAAAAAAAGTTTAAAGTCTGCAGTTTTCAGCACGAAGGCTGACCATAGTGTTTGATTTCTTTTAAATTTTCTGCCTGTAAAATGCCTGGCTGGAACAGCTGTTAAATGCAAACTGTTAAACAATGTGACCGATTCGTTCCAACTCAGCTCATTAATTTTTTCTTTTTTAATTTTCCATCGCTCCAGATGCGACCCTACACCAAGCGAAGTGACAATACTGTTAACCTGCGGCGAAATTTTTAATATACTCTCATAATCCAAATGATCATAATGATCGTGTGTAATGATGAGGATATCAATATTTTTGAATTCTTCGGCCTTTATAATGTCAGTGCCCAAAAAAGCCTTACTCCCGATAAATGAAAACGGAGAAGGTGTTTTGCTGAATATAGGATCAACCAAAATTCTTAGTCCGTTTATTTTGATCAGATATGATGAATGACCAAACCAGATAATTTCAGGTGCATTATCCTTAGCACTGCCATTTACATTCGGTGAAATATATGGAAGCGCTTTGCTCGGAGCCTTATCCGGATGTTTTTCGAAAAAGAAAGCACTTAAAATCTTGAAAAAACTTACTCCTTCTGGCTGCATTGGTGTGATGGATAAGTTCTGTAGCGCACCATTGCGATAATTACTCAGGCTACGGATTTTATCCAAACGCAATCCCTTTGGTAACTGTCCGAAAACGGGTAGATTGGTTATAATAAGGAATAAGGCGACAACAAAAACTAAAATATATACTGCGATCATTTTTAAATTAAATAGCAGCCAAAATATGAATATGATTTCAAAGATGCGGCCAGTGTCATATATATGACGAATGGATTACAGGTTAGGTGTAACTACATATAATTTTAGCTGAACAAAGGAGTGAAAACAGCGCAAACGTTTGATTAATTTTGTATTATTATATGTTGAAGCAATTTAATATAGTAGTTTAGTACGCATCATGCAGTCGAAACCCACAACGATCAAAGAAATAGCCAGAATCTTAAATATCTCTCCCTCCAGCGTTTCAAGGGGCCTGCACGATCATCCGAGCATTGGGGCAGTTACCAGGGAGAAAATTAAACAATTGGCGAAGTCGCTAAATTATGAGCCTAACAAGGCTGCCATTCTATTTCAAAAAGGAAAAACATATACCATTGGTGTCATTTTACCGGAGCTATCAGAACACTTTTTTTCAATCGCTATTTCTGCAATTGAAGATGAGGCGATGAAGAAAAATTATACCGTGATTTTTGCCCAGTCGCACGACCGTTATGAGCTCGAAGTAAAGCTTGTTGAGAAAATGAAAAATCAACGTGTTGATGGCTTATTGGTATCAATCAGTAAGCATACCTGTAATTTTGATCATTTCGAAAAAGTTAATTCGTTTAATATTCCGGTTGTATTTTTTGACCGGATACCACCTTTAAAAAACGTGCATTACGTAGCATCCGGCTTGGAAAGTGCAACAGTTAAAGCGGTGAACTATCTTTTAAAAAAAGGACACAGAAGTATCGGGATGATTAATGGTCCAGGTACCTTATATGCCAGTGAAGAGCGCAAAGACGGTTATAAACAGGCGATTACTTTTAACCGTTTAAAGTTCGATCCATCATTGGTCATCAATTGCGATTTAACAGAACAAGGTACTATAGATGCTGCCGAAAAGTTTTTAAAGCATAAAAGAAAACCAACGGCTATAGTCGCTTTTAATGATTATGTGGCACTTTTTCTAATCAAACACTTTAAAAAGATGAATGTAATCGACGATTTTGACATCGTAAGTTATGCCAACCTTCCTATTATCAGTTATCTTGATCACGCTCCCGTAGCTTCGGTAGAGCAATACCCATATTTGCAGGGGCAAAAGGCGGTAAATATTCTATTGGATCTTATTCATAGCCCCAATACTGAAAACCAGGCCTATTATAATACCATTGTTGATGCCGATCTTATTGTAAAT
This sequence comes from Pedobacter suwonensis, assembly GCF_900111825.1. Taxonomy (GTDB): domain Bacteria; phylum Bacteroidota; class Bacteroidia; order Sphingobacteriales; family Sphingobacteriaceae; genus Pedobacter; species Pedobacter suwonensis. The sequence goes on from NZ_FOJM01000001.1 coordinate 128,289, forward strand.
GAAACGAATTACTGAACAAACGTTTGCGTGATGCTTCAGGTTGCTTAAACTTTCGGGTAAGCGTATTGAGCCTGTAATCATTAATCTCCATTTTATTTGGTATCTGTGTTAAAGAATGACAAAGTTGTAAATCTGCCTTACCAATTTCTTCGCTCACAGAATCTTCAGTATATCCCCCGCTACTAAAATTTCTTTTTCTTGTTTTTGGTAGACGTTTTGTAATAGTGATGTGCATACCAATAAAAGAATTTGAATGACGTGTAATGTTTCATGGTTTGCAGTGAAAATTGTTTCACGCTCTTACATAGCTTAGTACCATGAAATTTTCCCGATGCATCTGGTCATTAATAAGTTTTTTTCCTGAAGAAAGGAAAGGTAAATTCATATTCAATCATCCTTTTAGCGTTATCCTCTTCCTAAAGAATATGAATATATTTTATAATTATTTATAATTAGTCTAAATAAGTTATAAGATAATTATATATTTGTGTAAGGAACGGGCCAAGAGATATTTGGATTACGAACAATAGGGCTTGCAAATTTGAAAATTCAAATTTTACCACAGAATGAGTAATTGAACCGGGTTAATCTGATAATGATTTATAGCAACACACCGGGTTTAAACATATTGATAAAAAGAATATCCATTTTAGTGAAGATCCTAACCTGGTAAAAATATGTTTTGTTAGTTGGATACATGCTCCCCGCGATGGGGAGCTTTATCATTTATATCGGTATGTTTGATAAGCACGCTTTATTTAGCCGCTATCAAATTATCGCAGCATTAAGATGCTAAAAAAGTCTGGAATGGAGATTTCTGGTATTCGCTTTATTTTATGTGCTTAAATAAGCAGAGTGTTTGTAGCTAAACCGAATTTAGATTGAAGAGCGATGATATCTAAACGCAAAAAGGGCTTTGGCGTACCAAAAACCCTTTTTGTTTCATACTCGCGAAATATTATTTTCCAGAGTTTTTCTTTTCAGTTACTTCTGCACGGATTTCTTGTGCTAAAACTTTAAGATCTTGCATTGCTTTACGCACACGAGTACCAGCAGCTGCGTTGCCAGCATTGTAAAATTTTTCTACGTCTGCTTCAATAGCAGCAACAGCAGCTTTAACTTTTGAGAATTTTTCCATCGCTAATTGATGTTTTAAGGTTTAAAAAATTTATTTTTTTTCAATAATACATATTTACCTCGAATTAACAACAGAAAGCAAATATTTATTTACAATAAGTTTTGCACATTTTCAAAATCAAAAAAATGCCCTGGCACATATTACAACCACATTTTTAGTTTTTTTAAATTAAAATAAGTTGATTTATGTCATTTGTTTGGAGAGCATAATCAGGTTATTAAAGGTTTGGTTTGCGCTATTGCTACAACGTTCGTAATCGGCTTCTGCAACATGCTCATTTATTACCATAACAAAGCTTTTCCATTTAGTGCTGAGCTCATCACCATATACACCGTAATAATTTAAGCCACCCTCCTGGTTTATAAAATTTGGATTGGCCAGTATATGCTTTTTAATTACGTTACCACCTAATGTAGCGCCCTCAAGCACATATAATGCGCCTAAAACCTCTGCTGTATGCTGTTCAGGAATAAATAATTCGAAATTTAAACCCGGTAATGTCAAACTGCTTATTTCCCAGTAATCCAGGTCTTTTTCTAAAGCATTTAACTTAAAACGACCTTTCATGTCTAATCTCTCCGCAATAGCCAGGTCTAGCATATTTGCCAGTGCATTCTCCAGTTTTTGGTGAACGATATAATTAATGGTTAACAGCTTTTTGTATTGATCGATACTTAGAGAATGGTTCATAATTTCGTTAACGAACATCATTGACTCTAATGTTTTGTGATTATGTGCTGTTTCTGTTCTCAGTAAATTGGCAATCATACAGGGAAGTTTACGATGAAATAGAAAAAATCTGGGTCTGCCGCCAGATTTTTTCATATTTGTATTATATTATTAATTTAACCTCAAGTGCTGATTAAACCAAAAGTCGTGTACGGAATGTACGCACTTAACCAGGTTCTCGTAACCATCCGGTTTGGTGAGGTAAGCATTGGCTCCAAATTCTATCGATGCTTTTACATCGTCCGGATTATCGGATGTTGAAAATAAGATAACCGGTACGGTTTTTAAATAAGGAATATCACGTATAAATTTCAATAAATCCAAACCGGATAAGCCCGGTAAGTTCAGGTCAAGCAGGATTAACTTTGGTTTGGTTTTATGTTCTGCAAAATGCTGAAGTTTTTTCAATGCCTCTACCCCATCTTCAACTATGGCCAGATTAAGCGTATCCTTAACTTCCTGTACAGCACTTTGCATAAAAAATGCATAGTCTATGTCATCTTCAACATAAAATATATCTGGTGTTCTCATTTATCTGTTTTTAAAAGCTACAAAAAAGGTAGATCCAACATTTAACTTACTTTCAAACCAAACCCTGCCATGATGTTTCTCTACAATCCTTTTTACTATAGCAAGCCCTACTCCTGATCCTTCAATATCTTTCACATTATCCATGCGCTTAAAAAGCTCAAAAACTCTGTCGTAATAACGGTTATCAATTCCTATACCATTATCTTTTACCGAATAGATGATTTCTCCCCCTTCTATATACGCAGCAACTTCTACTTTGGGTTTGTCGGCATTTGAAGAGTATTTTACAGCATTTCCGATCAGATTGGTAAAAACCTGTGTAATCATGGTTTTATCTCCTTTGATATTGGGAAGTTGTCCTAAAACCAGGGTAACATGATCTGCTTTGTAGGCTGCCCAAACTTCGCTGGTGATGTCTCTTATTAAAGAGGCTATATCAACTGTTTCAAAATTAATTTCAGAGCGGCCAACTCTTGCTAAATTTAAAATCTCTTTAATTAACAAGTTCATTTTATCGGCACCCACCAAAATTCTGCTTAACATTTTTTTACCTCCCTCATCTATGCTTTTGTTTTTAGACATCAGCTCTGCGTAGGTTTTAATAGAGGTAAGCGGTGTTCTTAAATCGTGCGACACGGTGTAGCTAAACGTATCCAGTTCTTCGTAAGCGGCCTGAAGTTTTTCATTAAGCGATCTGATCTCGTTTGCTTTTTTATTAATATCGGTAATGATAATTTCGCGTATCCTTAACACGGAGGCAATTTCTTCAGCCATCCATTTTTCTGAAGTATTATTAACAACCTCCGCCCAGATTTCGAAAGATTTACGTGGAGATAAACTCATCAAACCATTTTCTGATGGAACTACAGCTTTGTCCGGATTTCCAGCCCAATTTACCTGTGTAATCATTTCCGGCTTAAACCAAATGATCATTTCGCCCATTTCCTTATTGATCACGCATGAAAGAATGCCAGACGCTACAGATTTGTATTTCTGAGCCGGAGAATAGATTTCAGACAACCGATGGGTATAATATAACGACTCATCGCTGGTGGTTTTTAACCAAAAAGCAAGGTCACTTATTTCTTCTGCTGATGGTACATTCCCAATAGTTTTAAGCTCGTTTTCAAAAATGATCGCCACTCCGCTGGCTTTAGTGGCATCCAGAATGGTTCGTTTATGGGTGGTTATCGCTTCGATCAGATATTTATCCCGGTTTAAATGGTCTGACAGTATATTCGCGGTATTTTTAAATTGTTCAATAATTTTGGCATCTTCCTCTTCCTGGCGATATTCAAGCGCTGAAGAAAGAATCTGTCCGATTAACTTGGCACCCTCTCTTGCCTTATAATCTATAAATTTAGGGCTATAGTTATGGCAGGCAATCAACCCCCAAAGCTCGCCATGAGAAATCAGGGAAATACTAAAACTGGAGTGAACACCCATGTTTTTCAAATATTGAATATGAATGGGTGATACGGCACGTAAGCCGCCGTTTGTTAAATCCAGCGCTTCACCCTCCTTAAATGTAATCACCTTCGAATCGGTTATGTTTACATCGGCAATTAACCTCGTTAAGTTGAGTTTATACAATTGTCTGGCCTGCTTTGGAATATCTGTTGCCGGATAGTGTAAGCCAAAAAACGCTTCCAAACCGGCTTCTTTTTCTTCTGCTACCACTTCACCATGGCCATCTTCTAAAAATTTATAAACCATAATCCGGTCGTAATTGATCAATCGTTTTACTTCCTTGGCAGCACCTTTTAACAAGGACTCTATGTTTTTTCCCTGAAGCATCGATGAGGCCGAGCGGCCTATAGAACTTTGAATGTCATATTGAAGTGTAACGGGTTCAAATTCCAATAACCAATCGTTTTTTGAGGAAGAAATAATCAGGTAAAAGGGATTTCCTTCAATTTCTATCGGATGCGGACTTATGGCATCGAAACTTTTACGAATGATACCCAGCTTTAACAAATTCTCGATATGCAGAGCTGAATCCGGTTGGCTGATTAAATCATTTAATGTAGATAATGGGGAATTTAATAAGCTTTTGGCATCTTGTTTTAAAAAATCTCCTGTATTTTCACTGATATAGGAAATGGTTGAGCTATTTTTATCAACAGCTATCAGAAAACCATGTGATTGAATCTTGCCCGGTATATGAATTGGCTCTTGATCACAATTGGTCAGGTCTACAGAAAATTTACTCATGTGTTTGATGTTGCAACATATTTAATCTCGCAAATTAACAATTTTAAAGCCTAATTTTAGAATGTCTCTAATTTGATAAATTCAGATTTGAGATTTATTTTTTGTTATATATTTGTTTGAATTTAAAAAAAAACCATTCAAACTTTGGCAAAGAAAAACATTTTGGTGATTGAAGATAACCATGCAATCCTAGACGTTATCACACTTATTTTAGAGAGCGAAGCATTTAACGTTGAGGGATTAAATAAGGGTGCTGATTTTATTAACCATGTTCAGGAATTCAATCCAGACGTAATCATCATGGATATTATGCTCCCTGACGTTGACGGAAGGGTCCTTTTAAAGGAACTTAAAAATTCCGGGGCTACAAAGAACATTCCGGTTTTGATGATTTCCGCCCGGTATAATGCCAGCAACTATGCACTTGATGGTGTAGAGGCGGATGACTTTATGGCCAAACCTTTCAACATTGATGAGTTAATGGATAAGATTTACGCTTTATTAAAAAGCTAAATTTTTAGTCAGGCATACCCGGTAATTTTATTCCTCCAAGTTTTAGGTTTTTCATCAGCACTTCCAGAAATGAAAGCTTGGTATCGGTAAATCCATGCGCATTTACCCAGATATTTAAACTTGCTTTGAAACCGTTATCCTCTAAAGAGGATACACCAATTCTCCTTTCGGGGGTTTTTAAGCAAGACTTAAACTCATCCACCGTTTTATTAAAAATGGAAACTACTTTTTCGTAATCTATTCCGTAGCTAAATTTAATTTCTATATCCAATCTGCGGGTGCCTTCCCTGCTGATGTTGATAATCACCTCATTAGATAGTTTACTGTTGGGTATCACCACAGTTCTGTTATCAAATGTTTTCACAATGGTATAAAATATCTGTATTGAGGCTACTGTTCCTTCCTGGCCCTGCGCAATGATGTTATCTCCGGCAACAAATGGTTTCAGGAGTAAAATCAATACACCGCTGGCAAAATTTTGCAGGGTGCCCGACAACGCCAAACCTGCCGCAACGCCAATACCACCAATCAGCACAGTTAAAAAAGTAAGCTGAATGCCAATAACCTGCATCACGGTAAGAACAAGCAAAACCCTCAAAGTAATGATGATCAGGCTTGTTAAAAAAGGTCGTAGTGACGGATTGATGTCTTTACGGTGCATGCCGCCCTGCATCCATTTTCCCAGCAGCTTAATGAGCCATAAGCCAAAAATAAGCAGTATGATCCCTAAAATTACTGAAGGTCCCCTGTCTATTATCCAATCGTAAGCTTTATCATAAAAACGGTTTACATTACCCGCATCAACTTTCATAATGGTATTCAATGTATCTGATTATTGTTTTTTCTTTTTAGCTGATTTGTCTTTGGTTACATCCACTTTCTCCGCATCTTTTGCTGATGTCACTTTATCATCAGCACCTTTGGCTTTAACATTTTTCGGTGCAGTAGCCTTGCTACTTTCGGCCGATGTTTTTGAATCTTTCATATAGTTTAATCGTTAATCTTCAGCATTAAGCCAGGCTTTTGCATCTTCTATTTCTTCAGGTTTAAAGCCTTTCGACTGACCAGGTGTAGCGATGGTGAATACATCAGTAAACCACTCCACTCCTTTTTCAGCGCTTACAACTGCAATTTTTTTCCATTTACTGAAATTTTGCAGGCCCGCTTTAATGTCTTGTGCCCATGCACCGGCCGTAAAATTTTTTACGTCAGTTTCCAATACCAGCAAATACCTGATTTCTTTAAACCTCCTGGCCGTCCTTTGCAAACCAGTTAATAAAACGCTTTTAATATCATCACTGGTAACTTCTCCCGTGGCCCTTACGCCAAAAATGTGATCTGGTAGTCCTGTAATTTCTGTCAACATAAATTATTCGTTTATTTAAGAACAGATTAAGCTGTCAAGAAGTTTGCCATTTATATAAATTCTGAAAAGTTGTGTTATCATAAAAACACTTGTATTACCGATTACGTTATAAAGCCGTATTAAAAAGTAAAACAACCCTATGAAAAACAATCTGCTAAAACCTATTATTCTGGCTTTTGGAACAACCATTTTGCTTTCAGCCTGTACTGGCGAAACAAAAAATACAACAGTTACAGATTCTTCCATGACTGATTCTACACAGATGGCGACATTAAAGCCTGCCGGACCTGCACCGGAATGGGGCAAAACGATCAGACCTGAAATGCAGGTAATAATAGAAAAGTTAAGCAGTTATGGTGATCAACCCATAGAAACTTTAAGTGCTGCTGATGCACGTAAGAACCATACCCCAACAGATGCGGTAATGGACTTAGCCAAACAAAATAATATTGCGGTACCAATGCCTAAGGTAGATACCACTGGAAAGGATATTGATGCCGATAACGGGAAGGTTCACCTGCGTATTTACACGCCTAAAGTTGGAAACGGGCCTTACCCGCTCATTGTTTATTATCATGGCGGTGGTTTTGTTATTGCTAATGTGGATGTTTATCATGCATCTGCCCAGGCCCTGGCAGAGCAAGTGGGCGCAATTGTCGTTTCTGTGGCTTACCGCCTGGCGCCAGAGAATAAATTTCCTACGGCGCACAATGATGCATTTGCAGCTTACGAATGGGCAGTTAAAAATGCTGTAGACTTAAAGGCAGACCCGGCAAAAATTGCTGTAGCTGGCGAAAGTGCGGGTGGAAATTTAGCAGCAAACGTTTCTATTATGGCCAGAAACAAACACATTATGCTTCCTGTACACGAAGTTTTGATCTATCCCATTGCACAAGAGGATATGAATACCGAGTCTTATAAAATGTATGCGAATGCAAAGCCTTTAAATAAAGCGATGATGGGCTGGTTTACAGAAAAATACCTCAATAGCACGATCGAAGCGCAAGATCCAAAGATATCATTGGTTGATGCCAATTTAAGCGGACTTCCATCAACCACGATCATCACCGCCGAAATAGATCCTTTGCATGATGATGGCGTAATGTTGGCTGATAAGCTTAAAGCTGCCGGGGTAAAAGTTAATCTTAAAAATTATGAGGGTGTAACACACGAGTTTTTTGGCATGTCGCTTCTTGTACCAGAAGCTAAAGCCGCACAGGCGTATGTTGCTGACCAGTTAAAAGCTGCTTTTAAGTAAAATCAGCTGCATTGGAGTGGAAACACTTCAATGCAGCCTCGTATGTGCGCTCAGTTGAAACTTTAAAAAATTCCTCTTCCAACCTAATAACTGCAAACTGACAACTGCAAACCGCTAACTGAATACTGCAAACTGTCTAAGCTCCTTTCTTCGAACCCAGACTCTGCATCAACTGGTCATACAAATCATCACTTGAAGCTTTTTTCGGTTTCATCTTTTTAACGGTAGCCCGCTTTCCTTTGGCCTTGGCTTTAATAATTTTCAGTAATTCATTACTGTAATCATCTTTGAATGTACTCAGGTCAAATTTTGAGCTGTATTGTTTAATCAGGGCCAGTCCTACATCCATTTCTTTTTTAGTGATGCTGATATCATCCGCCTTATTAATTTCGGATAAACTTCTGATTTCCTGGTCAAACCTAATTTTTGTGATGACAATAACGTTTTCCATGGGATGGATAACACAAAGATTTTCGGTATTCCTTAACACAAACCTGGCCACGCCGGCTTTGCCAGATTTCTGTAAGGCTTTTAACAATAAGCTATAGGCCTTTCTACCCTGCTTTTCAGGTTCGGTATAATAAGATGTTTCGTAGTAAATGGGATTAATATCTTTGATATCAACAAAATTTTCGAGTTCAATAATCTTTGTTTTTTCAGGTGCAGCCTCTTCAAAATCATGTTTGTCTAAAATGATGTACCTGTCCTTTAAAAAGTAACCTTTTACGATCTTATCATAAGGTACCTCTTTTTGTGTATTTTCATTTACCCTCAAAAATTTAATCTTGGCATGGTCGCGTTCGTCAAGCATATCCAAATCAAGGTTACTGTTCTGGACACCGGAAAATAACTTAACCGGAATATTTACCAAACCAAATCCAATTGAACCTTTCCATATTGATCTCATAGCGAAATGTTTAAAATATTAACCTATTAACAGGTGTCTAAACTTATTGTTTTGGGTTTGCAAGCCGTAAATCGTCCAAACAGCAAACTATTTGGAACCAATAATGTTATTTAACCATAACCTTATAGAAATACTTGTGAAACTATTATGATTTTTCAAAGTAATAAAGGGAACGAAGAGATCACGATTGTGTAATTACCATTGAAAACATTTATAAAGATGAAAATAGCCTATATTTCTACCTATCCGCCCCGTGAGTGTGGTTTAGCTACCTTCAACCAAAATTTAGTTAATGCTTTAAGTTTAAATCCTACCTACGATGCCAGCAAGAGTTTTGTAGTGGCCATGAATGAGTCGGATGATGTAAACGAACATCAGTACCCGGGCGAAGTAAAATTTGTTATCCGACAACAAAATCAACAGGATTATATTGAAGCAGCTGATTTTATCAATAACAGTGATATAGATACTTGTATTATTGAACATGAATTTGGCATATATGGTGGTAATAGCGGTGTTTTTTTGCTTTCACTAATTAACCGGTTAAAAAAACCTTTCATCACTATTTTGCATACGGTTTTGAAAGAACCAAATTTTATGCAGCAAACCATTATCAAGGAGATTGCATCTAAAACGGCTAAATTGGTAGTAATGAGCAAAAAGGCAGTAATGTTTTTAACAAGCATATACCAGATTCCACAGGCATCTATTAAGTTAATAGAACATGGTGTTCCTGATTTAGAACCGATCGTTAATAATCAAATCGAACAGAGTGATTTATTTAAGGGTAAGAAAGTACTTTTTACTTTTGGTCTGATTAGCAGAAATAAAGGTTTAGAAACCGTAATCAATGCTTTACCGGATATCGTAGCAAAACATCCTGATGTTTTATACCTGATTTTAGGAAATACCCATCCTGGTGTAGTTAAACACAACGGCGAAGAATATCGCGATAGTTTGAAGGCCCTGGCAAAAGATTTAGGTGTAGAAAAGAATATCGCTTTCGTCAATAAATTCGTTTCGGAAGAAGAACTGCATCAATATTTAACCGCATGCCATTTATACATTACTCCCTATTTAAATGAAGCCCAGATTACCAGCGGTACCTTATCATACGCTATTGGCGCTGGTGCGGCAGTAATTTCTACACCTTACTGGCATGCACAGGAATTATTGGCCGATAACAGAGGTAAATTATTTGATTTTAAAGATCATCATAAACTGGCAGCAATTGTTAATGATCTTTTAAGCGACAGCGATAAATATCACAAACTGAAGCAGAATGCATATGAGTACGGATTAAACCTTCGCTGGCCGGCGATCGGAAGTATTTATCTCAATGTATTGAATGAAGCGCTATCTGCAGGGACGAAAACAGAGCGGTCAATCCCGCCGATTATCGACGTAGAAGGAATGCCTGCTTTGAATTTAAGTCACATTGCTCTACTAACAGATGATACCGGAATTATACAACATGCCCGCTTTGGCATTCCGAATTTAAAAGAAGGTTATTGCATTGATGATAATGCGCGGGCATTGATTATGTCCATTATGGCTGTGGAGCAGAATAAAAACCGAAGGGCTTTAGCTTTTATGCCAATATACCTCAGTTTTATTCAGTACATGCAAACAGAAGATGGAAATTTCAGGAATTTCCTGAGTTTTAACAGACAATTTTTAGATGAGGTTGGCTCTGAAGATTCATTCGGCAGGACCATTTGGGCATTAGGTTATCTGGTTTCCAGCGCACCGAATAATTCCTATCGGGAGTTTGGCCGCGAACTTTTTTCTCATTCGGTAAAACACTTTAAAGAACTAAAATATCTGCGCGGAAAGGCAAATACGGTTATTGGTTTATCTTATTACCTGAATGCTCATCCAGGAGATGAATTGATTAGCCAGGAGATTAATATGCTGGCAAGTTCATTGGTGGCATCATATAAAGAAAATAAAGATGGAGACTGGCATTGGTTTGAAGATATTCTGACTTATGATAATGCCATTCTTCCTTTAGCTTTGCTTCATCATTATGATGTTACAGGCAACAAGGAATCGTACCAGGTAGCTATGGAAAGTATTAAATTCCTGAACAGTTTCTCTTTTGAAAACGGATACCTGAATCCCGTTGGAAATGCCGGCTGGATGAAAAAGCATGGTAAAAACCCTATTTATGATCAACAGGCTATAGAAACAATGGCCATGGTTTTATTGTATGCTAAAACTTATGAGATTACTAAAGATGATCAATACCTGAACCTGATGCACATCAGTTATAAATGGTTTCTAGGCGAAAACAGCCTTCACATCCCATTGTACGATTATGAAACCCATGGCTGTGCGGATGGATTGCAGTTTAACAGTGTGAACAGAAATCAAGGTGCCGAAAGTACATTGGCTTATTTTATCTCGCACTTGGCGATTTTAAAAATTGCTGAAGTAGAATATGAAACTTTGTCTTCACCACTAATGGAGACAGAGAAGATCAGTTAGATCAAAAGACTTACACGGAGATATTAAAAGCTGGTTCGAAATGAATCAGCTTTTTTTTTGAAGATCAATTCATTTGATAACATCAAAATACAAAAGCCATCTTTTGCTTGCTAGAGATGGCTTCGTGTGAAAGGATTTGTTACTAAAAATATTAAACCAATAATTTCAGCTTTAACTTCGATTCTGGTTTTGTCCAGGCTAACTTTAGCCTGTAATAATAAAGAAGAAGTGTCTAAACGATTTGTTTTAATTTAATGGCGGTATTTAAACTGCTTGAGCCGAAACTTCTGAATCTCGCGCTGAAATTAAATTATACCGGGGTGTCACAACATAACGATGATCGATGGCAGTATATTAAATCTGATTATTCTCTAATAGCCTATTCAACAGTAACTCCAAATTTACCGTAGCAAATGATGAGCTATAATCTGATAAACCATAAGGTATAATCAATTCGCCATTGCTGATAATAGAACCACAAGAGTATACTACATTTGGTACATAACCTTCCCGCTCGTCGTTATTAGGGATAATCAATGGTTCCTTTAAATGGCCTATTTCAATACTGGGATCCTCCAGGTCCAATAAACTCACACCAATGCAATATCTTCGCATCGGCCCAACTCCATGCGTAATCACCAGCCACCCTTTTTCAGTTTCTATGGGCGAACCGCAATTACCGATCTGCACCAGTTCCCAATCGTAACGGGGCTGCTTTAAAAGAACCGGGTTTTCCCAAACATTCACCTTATCCGAAAACATCAGGTAATTGTTCCATCCATCTATCCGACTCATCATCACATATTTTCCTTTGATTTTCCTTGGAAATAAAGCAAGGTTTTTATTCTGTGCACCGTCGCCATAAAGGGGAATCACTTTAAACTCATAAAAATCTTCTGTTTGAACGAGTTTGGGAATAATTAAAGAACCATCAAAAGCAGTGTAGGTGGCATAGTATAGTACTTTGCCATCATCTTTAATAAACTTGACAAAACGAGCATCTTCAATCCCCTTGCGTTCAAATTCTGAGATAGGAAAAATTACACGATCAGAAATATCCGTATCCTTTGAAAAGGTGATGGTGTGATAAGTGTCTGATAGCCAGAGCACCTTATCGTATTCGATTAAACGTGCCGGATTCTCTTTATATAAGCTTTTAGAATCTTTGATGATATTGCTTAAACTGGTGTATTCAAATTTATCATCAAGTTTAGATTCAATTTCTTCTAAAACAGCAGGATCAATCTGCGCATAAGCCGCTTTTTTCAGGAATAGTTTTTTAATGTAGATGGCATTTTTTACTACCTCGGCCTCATCAACATAATTTCCAACTGGTAAAACCTGTATGTTGTTATTTTTATCAATTAAGGCACGTCGGAATACGATAGACGAAATATGTCCCTCGCCTACAGCCCTAAAACTTATGATTACCCTTTTTTCACCTTCAACTAAATCGGTCTGATCAGGATCATCAACAATACTCGGATTGAAAAAAGCAGCCGATTCTATGGAATATTCGTGTGTAAAATATGCGCCAATCAATAACCGGGTATATTCATCAATATCTTCGAATGAGGTGCCCAGGGCTAAAAACTGCTTTTTTAATTTCTTACAATGACGGGTTAAGATTTTAGTGATATTCCGGTGTCTTTTGGAATATTCCTGCAGTATAGGCGATATCAGTGAAAACACTTTTTCATCCGAAAATTCCAAGACCTTTCTGATTACTTCCAGTGCCCTCTCCTCTCCATTAAAAAAAAAACGTGCAATAACTCTCTTTGTATCTGGATTTACCTTAACAGGTTTACGTTCTATATATAGTCTCATTTTTTAAAAGTTATGATGGTAATTTTAATGCATTCGGCTCTGTAATATCCAACCTAAACATAACGAAAATTACGGCTTAATTGTTTATGGTATTGTATATAATTTTTACCTTTAGTGATTCATCCATCTATTAAATTGTGCCATAAATGCTATACGAAAAAGCAGAACATGATATCTCCTCAGATGAAACCTTACGTTTGGAAAAGCTGGGTAATTATGAGGTATTAAATACCCCGCCAGAAAGTGCTTTTGACCAGATTTCGCAGCTGGCTGCCGAAATATTTGATGTTTCATTTGCCGGGATATGCTTTGAGGGTGATGGTAATTTTTTCGTGAAGTCGGAGGTCGGCGGAGCTGCATTGGAAATTATTCAAGATCAGGCTAAGGCAGGATTTACTTTTTTTACTTCAGCACCCATCGTATCGCCTGATGGTTATCACCTTGGACTGATTTACGTTGCAGATACAAAATCTAAAACGATCGACGAAAAGAAGTTGAAAATGCTGAGGTATTTGGCTGATATGGTAGTTGAAAAACTGGAGTCCAGAATGGCAATAAGGAGAACTTTAAGGGCTTATGATGATCGTTTACATGTACTTGTTCATGATCTTAAAAACCCAATGACCACCATTACGCTACAATCTGAATTGTTGGGACGAATTCCAGGTATTGATGATAAGGCATCTTTAATTGCGGGTAAGATTAATGCACAATCTAAAAAGATGATTGATAATCTGAACGGCATTTTAAGTGCTGCCCGGAAAGAGGCAACTTCATTTAAGCCCCAAAAGAATAAGATAGATTTAAGACAAATTCTGGAAAAAGTAAAGAAAGAATTTACGCCAGCGCTTGAGCGTAAAAACCAGACAGTTTTAATCGAAATTGAGGAAACTGCTGAGGTTTTTGCTGACCCGGATAAAATCGCTATGGTTTTTAGCCAGTTGATTGATAATGCGATCAAGTTTTCGCCGATAGGAAATAAAATTGTGATCACCCATCAAAGTTTTGATAATCACATCACTATTGCGGTAAAAGACCTTGGCGTGGGTTTAACCCAGGAGGATTTAGACAGCGTTTTTCTGAAATTTGCGCGTCTGAGTTCGGTAAGTACAAATCGGGAAAATAGTTATGGATTGGGACTGATTACAGCAAATGCGCTTGTGGAGATCCATAAAGGGAAATTGTGGGCAGAAAGCGATGGAAAAGATTTGGGAACTACTTTTTATGTAACGTTACCCGTTAAATAAGTTTGAATCCACTAAATCGTTGATTTTCATTTCCTCAAGTATTATCCTTTCGGGTACAGTATTGGTATGGTATGACCATTTGATTAATCTTATCAACCCATCAGCAATTTCGATCCCGGTAATATCGCCGTCACTAAAGCAGCAACATCCGCTGTTAAAATAAACCGGCTTGTATTTGCCAAAAACCGGGGCCTGGTCTCCTTCTTTGATCCGTTTATGAAGTTCGGCATTTAGAAACGCGATGTCGCTGGTGTTTTTCTCGTCTTTTGCTTTTTTGAGCTTCATGTAAATTCGTTCCAGATGAGTTAATGAGGCAAAAACTGGCTGGTGCGTGTGCCCCGTAATTAAAGCCATATTACGCTTGGTAATCGCCCAATTGTACATCAGTGTGTTATGAACTGTTTTAAGCTGATTATCGTATGCCGGCGTATTCAGATTAATCTGAAGGTACGACTGTAGCGGTGCCCATATCGTACTTACAAACCATTTGCTAAACCAATTTCCGTCACTCTGCAAGTCGCCCTGATGTCCATGCGTTAAGAAAATATCAAGTTTGCCATTCTTTACCGGCATCCTTAATATGGCTCCTTCGTATATACGGATCGCGGTTCCGTAAAGTCTGGTGAGATTAAATCCAGCCAACGGATCATTATCCCAATATAAATCATGGTTGCCAAATATCTTGGTGAACTGATTTTTAGCAATAAATGCTTTCTCTGCTTCGAATGTTTCTTTATTGTGTTTGATTACCGATTCGAGCAAATTCTCCCAAAGCTCCTCACTATCCCCTAAATTTATATAATGAAAGTTCTGTTCATTATAATACTGAAGTGCCTTTAAATAATTTTTTTCAGCTAAAGTGAAATCGTCTGCATCATCTCTGGCACCTTTATGCTGATCTGAAAAAATAATGAATTTATGATCATCATTAACTTCGAAAACAAGTCCACGTTTTCCAGGATTATCATTAATGGTTTTGTAAAGTTTATCTAAAGCCTCATGGATGCGTTCAGGGTTGGGATTTGAACTAAACTTATTCGACAGGTGAATAATCCAGGAACTGAGTAAACGTTGTAGAAATTTGCGCATAGATAAATAAGCCTTTGCCAGGATGTTATTGCTCAAAATAACAAAAAATATGATTAATCGTTTTGTTTCGTGAAATCGTTCAGGGGTATTGCTTTTAAAACATGTGCAAAAATTAATTAGCCACGGAAACACAGAAATCACGGAGGAGATTAAAATTTTTCCGTGTTTTTCGTGCTTCCGTGGCGAAAATAATGCTTATGCATGCGCAGAAAGAGCTAGAACTAACAAAGAAAAGTTAAAAGCGATTTCCCTGTTAAATCGGTAGTTGCTTTTTCGCTTTTGTAAATTTTTTACTAATTTTGTTAGTATTGAAAAGATCAGGAAGCGCAGATTTACCCTTACATTATGGCCATGTACCACCATGGCTGGCACAACGCATGGCCAAACTTGGCTTAGCAATAACAGAAGCCATACTATTGGAATATGGTAAAGCCGAAGTAATACGCCGGTTAAGTAGTCCGTTCTGGTTCCAGAGTTTAGGTGCGGTAATGGGGATGGATTGGCATTCTTCAGGAATAACGACATCAGTAATTGGCGCTTTAAAAAAATCCATAAATCCTTTATCAAAAGAGTTGGGCATTTACATCTGTGGTGGCAAAGGAAAGTATAGTAGGGAAACCCCAAATGAACTTCTGAAAATTGCCGATAAAACCGGATTGAATGGTACAGATTTGGTTCGTGCGAGTAAACTCAGTGCAAAAGTAGATAATACGGCCATCCAGGACGGATTTCAATTGTACCTTCATAGTTTTATTTTAAGCAATGAGGGCGATTGGGCAGTGGTGCAACAAGGCATGAGCAATAGCAACGCAACAGCGAGAAGATACCACTGGCACTCTAAAAATTTAAAATCCTTTGTAGAAGAACCGCATACGGGAATCTGTGGCATTAATCAAGGCCAGATCCTTAATCTGACAGCTAATAATGCTGATCAAACCAGGCAGAGCATGATGGGCATGACGGTTGAATCGCCTGCTCGTATGCTTAATGAGATACAAAAATTGGTGTTACCTCAACATCACGATG
This sequence comes from Pedobacter suwonensis, assembly GCF_900111825.1. GTDB lineage: Bacteria > Bacteroidota > Bacteroidia > Sphingobacteriales > Sphingobacteriaceae > Pedobacter > Pedobacter suwonensis. The sequence goes on from NZ_FOJM01000001.1 coordinate 144,624, forward strand.
TAAAAGCAAAAGATGTGGATTTGAAACGTTTGGGCAGTATATTGTGGCTGGCACAGGAAAAGCAACCCCGCGATTTTGAAGACTTATTGTTACTGGAAGGCATGGGACCAAGAACCTTACAATCTATGGCTTTAGTAAGTGAGGTAATTTACGGTACGCCTTCGCGGTTTACTGATCCTGCACGTTATTCATTCGCTCATGGAGGCAAAGATGGCCACCCTTTCCCTGTTCCGGTAAATGTTTATGATGAAACAATTAATGTTTTGCAAAAAGCAATTGATAAGGCGAAAATCGGCAATACCGACAAACAACAAGCGATAAAATCACTATATCAAATTGCCCGAAATGCAGAAAAAGACTTCGTTCCTAATATGGATTTTGAAAAAGTGATTCAAAAAGAACAAGCTGAAAGCTGGAAATATGGCGGTAGAACAGTTTTTGGGAAAGAGAAGCCACCCATAGATAAACAGTTGAAATTGTTTTAATTTTTATTCTGCCAGGTCATTTATTATCATACTGTTTTCAGTTTCTGTATGTAAACTTCTGAAAGACTCTGGGATTGTAAAATGGATAAGGGTCTCTGACTCGGTTTTGTTACTGAGTTATAAACTCAGTTCTATTCGCAAATCCGTAGGAGGCGCTACGGATAGTCTATGAGAATGGTAAGACTCTGTTTATTCTATAAAGTCTATTTCTATCAATCCTCTTTCTGTTGTATAATAATCTATAGCAGAGGAATAAACGTACTTTTCTGCACTCCTAACCGCACCTGATCTTACAGGATTATCATGTAAATAATTTAATCTTTGATCCACCATTTCATTTGTAGAAAGTTCCACCGGATGATTTTCCTGCTGCCAAAATTGATAATCTTTATTTCTTTTATTTTCTTCTCCAGCTTTTTTAAATATCCAAAGCATCCAGCTTCGTCGACTTTCATGATTATTGTTTTTGATTGCTTTAATGATGTTGTTCGATGTAAACTTTTTAAAATCTCTTAACGTATCAGATAGATTACTATCACTTGCTGATAAAATCAAATGAAGATGATTACTCATAATACACCAGGCATGAATTCGTAAACCTTTATTCGTTTTGCAATAAATTAGACTTTCTACAACGATATCAGCATATTCTTTTCTGGTAAATACATCTACCCACTGTACAGTAGCAAATGTTATAAAATATATAGCCTCCTGATCTTTTATTTGATAGCCATTTTCTCCCATATACTAATATAAGTTTTTAGAATTAAGATATTTACGTCGTTTCAAAATAGACCGTAGATTATAGACGATTTATAGAATAGCTAAGTCTCTGAGTCGCCATTTTGCTGAGTTATAACTCAGTCTATTCTTAGATCCGTAGAGATGCTGCGCTTAACTCTACGGATAGTATGGTAAGGATATGGTTCTATCCGTAGAGTTCCGAAGGGTTCTACGGATTTTGGAATGGACAAGGGTCTCTGACTCTGTTTTGTTGCTGAGTTATAAACTCAGTTCTATTCTTAAATCCGTAGGAGATTCTGCGCTTAACGCTACGGATAGTATGGTAAGGAGAAGAGTCCAGAAGGGCTCTACGGATTTTGGAATGGACAAGAGTCTCTGACTCGGTTTTGTTGCTGAGTTATAAACTCAGTTCTATTCTTAATCCGTAGAGACGCTGCGCTTAATCCTAAGGATAGTACGGTTCTATCCGTAGAGTTCCGAAGGGCTCTACGGATTTTGGAATGGGCAAGAGTCTCTGACTCTGTTTTGTTACTGAGTTATAAACTCAGTTCTATTCTTAAATCCGTAGAGACACTGCGCTTAATCCTAAGGATAGTACATTTTTGTTGCTGAGTTATAAACTCAGTTCTATTCTTAAATCCGTAGAGACGCTGCGCTTAACTCTACGGATAGTACGGGATGCTGACCACGAAGTAGCTACAAGGCAATTGAAAATAATATTTCTTCCTTGTAAAATAAATTCAGCATCACGATCGAATGAAATATCAGTTTCATTGTATAAAACAAAAAAGGTCGTGGTTTACACCACGACCCAAAAAAATATAGAATTTAAACCTGTTTAAGCATATGCTACTGCATCTTTCGATGCCAGCTTAGTTGCTCCCATTAAGTATTCATCTACCTTACGGGCAGCTTCTCTACCTTCTGAAATGGCCCAAACCACTAACGATTGTCCACGGCGGACATCTCCTGCAGCAAAAATCTTTGCAATGTTGGTTTGATAGGTATGTTCAGATGCCTTTACATTTCCACGGTTATCTAATTCAATACCCAATTTTTCAAGTAAACCTTCTTTTTGCGGATGTAAAAATCCCATTGCTAAAAGCACCAGCTCGCATGGAAGATCCCTTTCAGTACCTGCTACTTCTTTAAATGTAACCGGACGCCCGTTTGCATCAATTTCCCATTCTACATCAACAACTTTTAATGCTTTAAGATTTCCTTTTTCGTCAGCAATAAAGTTTTTGGTATTAACTGACCAAGCTCTTTGTGCACCTTCCTCGTGAGAAGAAGTATTTTTCAGCAACATTGGATAATTTGGCCAAGGCATATGCTCATTGCGTGCCTGGGGTGGCATTGGCATGATCTCGAATTGCGTAACGGATTTTGCGCCATGGCGGTTTGAAGTACCAATACAATCAGATCCGGTGTCACCACCACCAATTACAATCACATTTTTACCTGTAGCCATAATATCTTCTGCTTCTACAGTCCTGCCAGCCACACGTTTATTCTGCTGCTTTAAGAAATCCATTGCAAAATGAACACCTTTAGCTGAACGGCCATCAATCGGCAGATCACGTGGAATTGTTGAACCGCCTGCCAATACAATCGCATTAAAATCACGTAACAAAGTACCTATTTCAACATTCTCGCCTACGTTGGCCTTGCATTTAAAAATGATGCCTTCTTCTTTCATCAAATCAATACGGCGATCTACCACGTTTTTTTGCAGTTTGAAATCGGGAATGCCATATCTTAATAACCCACCCGGTGCATCATCGCGTTCGAAAACGGTAACTTCATGCCCGACTTTATTTAGCTGCGCAGCAGCTGCCAGGCCTGCAGGACCTGAACCAATTACGGCAACTTTTTTACCCGTTCTGATTAACGGTGCTTTAGCTTTGATAAATCCTTTTTCGAAAGCAATTTCGATGATATGCTTCTCAATCTCTTCAATAGAAACCGGTGGTTTGTTAATACCTAACACACATGCCGATTCGCATGGTGCCGGGCAAATTCTACCCGTAAATTCCGGAAAATTATTGGTGCTTAATAAAATATTTGCCGCTAATTCCCATTTACCCTGATAAACAGCATCATTAAATTCAGGTATCACGTTACCCAGCGGACAACCTGACTGGCAGAAAGGCACTCCGCAATCCATACAACGGGCAGCCTGATTATTTAATTCTTGAGGCGGTAAATTATTTAAAAATTCACCATAGTGTTTTACACGCGTTGCAACCTCTTCTCTAATGGGTGCAACTCTGTCGTATTCTTGAAATCCTGTTACTTTACCCATGGCCTAGTGTGTTTTTACTTGTTGGTTACGTTTGCTTAAAACTGCCTTGTATTCTTTAGGGAATACTTTTACGAAATGCGCAGACTGGGTTTTCCAATCGCTTAAGATAAACTCAGCTACCTTGCTATCTGTTAAGCGGATATGTGCTTTAAGTAAGGCTAAGATACGCTCTTCATCTTCTGCCTGAAGTGGATCCAAATCAACCATTTCCTTATTGCATTTTCGCTCGAAAGTTCCATTGGCATCGTAAATCCACGCCACACCACCACTCATTCCAGCGGCGAAATTGCTTCCGGTATCGCCAAGAATCAGCACCTCACCGCCAGTCATGTATTCACATCCATGATCGCCAACTCCTTCAACAACAGCTGTTGCACCAGAGTTACGTACGGCAAAACGTTCGCCTGCTTTACCACGGGCAAACAACTCACCAGAAGTTGCACCATACAGGGCCACGTTACCAATAATGATATTTTGTTCAGGAACAAAAGTAGCGTTTGAGAAAGGGTAAATAGCCAGTCTCGCACCCGATAAACCTTTACCTACATAATCGTTTGCCTCGCCTTCCAGTGATAAAGTAACCCCGCGGGTATTAAAAGCACCAAAGCTTTGTCCGGCAGAACCCACAAATTTAAAGTTGATCGTATCCGGAGGTAAACCAGCGCTTAAATGAACTTTTGAAATTTCATTAGACAGCATAGTGCCTATCGCACGGTCAGTATTTTTTACATTAAAGCTGGCAAATACAGGTTCGTTATGATGGATGGCAGGTTGGGCTGCAGCAATCAGCTGGTGATCTAAAACCTGATCCAAGCCATGATCCTGAGCTTCTGTATGATATAAAGGTAAACCATTTTCTTCTGCCTTGTATAATATGGCTGATAGATCAAGGTGTTTCAGTTTCCAGTCTTCGGCAGGCAATTCACGTAATTTTAAAATATCAGCCTGGCCAATCATTTCGTTAATGGTCCTAAAGCCAAGTTCGGCCATAATCTCCCGTAATTCCTCGGCAAGGAAATAGAATAGGTTTACTACATGGTCTGCATCACCGGTAAATAATTTCCTTAGTTCCGGATCTTGTGTAGCCACTCCTACCGGACAGGTATTTAAATGGCATTTACGCATCATGATACATCCTGAAGTTACCAACGCAGCTGTTGCAACGCCCCACTCTTCTGCACCTAATAAAGCTGCAATGGCGATATCCCTACCTGTTTTTAGCTGACCGTCTGTTTGTAAAACTATACGGTTGCGCAATTTGTTCTTTACCAGGGTTTGGTGCGCTTCCGCCAGACCTAACTCCCATGGTAAACCCGCATGCTGAATAGAGGTTAATGGCGAAGCACCGGTACCGCCATCAAAGCCGGATACAAGAATAACATCGGCATGCGCTTTAGCTACGCCGGCTGCAATAGTACCTACGCCAGCTTTAGATACGAGTTTAACATTGATCCGTGCCGCGCGGTTGGCATTTTTAAGATCATAAATTAACTGTGCCAAATCCTCGATGGAATAAATATCGTGATGTGGAGGAGGCGAAATTAAACCTACGCCTGGCGTAGAGTGACGAACTTTTGCAATCCAATCATCTACTTTGTGTCCAGGTAATTGCCCGCCTTCTCCCGGCTTAGCACCCTGAGCCATTTTGATCTGTAACTCATCAGCATTGGTCAAATAATAGCTCGTTACACCGAAACGCGCAGAAGCCACCTGTTTAATCGCTGAGCGCATGCTATCGCCATTTGGCAGTTTGGTATAACGCATTTCATCTTCACCACCTTCTCCGGTATTGCTCTTTCCACCGATACGGTTCATGGCAATGGCCAAAGTAGAATGTGCCTCATGAGAAATGGAGCCGAAAGACATCGCTCCTGTGGCAAATCTTTTTAAGATAGATTCCGTAGCCTCTACCTCGTTTAAAGGAACAGAAGGGCGGCTATAATTGAATTCAAACAATCCACGGATGGTGTAAGCCTGTTGTGTCTGCTCATTTACCAGTTTAGAATATTGTTTGAAAATATTGTAGTCGTTTTTACGTGTGGCGTTTTGTAGTAAGTGAATGGTTTGCGGATTAAATAAATGCGCTTCACCTTTGCGGCGGAATTTATATGTTCCGCCAGCCGGCAATAAGTTTTCTGTCTGCGTTAGCGGGCCAAAACTGCGGTGATGTTTGATTAAAGTTTCTTTCGCAATCTCATCCAAACCTAAACCACCTATACGCGAAACTGCACCTGTAAAATAGGTATTTACCACCTGTTTGTTTAAACCTAAAATCTCAAAAATCTGCGCACCCTGGTATGATTGAAGGGTCGAGATACCCATTTTAGAGAAAATTTTAAGTAAACCGCTGTTTACCGCGTAGATATAGTTTTTGGTAAGCTGTTCTGCCGACAAACCAGATTCTTGCTGGAAACCATTGATGGTTTCTAGAGCCAGGTAAGGGTTTATAGCCGTAACTCCAAAGCCCAGCAAGGTTGCGAAATGGTGTACTTCCCAAATATCTCCAGCCTCAATCACAATACCAACCGCACCACGGTATCCTTTACGGATCAAATGATGGTGTACTGCTGAAACCGCCAGTAGAGAAGGCATCGCGGCATGTTCAGAATCGATAGCCCTATCGGTTAATACAATCACCTGGAAACCGTCTTCAACCGCATCAACTGCATAACGGCACAAACGATCTAAGGCTTTAGCCATAGCGCCTGGTTTGCCATCTGCCCTGAAATAAGTCTGCAAAGTTTTTGCCTGGAAAACGCCGGTATCAATACTCCTTAATTTCTCTAATTCCTGGTTGGTTAAAATCGGATGTTTAATCGCAACACAATGTGCCTGTTTTGGTGTTTCTTCCAGCAGGTTGCCCATGCTGCCCATAAAACTGGCCAAACTCATTACCACTTTTTCCCTGATCGGGTCAATTGGCGGGTTAGTTACCTGTGCAAATAACTGCTTGAAATAAGATGATAAGTGTTGCGGACGTTTTGACAGGATAGCCAGAGGCGTATCGGTACCCATTGAACCAATCGGTTCCTTGCCTTCAATGGCCATTGGTTTAAGCAAAAGATCTACATCTTCTCTGCTATAGCCAAAAACCTGTTGATATTTGAAGATAGATTCAGTAGATAAGCCGGTAAACATTACGCGGGGCTCAGGCAATTCCTCTAAGCGGATCTGGTATTGGTTAATCCAGTCGCCGTAAGGACTTTTGCCACAAACTTCTTCTTTAATTTCATTGTCGCTGATGATCCTGCCCTGCTCCATGTCTACCACAAACATTTTACCGGGAGTTAAGCGGCCTTTTTCGATGATCGTGCTCTGATCGATGGCCAGCGCTCCCGCTTCAGAACCCATAATTACGCGGTCATCAGAAGTAATGGCATAACGCGAAGGACGGAGACCGTTACGGTCTAAAGTAGCGCCAATTAATTTGCCGTCAGTAAAAGCGATGGCGGCAGGTCCGTCCCAGGGCTCCATTAAAGTGGCGTGGAATTCGTAAAAAGCCTTTTTAACAGGATCCATATCCTCATTGCCATCCCAGGCTTCAGGCACCAGCATCATTAGTACATGCGGCAGGCTTCTTCCTGAGTGAAGCAAAAGTTCAATCACATTATCCAGACAGCCTGAATCTGAGTTTGTTTCGTCGATTACAGGCAATAACATATCAAGTTCTTCCGGTGTAAAGTAAGCAGAAGCAAAAGACTTTACGCCTGCTCTAAACCAGTTTAAATTTCCTTGTAAAGTATTAATCTCTCCGTTATGCGCAATAAAGCGGAACGGCTGGGCCAGTCTCCATGAAGGAAAAGTATTGGTGGCAAAACGCGAGTGAACCAAACCCAGGGCAGACACCATACGCTTATCGGTAAGATCGGTAAAATAGGTGCGTACCTGTAAGGAAGTGAGCTGACCTTTATATATAATGGTTTGTGCGGAAAGCGAAACGATGTAAAAATCTTTACCGCCATGAACGGTATTTACGATCAGTTTGATCAGGTAATTTTTAAAAATGTAAAGTTTGCGTTCAAAATCTGCACCTGGTGCCACCGCATAAGGGCGGGCAATAAACACCTGTTCAATTTCAGGCTCAACGGAAAGAGCCATGTTGCCTATATCCGTTGTGTCTACATCAACCTTTCTAAAACCTAAAATTTCAAGGCCTAGCTTTTCAGCAGCACGGTAAATCAGCTCTCTGCATTCTTCTCTGGACCTGATATCCTTTGGCATAAATAACATACCAACACCATAATTATTGGTTTCTGGTAGGCTAAAGCCTGCTTTTAAACATTCATCGTAAAAAAATTCGTGAGGAATCTGAATCATGATACCTGCTCCATCGCCTGTATTTGGTTCTGCTCCACATGCCCCTCTATGATCTAGATTCTCTAAAATAGTAAGTGCATCAGAGATGATTTGATGCGATTTCCGCCCTTTCACATGTGCAACGAACCCAATACCGCAGGCATCGTGTTCAAATTGCGCATCGTACAATCCACTGTTTGGTTCCATTCTTTGCTCGTTAGTTGTTAGTGTATAGGAAACACTAAGATAGGAAAAAGAAACTTTAAATTACAGAGTTGACACGATTTTTGGAAAAATTTTAGTTCCTAGGTAATTTAATGCGTTTAAATTTAAAAAATAATAATTATTGTGCAATACATTTAGCAAATTGATAATGGTAATATTGTACAATAAATGCTCATATTAGCTCAATTTTAAAACTAAACCGTTTTAACAAGTATTTCAGGTATGAATGATTTATTTAAATATAAAATAAACTACCGAAAGTGAATCTGTTGTGGTCAAATTAAAATGCTGGTTTCGATTTTATTAATTTATTAATCAGCTATATAGCTTAAAACTAAAAAAAAATACAGAAATGCGTTTTGCAAAACAACTTCTTTTTCTACCTTTGTGGCCGGGCAAGTCTTTTACGACCAGCTCCCTTTGAACTCCCCCAGGGTGGGAACGCAGCAAGGGTAGAAGGTTGTAGCGGTGCGATAGAAGGTGCTTGCCCTTTTTTTACCCCCTTATTCCCCTGAAGGGGGGATATTAAATTCTTCAGGGCTTCTTGCAGCAGAACCTAATAATCATTTTAAGAATTTATAAACATGAAATTTTTTATTGACACAGCAAATCTTGATCAAATCAAAGAAGCTCAAGATCTTGGCATTTTAGATGGCGTAACCACCAACCCTAGCTTAATGGCTAAAGAAGGTATTACCGGCGATGAAAATGTAATTAACCATTATAAGGCAATCTGCGATATTGTTGACGATAATGTAAGTGCAGAAGTAATTTCGACCACTTTTGAGGAAATTATCAAAGAAGGCGAAGCACTGGCCGCATTAAACCCGAAAATCGTTGTTAAAGTTCCGATGATTAAAGATGGTTTGAAAGCCATTAAATATTTTTCTTCAAAAGGAATTAAAACCAATTGTACTTTGATTTTTTCTGCCGGACAGGCTTTATTGGCAGCAAAAGCAGGTGCAACATACGTTTCTCCATTCTTGGGCCGTTTAGACGATATTTCTAACGATGGCCTGGTTCTAATTGAAGATATCAGAACAATTTTTGATAACTACGGATATGAAACACAAATTTTAGCGGCATCCATCCGCGGACCATTGCATATTGTAAACTGTGCTAAATTAGGCGCCGACGTTATTACGGCACCATTGGCTGCTATTGTTGGTTTATTAAAACACCCATTAACAGATAGCGGTTTAGCAACATTTTTAGCCGACCACGCTAAAGCAGCGGGTAAATAAGTTTGGAGTATTGAGTTTGGAATGTTGAGTTCCAGGCACACAAGAAAGTCCTGAATTAAGTAATAATTTAGGACTTTTTTGTTTAACAAAATTTAATGAATATGAGTTTCTTAGGGTTTGCTACCTGAGCATTTTGCTTATTCCAAACCCCGAACGCCAAACTAAGCTGAATATTTTATTTTCAATAATTTAGCGTTTTTCCTTTCCCATTTTCCCTGATCTTTTGGAGAGCAGAACCAGTACCAATCGGTTGCTCCAGTCCTGCTTTCCATTATATTCCGGTGAATTTTACGGAAAGATAATTGATCTAACACCGGAATGCCATTTCAATCAGGTCTAGTTTCCATGGGCAGCTTAAGAAAGTTCAAAGCACAAGCGCGTGGAAAGATTTGGTAATTTTGGCAAGGCAGGTTCCATCATCCATTTTCCCTGATCTTTTGGAGAGCAGAACCAGTGCCAATCGGTTGCTCCAGTCCTGCTTTCCATTATATTCCGGTGAATTTTCCGGAAAGATAATTGATCGAACACCGGAATGCCATTTCAATCAGGTCTATTTTTCATGGGCAGCTTAAGAAAGTTTAAAGCACAAGCGCGTGGAAAGATTTGGTAATTTTGGCAAGGCAGGTTCCATCATCCATTTTCCCTCTTCCATTTTCCCTGATCTTTTGGAGAGCAGAACCAGTGCCAATCGGTTGCTGGAGTCCTGCTTTACATTATATTCCGGTGAATTTTCCGGAAAGATAAATTGATCAGACACCGGAATGCCATTTCAATCAGGTCTAAAAGGCAAGGTAACTTGAGAAATTTTAAAGGAGAAGTTTCTGGAAGGATTCAAATATTAGGTACGAAAAAACGTAATGTAATATCATAAGCTTCTGACTGGCAGTGTATTTATTCTTTCCTTTTTAAACTTCGTATATCTTTGCGAACATTTTGAGTTAACGATGGAAAAGGCATCCTTTTGGCTATCATCCTGGGGGATAATTTATGATATAAAAATCAATATGATTGACAGATAAAATTTAATTAGGAAATATCCCTCAGGAAATCGTCATTCCCAACTTGATTGGGAACCACGAAGTGCTCATGAATGCCGCTATATAAAAGCAAACACTGATGAATAATCTTAAAACGTTTTATTAAGATTCCCGCGTACGCGAGAATGACGATCAAAATAGTGGATTCTGTCAATGGCAGCGTACTCGAAGGGCAGCCAAAAAGATATAGTGTACAGCGTGTGAAAACGCCCAAATAAAATCAATATAAGCCCTGGAGTTAAATTCTTGTACGCCTTAAAAAGAGACTTTAGACTAAAGACTCACGACTAAGGACTTCCTTTACCTTCTCGTAACTGATCTGCTCATCCGGTTCAATCAATATGCCCTTCACTCCTGCCCCATTTGCGGCTTCTACGTCTCTGGGTTTATCGCCGATCATAACAGACTGTGCCGGATCAATATCATACATGTCAATGGCATCCAGAATCATTCCTGATGCAGGTTTTCTACATTTACACTCCCCACCAACAGTTGGATGATGCGGACAGTAATAAAAGCCGGCAATATCAGCCCCCTTAGCCAAAAAAGCATTGCGGAGCATCTGGTGCATAATAGCCAGTTCTTGTTCGGTATAGCGCTTTAACGCAATGCCGCCCTGGTTCGTAATGACAATCAGCAAATACCCCTCATCAAAAAGTTTCTTTAGTACAGGAATTTGGTAATCCAGGATTTTAAAGTCTTCAACGCGACAAATGTAATCGTATATTTCGTGGTTAAGTACACCATCGCGGTCTAGAAAGATAGCTTTGTTCATTGTTGATATTATGGGTTTTGGGGGTATTAGTATCAAGATTTAAGTATTAAGTATCGAGATTCTACCTGTTTATAATTTCGCCAAAATAACTGAAAATTAAGCATAAAAGAAAGCTCAACCTCATTAAAGGCCGGGCTTAATCATAAAACTGATATGCTTTTGCTTATTTCAAGTTCAATCCTGCCTTGTGGCCTTTTATGGCAAAAAACAGAATGTACAAGTAGCAGGGCAATACCGTTAACAGGTAGGCCAGTTGAAAGTTGATATGCAGTTTTTCATTTAAGAAAGCATATAGTAGCGGCATTATGGCACCCCCTGCAATACCCATAATCATAATGGCTGAACCTATTTTGGTAAATCTGCCCAGATGACTAATGCCTAGCGGGAAAATTGCAGGCCACATTAATGAATTGGCTAAGCCGAGTAAAGCCACGAAAATTACTGCGAACCAGCTGGAAATTACAAAAGATAAAATGGTGAATAAGATCCCTAAAATGGCACAGATTCTTAAGGCCTTTTGCTGCGAGATGTATTTTGGAATGGTTACAATTCCAACAATATAACCAATTAACATACTAAAAAGGGTAATGGAAGTTAGTTTTCCGCTAATCTCGGCTTTAATGCCCAATTCGCGGCCATAAATTCCGATAATATCACCGGCCATAACCTCCGCTCCCACATATACAAAAATACAAAGTGCTCCCAAAAATAAATGTGGAAACTGGAAAATGCTTTTGTGTTTGAGTACCGCCCCTTTGCTTTTGTCTACCACATCCTCTTCAACCTCAACCTCCGGCAAATTGGTAAATTTAATCAGCAATGCAAAAAGGCAGAAAACAATGGCTAAAACGACGTAAGGCATATTCACGCGACCTAAAACATCATTTAATAGCTGTTCGTGCACTGCACCGGTAGCCGATTTAATCTGTTTTTCTACTTCAGAAGCATTTTTTAAAAACAAGGTGCCCATAATCAATGGCACAATCATTCCGGCAAATTTATTGCAGATCCCGGCAATGCTGATGCGTTTGGCTGCACTTTCAATAGGTCCTATAATGGTTAAGTACGGATTTGATGCGGTTTGTAACAAAGCCAGTGCCGCCCCTTGTACAAAAATACCGGTTAAAAATAAACCAAAAGTTCTGGTTTGAGCTGCGGGAATAAATATCAATGAGCCTAAACCCAAAATAATCAAACCTAAAACAATCCCGTTTTTAAAGCCCACTTGTTTCAAGATCCACGACGATGGTAGCGCCAAAAAGAAATAGGCCATGTACGAGGCGAAGGTTACAAAAAATGCCTGTAGGTTTGACAGGCCGAAAGATAACTTAAAAAACGGAATCAGGGTTCCATTTGCCCAGGTTACAAAGCCGAAAATAAAGAATAAAGCACAAATAATAATGAGCGGTTTCGGCCCCTGTGCCAGGGCTGATTTTGTTTTTTGCTGCATGAGTTTGGTTCGGTTTATTTGTTTAGGCCAAACTAAAAAATAATTTTTAATAAATAGGTATCACTGCTTTCGTAATTTTATTTTTAACATGTCTTTAAACCACATTTCGCTATGGATGATCTACATGTTAAGTATAGAAAACTTACAAAACCATTTTAAAAAAGGACCGCCAGATAATTAATTTACCTATAAATCAATAAACTACCGCATTTATCGATTTTTTATTTGCAGGAAACAGTCTATACGCCTATATTTGCAGCACTTTAAAGGAAACGGTTAACGTTGATGTAAAGTAGATTCCGTAGCTCAGCTGGTAGAGCATTACACTTTTAATGTAGTGGTCCTGGGTTCGAATCCCAGCGGGATCACAGAAGATAGTATAAAAACTACGTAAAAGCTTGCAAATCAAATGATTGCAAGCTTTTTTGTTTTAGTGGAAAATTCAAAATACTCACCGATTCTCATATTAAAAGTGTGTAATTCGGTGAGTAATTTAGGTACTAAAAGAACTCACCGAATTATTTATAATCACTTGTTTAATAAGTCGTTCATCCATCGAACATCTTGACGTTTTCAGAATGCAGGGCTAATTTTGTTAACCTTAATTCAGTTTATATGAAAACTAATTTTAGCCTGCTTTTTTATCTTAAAAAGCAGAAAAACTATCGTGGCGGCCATGTGCCAGTTTATTTACGAATAACTGTTGGCGGAAAAAGGGCAGAAATGACCAGCGGGCTTGAGTGCGATCCTGAAAAGTGGAATACCAAATCAGGCAGACAGGATGGAAAAAAGGAAGATGTCAGAAGCTTCAATGCTCATCTGGACAATCTCCAGTCAATGATCAACCAGGTTTACAGGGATCTTTTTGATGCCGGCGAAGTTATTACAGCCGAAGGCATTAAGTGCAGATTTATCGGGCGGGAAGTCCGGAAGCATACCTTGATGGAAAGCATCAAAGTTCATAACGAAAAAATGGAGGCTTTGGTAGGAAAGGAATATGCCATTGGTACCTTGAAGCGCTTTCAAGTTTTGGAAAGGCATCTTGTCGCTTTCATGAATGAAAAATACAAGATAACAGACATCAACATCAAAAACATTAACCATGCGTTTATACGCGATTTTGATTTTTTCCTGAGGTCAGTAAACGGTTGTGCCAACAATACCACGGTAAGGTATCTGAAAAGTCTTGGTAAAATTCTTCGCATTTCAATGAGCTTAAAATGGATTGACAGCGATCCAATGTTTGGATACAAACTAAAGAGTAAAAATGTAGAGCGTTCATTTCTTACAGAGGATGAATTAACTAAAATTTCAGAAAAGCAGTTCCTAACCGAGCGGCTAAGTCAGGTACGGGACGTTTTTATCTTCTGCTGTTTTACCGGACTTGCGTATTCTGACATAGAGAAACTGAACCTATCTAATATTAAAACAGGTGTAGATGGCAAAAAATGGGTTTACACAAACAGAACCAAAACGGGAACTAGGTCTGCTGTTCCCCTATTACCACCTGCAATCGCAATATTGGAAAGATACAGCGATCATCCCTATTGCATCACCAAAGACAGGGCATTGCCAGTTTCAAGCAATCAAAAGCTAAATGAGTACCTCAAGGAAATTGCCGCGGTTTGTGAGATTGATAAGCCTTTAAGCTCACATATTGCAAGGCACACATTCGCTACCACCGTTACCCTTCTTAATGGGGTGCCGATGGAAAGCGTATCTAAGATGCTTGGGCATACAAATATCAGGACTACACAGATATATGCAAAGGTCTTGGATATCAAGGTAAGTGCAGATATGGCGATTCTAAATAATAAATATAATTAGATAAATAACCACTAACTGACAAATATTTAAAAATATTAGGCATTAACTTCTGTTTTGGTTAAGTTTGTATGATGTCAAAGGAATTGAATAAAAGAGTAATTGTTGTGCATTGGAAGAGATTTGCCAGTACGGACATCGACGTGTTTTCAAGTCTGAAGGGATTTTGCGACAGCTACCCCGCTTATAACTATCATACATTGAACAACTATCTTTCCAAAAAGAAGGTTCCATTCGAAAATGACGAAATCAAAATCGAAAGACAGCCCCTGATACAGAAAGTTAGAAGACCCGACCTGCCCAAGGTATTGTTCTGGGACTTTGATTTTGACAAACTTGACTGGAACAGAAGTTATAGAACCGTAATGGAACGGGTGCTTGATAAAGGCAACCCCAAGGATTGGGAGGAGATGATCAGGTTTTACGGGATGGAAAATGTGGTAAACGCTCTTAAAAATGACATTACCTATCTTTCCGACATGACCATGGAAGCCGTTTGCAAATATTTTCAGTTGAGCAAAGAAAAACTCAGATGTTACACAAAGAAACAGTTAAACCAGGGACACTGGATCTAATCCAGACGCTGATGAAAGACCATCACCTCAATTCTTTTTACCTCGTAGGCGGTACAGCACTATCTTTGAGGATTGGGCATAGGGAATCCATAGACATTGATTTGTTCAGCTCTTCGGATTTTGATAGGAACGAACTAGCCGAACACTTACGAAATAAATACGGCGCAGACGTAAAACGCAATAAGGAAAATTATGCCAGCGGAAGTATTGGCGAAGTGGATTTTGATTTTATTTCACACAAATATCCATCCATTAAACCGATCGAAAATATAGAGGGGATTAGGATGATGTCCAATCAGGACATATCGGCTATGAAGATAAATGCAATAGTTAATAGCGGACAACGCATCAAGGATTTTATCGATATACATTATCTTTTGAAGGAAATGCCATTGGATGAAATAATTGGTTTCTACTGCCAAAAATATCCAAATGTAGATTCTAACACCGCCAAGTCATCTTTAATGTACCATAATGATATCGACTTCAACGTTCCAGTAAAACTGATGGATGGAAAGCTAAAATGGCAGGATGTTCAGGATAGTATAGTAAAAGCAGTACGGGAATATACCCGTGTTCAGGAAATCAAAGCGCTGAACAATAAGTTGAAAGAAACAAGGAACGACAATAAAAATGAACGAGGCAGAGGAATTGGTCGTTAGGTTAGAGAATGCACTAATCCAATCATTTCGGCCAACCACCGTCCTAAAAACAATCGCATTTTCATTACAAGGCTCAGCACGAAAAATAACTTCAACAACTTCACTAGCGACGAAGATTTTTTCTAGCAAATCCTAAGGGCTTGCTGTTGGCACAAAGGGATTCTCCAATGGTTATCACAATTTGTGACAACCTGCTATCGATGTGAATATTTAACTCATCCGAATATTTGCACTACTTAGCAATATGATTGCTGATAACACCTAAAGTCGTCTGGGGATAGAAAAGAAAAAGCTGAAAAACTATTGTTTTTTAAGAACTGTTAGCGTTAAAGGAGCCACCTGTTGCTAAACGAAAGAGGATCGGGTTCAAACCGGATGAACTGTATTGCCTAAGGCGGAATCGCATTTCCGTATATACCATAGTGAAAACACAGGGGTTGTGATTGGGCTTTCACAGGCCGAAAATGCGGGAGGGCCAGCTCTAGCAATAGTAGATTAAAAATAACTTAATGATAACAGAAAGCGACTCCCTGATGATCTTGCTTTCTGTTACTTATTCATCTATTTTGTTTCTGCCTTGTTACTATAAAAGAAAAGTTCATGAAGCTGATCATCTGGTTACAGAAAAAAAGCATGTTAGTCATTTCTTCACCTTCCGGAGATTCAGCTTCCAAATGTACCCAACCCTTGTAAAGTTCCCATAAATTTGCCCTTGCCTCATGCAAGGGAAAATTCACGAAAAAATATTCCATCTCAGAATCTGCATTTTCAATTTCGTCGTCGGTAAGCCCTGTAGGCTGAAAATCGAGTAGTTTTTTAATCTCTTCCATGTCGCTTTTCCTATTTGATCTCAAGCTCATACTGTTTTTTAATTTTGTCTACGTACGGTTCAAAATGCTCTTTGTAATACCCTTTGGGAACCTGAATCTTAAAGTTTTTACGACTAAAAAACAGAACCACCCTCGAATCCGTTTCGCATTCCAATAGATACCAGACAGTGGGGTTTGAAGACGAACCGATAAAAAACATAGAAATCCTATCTTCGCAAAAATGCAAGACCTTTCCTTTCACCTTGAACCTCAATTTAAGTTCGTAATAATCACCCTTATCACTAAGTAAAAAATTGAAACTCGGTACATCACCTGAGAATTTGGCAACCTGCATATCCTTTTTCATAGGTTTCTTCTGAATATTTCTCATCTTATAGGTAAACAGGTAATGTGTAAACGACTCCGTCGATAGCATTGGGAGTGCTTTATTGAATAGTTCGAAAATCTTCCTCTTATTGCTGAAATTGAGATCGTCTATTTCGTCAGAACGTTCATCACCGTCTGCGTATTCCCTGAACTGAATCCTTGCAATTTTCTTCATCTCGTAGCAGATGCTGTTCAGCTCAGCTTGATTTTCGGACAGTTCAGATTGTTCAAAACTATCGTCTTCTTCAAAAAGAAACCCAGTAAAAGATTTTACCGTTTTATTGTCTGCATTTAGGGAAAAGCTGTACGGTATCAGAAATGGATAGTGGTTGGAATGGAACCTGACAGGATTGGTATTTGCAAGGCAATAACCAATAAGATACTCCTGGTTTAAAGTAACTATTTCATCATTCACATATTCTCTCTCCAATACCTTCCGTTCGGATATGTGCAGGAAATAATCATCTGGCCTGAAAAAACCCTTAAATTCCTTATTAAGCCTGATATCCACTCCATACCTATCACAGATTACTTCAAGATATTTGGATTTTCCGGTTGCTTCATTGAAGCATTCCGGCCAATAATATTCTTCAAAGTCATGAAATTCATTCCATAACATCGCCCTCAAAGTTCGATAGGCATATCTTCCTAGATAATTTTCATCCGTATCTATATTGCAGCTTACCAGTAAATGATCATACTCAACCTTTAAGTAAACTTTTACCGCTGGCTCGTTTTCTAGCTTAACCCTCATTGTCAAGACGCCTTTCTTAAATGAAAGTGGCTTTCTCTCGACAATGTAATATGGCCGCCTCCCGGCTCGAAGTTCTGTGTGTGACTCCAAAACATTTAACCTCAATATACGGGTACTTTTATCAAACGGAAGTTTATAGAACTGGGATTTAGGTTTTCCGGCAAGCACTATTTCATTATCCATTTTCAGTTTCTCCTTTCGATGCTTCCGCCTCTTCACATTCGGCGGTTAGAAGATCGATCTTTTTATCACAAAGATCTTTAGCGAGAATTAGAAAATTATGAACCAGGCTATATAGTTTATCCGCATCGCTCATCTCGACATTGAAATTATCTTTATACCTGGCGTGGCTGTAACTATTCATGAGCTTCTCAAAAAGCCTTCTGTTTTCTGGCGTTCCAAGCAAAAGCACTCTTGGCTGCTCCGAGAAACATGCACAAATATCCAATAGCCTGCCCAGATGATGAATATCAGACCTATAAGCCATAAAAACCCTGATCATCGCAATGCAGGATTGCTCAACAACTTGGTGAAGCATAAAAACGCACACATTGAATTTTTCATTACTGTAGCATTCCCCTGCTCCGTCCAAAAATCCCTGCGCCATTGGAATTCTATGGTATAGATGCTTACAGGCTTTTTCAAGAGATATCTTTTTATCAAGAATATATTCAGGAAACAGATTCAGTGTACCATCATAACTGTATAGCTGAATACCTGTATCAAACACAGTTATAAAAAATCTGTTATTAGCTGCAATCGCGGTGTCCACGCTTTCTATGCTATGAACAAGGATCGTGATTTTGCCATGGTTAAAATGTGTATTTACATAGTCCTGAACACCATGTTCGATTCTTGTGGTGCCCTCAATTACCATTAATAAGTAATAGTGAAAATTGCTGATCTTCTGTTGTGGTGAAAACGAAGTACAAGAATTCGTTATGGAACTTATTTCACCGAATTTAAGAATATGCAAGGGCGTGAACCGCTCTGCAAGTTCTTTAACAAAATTTAAGAACGGCCCTTGCTGGCCCTCCACTGGCTTTAATGATTTCTTTTTCATATCTTCATGATTATTACGAGAACCAATTTCGATTAGAAAAAGTACGTACCGAACCAATACCTGTTGTTAAATACAAGCGTAGGGTTGTTTTTAACTGTCGGAATTTTTTAAATATATTTGGCCATGGAAACCTCAGAAAAAACGAATAGAATGCATCTTGGTAGAAAAATAAGCCGTATCCGTGAACTGCGTGGAATGAAACAGGAAGCACTTGCTTCAGAGCTTGGCATAAGTCAACAAGCTATAAGCAAACTTGAACAAAGTGAGGAAATTGAAGAATCTACACTAGAGAAAGTGGCAAAAGCATTAGGCGTAACTTCAGAAGGAATCAAACACTTTACAGAAGAGACAATTTTTAACAATATCAATAATTTTCACGATAATTCAATTCAGAATAATTTCAATCCCATTGAAAAAATAGTTGAATTGTATGAACGCTTGTTGGCAAGCGAAAAAGAAAAAAATGAGCTCCTGAGAAAAATGTAGTTAAACCCATTCCTCTTCTTAATAGGGACTAAATATTGAGCCCTTACTTTGTTGGCTACATTATAAATGAAGTTTGATAGTGAATCTGGGGTTTTCCCTAGAAAGAAACGTTAAAATAGATAATCTCCGCAGAGATACCGGTTGATCGGTGACAACAATCAGGAATTTTTAGTTTTGATAGACGTGTTTATTTAGTCGGGAAAAAACAAAAACTTTCTAATTTCATTAACTAGGATACAGATTATTGAGTAATACTTTTTCTCTAGCATTCCTCGGCAGATCATTTCGTTTTAAGCTAAAAATTGTAGCTGAATGTTGCTAATCTTTGAGTTTGATCTTGTCTAGTTTAATTACTTTCTCTTCTATTTGAAAAATAAGAGAATCTGTACCATTTTCTAATAGAATAACTTTCCCATAGTGTAACTGTCTGTGGTGAGTTGCGCATACAGTGATGATATTTTCCACGCTGAGTGCGCCTAATTTCAAGTTGGCTACTTGCTCGACATGGTGGGCTTCCACATAGAAGGTTCCATCTAATTTTTTAAAAGAGTATGGATTAAGATTAAGTGATGCGCAAATCATGCATTGATAATTGGTTAACGCTTTGACTTTAGTTGCGATTGCACCACGTTCGATATATCTTGATAACCTCATCTTGAGCATGGGTGTTTGTTGTTTAGCATGCTGTTCTAGCGCTAAAATGTTTTTTACGGAATTGGCTGACAATTTCCGCTTGATTTGGTGAAAAGTTTCCTGCTCTTGAGCAGTGGCAAATTCTGGGTTGAGATTTATCCAGTATTTTCCTTGCCTAACGGCTTGGCCCTTAAAATCCCGATTTAAGTACAGGTTCAGACTGCGCTGTGGTGTTTTTGAATTTTCGAAACTAAGGTATTGATTCGATTGAATGACATGAAGAATTTCCAATTCTGTTCCTCGACCATTTAAGTCTTCAAAGGCTTGGTTTATGGCCTCTAACCAGCTACTAAGTTGCATTTTGTTTATAAAAATTTTGTTGTGCATCTGAAAATTATGGATTGTATCAGTTACTTGCAGTATGCTAAACTTTTACGACTCTTCATGATTGAAACTAATATGTCGTATTGTGAATACTATATCTAAAAGACTTTAGTTGGTGATTGTATCTAATATCCCATTTGTAGGCACCTACTAATCTGCTCAACGTGATTGCGCTAGGATGGCCATAGGTATTCCCAAAGCCGAAATTGAATATTGCGGTCACCTTATTGCTTAGTGCATGTGGGATGGACTTGTCCCAATGTGTGTGGGCACCATGGTGAGGGTACTGAAAAAAGCGTATCTGATCTAGCTCAATTGCCTTAGGTAAGCGAAGTCCCTTGAGGGGTATATCGCCCATTAGTAGCGTTGCGTGTTTTTTTCGGTTTACCAGTTTTTTACCGGAAGATATACGATTGTTTTTAAGCAATGAGCTATGCTGGACGATGAGAGATGAAAAATTTAGACTTCGCTGGTTAAAGTTATCCTTATAAATCTCTGCGAAAGTTTTCCAATTATCGAAGAGAAACTTCAGATTTAACTGATTCAGGGGTGCTATGCTAATTGCATTGATGTAAAAATAGTTATTAACCTCCAAGCTAAAGTCGCTTATTTGAGCATTGTGGTTAGATGAGCGGGGTTGGTTATAAAAATAGAATTGCCAGAATGGATAGATGTACATTTTTGTTCGGTCCCTGTAAAAGCCAATTGAATTTGGGTTGGCTTCAAGTTCGGCTAGATATTCTGCAGGAGGAGAAAGACTCGTTGAACGAATCATCGAAACATCAACAGTAAAACTGGAGAATTCTCGCACATAGAATTCGTTTCCTAGATGTGCAGATTTGCCATCAGGCCCAAAAGAGTCATCGTCAAAAGCTATAGATTCTTCATCTTCTCCGTTGCCAATGAACATGATTTCACCAACATTGAATTCCTGGAGATATCCTACAGGGTCGATTAAAAATTGTTGGTAATCCGCTGATTCTGCACTTCCCCCAGCCCTTTGTTTCAAGTATAACACGAATCGCTCACTGGGTGTTAAGTAAGGAAGAATAACTCTATCGCACTTTTTTAAACCAGACAACAGTGTTGATACATAATTTACATGGTCCTCATCAAAGTGAGAGATAATAAGTGCGTTTAGTGTGTTATTATTGTGGAGATTAAGTTTTTCTTTAAATTTTGAAATTTCTCTTTTAAGGTATTTCTGGTTACTGTGGGTGCCGCAATCATATGCGAGCGCATAAGCAGAATTGTTATGATTGAAAAAACCAGTATAAAAGCAGCCTTGTCCTGCTTTATTGAATCGAAAATCTACGTGCATATTTATTAATCTTCGTCGAAAATAAATTAAATTAAACAATTGATTGGGCTGGCGCTTGAACAAACTAATCTTAGTTTAGTCTAATATTGATTTTTTACATATTCAGTAGTTATTTGCCTTATCACAACTACACGCGAATGCTAGAGAAATTCCTCAGACTATTACGGGCTTTAAACTAAGTGAAGTGCCGCTAGTCAGCATAATGCTGTACTCTAATACTTTCATATGCTTTTTATTTTTATAATAGTCGTCAGAAAAATACTCCAGGAACTTTTTATCTGTAAGCCTTTCTGTGGTCAGGGCGAACCTAGCGTTCAGCATCTCTCCTGACTGAAGAATTACCGGATTAGCGAGATAATCTTTAACAGTGATGAATTCCATTTTTTCATGCACAGAAGGATCATCAAACAGACTCATGGTCATTGATATCGAACTTATCGAGACAGGTCTACGACCAATATTTTCCAATATTACATTTAGTTTTGTATCTAGAAACCATGTGCCATCCATAACCCCAGTTAGCGTTAACATCAAGGAGGTTATCGGGATGGTTGATAGTATTTCGTAGTCTGGTTTGATATTTTTCCGGTCATAAAACATAAGCTCAAGATCTGCTTTACTCGCAGGGTATGTACTTGAACCACGACGCACAAAAATTTTATGATCTTCATTGCTCTTAATAGTGTTCGTCAACTTTTCAAATGTCTGATAATTTCTTAAGACATGAGGTTTGTCGAATGATGGAGGTAGGTGGATGATTCCCAGATTGAATCCCATAATCTCCCCTTCGTAAAAGTCAAACTGGAACATCCTGTCTACACGCTTGGCTACAAGACTGGGAAGCTGGGATGAATCTTTCAATCCGCAATCCGAAAACTTTGTGTTACTGAGCTCACGTTTCTTCTCATCATAACCGATGATAATCATCCCGTCGGGACCAAAGGAATTAGCGATTGCGGTAGAGTCCTTCAAAAATTCGTTTATCCCTTTCGGAGTACTTAAGTCGTACCAAACAGATTTAAAATCGACTTTAGCATTTTCAATCTCAAGGCCAGAGATGGATTGACTAATATAGGATAATGCCTGATGAAGAATGTCTGATCTATTTTGCATGATTTAAATTATTAATTATATACAACTCTCCATTAAAGATTTAGATATTTATCATCATACTTAACTTAGCAAATAGTTTGTAAGTTCAATTTTGTAAAAGGCTTTAGGATGCCATTATGGACAAACTGCAGGAACTTACATCTTGTAAATAAGCTTCCGTACCAGACAGCAACCGCCTAATCCGTTCAAATGCATTTTGCTGGGTTGTGGATAAATTTTGAGTTTTTAGCCCAGGCTGCACGATAGTAATTTCTACAGGAATAATTGGGTTTTCAAATTCTTCCAATATTATTTTGATCTGTTCTAAACTTCCCTTTTTTAACTTATGATGACTGTTATTCTGATCCGCCCGATCATAGATTTGTTTCAGCAATAGCTTACGGTGCGCCCAATTTACTGATTTCATTGCCTGGCCGGATACTTCATAAATATCAGTTACATTACAACTTGGAGTGGCACCACTCTGGCTTTTACAGTGGAAAAATTGGATTTTACCTTTTTTAAAACCAACGACATCTGCAATTTCAAGCGAACCGTGATCATAAAACACAACATCATATTCATTCTTTGCGATTTCAATAATATACTCATGGATAGACATAATGGAGTTGTTGTCAGTTGCATTATTGGCAAAATCTTCTGCGCTATAAAATTCCTTCTGTACATTAACATTTGCAGGCCAGCTATGAGCAACGATTTTATCAGAGCTGATTGTATCCAGCTCACCTAAAAAATCAAAATGAATTTTTCCAATCTGTTTATCTAAATTTTCATAGTAAAGGTGAATAGGTGTTGTTCTCATCATTTTCAAAAAAACCTCCGAATCAGTAAATCGTTCTCCTTTTGCGATGGCGAGCGTATGCGTAGTCTGCTGCGCGTAGTTGAATTCTATCTTTGGGTCGAGTGTGTAAGTAATCATCGCCGACACATTGCCTTTTGAAACCGATAATGTTACAGCGTTAAAGGTCTGCTCAATTAGAGTGATGTCGCAGGAACAAATCAATGCTTTTTCTGCAGGTTCACCAACTTCGTTTAAAAAATAGACGGCTGTCAGTTTGTGATAGAAACTTGGATCCCAGTCTAACATGAATACGGGCTCATCGGAAAAACGTTTCACCACCCGGCCGCTATCCAGGTCAGATAGTGGGGCAGGGAGTTTATCCATATCAGGGTCGCCCACTTTTCGGCTGATAAACTTAAGCCATTCAACTACATATTTAATTTTGCCATCTCCCAAGGTCCAGACTTTTGAGCTAGTACTGATTCCCGCAAGAACCTGCTTTCCAAGCAAGGGTTCATAACCACCACCAAATGAGTGACCTCTGGTATAGCTGTATTTATCTGTGGATAACACACTTTTCTCGGCCTGCGAACCTAAAATGTTTTTATAAGACTCACTGCTACCTTTAGTTTTCCGGCTTTTCATACCAACATTATACATCTTTGCCTCTTTCCATCCGGCCATTACCCTTTTCAATAGTGGTAAGGGAATCATATCATGAATCGTGTCAAGGGTTAAAAATTGTTCGGCAATATGCTCATATATCTCATTTTCTTTTACAGATGAGCAGATGAATAATATGCGGTTATCCTTATTGTAATAAACCACAACCAATTCATTTTGAACATCGACGAGCATGTCCTGCTTCTGATACCAGTCCGGCTTCTTAAGTTCAGAGACGATGAAGACGGCCACATCAAAATCTGCGCTGACGTTGTGGTGTCGGATTACCGGATTGCTAAATAGGCTTGTACCTGAAAAATCAACTTCTATGGAAATATCAATCAGTCCGTCTTGCTCATCTGGATCGAGAAGTGCTTGCTGGGGAGGGGGAATAATCTGATAGGCCTTAGCATGAAAGGATGGCCTCAAATCATCATTTTCAACTTCGATCTGGGTCTCACTGTCGAAATCGAAAAGTGGAGCAGGTTCGGTGAGATTTTCAAAAGAGTCAAAAAAATCCTGCTCTTGTTCTGTTTTCTGAATTTTGGCTCGATGTAGATCGGGAAGCACAATGGACCAGTCTTTGGTGTCATGCTTAAACAACTGATAAGATTCGATTGCGAATTCATGTTCTCCGGCGATGACCGTAGCAATGTTTCCATTTACGATATTAGTTCGGGATATTCGTCCAACAAATTGCAAGGTAATGGCGAGCGATTTATGTGGAACATGAACGGCTGCAATCTTAAGGGCCGGAAAATCATAACCTTCACCCATCATATCAACGCATATTATCCCATCAACTTTGCCTTCCCTTAGCTCCTTAATGCGACGGGCAATATAGAGGTCAGAAAGTTTACTGTGGATCATATCCAATTTGAGCCCGGTGTGTTGTGCATAGATTTTTTTAAGTTCGTTTGCTGCACTCTTGGTATCGGTACGAACAATAATTTTATGTTCTAAACTTTGGCGAGCTTTAAAAACTTCTTCTGTTTTTTTTGCAATAGCGATATTTTTGGCTTCATCCGTAAGCAGGGCTTTTGTCTGGATGGGAACGAAATTAATCCTGCTGAATAATCCATTTTCATAGGCCTGCTTTAAGGGATAGCTGTAAATTAACCTTGCCTTTATGTCTTTTTTATCTCGTCGAAATGGTGTTGCAGTTAGTAAAATCTGTTTTGCGTTCGGATAACTGTCCAAAAGATACTTCCAGGATTCTGCGCGACTATGGTGTGCTTCATCAACGAAAACGACATCAAACCCCAATAAATTTCCATCGGGAGCAGACTTGGGGACTTTATTAAGGGTTGAAGGTATCCCAACAATGACATCATTGTCATTGAGAATGGATGTCCATTGCTGGTATTCTGAAATCTCTGTTTTTACCTCGTAAACTTTTGGAAGGAATTCGCTGTCTAGTATTCCATTTGCAATTAACATCTCGGGACTTCTGAATTGCTTTGCAATCTGTTCACGAACAAGCTGGCTTGGGGTTACGACCAAAACTTTCTGAGCCTTCAGTGCATAACTTAAAATGATCATTACTGCGGTCTTTCCAGTGCCTGTTGGCATGGTCACCAGTGCAGGTTCTTTTCTGGTGCTGAAGTGGGCAAGTGTGGCGCCAACGGCCGCGATTTGATTTTCGTATAATCCTTGACCGTGCTCCCCGGAGCCAAAGAGGCTAATTTTGGAATATCCCTTTATAAATATACTCATGAGATTTGCGATAATTTAGTCACAAAATACCAAAAATATTTAGATTAATCAGTTTTGGCTAAGTTAAATACTAGCCGACGATTTTTTATGTGAGCATTACTTACAAATTAATACACCATTTTTATGCAAACATGGCTCCATGCTCAACTGTGCTGGTTAAGTTAAAGATGATTTTTCTTTATGAAAAGTATCCCAAAAATTCAAAATACCCGCTTATTTGAATCTTTGGAACCCAAATTTTATTTAAGCTATAATCAATTGAGTCAGCCGATGGAGCAAGGTTCGAATGATAGCTTTAATATTTGGGTCATCTATTATAAGTTTCCTGACGATACTTCGATACCAGATCTTGTTTATTCTTAACCCTTATGGATACGATTGATAACAGCGCTTTCCCTTATTGGTTGACTCGCAATTATTACGGTAACGTCCCCATTTGCGAGCATATGATTAAAAACTTGCTGCTCTTGGCGTAAAATCCCGCTAATATTTATGTTGAAACTTTAGGGCGCACCTGTTTGGAGTTTGTTGGTTTGGTTCGATCAAGGTGATGGTTTCCTTAAGATGTTTTTCTGTCAGTCTCGCACGAAGCCGCTCTTTTTGGTTCTTAAAACCATCTTTTATTTTTGCGAAGGCGCCGGCAATGAGGTCATCCGAATTTCGCCAGTAGCGGTGGCAAGCTTTTTAGCAACTTCATTTATAATATGAGGATAGTAGTAGAGTGATTCTACCGAATAACAATCTGTGGTTACTATACCTTTTGTGGCAACGCGATCTGACCGGCGGTACAATCGTCTTTATCAATGTGTCCAAATGCATTAACCCAGTGTAATTCTGAACTATTTCTTATCTTTTTTAACGCTTTGCCAATCCTACCTGCTTCGTCCCTGTGATTGTTGCAGCTTTTTACGCCTCCGTTGCTCAGCTTCCTCGACAGAATCTGTCTGCGGGGATTCATAGACAGGTTCCATCAGGATTTCCAATAGTCGAATACCCGAATCTTTTGCAGTATTCATCATGTCTGCAACACTAGCGAAAAGTCCATCTGAAATTCCTTTCGTCAAACTATCTATACTGATATCTCTTGAAATGTCAGTCGAGAGTTCGGAGATCATCTGCATCTGGGTTTTCTGTTCTGGGGTTCCGTTCTCCATAACATTTGCATATATAAACTTATCCCTCAGCCCTCTCTCAAATTTGAATAAATCATCAAAGACCTCCTCACCAGACTGTTTAAATGCACTGCGGTTAAATTGCCCTAGTTTTGCAGAATGTTGTTCATTCTTGCCTTTTGAGGTATTTTGAGGACTAAGTTTAACTTTATTGCTTAAATCTTTCCGACTCACAATCACTTGAACGTGCATTTGTCGTCCTTCTTTTCGATCACCCTTTTGCTTTGTTCCGTTTTTTACTTCTTTATCTGTGTGCTTGTAGTAACGGTAGTTTTCAACCTTGCCAAACCATAAAAGATCTTTGTTGGTAATAATACCTGGCCTTTTGAAATTCTTCGCGTATTCGTCCATAATTTTTACCGCCAATTCCTTGAGTTTCTCCTTTGCGCCACTCTCTCCATATTGTCTAAAAAGATGTTCCAGCTCCTTTTGGCTTGGACTGATATTAATCAGGAAAAACTTACTGTCATCACGGCAAAGCTTTGCAATATTATTATCGATTTTTACACGGACTTCCTGTCTTTTAACGCTGTTTCTAACACCATTAAACCAGTTTTCATAATGTTGTTCTAAGTTTTTTCCAGTTTTTGAGTTATTCTCCTTTTCCAGATAATTGACCAAAACTCCGCTACTACCTTTGTTATTTCCCGTCTCAGATGCTGTGATGTTGATGTACATAGGCTAAATATTTTCAAGGGATCTTCTGACATGGCTTTGCAATTCCTCCTTTTTGGCAGCTGATACCGGCCATCCCAAAGATTCCCTCTGATTGATATAATAATTGAGTATCTCTCTAAAACTGGACTTTAGTTTACTTTTTTCATTGTGATACTGGTGAGTTCTGGAAATTTCTTTTTCCAGTTGCCCCATACGGTTAGAAATTCCGTCACTTTTCTTTTCCTCTTTCTGTAGATGCTGCCAGATTGTTTTGAAATATTCTGTATGCTCTTTAGCTATAATAGTGAGTCCGTTACTGTTGGTAAACATGGGTAACAGAAAATCCTTTTCCTGCTTTTTGAAAAATGATATTATCCTGCTTACTCCGTTTACCAGCTCTTTCTTAAGTAACTCGTCATTGAAATCGATCGGGTCTTTTTTTGTACCATAAAAATAATTCACCATCTGTATAACTACCAATTTTTTCGGTCGTCCCAGTTTCAACGAGATTTTTTCCAGTTTTTCATCAGTTGCTTTTGGATATCGCACAGACTTAACATTGATATCTTCCATTACCTATATCCTTAAAAGTTCTTCTCCAATTCTATATTAAGCTTCACTTCACTTCCCAGCTTTGGATGCCATGAGGGCTTATATTTAATAAAGCCATTTTCCTTCAACTCCCTGATATTTTTGTGGTATGTAGAAACAGATTTTATCCTTGAAAATCGCATAAGCGTTTTTCTGCTTACATTAAATGGGAGTGTTACATAATGATGATTACAACATTGAACCAATGCAATTAACATGCTTAAATGCGTTGGAAAAAAATGTGGCTGCTGTGACGCATGGGCAAAGTATCTACGTAATGCTTTAGAGTACAAATTTTCATCTTTATTCATTTCATTTCCCCTCCATCATCTTTTCAATTTTTTCCCTACTGTAAAACATTGTTCCTCCAACCTTACGAAATGGCAAATTGCCATTGATACGCAAGTTTTGTAATGTTCCGGGTGAAATATTTAGCATTTTCCTTACCTCAGCACTCCTCAACCACGATTTACTTGAAGTACCAATATTATTTTTAAGAATATTTTTCATTTCATTCAGCATTTCTGTCTTGAACTGCTGCAGATCATCCATTGTAATGATGTCCATCTTCATAATTAGCTCCTTTCGTTTTGATATATGCATCAATGCACATATACATATATTTTTACATTCAAATATTCGGTATACCTCAAAGTATACCGTTTACTGTTTTTTATCGGCCTGAAAGGCCAACAAGTATCCCCGGAGGATACTTGAAACCCCTGTAGCTATAGCTCAGGGCAAGCAAGTAGGGCCACTGCCCAACTTCCGCTTGCTCAGCCCCCGGAAAGGGAACTGACTGCCTGAACCCCCTATCTACCGCTAATCACCGCACCTTGAAAGCGCCACATAGGCTGTCCCGAATTATCATGCTGTGCCAGTGATTTTTGTTACACATAAACCGTTGTTATGTGGATATATCTATGTTGTTATATGGATACACGTCTGCTCGGCTATAGGGATATGTAGTTATGTTGGTGGAATGATACCGTTCGTTAGGGAATTGATTTCTTCTGCGGTTTGCTTCCTTCCCGATCTTACCCATTCTGATAGTTCCACCATGGAGAAATAAAGTCTTTTGCCGCGCTTGTTCACGGGTATTTCCTTCCGGCTCACTTTGGTGTAAAGTGTGGGTACGGATAGGCTGAGAAATTCGGCAGCCTGCCTGATGGTCAATAAATCGTCTCGCGGACGCTGGGGATTTTGCGACCTGTTTTCCAGCAACAGGTCTTTAATACAATCTACCTTTTCGTGCAGTGTACTAATGGCCTGCGGTAGTTCTTCAAATGTGTACTTCATAAGCGGTATCTTTTGTTTTGATACCGCAATGTTAGCAGCTTGTTTTGTAAGGTTACAACACGTTAAACCTCATCCTTACCGTTTCCTACTAATATTTGCTGTTTTTTTTGTTTCGGACCGTTGGAACCAGAAAAGGAACTTTGTCTTTCATCCTTACCTCTAAAATTGGTGATTTGCAGACCTTGGTATCGGAAGATATAATTGCACTTAGCCAGCCCTCCGAATATTCGTTTACTTTATCTCCATTGCTATATAAGAAGTGTTTTAGAATCCATTTTTCAAGTTCTGCTTTATTGCATCCCACAATCAGGTTAGCTTCATACAGCTGCTTAAAAGCATCGGCCAGTTTATTACTGTTTCCGTTGAAGATCAACTGGCTTGCAGGTTGTTCGTCCGCTTTTATTAGAGCGTCAAGCTGGCTGAAATGTTCTTCTGAAAAATAAGTCCTTATCAGTTGCAAGAAATCATCTATATATTGATGATTGAATTTTGGTCGACCCGCATCAGGATTATATGGGATTTTTGGAGGTAACTCTGGCGTAGCATCTTCGACTTGTTTGGGGCTTTTCTGCTTGGCTATCCATTCCTCGAAAGTTTCACGGGGGTTAAGAATTTCATCAACTTCGCTAACCAACTCGTTTAGGAACTTATCCCTGATCTTTAAAGTATCGTGCAGACTTTCTACAAACTCGTCACCTATATAAATATCCTTGTAGTCGGATTGCAGGTTATTAACGATGAACAAATATTGGAGTTGGATCGAAAATATGAAATTTCGGGGATATTCATCTTTAAACTCATTATAATGCTCATGGAAATTTGCCCATATCAATTTAAACCTATCCTTTAATTTTTTGAGCTGTTCAAATTCTCTCTTTAAGCTGATGTCATTAAGGGAAAGCAGATCAATTAAGGCCATATCTTTTAATACCCTGATTTCACTCTGATAAGTGAACGAATCATAATAATGTGTTTCGTGTGCAATGCTATAAGCTTGTTTCTCCCCCTCTTCTTTTATCGGGCTTTTTAATTCGGACTTGGTGATGATGCGAAGGTTGAAAGTCTGTAGACGGGTTAAAAAAATGGCTAGATTGCGCATAAATTGATCGTATTTTAGTGCTAATTTCTAAATATATTGATAATTTAGACCATTATGTAAACTTAATATTATAAGAAATTAAGCGATATTTATAACAAACGAATCAGGTTAGTTCTTTTATTAGTAGAACAACCGCCATGTAAGTCTGAATTTTAAGTTGCAATGTTGTATATGTCGGAGAAACTTGGTTCTTCATCACTTTTGGTAAAAAAAAACTAAAAGATAAATTCGCTAAAGTTATATCCCTAGCTACGAATATTTACTTTTACTACTGAAATCATTTATAAAAGTCTGTGTTGACCCTTCACCAAAAATGAAGAAGAACCCACTTTATTGAACTACACAGTAAAATAGCTCCTGAGTCTAATAGAATATTATATTAGTTTCTTGTGCATAAACTTTTTTGGGGAAAGATCTAAAATCAAGTACTTTTGGGTTTAACCAAATAATAAATTAACGATGCAACTCAATTTTTTCCCAATATCCTTTGATTTTGAAAAATTTCAGATTTCAAAAACTACCTATTCTGACGAAGCGTTACAAGAACTTAGAAGAAACCATAATCGAACGCATTCATTTTTCCGCAACGGGGAAGATATTTATATCTCCAACTCAGGAGACGACAGCACTGTAGACATAGGAGAAAATGTAACAAGAGATGTTTTTACCGATCATACAATTACGTCCTCATTAATTAAGCACATTTTTTTCAGGACTTTTAAACAGCGGTTCGTATCCTTTACGCCAGTTGACTTTTATCCATTCAGGTTTTTCTCTAGCAAAAACACTGATGATTTAATCCACGACCTACTCCCGGAGAATCTGCAAGGGAAAATTGCATACAAAAAACTCATCGAAGTTCAGCTGAGACTTGCCACTATAAACGGGCAAAAACAATTCGGTTTCGTCATCAACATAAAAAGGAACTGGATTTTCAACAAAAGCTGTGCAGACTTATTAGCCGAAGGGTATGACTTGACAGGTATAGAAGTATTGCATTGTGAAATCATGCCAGGGATGGGTAACATCCTTGCCCCTAGTGAAGAGTTTATTGGAACGCTCGCTGAAATCGATGGCGAGTCAGCAAAAATTAAAACCAATGAAGGTGAGGTACTTTTTCCGCTAAATGAACTGTTTATTAGAAAAACAAAATTTAACATCGCCAACTACCTAGATTTTGCCACCAGCCCCGAAGCATCTTTACGTGTCCTGAATGCAATCGAAAGTAAACGAAGTGAGATATACAATACAAAAAATTTGTATGCAGAAATTAACAGCACCGCCAAACATTTGTTTACAGGTAAGTTAGATGGTGCAAAGGTTGTATTTGAGAATAGTGATGGTTTCTGTTTTACGGTACAAGAAGTGCCCATAACGATCAGCAACACTTTTGCTTTAAAAACTCCGACGTTTATTTTTGATCCGGCGGGTACAAAAACAAACAGCACTAGTCCCGATATGGGGTTAACCAACTTTGGTCCGTACGACAGCATTAGTTTTGATACCAAGTCACCAACAGTTTTATGTATCTGCCATAGAGAAAACAGGGGATATTTTACTGATTTTTTAGCCAGCCTCAAGGATGGGATTAGTACTTCCAACTTTTTTAAGAAAGGCCTGCTTAAAAAATATGAGCTTACAGAACTAAATTACAATATCAATCAATTAAGTACTTTCGATCTTGAAGAATACTTAAGAATTATCAGAGAGTGGGATGAAGCTAAACCCGATTTAGCCATCATTGAAATTCCGATAGAGTTTAAACGTCTTCCCGATAGCGACAATCCTTATTACAAATTGAAAGCTAAACTGCTCTCACTGGAAATCCCGGTGCAGTATGTACTTACACATAACGTAAAAACTTATAACGAATATATCTTAAACTCAATTGCCTTACAGATCTATGCAAAATTGGGTGGTACGCCATGGGTGTTACCCTCTCAAAAATCAGTTGATCGGGAAATCATCATCGGTATTGGCCATAGCTGGATGAGAAAAAACCAGTTCAAAGGTGCAGAACAATCCAAAGTAGTTGGAATCACGACTTTTCTTTCCAGTGATGGCCAATATCTTTTGGGCGACAAAGTAAAAGACGTTCCGTTCGAAAAATATTTTGATGAACTATTGTCAAGCCTTAGCTACTCGTTTAACCGTTTGGAAAAAGAGCAAGGTTGGGCTGAAGGCGACACCGTTCGCTTAATCTTCCATATATTTAAGCCTATAAAGAATACTGAATTTGATGTCATTAGTCAGTTCATTAAAAACAACACCAAGTACAAGATAAAATTTGCCTTCGTTACGATAAGCAAATCCCACCCACATCTGTTATTCGAGCCAAGCCAACCGGGCCTTTCGGGTAAAGGGGCGTATATTCCAAATAGAGCTAGCAACGTCTTTTTAGATTCTGAAACCTGTGTGGTTCAAATGTTTGGTCCAAAAGAACTTAAAACAGCAAGACAAGGAATGAGTACACCGGTTCAAATCAAGATTAGAACACCGCAAGGCAACTATAACAATAATGAGTTAGACGACCTACTTTACTATGATTTGGCCTACATCGTTCAACAGATATTTTCGTTCACCTACCTTTCATGGCGAAATTTCCTACCAGGAGAACAGCCAGCAACAATGCTTTATTCTAACCTGATATCTAAGCTATTAAGTAAAATGAGAAATGTTAGCGGATGGGATGCTGATCATTTGAATTACAGTCTAAAACGCAAAAAATGGTTCCTTTAGAAAATCGCTCACTCTATCGACAATCCATAGCTGGAAATAGTGTTTTAACTGCGTTTAGTAATCTGTTGTCTCAACAACTAGTTCACTATCCGGAAGATCTAAACGAAATAGACAAAATATATTATGGTATCATTGAAGCAATCTCAACAGATTCAGCAAATAGATTTGATATCCATTATCAGGCAATCAGTAGACGTACACCTACCAGAGATTCAATTTCTCCTTTTGTCCACAATGATTATTTGATCTTTGCGATTATTGTTGGTGTTATCAAATTCAGCTATGACAAAAGCTGGATTGAAAAAATTATTGATATTAGAACAAGGAATAATACAACCATAACATTTGAAAACATTATCAAAGAAAACTACTACAGCAAAAGTAATATTGCCGCGGTGATTATATCATTTTTAAACCTGACTAAGAAAACCGCTGTTTCAAAGCCGTTACAAGATGAGGCTTACAGGGAAATAACTAAGGAATCAGCAATTTTTGAACAGGGAAATGATTTTATTGCACTATGTTTTATCAATGCTTACAATTCAATTATTCTATCCAGAGAAATGGTAGATACTGCTCACTATGATGCACTATTAAAGTTTGAAACAAAATTTATCAAACGAACCAATATCATTGCAGTAATACTTTATAATCTATTACTCTTATTTTTGATTTACGGAATTTATAAAACATTAAATCTTTTCCCACAAATCAAACAGAGTTTTTCAGACGCAATCGGAATCATCGGATTAATCGGACTAACCATTTCCAATTTTATCACGGGTATCAAACCTGCTTTTGAAAAGATAATTCAAAAACTACTGGGCTATTCTAATGCTGCCAAACCATGATCGAACTATTAGAAAAAGGAATAGCGCTAGCTAACCACTACGGGATTTCAGTATTACTAATCCTCAGCACTATATTTCTGGTGCGCATCATTCTTGCGGCTCAAGGGAAATGGTCTGAGCGAGAAAAATACTATTTTGAAATATTAAAAAATCTTGGAAACTGGAGAGATTCGTTGAGCGATAGAAAGGACTATTTTCAACAACCCGGCTCGGTGTATGATGAAACATATCCACAGAGTACATATTACAAGAAAAAAGGCGAAAAGGCCGCAGAAGCACTAGGTGCAATTCGAGAACAGATGAGTGTCGCCAGAGTTTTTCTGTCAAAAAAATCCGTCACCACCTTAGAGGAATTGATCAACGAGCACTGGTACATTGACGAACACGGAGCTATTAATACCGCTGATTATTTAGATTCTACCCATGATATTGTAGACAAAGCTTATCGAGCAATACTTGCAGACGCATCTGGAGATTTAAAACGTAGTCGGTATTTAAACATTGTAAAACAGGTGTTATCAAAAGATTAGCCGCATAATCCTTTTCTTGTTAAACGCTTAATGCCCGTTAGGGCCGCCCGAAAATTTCAGGCACCAGTATATCAAAATCTTATCTATGAGCTACAATCTTCAGGAGAAGCCAAAACCTGCACTTACTAAGAAAAATTGCTTCATGGTACAAGCGGTCGGACCTTCTGTAACGACAGTTGTGGAAACAGCTTTAATCGCCAAAAACGGGCTACGAAAAAAATTGTGATCATGAAAATGTTCCCGAAATATTTCGATTTATATAACACAACTATGAACGACTAAAGTTATTTAGCCCTCAAAAGGAAAGCACATTTACTCTTGGAGTAAATATAATTTAGGAATACTTAAAGCAGGATTTAATCCCGAATTCTTCATCAGTGTTTTTGTTGATGGTAATTCAATTTGGTACCATTCCTCGTCATGCAGCGCAATATAATTTTTCTAAAGCTTTGATAGAACTCACCAATCCCAAGGTTGCCGTTGCTTCAGCTAAGGGCGAAGTGGAATCCAATGGAAAAGGACGTAGACCAGATCAATACATCCTGGGCTGTTTTCAGGATAAAGGAATTGAGGTTCATAAAACGCAGGATTGCAGTGTTTATTTGGAGCTGACAGAAAATGGAGCAGCTAAGTATCACAATCGTATTGTTTAGCAACTGCTTAACAAATACATGGTCGGCACTGGCAGTCAGACAGCGGACGGCTGTAGTTAAAATCAGTCAAAAATTAAGTTTATTGCGCAACTTATTAACAATCAGATAACTGCATTATTTCAACCAAAATACATCTGACGGCATTATAACTTTAGATTTCGATGAAATAACTACAAATAAATGTTTACACCTGCTATGGATGTTGATAAGTCGATAACACTAATTTTTTTAGTATTATTTATTTTTAGGTCTTGAATACGAAGGTTTATTATCTGATAATCAAGATTAAAAATATAAAGACATGGTTTTAACAGAGGTTGAAGTAAAAAAGCAGAAGGTCGTTGAAGATCCTAAATTATCCCTAAAGCAATTTGCACGGTACCCTGATTCTACGGTGAGGGGTAAAATTACGATTCTAACTAAAGGCAAGTATCCTGGAAGTTTTATTCCGACCTACTACGAAGAGGCTCGAAAGATTATTGTAAATGCGTTCTCTGCCAACTTTAATGATGGCTTTGAGCTTTATT
Source organism: Pedobacter suwonensis (assembly GCF_900111825.1). GTDB lineage: Bacteria > Bacteroidota > Bacteroidia > Sphingobacteriales > Sphingobacteriaceae > Pedobacter > Pedobacter suwonensis. The sequence continues at coordinate 180,474 of NZ_FOJM01000001.1, forward strand.
TTACTGAATTTCAAAGGCAGGCCGCAAGGCTTAAAAAAGAGGCCTTGCCATTTGAGCCTAAAACCAAGGATTACAAAAACCGTAATTGCTCGGGAGAAGGCTTGGAAAGGATGGTGGCGATGCAGAAGTCAATAATGCCTATTTTGCAAAAATATATTTTCAGTAGTAACCTAGGCCATAATAGGGATAACATTTACATTAAGGAAGTTAGGATTGGTGCAATGTCGGACCTTCACTTGTTTGATAGTACCAGAAATCAGATTGGTCTGCTCAAATTTAACTTCACCAAAACAAAATTAAAGGACCATGAAGCGCCGTTATCGCTTCTGGTACTTCGGAGTTTTTTTGCTAATGTAAAACAGCTTAAACTTGAACCTAAGCATTGTCTTTTTATTGATGTTTTTTCGGGAAATATTTACAATGCAGAGCGCGCTTCGGCAGTCACGGAATTAGCAGAAACTAGTTGTAGGGAAATAGCTGCCCAATGGCCGCATATCATCAAACCTAATAACGATTAAAAGTCACTCTATTCTAGCGTATTAAAATTGTTTCAAATATTTACAATCATTTATAACCAGTTTATTTACTCGCCTCCGCGTTCTGTTTGATAGCTTTCCTCTAATATTCCTGTAACCTCTTCTCCCAAAGATTCCGCATAAACTCCAAATGCATGGTCTAGGAGGTCACGATAAAGTTTGGAATGCGGTAGCCTACCAAAATCTTTCTCATGAAAATGTTTCCTTGAGGTTTGCTCGTACCAGATTTTTATATTCAAATATCTATCATTTTGTCCTTCCTCAATGATATCTAAAATATCCTGGATGGAGCGAGCATTTTTAGCTGCGCTAACATAGGTGTTGTATAAATGGTTAACCTCCCACAACAAGTCACGGTCGTTGTACTTACCATAAAGTTGAAATACGTTTATATTACCATGATCAGGTGCCAGGTCCCGTTCATCCGCATCTCCGATAAACTGTTTCCATTTGTGAGAATCCCTATCTACCATAATTTTTAGGTCAATTGCTTCCAAGTGCACGCCCAACTCGTCGAAAAGGGGCTTAAATACCATATCCCTTTTGAATCCTGAAACATATGGGTTCAGGTGAAATTCATCTGAAAAAAGTATCTTACCTTTGTTAGGGACGTTACATACATAATCGCTTGGTACCAAGTTGAATAATGACAAAGCCAACATTGGATGATCTGTCTGACTAAAAAAATGATCCAGTTGGTATTGATCTATAATCCTGCCAGATTTAGGGTTTTTTCTATGATTCGCTTTGCTAATGTTGCAATAAGCACAGTATAATGAGATGGCCTGATCGTAAAAATAAGTACGAACTTCAGTTCCCAAATCTTCATAAGAAAAAGCTAAATACATAACATCTTTTTCATGTTTTGTCGCGATTTCAAAAGTTTCAAATAATTGATCGTGTATTCCTTTGATATCTAGGGGTTCGCCTATAAGTAAATTTCTTAAACTTTCACTTTCCTCTATCAATAAGTGGTCTATCAAGTTGGTTAGTTTAACAAAATCAACGTGTATAATTTCCGTTGCTCCTTCTTGATAGAGTTTGAGGGTTTCGATATATTTATTTTTATTGAACGCTCCTGCTGCTCGAGCAGGTTTGACTGAGGAATCAACAATAGCCTTAGTAAAAGATTTAACCGGTACAATCTCATCCAACTGGATTGAATCGGGATCCAATAGATGTGCTAATGATGTTCGAAGGTATTTCAAACGAATGATTACCGATGGATGGATCATAGCGAGGTATTGTTGACGAAAACCCTCCCGGTCTGCTATCTGAATTTTAATCATGCTGACGGTTTTTAAAGTTTTCAAGGCTGTATCTTAAAAAAGCATCACCAACATTTTCCAGTAAACGGCCATCATCTTCGGTAGCTGTTCTATTTCTAACCCGCTCTATGGCTTCTTTAATTTCATTTTCCGCGAATTCGCCCATCAACGTTCCTGTGAGAAAAAAGCCGTCCGCTAGTAAATCATTTATATTTGCCGCGAAAGTCTGTGAAGATGGGACTTTTGAAATAGTGCGTCCAGTTCCGCTTGCGGGTTCAAGCAACAGAATATTTTCACGTGGTATATCCGATAATATAAACGGTGAATGTGTTAATAAAAGTACATTGATTGCGGTGATATTAGTTCTGCCATTCTGGTAGAAGCGGGTAAATTCGGTCAATAGACGGTTGACAAAGCGCCGCTGGTATTCTGGATGGAAATACAGTTCAATCTCATCGTAGATAACATTAATAGCGCTGTATTTTGTACGTTTACCTTTTCCCAGATGGGCAGACTGCAGATTGTTGATGTGATAAATCACTGATTGAACGGTATGAATTAACTGTTGTTCGCCTGAGCTAAGAGCCGTAAAGTTAGATAAGACATTTTTTTCATTGGATAATTCAAAATCAATGTCAAATATTGATGGCGGTAGAGTGGTCATTATCGTTAATCCAGAAGTAGCATTCGACCAATCAAATACCTCATTTAGACTGTAGCGGAAAGTTATTCCATACTCACCCTGGAGCTGAGGTTTTTTAACATTGAACATCCGTTCCTCATTTGTGTTCAGGCAATATTTCAGGAAGTGCACGGCCTGTTTTAACTTATAGGTAATATGACTGCCGTCTTCAAAGATGTCCTGAAAAAATTTCTCGTTTAGAACAAATGGAGTGTTCTCTCCAAATTGGTAACCCATCCCAAACCAGGGATAACGTTTTGGAATTGTGTCTAGTTTTTTGACGATATAATTTATGATGATTTCTTTTAACGCGAAATCCTTAGTGAGTAACGCTGCTTCCTCTGCTGTATCCAAGTATTGGGCTATAAAGGTGGTGAACATATTTACCTCTCTTATGTTGCCTCGTATAATTCCATTTCTTATCCTTAAATTTATTGTAATGGTGGCTACCTTATCCCTATTAACCTTGAAAATTACTCGACTAATAAAACGGTTGTCACTGACAAAAACCTTTTCCCCAACATCTGATCGCTTCCATTCTTGCAGTTTATTTGATAATAACCTATATCGTGCGAAGTTCATCTCTGAATTGATGTTGAAGTTCCCATCTGTACGCATGGGATTGATTACAATTGGCGCAGTGTAGCCGTCATTTTTATGAAAAAGCGAGTTTATCCATTCGCCAATGTGAAATGCATTAAGCGCATAATGAGAATAGTTTACTGCGATGGTATAAAAAAAATGCTGGGAGAGATTTTTTTCATCAATGGTTGTAGTTAATGTCTTTTGATTGGTCTTATCTCCATTCTTGACATAACTAATTGCGTCCGGTTTCGTATCCTTAGCCATTAGAGACTCCGGATTAAGCTTCAATCGATAATATCGGCCGTTAAGTTCAAAGTATATTTCAGCCTTAAGGTCTTTAACAAAACTATTAATCTCCTTTTCTCGGACACTATTTCGCTTTAGTTCCTCATTTACAAACTGTTTCCTATCTTTCAAATCCTGCTCATCGCGGGAAAGTGCTTCAAATTTACCTTTAATTCCATCGACAAAGGCTACATCTATTTTATCACTATCGGCAATTGATTTTCTAATACTTCTTTTATACGCAGCAATTGCCTTTTCTCGTTCAATGAAGCCAGCTTTCTCATTTTCAAGTTCTAGGCTGAGCTTATTTAAACCATTGATACTAGGCTGCAGGATGTCGAGATTCACGCAGTGCAAGTAAATACATGAGAATAGCAATTCAACAAGCGTACTTTTTCCTGCTCCATTTTTGCCCGCTATTGCCGAAACGCTTATTTCAAGGGGTTTGCCATCTGCTGAATTCTTATTATAGATTTTTGTGGGAAAATTAGAAACTTTTCTAATGGAGGACACCTGTTCATCAGAAATATCCCTTATTTTCTCATTAGAACTGTTATAATATGTATATCCATTGTAAATGGAGTAGATTCGCCCCAATGTTAAGTTTTTGGCAAACCTTCGGTGACATCCCTTCAAAGGACGAATAGCTAGTAACTTAAAATCAGTCATGCGTTAATTAATTTGTGTAAATCTAATAATTTATTGTATGTGGCATAATTTTTAGTTACCGGTTAACTTTTGCCTCTCAGCCTTATTGGTAGTTTTGCCTATTCTACATTCGTACTGATTTTCTAAGAAAATTACAATCAAAATTTAGTTTTCTTTAATAACTTAGCCATGGCAAAAATCAAAACGCTCCAAGATCTTTTGGCCATTCCTCATTCCCGACTATCCCACAGGATACTAAAGGATTATGAAGTGACTTTTTTTTAAGGAGCGGTTAATATGTTTTTTAAATGAAAAAGTTTCTCTATCTGCTTGGCAAGCCACAATTACTTTTCGTCATATGTTTACCGATTCTGTTCATAATATTCCGAAATCCATTAAGACTAAATTTGATGGTTTTATAGTATTGCCATTATTTGGAGATATTGAAAGTAATACTTTAAACAGTATTATGTTCAGTATGCTCGCTATTATTTCCTTAGTGGTATCCTATGGTCAGTTCCGGGCGAAAAAAGCATTAAGTGCGGACTGGAGTTTATTATTTCTCTTCGTGTTAATCGCATATGTTATCATCCGTTGGTTCACAGACTGCTACGAGTTTATGCCCTTTTCTTATTTCGGAAATATTAAATACACAGACGTAGTCATCCTTATTTGTTTAGAGGCAGTGGTGCTTAAAACCAATGAGATATATAGTAAAAGTGATGAGCCAGTTTATCTAGATGAACCCTTTCTCATTGATTTGCCAATATTGGGAAGTGAACAGGATTTACTCAACCGCCAAAAGTTTGCAGTTCGTATCGCTAATAAAATCCAGTCTTTGCCAAACCTAGACGACGCTGGCTCGCTTGCAATTGGCATTACTGGAGAGTGGGGATCTGGGAAAACCTCCTTTAATAACCTAATCGAAGCAGCTATAGATAAAGAAAACCGGATTATTATCAAATTTAACCCATGGCGAAGTTCTTCCTCCGAAAAAATTATTGAAGATTTTTTCTCCTTGCTTATAGCTGAGCTAAAACCTTATGACCAAAATCTTTCTAATAGTGTTTATGCTTATGCGAGGACATTGACAAAGATTGATGACAACATTTTAACCAAGATTATACAGTATGTAGCGGATCTTTTTGAGCGGAGCAACAAGAATGAAATTTATGATTCTATTAATAAATCCCTCGTCGCCATTAGCAAGCAAATCATCATTTTTATAGATGATCTGGATAGACTCGATAAAAAAGAAATTGCCGAGGTGCTTAGGATAATCCGCAATACGGGGAATTTTAACAAGGTAGTATATGTGGTGGCATATGATAAGGACTATGTACTTGAGGGCATAAAATCATTCAATGAGTCCAATCATCAAGCTTTTCTAGAAAAAATATTTCAGTTTGAGTTTGCACTTCCCTTATATAGAGCTGAAGTTATTCGTCATTACCTTAAAACTTTGTTAAGATCTCAGTTACCTGAGGGATTTGAAAATCAGGTGGAGATTGCTTTGGAGTCCAGAGGATATAATGGGGTAAATTTCACAAGTGAAATCATTGAAACGCATCGCGGCGCTATACGATTGGTAAATGCTTTGTCCTTTGAGATTAAGGATATCATTCATGATGTTTTTTTCTATGATTTTTACCTGTTACAACTTCTCAAAACAAAATTTCCTAAAGTATTCAAATTACTTTTTGATAATTACCAGTTGTATTTTGTTCCCTTTGATCGTGGAAAAGAAGTGTATCATCGGCTTCGAAAAGAACACGAGCGAAATGTTGATGACAATCAACTGGATATGAGACGCTTTATGAGGTTTGGCGATGATGGACTGAGGGATAATAATTTAACCGAGGAACAGAAAGAACCAATATTTTTTTCAGAATTACCCAGGCTGGGATTATCAGAATCGCAACAGCTGCTAATTAGGCGATTAATATTTGAACTACTCGATCCGGACCGAGAGACAGGTACACTTAAAAACGAGCGGTATAAAGTTTTTGCAAAAGCCGCTAATTTTTATAAATATTTTGCCTTTGAACTCTTAGATGGAGAGATACCATCCGTTGATTTTGAGAATTCCAGAAGAAATCCATACGAGAAATATCTAGAAGAGGTAATACAGTGGACAAATGAGAATAAATTTAGCGCAGTTATGGACAGGCTGAATAAAATTGAAATATTTGAAACGCTGGCTGAGTTTGAGAACCACATAAAGATCCTCTTTGAAATTGGCCGCTGGTATTCGAAACGCGATGGAATACATGGCTATGATAAAGGCTATTTATTGGGTGTTATGTTGTACCCGATGAAAAACATTGAAGAACAACTCAGTCTTTATGGCTCCATGGACGAGTACATAACATTTTTGAAAAGTAATTTCATTCAAGATGAAGGGAGCCGGGCCTTTGAGAACTTGATGATAAACTACATACTTTCTCAACATGAAAAATTTCCAATTTCTAATCCAGAACTCTCAAAAATTAGTCTAGAGAATCTTAAGCGGTATACCTTGGAATTTGATGAACTGAGTTCAGAATTTTGGAATGTTTACCATAGCTGTAAAGTTAAAGATGAGGAAAGCTTTAGACTTCAAACACCCCCTGAGGCGCAAGCGATGATGCGTGAATTTTATAAAACCCATACTTATGCTAAGGACCTTGGTAAATTCATCATGCAGACCAGTCCGGAATCAGAATATTACTATATAGACAAGGCAAGGTGGGAAGGAATATTTGATTCAATCGGTGAGTTTGAAGAATGGTTTAATAGTGCTCTTAATATTGATAAGACATCAACATATTTCGGCGAATTTATTTCCTTTTACAATAAGAGCATACCTGCACGGCCAAACGGAATCAAATGGGATTTCAAATATATAACACCAGATCGTTGGAGATAATAAGAAATACTAGAAATTAAAAATGAAAAACGACACCATATACCTTTTACATTTAACCACCGAACATGCCGAAGAGCTCTATAATTTGGTTGATGATGAAGAGGTGAAACGATACTTTTCATCCTTTAACGGCGAAAAAGATGAGATCATATCTCAATTAGTTGGCTTGAATCAAAATTTACGGAAGCAGCAGTACTGGGGTATATTTAACACAGATAGAGTGTTAGTTGGGTATATTTCAATCAAGGCTAATCTAGATATTATCAAGACACAAGATCCGGAAATCGATACTGACGCGCTGTTCGAGATGCTAAATGAAAGTCCTGTTCAAGGCAAGAAGAGGGAGGAACGCGAATTATTAAAGGCACCATTTGCTGTTGATTTTGTAACACATCGGGATTTCAGGACAAAGGGTTTAGCATTTATGGCGATCGAATTATTAAAAGACTATGCGAAATCAGCAGGTATTACCGCGTTATATTTTGACGTACATCAGGAAAATATTGGTTCAAAAAACCTCATGACAAAAATTGGTGCGGTCCACTTAAAGGATTCAGATAACCTATTGTACCCCTCAGGTATATATGAACTTTCTTTAAAAGAGGGTCCCAAGGAAATAGCTGACTTTATTTCTTCTCATTCCTTGGAGAGACAAAAGCCATACAACATGGCCCGTCAAATGATTAGTCAAGTTCCGGAGCTATTTAACCAACGTGAAATTTTAATTGAACTATTCGAGCGGATATTTGAAAAGATCCCCCGCATTGAAACCTGTCCTGACATTGAAAGCTGTTGTTTAAAAACTGAATTTAATGAAAGGCATATGGAGATTGGGACTAAACGAAGGGAAAACCCGCTGACATTGATTTTTTCTATTGCTCACGAATATGGCCATCTACTTCAACCTTTACCAAGTGAACTAGAGAAAAAGCCTTTTAGCAGAGAAAAGTATTTGCGCGAAGCGCAGGCCTGGGACCTTGCGGAAGATTTTTTAAGAGGTTTTCCATTATATTTATATCATTGGCCGGAGTTTATTCGCTTCAGAAATTCGAGACTAGAGAGTTATCTACCATAATAAATTAGTCGGTAAATATGATTGATTATATGATCCAAGCAGGGAGAATTAATAATTTGCTTCTAAATACTTTAGTTAACATATGGCAACCAGCATGATTCTTGGCGCGGGATTCTCGTATAATGCCGGCCTCCCTTTGGTTTCAGGGATATCGGAAAAATTCTTGCGGGATCCACTTGAGGACCAAATATTATTCTTTGGTTCTGGTGAGTGGAAGTGGGTCGATTGGGCAAATCACGCTGATATGCAAAACGGACGTATCCAGCATCTTGGTCTCGAGATTGGTTATTTTATTTCTTATCTAATTAAAGAATTTCAGAAATCAAGTGGCGAGGAAGTTATTAATTATGAAAAATTTTATCAGTTTGTTATCGATAAGCGCTATACAGAAACTGAGAAATTCGAGCAATACTTGAAAGATGCGGAGTTAGCGTTCAAAAAAAAATATCCCATTTCCAAGGCTGAGTTCTCAGAGTTACCGGATTATGAGATATTTTCTTGCATTTATCATTTAATCGAAGATTTGTTGTGGGTGAGGCTAAGTTATGATGAAATTTCAAAACGATATTCAACCTATATTAATTTTTTTAAAGCGAAGCATCACCAATTGAACATCTTTACCCTCAATCATGACCTGCTTTTGGAAAGAATATTTGACCATGAAAAAATTTCATATTGCGATGGCTTCTCAACAAACGGAAAGATTTTGTTAGGATCTCGGAATCAAAAGCTACCTGTTTTCAGTAACTCGTTTTATGGCCCCATAAATGTTCTGAAACTGCATGGTTCAATTGACCTTTATAAGTACAATTACATCAGAGAGACAAACCGTTATAAAGGTTATGATTATTTTAAAACACTAGACTACCGTGACAAACACTATGCGACCGATGTAGATGATTCTGGAAAAGTGGTGCAAAATTTCACTCCTCAAATTGTTCCGCAATTTATAACCGGAGCCTCAAAGATGGATATCATCAATAGTAATAATATGTACAGGGAATTATATGAACGGTTTAGCCAGGAACTCATCAAAAGTGAAAAGTTAATAATTATTGGTTATTCATATCAAGACGATCATATTAACAGTGTGATAGAAAAATCCTTAAAAAATTTCAGTCAAGTTATCAATATTAATCCAGGTGCAAAGTTTCCATTCGAACATCAAAACATTCATAACTTATTGCCAGACGAGGTTCCACTTGAGCTCCTGATCCATTAAAAACGAGCCTACCTAGTTTTGCTGACTGATTGCGAGAGTTAAGGTTAAATAAAAATCCCCTTATTTTCTTTGGAAACTGTATATAATGGATAAACCAATTTGATTGGCTCCATTCTGCCAATTTTAGAAGAGTCCGAAACAAACTGGTTATCAAGAAGTAATCAAAAATTTATTTTAGGTGAAGAGGGGGCAATAGGTTATGGTTTTTCCATATAGTGATGAGAAACTTGGCAAGAAATATACGAACGAAGATCTATTTAGATCAGCGTTTGAAGTGTCAAGTAAGTATAATCAACCTATCGACTAAAACTTATGTACCAATCGGGAATGTCAATATACCAATTGTTGTCTGCTGTTTTGTAAAACAAGAATGTTGTTCTCATTATTTGTTATATTGAATCATCTCTTTATTGGCAGCTGGTTTTTTTTGTTACTCTTTTTATCAAAAATGCACTTACGGCCGTAAAACATAAAAAAAACCGCGCGCAGCCTATCTGAGTAGCCGCGGCCGTTACTAATCTACTTAAAAAGAGGGTGAAATTTATTTTAAAACTCGGGAAGCAAAATAAATTTTATCAGATTTTTCTGATTAAAAAACGTCTCCGAGGCGAGTTTTAAATTTTCAGGATTAATGTTATTAAGCAAGGAATTATTCCCTAGAACCTCTAGCGGATTTTCTTTATTTTCGAATTGGCCACCCAGGTTAGATATTACGGTTCGATTTGTGCCAGCTATTTTGGAGTGTCAGTGCCAGCAATTACGATTTAAAGGATGCCACTTTTAATTTTTAAAGAGAATGATTATATTTACACAATAGCAATTGCAGCTAAAACGTACAAAAATAAATGGTGAGCGATTAGGTGAGTTGAATCGAAAACCGCATAAAATACTATTTAAACGCTGATTTTAGAACCAGGTGCAAATCCCAGCGGGATCACATAAGTCCTTTCCTGCTCATTGGAGCATTTTATTTCATGATGCTAAAAGCCTAAACAGCCGTTTATTGTCTCTGCCTGTTCCAACGCAGCAATACCCCAGGGCGAATTTCTCTTCACCTTTTATTTACCCATTGTATACCTTCCCATCCAAAGTGAGGTAAATGTTTGATCTGCCTGATCTATACCAGGGCTATAGCTCTACCAAAGTAAGTGTTTAGCAGTGTGCAAGCAGGTGTCACGCAAGCCTGGCCGGAAGGTGGGTCAAACGTGGGGTAAATGTGGGGTGAAGGTGGACTTTTGAATGTTTTTTGGGAGTAATTTTTTTTCAGATGGATGATTTGGGTACTCATCTTTTTGGGTGATTATAATATACTCAAATTATGGCGAAACAGACAAAAAAAGCTTGTAAATTTTCGACAAGGGCAATATCAACGCAATTTATTAGGGTTTGTACCAGGCGTTGGGAAGCTGCTATAGATTGATCATTGTACCGTGCTTGCAATTCGCCTCATGGAGTAGATCAACTTAATTTTATTCATCTAGCCATAGGCAACAGTGCTAAAATTGAACGGGTAAATAACTGAAGCTGTTTTGTGTCTGGTTGCCCCTTCCCCATCCATATCTTTACGGGCTAAATCAACGTAACCTGAACGCTCTTCTTAAAGCACCAGGAAGGATTTTAAGGTTTTAATCAGCCAATGAGGTATAGTTCAGGCCATCACCCGCAACTGTAAATTAACAGGGAACCTCGCTCAATGCTTCCTTTTTTATATGCTGTTTTATGATTGTTGCGCCTCGAGCTGCAAGCCACTCAGGTACTTATACAGCCCTTGTTCAGTTTTCATGAGTTCCTGGTGGGTGCCCGATTCAACAATCTGGCCCTTTTCCAGCACCAGGATCCTGTCTGCTTCACGAATGGTAGATAACCGGTGCGCGATGATGATAGACGTCCGTCCGCTCATTAATTCTTCAAGTGCTTCCTGCACCAGGCGTTCTGATTCAGAGTCGAGCGAAGAAGTGGCTTCGTCCAGAATCAGTATAGACGGATTTTTTAACAGGGCCCGTGCAATGGCAATGCGCTGGCGTTGCCCGCCCGAAAGTTTTACGCCACGTTCTCCAACAACGGTTTCGTAGCCTTCTGGAAATGCACTGATAAAATCATGCGCATTTGCCCTTTTAGCCGCCTGTATAATTTCTGTTTTTGTAGCCTTTAGCTTGCCATAGGCGATGTTTTCCAATATCGTTCCGCCAAATAACATCACATCCTGTGGCACAATCGCGATCTGATTCCGTATATCCGTAAGTGAATAGGCGGTGGCTGGTTTGCCATCAAACAGGATTTCGCCGCTTTGCGGATGATAAAATTGCAGGATCAATCCTGCAGTAGTCGATTTACCCGAACCACTTGGACCTACTATAGCTATTTTTTGTCCGGCTTTCGCTTCGAAAGATACCTGGTTTAACACCCGTACTTCCGGCCTTGAGGGATAGGCAAAATTAATGTGTTTAAAAGCAAGATTCCCCGCTATTTTTTGTTTTGGTACGTTGTCGTTTTCGACTATCGATACTGCTTCACCCTGTTCGCCCAATATCTCCAGCACCCGTTCGCTGGCACCTACAGCCTTTTGCAGGTTGGCAAAAAGTTCCGGAAAACTACCCAGGGAACTGCCAAGGAACATCGCATAAAGTGAAAATTTTAAAAGTTCGCCAAAGGTAATTTCCTGGTGACTGACCAGGATACAGCCATAACCAATCACCCCCAGTACACTTCCAAAAACACAAAGCACGATAAAGGAAACAAACATGCCTCTGAATTTGGCTCCTTTAATAGCAATATCGGCTACCTCGCGGATGGTATTCCTGTACCGTGCGGCTTCAAAGGCTTCATTTACAAACGCCTTTACATTTGATATGCCCGACAGGGTTTCTTCAACAATGCTGTTTGATTCGGCCATTTTATCCTGGGCCTGGCGCGAAATCTTCTTGATAAACCGCCCGAATAACACCGCAAACACAATCATCAGGGGTAAAATCAAAAGCAGGGTAAAAACCAGTTTTTTCGAAATGATGGCCATCAAGACAATGCCGCCTGCAAACAATACAAACTGCCGTAACATCTCAGCAATGGTGGTGGTTAAGGTATCCTGAACCTGCGACAGATCCGCAGAGATCCTGCTGTTGAGCTCCCCAACCCTGCGGTTGGAAAAGAAGTTCATCGGCAAGGTGATCAACTTGAAATAGGTATCGCGCCTGATATCGGCAAGGGAACGTTCTGCTACATTGACAAACCATAAAATTCTAAAATAAGATACCACTGCCTGCAAGGCCAATACAACAAAGGCTAACATTAAGATTCCCGGTATGGTATCCGGCAAATAACCATTGGCGTGTTTACCCTGTGCGGTATCAATCAATGCACCGATAAAAGATGGAAAGGCCAGCCCAACCAAACTTGATAAAAAGAGAAAAAACAGCGCTGCAATGAATTTGCCGCGATAGGGTTTCAGATAAGTGAGCAAACGGGCAACATTACCCAAACTTTTTCTGTTTATTTTGGCTTTTGATAATTCAACGCCTGGTGCATTTCCGCTGTTTAACTGTTTTCTTGCCATTGTTTTGATGTGATCTTGTTTGGGGGCGATTTCTGCTCTATCGCTTATTCCTGCGCCAAAGCAGGTTTTGATAGTGAAGACGGATCAATGCCAAAAATACTTTAAATATCATCATAAATTAGGCAGTTTATTCGTGGCTTAATTAACTTGTTCTAGCCGGACATCACTGGCTTCATTCGGCTCAAAAGCTCCCGAAATGTCTTCCACTGACTGGGATCAATTCAAGGTGATTTGCAACATTTCCAAAAAAAAGTATCACGAGCTGATATTTCAAATTTTAATCTACCGGATAGAAATGTTTTCCTCCGTTGTAATAGATAGGATAATCTATGCTTTTTCGCGATTTCCTTTCAGGATAGAGAATCGCATCCATTTGAAAAAAAATCATTAGCTTTATTTAGGTTATTGCAGCTAAATTTTATAAGGGAAAAGTATATCTGGTAACTATTTGATTTTCGTTGTATAGGATGATTCTGGTCAGATCATATTTATCTCCTATCATTTGAACTTAGGTATTTAGACATAAAATAATGATGCGCTTAAAGCCGCAGAAATGTAGGATATCGGAAAAAGTACCGGTGATAAAACGATAAGAGACGACGAAGCTTTTTAAATGTGCCGTGTTTCGGTTTAAGTTCAATTAAATGAAGTATTATTTTAACTTTCTATAAAATAATGATATTCAGGTGTATGTGTGTTTTATCAATACATTCGTCTAGTTGTTATGCGTAAAAAATAAATGATGAAAGCTAAGCTCTTTAATTATACGGCAGGCCAATGGACGGCTGAGAACGGTGAAGAAAACATAGTTGCTGATCAGTTTCAATTGGTATTGTGTTTTGGTGGTAAGCATTTATTGCAGACCATTGATGTATACCTGCAGTTAAAATCACTTTTTACAAATGCAGATATTGCGTTATGCAGTGCTGCAGGAGAAATTTACCAGCAAACGGTATGCGATAATGCACTTATTGCTATTGCTTTAGCTTTTGATTCAACCTCGATAAAAACTTCGCTGGCCAATATAAACGAATATGAAAATAGTTACGCTGCGGCGATCGGGTTAATTGAGAAATTGCCAAAAGAGGAATTAAGCTATATACTAACATTTGCCGATGGAAATATGGTAAATGGAAGTGAGCTGATTAAAGGACTAAACGTTGCCGCGGGAAACATTTTGGTAACCGGTGGTTTGGCTGGTGATGATGCCAATTTTAAATCCACTTTAGTGGGACTCAATCAAAACCCAGGTGAAGGAAACATCATTGCCATTGGTTTTTATGGGAACAGGCTGCTGGTTACCCATGGCTCGCAGGGTGGTTGGGACATGTTCGGTTTGGAGCGAACGGTAACCCGATCGCAGGCAAATGTATTGTATGAAATTAATGGCGAAAGTGCGCTGGATTTATATAAAAAATATTTGGGACCTGATGTGGATAACCTCCCGGCCTCTGCATTATTATTTCCGTTAGCGATTTCTATTCCAGGTTTTTCAGAGCCAATTGTACGTACCATTTTATCGATTGATGAAGATAAAAAAACGATGACTTTTGCAGGAGACATACCCGAGGGCTCAAAGGTAAGGTTGATGAAAGCAAATTTCGATAATTTGATCGAAGCTTCGAGCCATGCAGCCACAAATAGCCTTAAACAAAATCAAAAGCCGGATTTTGCTTTGCTCATCAGTTGTGTTGGGCGTAAATTAATACTCGGCCCCAGAACCGAGGAAGAAGTTGAAGCAGTTGCTGAAGTGTTTGCTAAAGAAACTACCATCGCGGGTTTTTATTCGTATGGTGAGATTTCCCCGTTTAATAATAGTGGAACCTGCCAGCTACACAATCAAACGATGACCATTACTTCATTCTATGAATTACCATAAGTTACTCAATAAGCAGATTAGCAAATATTTATCTGCCGAACTGGTGGAGAATCCGGCTATTAAAAAATTTTTGAGCGTAATCAGCGATTCCTATGACGCGTTGCTAAGAGATAAATTATTGGTTGAAAGGGCTTTTTCAATTAGTGAAGAAGAGTATATATCCGTAAATAAAAAACTAAGCCATGAAGTATCGGTAAAAAGGAAATCAATTGAAACCTTGAAAAACATTTTGGGTGAAATGGGTCGTAATTATCAGGGCGAAAATCCTGATGATTTTCTTGCCATTGCCGAATACCTGAATAAACAGGTTACGTTAAGGAAAAGTGCAGAAAAGGTATTTACTTCTTTGGTGGAAAACTCGCACAGCGGGATTTTATTGGAAGATGAGCATAGAAACATCGTTTTTACGAATCAGCTTTTTTGCGATCTGTTTCAGATACCCTATCCACCAGATGCACTTATTGGTACCAGCTGCAGTGATAGCGCAGAGCAATCAAAACACCTTTTTAACAATCCTGATGAGTTTGTTGCCGGTATCGGACAAATACTGAAAAACAGAGCTTTCGAGAGTACAAACCTAACGCTAGCCGATGGAAGGATATTAAAACGCGAGTACATTCCGATTTTTATCGACGATGTATACAGGGGACACCTTTGGAATTATACCGATATTACCGAAAAGAGAAAAGCGATGGAAGCGCTTGAGCAGAGCGAATTAAAAAATCGCCTGATCATGAATTCGGCTTTGGATGCCATTATTACCATCGATAGCGAGGGATTAATTACTTTCTGGAATCCTCAGGCAGAGAAAATATTTGGCTGGAAGGAAGCTGAAGTGATCGGAAAGCATTTAACAGATAACATTATTCCATCCTACCACAAAGCCGGACATAAAGCGGGTATGGAAAGGTACCATCAAAATAGTGCCGGTACAATTTTAAATAAAATGATTGAAATGCCTGCGATGAATAAAAACGGAGCGGAATTTTCGGTTGAATTGTCTATCATTCCCGTAAGCCAGGGCAGTACAATTTTTTTCTGTGCCTTTATCAGGGATATTTCTGACAGAAAGAAAAATGAAGAAGAGCTAAGGGCAAGTAAGGAGCTATGGCAATTTGCTTTGGAAGGCGCCGGTGATGGTGTTTGGGAATACAATTTCCAAAACAAAAAAGCCTTTTTTTCTAAAAAATACAAAAGCATGCTCGGCTATGGGGATGAAGATTTTGCTAATGACCCTGATGAATGGTTAAGCCGGATACATCCCGATGACCTTCCTAAAATTTTGGAGACAGATGAAGCCTATTTTGCAGGTGAAATAAATTCACATCAGCGGGAGTACCGGATATTACATAAAAATGGCAACTACATATGGGTACTTGACCGGGGAATGATCGTGAACAGAACACCAGATGGGTTGCCGGAGAGAATTATCGGTACCCATTCTGACATCACTGAACGTAAACTTTCTGAGCAGGCCCTGATCAACAAAGAAGAAAAGTACCGAAACATCATCACCAATATGAACCTGGGCTTACTGGAGGTTGATAATGACGGATATATTCAATTTGCAAATCAAACCTTTTGTAAAATGATCGGCTTTGACCAGGAAGAACTTGCCGGAGCGAAAGACACAGATATAATAGACCTTGGCGAAAGTAAGGAGACCGTAGCGTCAAAAACAAGTCTCCGAAAACATGGAATATCGGATGCCTATGAAGTGAAAGTTCGGAATAGAGCCGGCGAATTAAGATGGTGGCTCATAAGCGGAGCGCCAAGGCTCAATGATAAAGGGGAACATATCGGCTCTGTCGGAATACACTTAGACATCACTGAGCAGAAAAAACTAGAGCATGAGCTTATCAAAGCTAAAGAGGCTGCCGAGGAATCAACGAAATCAAAAGAAGCATTTCTGGCCAATATGAGCCATGAAATACGAACGCCAATGAATGCCATTTCCGGGATGGCCAATCAGCTTAGTAAAACAAAATTAGATCATCATCAGCAATTTTTTCTCAATACGATCCGCTCCTCTGCCGATAATCTGCTCGTAATTATCAATGATATTCTTGACCTAAGTAAAATAGAGTCTGGCAAGCTGGGTATTGAAAAAATTGGATTTGAACCTAAAAAGGTCATTAGCCATGTTATGCAGGTGATGCAGCACCGGGCCGAAGAAAAAGGACTTACATTTACCAACTCATTTTACGATCAACGACTTTCGAGGGTGTTAATTGGCGATCCTTACCGCCTTTCCCAAATTATGCTCAATTTAGTCAGCAATGCAATTAAGTTTACCCCTAAAGGAAAAGTAGATATTCAATGCAGCGTTTTACAGGATCACGAATCGGAACAGCTTATTGAGATAAGCGTGATTGACAGTGGCGTTGGAATGGAGCAGACATTTGTTAACCACCTGTTCGCTAAATTTTCACAGGAAGATAATTCTATTACCAGAAAATACGGAGGAACCGGACTGGGCATGAGCATATCTAAAGAACTCATTGAACTGATGGGGGGAGAAATTAAGGTAAACAGCGAAAAAAACAAAGGAACTACCGTATCCTTCAACCTCTGGATACCAAAAGGTAACGAACAGGACCTTATAGAGAAAGGCAATATTGAAGTAGATACGACATTACTGAATGGTAAGCAGATTCTGATTACCGATGACAATGAAACCAACCGGCTTCTGGCCTCAGCAATACTGGGTAATTTTGGTGCTGTTGTTACCGAGGCAGCTAACGGACACGAAGCGCTTCTTTTAATTGAAAAGAATAAATTTGATCTGATCTTGATGGATGTACAAATGCCCGAAATGGATGGGTTGGAAGCAACCAGGTTGGTTAGGGAAAAACTAATAGATGTACCGATTATAGCACTAACCGCTTTCGCATTAAAAGGAGATAATCAAAAATGCTTAGACAATGGCATGGACGATTACTTGTCAAAACCATTTGAAGAAGAACAGCTCCTTGAAATTGCTTCGAAATGGCTGGGTAAATTTCACTCAGTAAAAAAAGAACCTGATAACGTAACTGATACACCACTTTATAATTTATCAAAAATTGAGGGCATAGCAAGAGGTAATACCAAATTCATCAATAATCTGGTCGGCTTTTTTATCCGGCATATACCGCTTACGTTAAAAGAGATAAATGATGCATACGATCACAATGATTTTTCGAAAATTTCAAAGCTTGTACATCGGATTAAACCCTCTGTAGCTGACATGGGTATATCATCCATAAAGGACGAGTTGATCGAAATAGAGAATTTTGCACCGGAATATGGTAAATCGCAAAGACTTGACTATTTACTGAATAACATCAATGTGGTATTAAATCAGGTGGTTTCCGCATTGAAAGCTAATATCGTATCTGATGTTTAATCTTTAACGGTTGATTTGGTTGCTGCCTTTTGATGTTACACTGCGCGATAAAATTGTTTGCTGATGGACCTGCGTTTACCTTTTAGTGCTATGGTGGGTTCACGTCGTTTAAATAACCAGGAAATCCCTCAGCTAAACGAAAGAAATTAGCAAACAAAAGAGCTCCAGACTGTTCGGAATCGATGTTTTTGAATTAAAAATCAATAAAATTTTTTAATTCAAATAAATAAACGTTAATTAGACATTTATTTATTGTTATGAGCAAAGCAAACTATGTAATTGGAGTAGATTATGGGACTGATTCTGTCCGATCTGTTCTAGTCGATACCGCAAATGGAAAAGAAATTTCGGCCTCTGTTTTTCTTTATCCCAGATGGCAAAAAGGTTTATACTGTAAACCGGCTGTTAACCAGTTCCGCCAGCATCCCTTAGATTATATTGAAGGTTTAGAGCATACCATAAAAGATTGTTTAACCAAAGCCGGTGGTGCAGAAATTGCTTCTTTAGTAAGGGGTATTTCGATTGATACGACAGGTTCTAGTCCGGTTGCTGTTGATGCAGCGGGTACTCCCCTGGCTTTAACACCTGGTTTTGAAGAGAATCCAAATGCCATGTTTGTGCTTTGGAAAGACCATACAGCGGTTAAAGAAGCTGCAGAAATTAATGAGCATGCTACCCGGTTCGAAACCAACTATTTGAAGTATGTAGGCGGAATTTATTCGTCTGAATGGTTTTGGGCCAAACTCTTGCGTACCTTAAGAGTAGATCAGTCTATTCGGAACAGTGCGCAATCCTGGGTAGAACATTGTGACTGGATTCCGTTTTTACTTTGTGGCGGCAAGGATGTGACTACCATGAAAAGAAGTCGTTGCGCTGCCGGACACAAAGCCTTATGGGCAGAAGAATTTAACGGTTTGCCACCGGAAGATTTTTTTAGCAGTCTGGATCCGCTTTTGGCCGGTTTCAGAGATAAATTATTTAATGATACCGATACTTCTGATGTTGCCGCCGGAACCTTGTGCGAAGAGTGGGCAAATAAATTAGGCTTAAGTACCGATGTGGTAATCGGTGTTGGCGCTTTTGATGCACACATGGGTGCAGTTGGCGGACAGATTGAACCTTATTATTTAAGTAAGGTAATGGGTACAAGTACCTGCGATATTTTAGTAGCACCTAACCAGGATTTAGATGGAAAACTGATAAACGGTATATGTGGACAGGTAAATGGTTCTGTAATTCCGGGTATGGCAGGTTTAGAGGCAGGTCAGTCTGCTTTTGGTGATGTATACGCCTGGTTTAAAAATTTGATCAGCTGGCCGCTAAACCATTTGCTAACTGAATCTGAACTTATTGATGAGGCCACGGCAATTGCGCTGAAAGAAGAACTTGAAGCCAAAATTATCGCCAGTTTAAGTAAGCAGGCTGAAGCTTTAGATGATGATGATTATGCAGAGCTGGCTGTAGATTGGTTAAACGGCAGAAGAACGCCTGATGCGAATCAGGAACTTAAAGGTGCCATCACTGGTTTGGGTTTAGGAACCGATGCTCCGCGGTTTTTCCGCGCACTGGCAGCCGCAACCTGTTTTGGCGCCAAAGCCATTGTAGATCGTTTTAAAGAACAAGGGGTGCCTGTAAAAGGTATTATTGGCATTGGTGGAGTGGCTAAAAAATCGGCTTATATTATGCAGATGATGTCTGATGTGCTCGAAATGCCGATCCGGATCCACCGCTTTGAGCATACCTGTGCTTTAGGTGCAGCTATGTTTGCCGCAGTAGCAGCCGGTATTTACCCGAATATTGAGGAAGCCATGCAAGCCATGGGTACCGGTTTTGAAAAAGAATATAAGCCAAATGTGAAAAAGCAAAAGCTTTACCGCCAGCATTATCAGCAATATTTAGGGCTTGGCCGTTATTTGGAGAAATACAGCAAAAAAGATGTTAAACCTTATCTGTCATGAGCAACTATCAGGATATAAAACAACAGGCTTACGAAGCCAATATGCAGTTGCCGAAATTGGGATTGGTACTGTTTACCTTCGGTAATGTAAGTGCCGCCGACCGTTCAAAAGGAGTATTTGCAATTAAGCCCAGTGGTGTGCCTTATGAGGATTTAACGCCGGAAAAAATGGTGATTGTAGATTTTGATGGGAAAACGGTTGAAGGTAGTCTCCGCCCCTCTTCGGATACGCAAACGCACGCCGTTTTGTATAAGCACTGGGAAGATATTGGTGGCGTGGTGCATACCCACTCTACCTACGGCACTGCCTGGGCGCAGGCGCAAAAAGCCATCCCGATTTTTGGTACCACCCATGCTGACCATTTAACTGTCGATATTCCGTGTGCACCACCGATGGATGACGCCATGATTAAAGGTAATTATGAATATGAAACGGGGTTCCAGATCATCAATCACTTTGAAAGCCTGGGCTTAAGCCATAAAGAAGTAGAAATGATTTTAGTAGGTAATCATGCGCCTTTTACCTGGGGTAAAACAGCAGAGAAAGCCGTTTACAACAGTGCCGTACTGGAGGCCGTAGCGCAAATGGCTTTGTTAACGCAACAAATTAATCCGCAGGCACCAAAGTTAAAAGATTCGTTAATCGAAAAGCATTATGAGCGTAAACATGGTGCAGGTGCTTACTACGGACAGAAATAGTGAGTCCAAAGTTTTGAACCATCGGTTGGTGTCGCACCGACCGGAAAATAATAAACCTATCAGGTTTTAAAACCTGATAGGTTTATTTGAATAAATTAAAAACAAAATAATTAAAAACAACATAAACAGTAATGATTGATTTAAAAAAATTACAGGTTTGGTTTATCACCGGTACACAACATTTATACGGCGAAGAAACCTTGAAGCAAGTAGCAGAACATGCACAGCAAGTTGCTGATTCATTGAATCAAAACCAAAACATTTCGGTTTCGGTGGTGTACAAGCCGATTGTAAAAACCACCGAGGAGATTTTTGAAACTTTACAACAGGCCAATATCGATGAGAACTGTATTGGAGTTATTACCTGGATGCACACGTTCTCTCCTGCAAAAATGTGGATCAGGGGTTTGAATGTATTGCAGAAACCTTTGTTACACCTGCATACACAATTCAATCGTGATATTCCATGGAATACCATTGATATGGATTTTATGAACCTGAACCAAAGTGCACACGGCGACCGCGAATTTGGTTTTATGGTTTCGCGTATGCGTAAAGACCGTAAAGTGGTGGTTGGACACTGGCAGGATGAAGAAGTGGCAAAACAGATTGATACCTGGTGCAGGGCTGCTGCCGGATGGAACGATTGGCAGGGCGCTAAATTTGCACGCTTTGGCGATAACATGCGCTTTGTAGCGGTTACCGATGGCGACAAGGTTGAAGCGGAAATGAAATTTGGCTTTTCAGTAAACACTTACGGTATAGGTGATTTAGTAGCCGTAATTAATGGAATTGATGAGGAAGCTGTTCAGGCTTTATTAAAAGAATACGAAGCTACCTATGAAATGGCTGATGACCTGAAAGCTGGTGGCGCAAGACACCAATCGGTTTACGATGCGGCTAAAATTGAGTTGGGATTACGCAAGTTTTTAGTTGATGGTGGCTTTAAAGGTTTCTCAGATACCTTTGAAGATTTACACGGGATGATTCAGTTGCCTGGTATTGCAGCACAACGTTTGATGGCCGATGGTTACGGTTTTGCCGGTGAAGGTGATTGGAAAACTGCGGCTTTGGTACGTGCGTGTAAGGTAATGGGCGCGGGTTTACCAGGTGGAAATGCTTTTATGGAAGATTATACGTATCATTTTGATCCGGCAAATGCCATGGTGCTGGGTTCGCACATGCTGGAAGTAGACGCCAGCCTGGCATCAGGAAAAGCAAGTTTAGAAGTACATCCACTGGGCATTGGCGGTAAAGCCGATCCGGCACGTTTGGTATTCAACGTAGGCGGTGGCGATGCCCTGAATGCTTCGTTAATTGATATGGGCAACCGTTTCCGTTTACTGGTAAATGAAGTTAAAGCCGTTGAAGCAGAAAATGATTTGCCTAACCTGCCTGTTGCACGCGTGCTTTGGAAACCACTGCCTGATATGAAAACAGGTTGTGCAGCATGGATTTACGCGGGTGGAGCACACCACACGGCTTACAGTCAGAATTTAACTACCGAGCACTTGTCAGATTTTGCCAACATTGCCGGTTTGGAATACATTAACATTGGGGCCGATACGAAAATCAATCAGTTCAGAAATGAATTGCATTGGAATGAGGTGTTTTATAAAGGTTAAGCTAGCTAAACCCCAATAATACAGAAGCCGATAATTTAAATTTATCGGCTTTTTTTTGGGATTATACTTTTCAGCGATAAAATCGCTGTCCTCATGCATCCGCGTTACAAACGCGGACGATTTTTTTCTTTCAGCAGGTTATCGGATATGGCCTAACAAAATGGAGAGATAACAATAGACATTCGTCATTGCAAGAAGGTTTTTTCAGCCGACGAAGCAATCTTTCTAGCAAGAATCGCTGGCATGACAGATTGCTTTGTCGTTCCTCCTCGCAGTGACGATCTATTTACGCTCCAGTTTTCATTAGTGTTGGTTAATTGCCGGCATTGGTATAAACTGCAAACTAATAACTGTCGACTGAAAACTGATTAAGCGTTCGCCAAAGCCCGATCTAAATGTACATAGCCACCATCTACATGGATTATTTGCCCGGTAGTGTGACTTGAGCGGGCCGACATTAGAAATACCGTCATATTGGCGATTTCTTCTGCAGTGGTCATTCTGTTTTCTAAAGGAATTTTAGCGGTAATTTCATTTAGTTTTTCCTGTGCATCAGTTAACGTTTCGATCCAGGTTTCGTAGGCGGGTGTCCAGCACTCTGCCACCACAACTGCATTAACCCTGATGCCATATTTTAAAAGTTCTACCGCCCACTCGCGGGTTAGCGCATTTCTGCCACCATTGGCTGCCGCATAGGCTGAGGTGTTGCCCTGACCGGTTTCAGCTGTTTTGGAAGTGATATTTACAATTGCCCCCTTGCTTTTGATTAGCTCAGGCAAAGCATGGTGCGCCATCAGGTAGTAATGCACTACATTTTTGTGGAGCGAAGCCATAAAACTTTCATAATCGCCACGCTCAAGGCCCACCCCATCATTTACACCGGCATTGTTTACCAGACCATCAATCCTGCCAAATTTAGCGACAATCTGGGCAATTACTTTTTCGCAATCTTCCGGTTTGGAAAGTTCGGCTACAAACTGATCGGCTTTTTTGCCTAGCGCGATAATTTCATCAACCACCTTCTGGTTGTCTGCTGCTTTTCTGCCTACAATTACGGCGACGGCATCTTCTTTGGCAAATACTTCCGCGATACTACGGCCAATGCCTTTGGCCGCGCCGGTAATGATGATTACTTTTTCTTTTAGTTGTAAATCCATATTTATTTTTTTTTGCCACAGATTAACACAGATTTGGTTTTAGTTTGAGATTTGTGTTTGTCTTTTTTAGCTGTGGGTTGTTTTTAGTTTCTGCTTTATTTTTTGCCACAGATTTCACGGATAGACACGGATTATGTTTATTAATATCTGCGTTTATCCTTTTTATCAGTGGTTTATTCTGATTGTTTTTTCTGTTCTATTTTTTGCCACAGATTGCACGGATAGACAAGGATTACGTTTATTAATATCTGTGTTCATCCTTTTTATCAGTGGTTTATTATAATTGTTTTTTTCTGTTCTATTTTTGCCACAGATTTCACGGATAGACACGGATTATGTTTATTAATATCTGTGTTCATTCTTTTTATCTGTGGTTTATTCTAATTGTTTTTTTCTTGTTTTATTTTTTGCCACAGATTTCACAGATTAACACAGATTTGGTTTAGAGATTTGTGTTTGTCTTTTGTAGCTGTGGGTTGTTTTATTTGTTTTTAGTTCCTGCTTTATTATTTTGCCGCGGATTGCACGGATAGACACGGATTATGTTTATTAATATCTGTGTTCATCCTTTTTATCAGTGGTTTATTCCAATTGTTTTTTTCTGTTCTATTTTTTGCCACAGATTTCACAGATTAACACAGATTTGGTTTAGAGATTTGTGTTTGTCTTTTTTAGCTGTGGGTTGTTTTTAGTTCCTGCTTTATTATTTTGCCGCGGATTGCACGGATAGACACGGCTTATGTTTATTAATATCTGCGTTCATCCTTTTATCAGTGGTTTATTCTGATTGTTTTTTTCTGTTCTATTTTTTGCCACAGATTGCACGGATAAACACGGATTACGTTTATTAATATCTGTGTTCATCCTTTTTATCAGTGGTTTATTCTAATT